>NZ_JBMDKP010000004.1:0-396859 GCF_057809775.1 Brevundimonas sp. FG128
AGCGGATTTACTGAGAAACCGAAGCTGGCGGCAGAACCAGCGCGACCCGTAGCCCCGGCCCGAAGTCGCCATAGGCGCCGGGGCCTTCGTCCAGAACGACCCGGCCGCCATGGGCCTCGGCCACCGCCGTCACCAGCGACAGGCCCAGGCCCGAACCGGGTTCGGTGCGGCTGTTGTCCAGGCGCACGAAACGCTGGACCACCCGTTCGCGGTCCTCCTCGGGCACGCCGGGGCCGGTGTCGGTGACGGAGTATTCGATCTCGCCGGACGACCGCCTGCGCGCCCGCAGCTTCACCGCCCCGCCGGCCGGGGTGTATTTGATGGCGTTGTCGATCAGATTGGCCAGGGCCTGGGCCAGGAAGGGCTGGTTGCCCTCGATCATCAGGCCGGTCTCGACCTCGGCGGAGAAGTCGATGTCCTTGTCCTCGGCGGCCGGCTCGTAAAGCTCGGCCATGTCGGCGGCCAGTTCCGAGGCGTCCATCACCTTGGGGTCAGGCGCGCCGCCAGCCTGAAGCCGCGCGATGGCGAGGACGGTATTGAAGGTCTTCAGCAGATGATCGGCTTCATCCAGGGCGATGCCCAGGGCGTCGACGCCGTCGATCTTGCCGGCTCCCGCGTCGATCAGCGCCACCTCCAGCTTGGCCCGCATCCGGGTCAGGGGCGAACGCAGGTCGTGGGCGATCGCGTCGCCCGCGTGCCGGATCGAGGCCATCGACCCCTCCAGCCGATCCAGCATGGTGTTGAGACCCTGGCCCAGTTCGTCCAGTTCGTCGCCGGAATGGCGGATGGGGGCGCGCTGTTTCAGGTCGCCGTCCTGCACCGCCTGGACCACGCGGTTCAGCCCGCCCATCGCCGCCTCGACCCGGCGGCTGATGTAGAGGCCGCCCGCCAGGCCCAGCAGCATGACCAGCGCCATCGCCCCCCACAGCGCCTGGGTCAGCCGGTTCAGATATTCCTCGATCCCGCCGATATCCTCGCCGACGAACAGGGTGTCGCCGCCGGTCAGGGGCATGATGACGCCGATGGATCGGCGGTTCTCGACCCGGCCGTCCGGATCGGTGCTGGTCAGGCGGAAGGTGCTCCACTCACCCCGCCCCACCTGCGGCGCTTCCTTCAGGTCGAAGGGCATGACGGACAGGTTGCCGGTGACGATCTTTCCGTCCGGCCCCGTCAGAAGATACAGATAGGGCCCGCCCCGGATCGTGCGTTCCACCAATGCCTGGTTCAGGGCGTCGATCCCGCGCGTGCGGTGAATGGCGGTCAGGGCGGACAGCTCGACCTCGACATCCGCCTGCGCCCGTCCCTGCGCCTCCGACGCCGAGGCGAAATAGACATAGGCCAGCACCGCGCCCGCCGCCGCCACGAAAAGCGCCAGGAACAGCAGCGTCAGCCGAAAGGGCGTGCGACGAAGGAGGGAGGGGAGGCGCAACTATTCTCCCTCCCCTTCATGGGGAGGGACGGCGGCGCGCAGCGACGCCAGGGTGGGGGAGTTCTCGAGCCTGACCACGACGAAATCCATCACATCGCCGATATTGTCGCGTATGGCCGCATTGTCGAAGCGCAAGGTGACGAACCCCTCTTTCGCCGGGACCGCATCCCTGATCCGATCATGGCGTATCTGTTCATCCAACTGATGGACCTGTCCATCGACCTCGATCACCAGACGATGCGTGAAACAGACGAAATCCAGATAGTAGCCCTTGAACGGCGCCTGACGGCGAAAATGGAAACCCTCGCTGCGGAGCCGCTTGAGATTGGCCCACAGTCGGGCTTCAGGCGGCGTCATGATCTTGCGCATGGCGCGAGCGCGATCTGTCTCCGAAGACATCAACACTTCCCCACCCTGATCGCTACGCGATCGTCCCTCCCCATAAAGGGGAGGGAGAGTTGATCACGCCTCCAGCCGATACCCCGCGCCGCGCACGGTCTGGAGCATGGCCTTGTCGAAGCCCTTGTCGATCTTGGAGCGCAGGCGGCTGATGTGGACGTCGATGACGTTGGTCTGGGGGTCGAAATGGTATTCCCAGACCTTCTCCAACAGCATGGTGCGGGTCACCGACTGGCCGGCGTGGCGCATCAGGAATTCCAGCAGCTGGAACTCGCGCGGCTGGAGGTCGATCTCGGTCTCGCCGCGATGGACGGTGCGGGCGATCAGGTTCATCTCCAGGTCGCCGACCTTCAGCACGGTCTGGACGCCGCCGGTCTCGCGACGACGGGCCAGGGCCTCGACGCGCGCGATAAGTTCGGCGAAAGCGTAGGGCTTGACCAGATAGTCGTCGGCGCCGGCCTTCAGGCCCGTGACCCGGTCCTCGACCTCGCCCAGGGCCGACAGGAACAGGACCGGCGTCTGATCGCCGCCCTTGCGCACCGTCTCGACCATGCCGACGCCGTCCAGACGCGGCATCATCCGGTCCACCACATAGACGTCATAGCCGCCCTTCTGAGTCTCCAGCAGGCCGAAGGCCCCGTCCACGGCGTGGGTCACGTCATGTCCCGCTTCGGACAGGCCCCGCACCATGGCGGTCGCCGCCTCGGCGTCATCCTCGACCACCAGAATCCGCATGAAACCCCTCCCGGAATCAAAATCGCCGCCGATGGTAGCGCATCGGCGGCGATAGAGTGAGTTACTTGAAAGTAAGTCGGATCAAGCCTGCGTCCCATCGCCAAGAGGGGTGCAGCCGTAAGGTGAACAAATCATGCAGGTCGTCACCAGCTTGCTGGTCGTGCAAACGATGCCCGCGCTCGCAGAGGTGGCAGGGATGGTCGCCATCAAAACAGTCCCCGCGAATGTGCTTGCGGCAATAGAAAAACGAACGAGCTTTTTCATGATAACCTCCTACGCGTCCCAACAGCAGCACAATCAAACATACTCTTCAGATTGCGCAAAACAACACCCTAAGGCACGCGATTGGTGACATACGGCACATGTCATGACCTACGGTCCAGATCAGCAGAAATGCCTCCGGTTGGCCCAAGGCCATGAATTGCGGGAGGCGCATTTCCATGCCGTTGACCTCAAGCCATCAGACCGAAGCCAGCGCGATCAAACGTTGTCGCCGTCGGCGTCAGCAAAGCGACGGTAATGCCCCCGGCCTTTGCCGAGGTAACCGACGTGTGTTTGGCGTGCTAACCCCTCGCAGCCGGATGGTAAAGCCGATGCCGACCGAGACGTCAGCGGGCGAAAGAACCGCGAATTCCCGCCGATGTCGAAGCCGTGAATGGCTTAACGTTGGACCGCTGGGATTGCCTCGGTGATGGCAGGATCAATCCGCATGGGTCGGTGTTAGGGCTTCGACGCCGCCGATGTTGGCGCATCGGCGGCGATAAAGGGAGCTAAGGCTTGGTCAGAATGCCGCCGATCATTCGTCTTCAGACAATGGCAGGACGATTGGTGCGTTGCCCTGCGGGGTGCGCACCAACAGCAGAACACCAGGGCGACCCGCCGTTCTCACCGCAGCGACGGCGGCTTTCAGGTCGTCAGAGGACCTGACTGGCCGGCCGTTGGCCTGAACGATCACCATGCCCGGCTGGAAACGAAGACGCGCAGCTCGTGAAGAAGATTCAACGGCTGTCACGACGAGGCCTTCCACATCGGTTGGCAGACTGTAACGGCTTCGAAGTGCGGCGTTGACCGGCGCGATAGTCAGGCCTTCCACCGTATCGCCAGCAGCGGCCCCTGGCTTTCCAGGGCCCTGCATACCCTCATCATCAGACTGCGGGCTTGTGGTCAGATTGGCAGGACGGGTGCCTGAGCGAACGTTCAGCGTCTGACGACGCCCTTCACGCAAGACCTCCAAACGGAGGGTGTCGCCAGGTTTGGCGCTTCCCACCGCGCGAGTAAGCTGGGTGGAACTGTCGATGGCGACGCCATTGAGCGCGACTACGACATCGCCTGGACGCAGGCCGGCCTGTGCAGCAGGGGCATCCGCAGTAACGTCCGTAATGAACGCTCCCTTCGTTGCCTCAGGCAAGCCAAGGCTTTCGCGGTATTCGTCTGTCAAAGTGCCTATCGTGACACCCAAATAGCCCCGCTCAATAGCTTCGCCGCTCATGAGGCGCTGGGTGATCGACTTGGCGGTTTCGGCCGGGATGGCGAAGCCGATGCCGACCGATCCGCCGGTGGGCGAATAGATGGCCGAGTTCACGCCGATCACGCGACCGTAGATGTCGAAGGTCGGGCCGCCCGAGTTGCCCCGGTTGATGGCGGCGTCGATCTGGATGTAGTCGTTGTAGCCTGACGGGTCGATATCGCGCGCCTTGGCCGAGACGATGCCGGCGGTTGCGGTGCCGCCCAGGCCGAACGGGTTGCCCACGGCGATGACCCAGTCGCCGACGCGGGGCTGGGCCGTCTCTTCGAAGCTGACGTATTTGAAGTCGTCGCCCTCGACCTTGATGACGGCCAGGTCGGTGCCGGCGTCACGGCCGATCAGACGGGCCGGCAGCTCGCGCCCGTCCGACATCTTGACCTTGATCTCGGTCGCGTCGGCGACGACGTGGTTGTTGGTGACGATGAAGCCGTCCTGAGAGATGAAGAAGCCCGACCCGGCGCCCTGGGTCGTCTGAGGCTCGGCGTCCTCGCCCTGGTCGCCGCGACCTTGCGGCGGCACGAACTGGAACGGCAGGCCGGGGATGGTGAAGGCGCCGCCCTGGGGCTGTTCGACCGGCACCGTCACATCGATCTGGACCACCGCAGGGGCGACCTGTTCGAAGATGGTGGCGAAGCTGTTGGGCGCGCCGGGCGGGGGCGAGAAGCTGTCGCCGTTGGCCGGGACGGGCGTGATCCGGTTCACAGCCTGCGGCTCGGCGTGTGCGCCGGGCCAGCTTATGACACCGCCGGCGGTCGCGGCCGCCGCCAGAGTCAGGCCGGCCGCGGCCCCGAGAATGAACTCCTTGCGCTTCAGCATCGTGGTCCTTGCGATCCTCTGTTCGGCGCCGAGCGGGCGCCGCGTTCGCGTTTGATATAGGCCGAATGGGCTGAGCGCCAATTCCGGCGTTCGATGGTTGATCCCGACTAGCGCCCGTCGTGAGGCGAGGTTGCGTCAGGATCGCGGCGAAGCTTCTCATTTCGGAGAACTTCGTCCAGTCGCGCCTCCTCCTCGGGCGAAAGCGGCGCGGCCTCGACCGGACGGCGGCGCGCGCGGAGAACCAAGACCAGGCCCGCCAGCGCCGCCAGGCCGAACGGCCCGAACCACAGCAGCCAGGTCCCCGCCCGCACCGGCGGGGTGAACAGGATGTAGTCGCCGAACCGCCGCACCAGGTCGTCGCGCACCGCCTGATCGGTCGCGCCCGAGGCGATCTCCTCGCGGATCAGGCGGCGCATGTCGCCGGCCACGCCCGCCGGACTGTCGGCGATGGCCTCGTGCTGGCAAACGACGCAGCGCACGTCTTCGAACAGGGCCTGGGCCCGGGCTTCCTGGGCCGGATCCGCCAGGGGGCGGTCGGGCGCGGCGGGCGGTTCGGCCCCCATCAGCGTCACCGCCAGGACCGGCGCGGCCATCAGGACGACCAGCCGCCTCATGAGGATTTACGCCTGCGCGCGCCGACGCCGAGCCGAAGGCGACGGTCCAGCAGGGACAGAAGGCCCCCAAGCGCCATGATCATCGGTCCCAGGAAGATCAGCCGCGCCCAGGGGTTCCAGTACAGCCGCACGACCCAGGCCGGCTGGGCCGGGCTGCCCGCCCGCTCGCCGATCACCACATAGACGTCGTCCAGACCCCGGAAATCCAGCCCGACCTCGGTGGTCGTCTGCCCCCCAGCTGGAAAGAAGCGGCGCTCCGCCGTGACGGTCTGCGCCTGGCCGCCGTTCGACGGACGCACCGTCAGCCGGCCCTGTTCGGCCAGATAGTTCGGCCCCTCCACCACACGCACCTCGTCCAGGGTGACCGTCCAGGGACCGGCGGAGACGCTCTGGCCGATGGAGAGGGCGCGCGCCGTCTCGGCCTTGAAGCCGGTCTCGACCACCGCCCCCAGGATGAAGACGCCCAGGCCCAGGTGCGCCAGGGTCATGCCCCAGGCGCCCAGCGGCAGGCCCTTGAGGCGACGCAGGGTCTCGGCGCCCGAGGTCCGGAACAGGCGCGCCCGTTCGGCGACCTCGGACAGGGATCCCAGGATCAGCCAGGCGCCGATGCCAATGCCGGCGGCGGCGAAGGCCTTCTTCGGCTCCCAAAGGGCGTAGGCCGCCAGGGCGCAGACCAGGGCCAGGCCCGCCGCGACGGCCAGCCTCTGTATCGCGCCGGGCAGGTCCCCGCGCTTCCAGGCCAGCAGCGGCCCGGCGGGCAGGATGATGAAGGCGACGACCATCAGGGGCACGAAGGTGGCGGCGAAATAGGGCGGGCCGACCGAGATGGTGGCGCCGGACGCGGCCTCCAGGATCAGGGGATAGAGGGTGCCCAGCAGCACGGTCGCGGCCGCCGCCGTCAGGAACAGATTGTTCAGCACCAGGGCGCCCTCACGGCTCACCGGCGCGAACAGGCCGCCGCCCTTCAGCTGGGGCGCGCGCCAGGCGAACAGGGCGAAGGCGGCGCCGGCCGTGACCCCCAGGATGGCCAGCAGCATCAGCCCGCGCTGCGGATCGACGGCGAAGGCGTGAACGGAGGTCAGAACCCCGGACCGCACCAGAAAGGCGCCCAGCATGGAGAAGGTGAAGGCCAGCAGGGCCAGAAAGACGGTCCAGCCCGCCAGCGCGCCGCGCCGCTCGGTCACCACGGCGCTGTGCAGCAGGGCCGCGCCGGCCAGCCAGGGCATGAAGGACGCGTTCTCGACCGGATCCCAGAACCACCAGCCGCCCCAGCCCAGTTCGTAATAGGCCCAGAAAGAGCCGAGCGTGATGCCGACGGTCAGCAGGGCCCAGCTGGCCAAGGCCCAGGGGCGCACCCACCGCCCCCAGGCGGGCCAGAAGGCGGTCTGGGCTCGACCCTCGATCAGGGCCGCGACGGCCAGGGAGAAACAGACGGAGAAGCCCACATAGCCGGCGTAGAGCAGCGGCGGATGCACGGCCAGGGCCGGGTCCTGCAGCAGGGGGTTCAGCGATGCGCCCTGGAAGGGGGCCGGGTCCAGGCGGGTGAAGGGGCTGGAGGTGAAGACGGCGAAGGCCAGGAACAGCGAGCCCAGCGCGCCCTGCGTCGCCACGGCCGAGGCCTTCAGTCCGAACGGCAGGCCGCGCGCGCGGGCCAAGGCTCCACCGAAGACCGTCAGGACCAGGCACCACAGCAGCAGCGAGCCCTCGTGGCTGCCCCAGGCGCCGGCGACCTTGTACAGCATCGGTTTGTCGGTGTGGCTGTTGGCCGCGACATTGGAGACCGAAAAGTCCGAGACGACGAAGGCGTAGATCAGGGCGGCGAAGCTCAGGGCGATCGCCGCCGCCGCACCCAGGGCCGCCCCCTGGCCCGCGCCCGCCAGAACCGGGCTGCGCCGCAGCCGCCCCGCCGCCGACATCGCCGTCTGAAGGATCGACAGCGCCAGAGCCAGCGCCAGGGCGAAGGCCCCAAGCTCCGCAATCATAGTGGGGTGTTCTCGCCGGCGGTTTCAGGCCGCCATTCGCCCTTCGCCTTCAGGCGGTCGGCGACCTCACGCGGCATGTAGTTCTCGTCATGCTTGGCCAGGACCTGGCTGGCGCGGAAGGTGCGATCGGCGCCGAACGATCCTTGCGCCACGATCCCCTGCCCTTCGCGGAACAGGTCGGGCAGGTCGCCGTGATAGACGACGCGGGTCACGCCCACATTGTCGGTGATGGAGAAGGCGACCACGCCGTCGCCGGACTTGTGAACGCTGCCCGTCTCGACCAGACCGCCCAGGCGGATGTTGCGCCCCTCGGGCGCCTTGTCGGCCGTGGCCTCTGACGGGGAGTAGAAGAAGGTCACGCTGTCCTGCATCGCCCACAGCGACAGGCCGACCGCCAGGGCCAGGATCGGCGCCACGGCGGCGACGACCCACAGGCGACGACGCGCCTTCGGCGATTTGGGCAGCCAGCTCATGCGACGGACGATCCGGGTTCGGAGGACAGACCGGCGGCGTATACCGTCGTCGAAGGGCGAGACCAACGCGTCATCGCGCCCCCTCCCCTTGCGCGTTGACGGCGGGCAGGCGTCTTTCCAGGTCCTGACGGCGGGGATCGGCCGGGTCGAGCGCGGCGATCAGAGGCGTCCACAGGGCCCGGGCCGCCGCGCCGTCGCCGCGACGCAGCGCCGCCTCGCCCAGGAAGAAGCGGGCGCCCAGCTGGTCCGGGTCCAGATCCAGCGCCTCGCGGAAGGCGGCCTCGGCGTCGCCGCCGATCTGGTTGTCATTGGCGACCACCAGGCTTTCGCCCAGCCGCGCCCAAGCCTGGGCGTCCTTCGGATCCAGCGCAATCAAACGTCGGAAGGCCGAGGCGGCGCCCAGCGGATCGCCGGCGGCGAACCGCGCCGCGCCCAGCATGGCCAGGGCCTGGCGATCCTGGGGCCGCTGCTTGGCGATGCGGGCGGTCACGGCCGCAAGTTGCGCCGGCTCCAGGGTGTCGAGATTGGCCGCCCATTGATCGACGCGCCGCTCAAAGCCCTGGTCCGGCAGGCCGGGCGAGCCGGTGAAGACATAGAGGCCCAGCGCGCCCGCGACCGTCAGGCCGATCCCGCCCAGCACCCACAACCGGTCCCTGGCCCCTTCGGCCGGGCGCGGCGCGGCGGTCACGGCCAGAAGCCGTCGCCCGGCCTCGGCCCGCGCGCCGGCGTAGGCGGCGTCGTCCAGAAGACCGCGCGCCTTCAGCCGATCCAGCTCCTCGATCTCGCGCGAACCGGCCTGGGTCTCAGCCTCGACGGCGGGGTCGGCGCCGCGCCGCGCGCCGGCCAGCACCAGCAGGGCGGCCAAGGCCGCCGCCAGTCCCGTCATCATCCAGAAGGCGATCATCCTCGCCGTCTAGCCCATCAGTGAACCAGGGGCGAGGCCCCTCTGTCCGTGGGGCGCGACACCCGCGCGGTTTCCGCCGCCGCCGCCCGTCGCCGCACCGCCCGCGCGGCCTCCAGCGATTCCACCAGGGTCAGGAAGCGCGCCGCGACCCCGACCAGCCGCAGCACATGGTCGGGGTCCTCGGCCTCGCCGTCTGACACGCTGTCCAACGCCTCATTGGCCCAAGTGGACAGATAGTCGGTCAGTTCGATCTTCAGCGCCGAACGGTCGGCCTCACATCCGAAGGTGTTGGCCGCGCTGCGCAGGGCCGCGACCGCGCCCAGCAGGGCCGCCGCCGCCTCGATCGGCTCGCCCTGGCTGGGCGCCTCCAGCCAGGGACACAGCCGGGTCATGCGCCCGGTGATGGTCCGGCGCTTCATCGGCAGGGCCGCGTGGACGGCGGCCGAGGTGGATTTCATCAAGCCTGACAACTGGCCCGAGACCTGAACCCGCGCCATCCGCGCCGCCTTGCCCCACGAGGAGTCGGGCCGGATCTGAAGGCTCATGTCCATTTCGGCCAGCACCCCGGCGCACCAGGTCACGTCTTCGACCACGCCCAGCATGGCGGTCTCGCCGTCGGACGGCCGCACAGCGGCGATGCCGCGCACCCTGGCCTGGACCGACGCCAGCAGCCGCTCGACGAAGACGCCCATTTCGGAATGGCTGAGGATCACCTCATGATCGGCGAGGCGGCTGGTGCGCGTCACGACCCGCAGCATGCGCTCGGCGTCCGCGACATGGGCGAACAGGATGTCGATCATGCGCCGCCCGCCTTCGGGCGACAGGGCCAGACAGTCCTGGATCAGCAGCCGCAGGCCCGCCAGCTGATTGTCGTCGGGCCGCTCCAGCCACACCGGCAGACGCGGCAGGGCGCCGCGCGCCAGGGGCGTCAGGTCGAAACAGCCGGCCAGTTCGAACGGGGTCGAAGGCGGCTCTCCGTCCGCCGGGCGCTGATAGTCTGGCCAGACGTCGCCGGGGCGGTCGCGCAGCACCGCCGCCGCCTTGGCGCACAGCCGGTCGGCGGCCAGGGTCCACTCGCCGTCGAGGGAGACGGCGCCGTCCAGCAGCGGCAGAAAGGCCTCTTCGCCGAGACGCGCCCGGCGCCAGACGCGGGCCAGGACCTGGGGCGGAAAGGTCAGGGCGGGCGCACCGTCCGTGCGCGGATGGAACAGGGGCAGCAGGGGGGCGAAGGCGGTGGCGCGGCGGGCGCGGTCGCGGCTCTCGCTCGCCACGATGGCGCTCAGCTCTTCCGCCTTGGACCCGCCCAGCCCCATCGCGGCGATCGCCAGCTGCGCCAGGGTCGCATCGGGACAGGCCTCGACGACCGCCGTCAGGGCGGCGTGGTGGGCGGCGGACAGGGACGACACGAAAGCTCCCGCCAACGAAGGGACAGCCTGCACCGTGCGGCAATCGGGTTAACAACGACTTGGCGCCCTGCGAACGGCGCCGCCCCCTTGAGTCAGGCGGCCGGCACGCCATATTGCCGCCACACCCGGAGCCGGCGCCTCATCGCCCCCGGAGAGGAGCGCCCATGCCGGTAATCGAGATCGACGGCCTGACCAAGACCTACAAGTCGGGGCTTCAGGCGTTGAAACGTGTCGACCTGACCATCGACAAGGGCGAGATCTTCGCCCTGCTGGGTCCCAATGGGGCCGGCAAGACCACATTGATCTCCATCGTCTGCGGCATCGTCACGCCCACCACGGGGACGGTGACCGCCGACGGCCACGACATCCGATCCGACTTCCGCGCCGCGCGCAGCAAGATCGGCCTGGTGCCGCAGGAGCTGACCACCGACGCCTTCGAGACGGTGCTGGCCACCGTCACCTTCAGCCGGGGCCTGTTCGGCAAGGCGCCGAACCCCGCCTTCATCGAGGGGGTGCTGAAGGACCTGTCGCTGTGGGACAAGCGCGACGCCAAGATCATGACCCTGTCGGGCGGGATGAAGCGCCGGGTGATGATCGCCAAGGCCCTGAGCCACGAGCCGGACATCCTGTTCCTGGATGAACCCACCGCCGGGGTGGACGTCGAACTGCGCCGCGACATGTGGGCGATGGTCCGTAAGCTGCGCGAGCGCGGCGTCACCATTATCCTGACCACCCACTATATCGAGGAGGCCGAGGAGATGGCTGATCGGGTGGGCGTGATCCTGAAGGGCGAGCTGATCCTGGTCGAGGAAAAGTCGGCCCTGATGAAGAAGCTGGGCAAGAAGACCCTGACGCTGAACCTGGTCGAACCGCTTCAAGCCGTGCCCGCCGACCTGTCGGACTGGGATCTGACTTTGAAGGCCGAGGGGGGCGAGCTGGAATACAGTTTCGACGCCAACGCCGAGGACACCGGGGTGCCGTCGCTGATCCGCCGGCTTGAGGCGCTGAACATCGGCTTCAAGGACCTGAATACCCGCCAGAGCTCGCTGGAAGACATCTTCGTCAGCCTGGTTCACCAGAATGGAGCCGCGGCATGACCTTCAACGGATATGGCGTCTGGGCCATCTATCGTTTCGAGATGGCGCGCGCGCTGCGCACCGTCTGGCAGAGCATCGTCACGCCGGTCATCACCACGGCGCTTTATTTCGTCGTCTTCGGCGGCGCCATCGGCAGCCGGATGCAGGAGGTCGGCGGCGTGCCCTATGGCGCCTTCATCGTGCCGGGCCTGATCATGCTCAGCCTGTTCACCCAGTCGATCTTCAACGCCTCCTTCGGCATCTACTTCCCCAAATTCACCGGGACCATCTACGAAATCCTGTCCGCGCCGGTGTCGTCGCTGGAGATCGTGCTGGCCTATGTCGGCGCGGCGGCGACCAAGTCGGCGGTGCTGGGGCTGATCATTCTGGCCACGGCGGCCTTCTTCGTGCCGCTGCAGATCCTGCATCCGTTCTGGATGATGGCCTTTCTGATCCTGATCTCTGTGACGTTCAGCCTGTTCGGCTTCATCATCGGGGTGTGGGCGAACGGCTTCGAGCAGTTGCAGATGATCCCGATGCTGATCGTCACCCCCCTGACCTTCCTGGGCGGCGCCTTCTATTCGATCGACATGCTGCCGGACGGCTGGCGCACGGTGACGCTGTTCAACCCGGTGGTCTATTTGATCTCGGGCTTCCGCTGGGCCTTCTACGGCCAGGGGGACGTCGCCATCGGGATCAGCCTGGCGGCGACGCTGGCCTTCTTCGCCGTCTGCCTGGCCATCGTCATGTGGATGTTCAAGACCGGCTATCGGCTCAAGAACTGATCCGTCACGAAACCGGCCAGATCGCCAGCGAATAGATGACCATGTCCGACGACCAGAAGACCCCGACGCCGCAGCCGACGGCCCGACCCGAACCTTTTGCGCGCAAGCCCGCGCAATGGGGCCGCATGCCGGCGACCACCTTCCACGTCGGACCTGTGCCCGTCGCCTCCAATCCGCTGGATCGCATTCCCGATCCGCCCGCGCGCAAGGCCCCGGCGGCCCAGCCGCGCGGCATCCAGAACCAGAGCCTGGCGTCCGGCCTCGCGCCCGGCCGGGTTCCAGACCAGGGGCAGGCCCAGGCGCCGGCGGCCCCCGCGCGTGCGCCCCGCCAACCCCGGACCGCGCCGGGCGCCATCCTGTCCGGCTCGCTGATCCCGCAGGCCCGGCCGGCTGCGCCCGCGACGCCGCCCCAGCCGACCCCGGCCGCGCCCAGGCCCGCCGCCGACCTGACGGTTCGCCCCCTGCCCGAGGCGTCCAGGCCGGTCGTCGCCGACGTCGCCCCGACGGCGTCGCCGCGCCCTGTCGCGCCTGTCGTCGAAAGCCCGGTGATCGAGCCTGCCGCGCCCGCCTATGCCCGCGCCTCGGCCAGGCCGGCGCGCCTGCCGCTTTACGCAGGTGCAGGATTGGCGGCGGTCCTGGTGATCGGCGGCGGCCTTTGGTTCGCGATGCGCCCCACGCCTGCGTCCACACCCGCGCCTGCGCCCGCATCCAGCGCCCCGCTGACGGCGCCTCCAGTCGAAACCGTCCCCGCCGACGCCGCGCCGGTCGAGGCCGCCACGGCGCCTGAACCCACGACGGAAAGTGTGACGCCCGCTGCACCGCCGGCCACGGCGTCCCCGGCGCCCTCCGCCGCCCGCCCGACGACGACCCCGCCGCGTTCGACGACGCGCGAGCCGGCGTCGTCTTCGGCCGCCGCGCCGCCGACGACCGCCGCACAATCCGCACCGACCCAGACCGCGCCGACGGTTACGACCGAACCGCTGGTGATCGTGCCGCCCGCCCCGGCGCCGACGGCTGCGCGGCCTGCGAGCAGCGATCCCGACGCCCCGGTCGTGACCCGGCCCCAGCCGCTGGACTGATCCCGGCGGCGGCGCGAAGGGCGGCTGCCGCCTTTCGCCGTCGGGGCAGGTGACGAAACGGTCCGCAGCCCCTACCTATCGCCCATGACCGTTCACGCCTCCCCGCCGCCCATCCTCGACACCGCCGGCGTCGATACCGACGAAGCCCTGTCGATCCTGAAGACGGCCCTGGCCGGCGCCGACGACGGCGAACTGTTCCTGGAGCGGTCCGAGAGCGAGAGCCTGGTGTTCGACGACGGCCGGCTGAAGTCCGCAGCCTATGACGCCACCGAGGGCTTCGGCCTGCGGGTCGTGGCGGGCGAGACCGCCGGCTACGCCCACGCCAACGAGATCTCGGCCGCCGCCCTGCGCCGCGCCGCCGACAGCGCCGCCCTGGCCAAACAGGGCCACGCCGCCCGCGTCGCCGAAGGGCCGCGCGCCACCAATCAGAAACTGTATGGCGAGGTCGATCCCCTCGCCTCGCCCGCCTTCTCCGACAAGATCGCGCTGCTGGCCGAGATCGACGCCTGGGCGCGCGCCCGCGATCCTCGCGTGGTCCAGGTCTCGGCGTCGCTGGTCGGCGAACGCCGCGCCATCGAGATCCTGCGCGCCGACGAACGGGTGGTGCGCGACGTGCGGCCCCTGGTCCGGCTGAACGTCTCCGTCACTGTCGAACAGAACGGCAAGCGTGAGAGCGCCTCGTCCGGCGCCGGCGGACGGGCCGGTTTCGAGACCTGGGTCGCCCCCGAACGCTGGCAGGCCCAGGTGGACGAGGCCCTGCGTCAGGCCCTGGTCAATCTGGACGCCATCGACTGCCCGGCGGGCGAGATGGACGTGGTCCTGGGCGCCGGCTGGCCCGGCGTCCTGCTGCATGAGGCCATCGGCCATGGCTTCGAGGGCGACTTCCACAGGAAGGGTTCGTCCGTCTTCAACGGCATGATGGGCAAGCGGGTCGCTGCTCCCGGCGTCACCGTGGTCGATGACGGCTCCATCGCCGGGCGTCGCGGCTCCCTGTCGGTCGATGACGAGGGCACGCCGAGCTCGCGCACCGTCCTGATCGAGGACGGGATCATGGTCGGGCTGATGCACGACCGGCTGTCGGCGCGCGAGATGGGCGTCACCGCCACCGGCAACGGCCGTCGCCAGTCCTTCGCCCACATGCCGATGCCGCGCATGACCAACACCTTCATGGAGGCCGGCCGGGACTCCAAGGCCGACATGATCGCCAACACCAAGCGCGGCCTCTACGCCGCCAATTTCTCGGGCGGCCAGGTGGACATCACCAACGGCAAGTTCGTCTTCCAGTGCAACGAGGCCTATCTGATCGAGGACGGGGTGATCACCGCACCCGTCCGCGGCGCGACCCTGATCGGCGACGGCGCCACGGCCCTGACCAAGATCCAGATGGTCGGCGACGATTTCGCCTTCGATCCCGGCGTCGGCGTCTGCGGCAAGGCCGGCCAGGGCGTGCCCGTAGGCATCGGCCAGCCGTCGCTCAAGATCGGCGGCCTGACCGTTGGCGGCACCGCCGTCTGAGCCAAAGCGGAACCGTATAGCGACGCAGGGTGTTTCCCCGCCACACTGGAGAGGAAACACCATGCCGACCGAACGTGAAGTCCAACATCCCGATGGCCGGGTTGAACGCATCACCGAAACCACCGCCGCCCCCACGACCGTAGTGGAGCGCCGCAGCGGCAGCGGCATGGGCGCCATCGTCGCCCTGGTCGTCGGCCTGCTGGCCGTGCTGGTGATCGGCTACTTCCTGTTGAACATGAGCCGTAGCGAAGAAGTCGAGTCCAACGCCATCGCTGGTGCGGCCGAAAGCGTCGGCAACGCCGCCGATAATGTGGGCGATGCGGCCCGCGACGCGGTTCCGTCGGCCCCGGCCGACTAAGACCCCGTCAGGGGGCGGATGGGCGCCAATCGGGACCCAGCGGTTCCAGCCCATCCGCCTCAAGACGATCCAGCACGCCGCCCGGCTCGGCCAACAGCCGCAAAGGCGCGATGGCGACCGTGACGCCGGTTTCGGCGAGGGCCTCGTCCACCGCCGTTTTCCAAATGGCGCGCAGGGTTTCACCCTGTCCCATAACCGACCAGTAGGAACAGGCGTTGGTCGCTCGGTCGAGCGGCGAAGCCAGAACGTCTGGCACCCTCCTCAGACGCCAAGCTTCTGCACGCTGTGCGGCTTCTTCCGGATCAGCCTCCGCAGCCGTCACCGCCGCCGTGATGCAATCGATATAGGCTTCGGGCGGGGTGGTCAGGATCTTGTCCACCATCTCGTCGCCACGAAAGACACCCACCGGCTCGGCCGGCTTACGGTTGGTCCGGGCGGCGCGACGCACCACCTCCGACACCGGCCGCGCCCGACGCGCATAGCCGCCATGTTCCATCAGATCCGCCGACAGCATCAGCATGCTCTGGCGGCTGGGGCCCTCGCCCGTCGCCTGTTCCACCCGAGCCTCAAGTTCTGGCGACAGATAGTCCGCGCTGGTGCGGTCGTCCGGCAGCCGGGTCAGGGTCCGCATCCGCCACAGCAGCCGCCCCACGTCCGCCAGCGACGCCCGCCCCTCGACCGGAAACAGCACCCGATCCGCGCGTTCCACGGCGGTGACCAGAGCGTCGGTGCGCCATTCCATGTCGCGCGGCAGACCGTCGATCGAGCCCACCAGGATCAGTACGCTGTCGCCGCGACGCACCTCCCACATCGGCCCTTCAATCCGGCGCGCCGTGACGACGATGTCCTCGACCTCAGCCGCAGGCGCGTCCTGTGCCGCAGCCGGCCAAATCAAGACCGTCCCCGCAAGCAAAGCCAACAATAGAGAAGATGCGAGCCTGATCATTACATCTCTGTAAGACGCATTACTGTCCAATGCGTAATGAAATCCCTGTAATGATGTCGTCGATTTAATCCACCTTGCCGCCTTGTAACTGGAGATGAAGACGCCGGATCGGCACACCTCTCGCCAACAACCCGAGGGGAAACCGATGACCAAGACCTTGCTGCTGGCCAGCACCGCCCTGCTCTTTACCGCCAGCGCCGCCTTCGCCGGGGACGAGCCCCAGGTCGCCCAGGCCCCGATCCCGACCGGCCCCACCGCCCAGGCGCCGCTGGCCGACGCCAGCCAGCAGGGCGTGCTGGTCTTCACCCCGGACTTCTTCGCCGCCCAGCGGCCCAACACCGCCCTGGACATGGTCAATCGGGTGCCGGGCTTCTCCGTGGACGACGGCTCTGGCGCGCGGGGCTTCGAGGGCGCGGTCGGCAATGTGCTGATCAACAATGCGCGGCCCGCCTCCAAGAGCGACACCGGCTCCAATGTCCTGAGCCGCACCCCGGCGGCGCAGGTCGAGCGGATCGAGCTGATCCGAGGCGGGGCGCCGGGCATCGACATGCAGGGCTTTTCGGTGGTGGCGAACGTCATCCTGAAGACCGAGAACAGCCATGAATCGATCCTGACCTGGAACACCACCCAGTTCGAGGGCGCCGGGCGGAACCTGTACGGCGGCAGCTATCAGTTCACCGCCAGAAACGGCGCCCGCAGCTGGGGCGTCACCCTGTCCGACGGCATCGGCATGAGCGATTCCAACGGCCCCGGCCGTCTGATCCGCCGCGACGCCGCCGGAAACCTCCTGCGCGACGAGGTCACCAACACCGACGGTTACGGCGGCGGAAACTCGATCCGCGGCACCTACGCCGGGCCTCTGGCCGGAGGCAAGATCGACCTGACGGCCCGCTACGGCATAATCGACTGGCAGGGCTACAACACCAACCGCTCGGCCATCGCCTTCCGCGAAAGCCTGGACAGCGAGGACAGCGACGGGGGCGAGTTCGGCGTGACCTGGGAACGGCCGCTGAACGCCCGTTTCAAGCTGGAAACGCGTTTCATGCACGACTTCGGCAGCTGGGACGGCGTCTCCACCTACAATGTCCGCGACGACGGCGTGGATCAGCCCGAGCAGATCTTCGATTATTCGGGCGAAAGCTCGGAAACCATCCTGCGCGCCCTCATCCGCCACGAACGCTCGCCCAAACTGACCCTCGAGACCGGCGGCGAGGTGGCCTACAACATGCGCGAGACCGACCAGGCCTTCACTGTCGGCGGCGAGAGCATTCCCCTGCCCAGCGCCTCGGTCAAGGTCGAGGAGACGCGCGGCGAGCTTTTCTCCAAGGGCACATGGCGCGCGCACAAGGATCTGACGCTGGAGTTCGGTCTGCGGCTGGAAGCCTCGACCATCAGCCAGTCGGGCGACGCGAACCAGGAGAAGAGCTTCTTCTTCGCCAAGCCCCGCTTTCTGGCCACCTGGACGCCGATGCCGAACAACCAACTGCGTTTCCGCTTCGAGCGGGAGCTGGGCCAGCTGGACTTTTCGGATTTCGCGGCCTCGGCGGACCTGGAGGAGGAACACGTCTATGGCGGCAACGTCAATCTGGAACCCGAGCAGCGCTGGATCTCGGAACTGACCTATGAGCGTCGCTTCTGGGGCGAGGGGATCGTATCCATCGGCTATCGCCACGACGAGATCGTGGACGCCATCGACCAGATCCCGCTGGACGACGACCTGTCGGCCGTGGGCAACATCGGCGACGGGACGCTGGATCAACTGTCGCTGAACGTCGTCGTGCCGCTGGACAAGCTGGGCGTGTCGGGCGCGCGCTTCACCTTCCGCAACGACTGGAACAAGACGGCGGTCACCGACCCGACCACCGGCGAGGAGCGCGAAATCTCAGGCGTTCGCGGCAGCCAGGCCAACATCGGCATCGAACAGGACATCACCAGCTGGAAACTGCAGTGGGGCCTCAACTGGCTGCCGCGCCTGCGTCAGCCGACCTACAGCCCGGACCAGACCTTCGTCTGGCGCGGCTCGCGCTATTACGAAATGTTCGCCGAGTACAAGCCGACCCCGACCCTGGCGATCCGCGCCCAGCTGAACCTGTGGGACGACTTCACCCAGCGGCGCACCGTCTATGCCGACCGCGACACGCGGGCCGTGGCCTTCGTCGAGGACGGCGTGATCGACCCGCGCACCTTCTTCTCGCTGCGGGTCAGGAAGACCTTCTGAAGCCAAAGAAAAAGGGCGGCGTCCGCACGGACGCCGCCCTTCTGTCGTCTTCACCGAAGGATCAACCGGCGGTGGAGGTACGGGGTGCGGCGATGTTGCCGTCCTCTTGGCCCCGGTCGGTCAGATCGGGTCCGGGGTGGTTGTCGGGATCGTTCGCCCCGTTCGCCCAGCCCTTGATGAAGAAGCTGGCGATCAGGAACAGGACGCCGGCGGCCATGCCGCCCCAGCCCAGCTTCTCGAACACGTCTAGCGAGGTCTGCAGCGCCAGCGCGGGGTTCAGGACCTCGCCGCCGACGGTCTCGGTGCCCGCCAGACCGGCGATCCAGCCGCCGACATACTGGGCGATGGACGAGGCCAGGAACCAGACCGCCATCATGAAGCTGACCACCTGGGCCATCGACAGTTTGGTGATCTCGGACAGGCCCACCGGGGACAGGAACAGCTCGCCCGTCGTGTGGAACATGTAGAGCAGGGCCAGCAGAATGATGGGCATCTGGAAGGCCGAATTGGCCAGGCCTGCGCCCCACACCACGACCATGAAGCCCAGACCGACCTGAAGCAGACCCAGGCCGAACTTGAAGGTGGGATCCGGATCACGCTTGGCGCGGCCCAGCTTGACCCACATCGCCGCAAAGATCGGCGCGAAGATCAGGATGAAGCCGGCGTTGAACGACTGGGTCTGGGAGGCGGTCATGGTGGTGTCGATGAACAGACCCTGGCCGACCAGACCGGCGGCGGCCACCTGGGCCGGGGTGCCGAAGGTCAGCGGGCCGAACTGCACCGCTGCGGACAGCAGGTTCAGATCGACGTTACGGTCGGCGAACAGGTTCAGCGACGTGCCGGCCTGTTCGAACAGGGTGAAGAACAGGACCGAGCCGAAGATCAGCACCACGGCCAGCATCATGCGCTGGCGCTGCGCCCAGGTCTTGCAGATGGCCACCATCACATAGCCGATGAAGGCCAGCGACAGGACGGTCGAAATACCCAGCACGGTGCCGACCAGAGCGTTGCGCTGGACCAGGAACCAGACCGGTATCACGCCCAACAGGCCGAAGAGATAGATCGAATATTCGCGGTTGATCGGTCCCAACAGCTTGGCTTTCAGCTTGGCCGTCACCGGCGGTTCGCCCTTGCCCTGAAGCAGAGGCTTGCCCAGCACGAAGACGATCAGGCCCGCCAACATGCCGACCCCGGCCAGGCCGAAGCCCGCCCACCAGCCGATCGTCTGACCCAGGAGGCCGCACAGCACCGCCGCCCAGAACGAGCCCAGGTTGATGCCGTAATAGTAGAGGGTGAAGCCGGAATCCCGGCGCGGATCGCCCTGCGGATACAGTTGGCCGACCAGGGTGGAGATATTCGGCTTCAGGAAGCCCACGCCCATGATGATCAGCGAGATGGCCAGGAAGAAGACGTTCTCGCCCACGGGATCGCGCTGGGCTTCCAACTGGTAGGAGCCGGTCGGCAGGGTCGCCGGAATGGCGGCGTTCGCAGGCAGGCCCTCGATCGCCAGGCCGCCGCCTTCGGCGGGGCTGAAGGCGTAGGTCTGACCGCCGACGACGATGCCGGTCGAGCCGCTGTCGCCGCGTCCTTCTGTGGCGACCTGATAGGTCTGGCCCGCATAGCTCAGGGTCTGGGTGGTGTCGCGGCCTTCATAGGCCATCATCCCGTGGCCGGCGACCAGCAGGACTGCGCCGAAGGCGATGGCTTTGCGCGTGCCGATGAACCGGTCCGCCAGGATGCCGCCGATCAGCGGCAGCAGATAGACCAGCGAGGTGTAGGAGCCGTAGATCGAGCCCGCCGCCCCGTCCGAAAACAGGAAGTGCTGGGTGAGGTAGAAGATCAGAAGCCCGCGCATGCCGTAGTAGGAAAACCGCTCCCACATCTCGGCGAAGAAGCAGATCATCAGGCCACGCGGGTGGTTCCTGAGAATCTGGAGAAGCACGGGAATCCCCGTGGCCAGGGTGATGACCACCCCCAAAAGAACGACGATGTTCATGCCTACCCTTTGTACTCGGGACCGTTTTTGGTCCGCGGTCGCAATGAGAGGAGGCGAAACGTCGCCTCCCCGCCCCCGTGGCGAAGCGGTGAAAAAACCACCGGGTCCGTGGGTTTACAAGCGCTAACGCGGCGTGACCGTAGGCCGCAGCCCAGCCGAAAGCCGAAATGCAATCTATGCGGGCATTATATGGCGTGTAATGTGCATTGCTGCGGTGAAGCCATGCAGCTGGTCCCAATAGGAGAAATCCGCCGATGCCCGTTCGGCCGATCCTCAGATCCGACTATGAGGCCATGAATGGCCTGCACCGCGCCGTGGGCTGGCCCGAGCGGTCGCCGGCGGGGTGGCGGTGGCTGGAGGCGAACCCGGCGCGTCAGGACATCGACGCCCCGACGGGATGGGTGGTCGTCGATGAGCAGGACGAGGCCGTGGCCATGCTGGGCAACTTCGTCCAGCGGTTTCATCACGGTTCTCGACGCCTGTATGGGGCGACCGGGTTTTCGATCATCGTGCCGCCCAGCCGCAAGGGCGCCAGTCGCCCGCTGATCCGCGCCTTCCTGAACCAGTCGGGGCTGTTCGCCCGCTACACCTTCAACGCCAACGCCCGGTCGGCGCCAATATACGGCCTGTTCGGGCTGAAGCCCTGGCCGGCAGAGACCCATGCGCTGAAGCTGTCGTGGGTGACGGATCGGCTGGCCTGCGCCAAGGGCCGGGTTCTGCGACGGCTGCTGGGGCGAACCTCGGCGCAGACCGCCGCCCGGTTCGGCGAGCAGTTGATGAATGGGCGGGTGTTTCGGCCCGGCGCCCTGACGCTGCCGGCCCAGGTGACGGTGCTGCGCGATCTTTCCGACGTCTCGCCCTATGGCGAGTTCTGGGCGCGCCTGTCGCAGCAGGATCAGTTGACGGCGGACCGCAGTCCGGCCGTCCTGCGCTGGCGAATGGCGGACCCGGACCTGACGCTGGTGCCGTTGCTGCTGGCCTGCGTGAAGGATGGGGCGGTGGTCGGCGTGGCCATGGCGCAGGTGACCAAGACCAGTCTGATCGAGCCCCCCTGCCTGGACATCATCGACCTGGTCGCGCTGGAAACGGCACCCGACGCCATCGAAACGCTCACCCGGACCCTGATCGACAACGCCCGCGCCATGGGCGCCGCCAAGGTCCGGTTGCAGACGGTGACGCCGCAGATGCTGGATCGACTAGGGGCGCTGGCGACGACCGCGCGGCGCGAAGGCGGCTGGGGCCATTGCCACGTCATCGTCGATGATCCGGCGCTGGCCGCCGCCTGGGCCCCGACGCCGTTCGACGGCGACTATGGCATCTGTTCGCGCACGCCGCCGGCGCCGCGACAGCACCGCCGTTGGTCTGCAGCGCCTTCTCCAGCGCCGGGCCAGGCGTCGAAGGCCTGATCAGGCGTTCGGACGCGCCTTCAGTTCGTCGCGGATTTCAGTCAGCAGGGTTTCGGTCGCCGTCGGCGCGGCCGGCGTCGAATCGGGCTGGGCCGCCTGTTGGCGACGTAGGGCGTTGATGCCCTTGACCACCATGAACACCACCCAGGCCACGATCAGGAACTGAATCACGGTGTTCAGGAAGGCGCCGTACTGGATGGCGACCTTCTCGATCGCCTCGGTGGCGGGGTTTTCGGGCCGCAACACCCATTCCAGTTCGGAAAAGTCGATCCCGCCCGTGACCAGACCGATGGGCGGCATCACCACCTGATCCACCAGGCTTTTCACGATGCCGTTGAAGGCCGCGCCGATGATCACGCCGACGGCGAGGTCGACGACATTGCCCTTGACCGCGAACTCGCGGAATTCAGACAGCAGGCTCATGGGTGCTCCTCGGACCTAGACGGTGTGTTTGGGGCTCAGGCGTCCCCGGAAGCGTTCAACCGCTCGCGCAGTTCCTTGCCGCTCTTGAAGAAGGGGACCGCCTTGGCGGGAACCTCGACCGTTTCGCCGGTGCGCGGATTGCGTCCCGCCCGCGCAGGTCGCGACCGGACCGAAAAGGCGCCGAAGCCGCGCAACTCGACCCGACCGCCGTCCGCCAGGGCCTCGGTCATCGTGCCGAGGATGACATTCACCAGCCGCTCCACCTCCGCATGGGTCAGGTGGGTGTTCTCGGTCGCCAGCTTCTCGATCAATTCGGACTTGATCATTACGGCCCCTGCCATCTCGAGATCGGCGAGCGAGCGCCCCCCGGTTCAAGCGGCAGTCTAACGACCACACGGCGCGTGAAAACCCCCTATCCACGCCTGATGCGCTTCGCTCGCAAGAAATATGTACGGTAGCCGACACGAAAAGGGCGGCGGGATCGCTCCCGCCGCCCTTCAGGCCTCACCGTTGAAGGTAAGATTTAGTCCTTGGTGCCGGCGTTCTTCAACGCGGCGCCCAGGATGTCGCCCAGCGAAGCACCGGAGTCGGACGAGCCGAACTGTTCGATGGCTTCCTGTTCGTCCTTCATTTCCAGCGCCTTGATCGACACCGAGACGCGGCGCGAGGCCTTGTCGACGGCGGTGATCATGGCGTCGATGCGATCGCCGACGGCGAAGCGTTCCGGACGTTGCTCGTTGCGATCGCGCGACAGGTCCGACTTGCGGACGAAGGCCGTGACCGGCGCGTCGTCTTCACCGAACTTGACCTCGATGCCGCCCGACTCGATCGACGAGACGGTGACGGTGATCTGCTGGCCGCGGCGATAGGTGTCGCCCTCGCCGATCGGATCGCCGCCCAGCTGCTTGATGCCCAGCGAGACGCGTTCCTTCTCGACGTCGACGTCCAGAACCTTGGCCTTGACCATCTCGCCCTTGCGGTAACGCTGGATGGCTTCTTCACCCGACACCGACCAGTCGAGGTCGGACAGGTGGACCATGCCGTCGATGTCGTTGTCCAGGCCGATGAACAGGCCGAACTCGGTGGCGTTCTTGACTTCGCCCTCGACGGTCGAGCCGATCGGGTTGTTGGCGACGAAGGCGTCCCACGGATTGTCCTGAGCCTGCTTCAGGCCCAGCGAGATGCGGCGCTTGGAGGCGTCGACATCCAGAACCACGACGTCGACTTCCTGCGAGGTCGAGACGATCTTGCCGGGGTGGACGTTCTTCTTGGTCCAGGACATTTCCGAGACGTGCACCAGGCCCTCGACACCGGCTTCCAGCTCCACGAAGGCGCCGTAATCGGTGATGTTGGTGATGCGGCCCGTGTATTTGGCGCCGACCGGATATTTGGCTTCCACGCCGTCCCAGGGGTCCGACTGCAGTTGCTTCATGCCAAGCGAGATACGTTGGGTGTCCGGGTTGATCTTGACGATCTGGACCTTGACGGTGTCGCCGACGGCGAGAACCTGCGACGGGTGCGAGACGCGCTTCCACGACATGTCGGTGACGTGCAGCAGGCCGTCGATGCCGCCCAGATCCACGAACGCACCGTAGTCGGTGATGTTCTTGACGACGCCTTCGCGGACTTCACCCTCGGCCAGCTGACCGACCAGTTCCGTGCGCTGTTCGGCGCGGGCTTCTTCCAGGATGGCGCGACGCGACACGACGATGTTGCCGCGCGGACGGTCCATTTTCAGGATGGCGAAGGGCTGTTCCTTGCCCATCAGCGGACCGACGTCGCGGACTGGACGGATGTCCACTTGCGAACCGGGCAGGAAGGCCGAGGCGCCGCCCAGGTCGACGGTGAAGCCGCCCTTGACGCGACCGACGATGGCGCCGTTGACCGGCTGGCCTTCGGCGAACACGACTTCCAGACGGGTCCAGGCTTCTTCGCGGCGAGCCTTGTCGCGGCTGATGACGGCTTCGCCCAGGGCGTTCTCGACGCGCTCCAGATAAACCTCGACGTTGTCGCCGACCTTGGGCAGGGCGCCGTCGTCGCCTTGGCCGAACTCGCGCATGGCGATGCGGCCTTCGGTCTTCAGACCGACGTCGATGATGACGATATCTTTTTCGATGCCGACGACGCGGCCGTGAACGACCTGGCCTTCGCCGAAGTCGCGACCCTGAAGTTGTTCGTCGAGCAGCGCCGAGAAGTCGTCGCGCGTGGGATTAAGAGTATCAGACATGAAGCTCTGGTGTTTCCGGTAGGGCTGTGGCGCGCGACCGAACGGCCCCGCGCGAGGTGGACCCCTGACGCAGCGAGACGCCGCGCACGAGGCGATAGGAGAAGATGAGGCAGGTCGTCAGGATGCGAGGCCGTTCAGAACGATCAAAACGCCCGCGGAAGCCGAGGATGGGAGCGTTGGATTTGCGAAATCGGTCAGAGACCCTGTTTCGCGCGCGCCGCCTCGACGATACGGCGGGCCGCATCGAAGGCCGCCTCTATACCCATGTCGGTCGTATCCAGCAAGACCGCGTCGTCGGCCTGGACCATGGGAGCGGAGCCACGCCCCGCATCGCGTTCGTCGCGACGCTGAATATCGGCCAGCATGGCCTCGAAGGCGATGTCCGATCCGCGCGCTGTCAGTTGCTTCCAGCGGCGGGTCGCACGGACCTGCGGCGTCGCGGTGACGAATAGTTTGGCCTGGGCGTCCGGCGCGATCACCGTGCCGATGTCGCGCCCGTCCAGCACCGCCCCGCCCGCCTGGGCCGCGAACGCCTGCTGCAGTTCCAGCAACGCCGCCCGCACGCCCGGATGGCTGGCGACGCGGCTGGCCGCCTCGCCTGCCTCGCCCGTCGTCAGACGCTCGTCTTCCGACAGGGCCGACGCATCCAGCCGCCTCGCCGCCTCGGCCGCCGCCGCCTCGTCATCCAGCGACCCGCCGTCCTCCAGCAGCGTCACCCCCACCGCCCGGTACAGCAGCCCCGTGTCCAGATGCGGCAGTCCATAGGTCTGGGCCAGGCGCGCGGCGATGGTCCCCTTGCCAGAGGCGGCCGGTCCGTCGACGGCGATGATCAGGGTCAAGCAGGTCTCCGCAGCGCGTGGCGCTTTCAATCTTGGTCCCGAACGCACGGGAGGGCGAACCTGATAGCGAGGATCGCCGAACCAATCCAGCCGCAGGTCTTCAGTTGAAACCCGCCAACCGGCTCACGTCCAGTCGTTCCAGCGCGCCAGAACGACGACCGCGAACGCCGCCAGGCCCAACCAAACAAGACAGGCGACGCCGTTCAGCGTCACTGTCGAATAAAAGAAGAAATCGCCCTCCGCCCTCAGATGGACGGCGCCGTGCTTGCCCGAGACCCTGCCGGTCATCATCCCCTGCCACACGGTCCAGGCCGTCCAGCCGCTCCCGCCCAGGCAGGTCAGAAGCGCGAGGACCGCGACGCCGCGATAGAAGACGTCGCGATAGAAGACGTCGTGCGTCGACATCAGTCGATCCGCCCGCCCAGCCCGTTCATCATCTCGACGAAGCCGGGGAAGCTGGTGGCGATCATGCCGGGTTCGTCGACCGAGACCGGCTGTTCGGCGGCCAGGCCCAGGACCAGATGGCTCATGGCGATGCGGTGATCGTGGGCGGTGTGGACGGTTGCGCCGCCGCGAACTGACCCCCCTGTCACGATGAAGCCCTCCGGCTCCTCCTCGACCTGGACGCCGCAGGCGCGCAGGCCCTCGACCATCAGCGAGATCCGGTCGCTTTCCTTGACCCGCATTTCGCCCACGCCGCGCATGACCGTGACGCCGTCGGCGAACGCCGCCGTCGCCGCCAGGATCGGATATTCGTCGATCATCGAGGCGGCGCGCGCCTCAGGCACCACCACGCCCTTCAGCGCCGAATGCCGGGCGGTGATGTCGCCGACATCCTCGCCACCGGCCTCACGCCGGTTCGAAATCGTCAGATCCGCGCCCATTTCGATCCAGGTGTCGAACAGGCCGGTGCGGAGCGGGTTCAGCATCACCCCCTCGACCGTGACTTCCGACCCCGGCACGATCAGCCCCGCCGCCAGGGGAAAGGCCGCCGAGGACGGATCGCCCGGTACGGCGACGAAGGTTCCGGTCAGCGGCTGACCGCCCTTAAGCGTCACCTTCCAGCCCTCGCCCCCAGAAGCATCCAAGTCTTTCACGCCGACCTCGGCGCCGAAGGCCCGCAGCATCCGCTCGGTATGGTCGCGACTCTTTTCCGGCTCGACCACCGAGGTGACGCCCTCGGCGTTCAGGCCGGCCAGCAGAATGGCCGACTTCACCTGGGCCGAGGCTACGGTCTGCACATAGTCGACGGCCTTCAGCGTTCCGCCCATCAGCGTCACCGGCAGCCGATCCTCGGCCGCCTGCCAATCGAACGCCGCGCCCATGTCGGCCAGCGGCCCGGTCACCCGTTTCATCGGCCGCTTCCTCAGCGAAACGTCGCCGTCGAAGGTCGCCGTCAGAGCATAGCCCGCGGCTGCCCCCATCAGCAGGCGAACCCCAGTTCCCGCGTTGCCGCAGTCGATCACCGACAGCGGCGTCCTGAAGCCGCCCGCGCCCTCGATCCGCCATTTGCCGTCGCCGGTCCGTTCGACCTTGGCGCCGAAGGCCTCGACCGCGCGGCCGGTGGCCAGCACGTCGTCGCCTTCCAGCAGACCTTCGACCTCGGTCACGCCCGACGCCATTCCACCCAGGATCATGGACCGGTGCGACATGGATTTATCGCCGGGCGCGCGCACGGTCCCAGCAAGGGCGGAAGATCGTCTGGCGGTCAGTTGGGACGGCATCATCACCCGCTTCAGGCTGTAGGGAACGAGGGCGCGCGCGGGCGGCGCGAAAGATGGCTTTTGACAGCGGGTCAAAGGGGTGGCAAGGGACCGCCCCGAATTCAACCCGTTGAAAGTGTCCTCACGTGGCCAATCCCGAACTGGGCGCCAAGCAGGTCTGCCCCAACTGCCAGGCGAAATTCTACGACCTGAACCGTCGCCCCGCCCACTGCCCCAAATGCGGCACGGACTTCGATCCGGAAGAAGCGCTGAAGCTGCGCAGCCGCCGCGCTCGCCCCGGCTATCCGGCCGACGACGAAGCCGAAGACCAGGTCAAGGACAAGAAGGTCGACGGCGACGAGGACGAGGAAGAAGACGTCAAGACGCCTGAGATCGACGAGGAAGGCCATGAGCCCATCCTGACGCCGGACGACGAAGACGAAGACGCGCCCGCCGACGCTTCGGAAGAAGCCGGCATGGGTTCGACCGACGGCGACGACGACCTGGGCGACGACGATGACGACTCCGTGCCGTTCATCGAGGACGACGACGATGACTCCATCGACGACGAGATCGCCAAGCCGTCGCGCGACGACGACTGATTTCGGTTGCGCCCGCCGCGTTTCGCTCTATGTGAAGCGCGGCGGGCAGCCGTAATTTCTTCCCGCTTGTGGTTGAAATGGTTGCAGGTTTTCGCCTCTGGAAGCGGGGCGAAAATAAATCTCGAAACGGGCTTGATCGCAGAAAAGGCCTGACCTAGTTTCCGCCGCCTCGCCGGGGGCCATCGCAAGATGAACCGGGCGATCCAGACCGACAGGTCCGGGGCTTTAGCTCAGTTGGTAGAGCGCTTGCATGGCATGCAAGAGGTCAGCGGTTCGACTCCGCTAAGCTCCACCATCAGCCTCCCTCTTTCACCGGTTCGACCGGGGAAGAGGGAGACTGGCCACCTCTCCCACATAACTTGACCATATCCGGGAACTGATCCCCGCTGGCCCGCGCTCATCCCTCGACATCATGTTCAACGAGGAGAGACGGCGATGAGCGAGATCAAGGAAGGCATGGAAGTCATCGGCGCGGACGGCGTCCACGTCGGCGTCGTGGACCGGGTCGAGAGCGACCGTATCAAGTTGACGCGGCGCGAAAGCTCCGGCGCCCACGCAGGGCACCACCACTATATCGAGAACGGCTTCGTCGCCGGGGTCGAGGGCGACAAGGTGCGCCTGTCGGCCAATGCCGATGTCGCCGTGACGCTGGAAGAAGAAGAATCCGGCCGACCCGTCGATCTGTAATCGAGACGGCGGCGACGCCTCAGAACAGCGTCGCCGCCAGATTGACCGTCAGCGCCAGGATGACGGCGTTGAAGAACCAGGCAACCAGAGAGTGGATGGTCGCCACTCGTCGCAGCCTGCGGCTGGATATCTGGATGTCTGCTGTCTGGTTCGCCACGCCGATGACCAGGCCGAAGTGCAGGAAGTCCCAGTAGGTGGCGTAATCCTCGCCCGGAAAGATCAGCCCGCCACGGTCGCCCCCTCCGTCTTCACGCGGCGCATAGAAGCCGTGCGCATAGTGAAGAGCGAAGATCACCTGCACATACAGCCAGGACAGGCCGACGGTGGCGATCGAAAACGCCGCCTGTCCCAAGGAAGATTGTGTCCCGTTCAGCGTGGCCATAACGATGACCAGAATACTGGCGATCGCGGCCGCCATACTGAGCGGCAAGACCAGCGCCCCCGCCTGGTCCAGCTCTGCGGCCCGCCGACGTATGTCCTGCTGCGACCGCGCCCGGGCGATGTGCACAAGGGTGATGACCAAAAACACCACAACGCCCGCGTCCCACCCCGCCGCGAGCCTGAGCGGCAAGCCGGCGCGGGCCGGTGTCGCGGCCGCCACGACAATCAGCACCGCCAGCCCCAGCCACAGGGCGAAATGGATCCGAAACGACCGCGCGACAGACCCCATGCCTCCGGATCGCGCATTTGCCCCATGCGGTCCAGCGCTTTCCCTCCCGCCAGGCGGGAGGGATCGGCCTCAGTCGCAGCCCTGCGTCCTTGCAGGCAGGACGGGCGACGCGAGGCCGACGTTCCAGTTCCAGGGCGCCTGGCCGGCCGCGCGGCGGCGGCACATCGTCTGTTCGTGCAACGCATACATGCCGGGCAAGAGGTCCGCTGCGGCGCGCGGCGTAGCTTCAAGGGTCAAATAGGCCTTCGATACGCCATAGGGCGCCCAAGGCACGCCGGCGGTGGCTTGCGGCGCGCCAGAGCGGGCGAAGCTGGTCCAATAGTCGATCATGGCGTCGGAAAGCGCCGCCTCTTCGGCCGTGTCCGGGATCTTGGGCCACAGAGGCGGCGTGCGGTCGCGGGCGCCGAACATGAAGGGCAGTTCGCTGGCGTGGAAGGCGTGCAGGCCTGCGGCGTCAGCGGCCGGATAGCCATGGTCGAAATAGTAGAGGAAGGACTGCTGTCCCTGAGCCGTCTGAGCGCGCACGAGCCGTTCGGAGGTCCAGCCGTAGAGGGCGTCCCGCGTCGTCGCCAGGATGCTCTCGGCCATGTCTGATGACGGATAGAGGCGGAGGAATTCATCCGCCAGATCGCCGTAGCGCTCGCGAATGGTCTGTTCATACGCGGCGGGGCTGGCCGGCGTGGGCGGCGCCAGGATCTTCAGCGAGCGGATCTCGCCGCTGTTGAACCCGGCCAGAATGGGAACGGGGGCCTGTTCGCCGCGATCGAAGATGTCGACGAGTTGACCCGGCAGAACCTTGCCGTCCACGGCGCCGAAGGGCGAGAACCCGGCGACGGCAGCGGAATCGGTCAGGGTCTGGGCGTCCATCGCCCGCAACACCCTGGGGCTCGGCGCCTGGAGCGCGCGCGCCAGTCGGGTACCGGCGCCGTCGGCCGCGGGCGCGCCGTATTTGGCCGCCTTCAGCTCGGGGGTGGAGATCATATAGGCGCTCTGGGCGATGGCCTTGGCGAACAAGCCCCGCGCCGGCGGGGAAGCCATCAGATACATGACGCTGAGGCCCCCCGCGGATTCTCCGGCGATGGTGACGTTGGCGGGGTCGCCGCCGAAGGCCGCGATGTTGCGCTGAACCCACCGCAGGGCCTCGATCTGGTCCAGCAGGCCGTAGTTGCCGGATATGCCGTCGGGCGATTCCGCGCTCAGGGCGGGATGCGCCAGATAGCCCAGGACGCCGAGGCGGTAGTTGATCGAGACCACCACCACGCCCTCGGACGCCAGACGGGCGCCGTCATAGAGGGGCTCTCGGCTGGAGCCCGCCACCAGCGCCCCGCCGTGGATCCAGACGATCACCGGCGCCTTGTCCGCGTTCGGGGCGCCCCAAATGTTGAGCGTCAGGCAGTCCTCGCTGGTCCGCCCCAGATCGGTCGAATAGATCGTGGCCATGCGCGGCGTGGGCTGAACGCAGGCTGGACCGAAAGCCCCGGCGTCGCGGACGCCCGCCCAGTGGGGCGCCGCCACCGGCGGTCTCCACCGCCCCTGCCCGACCGGCGGAACGGCATAGGGCACCCCTTTGAAGGCGCGCACGCCCTCTTCGATCCATCCCCGGAGATCGCCGGCCGGCGCGTGCACGGCGGCGTCGGCCTCGACCGGGACGGTCGCCTGCGCACCGGTCGCGCCGCAGAGCGATGCGGCGACGAGGGCCAGGCCGGCGAGGCGGTTGAAGGCGCGGATCATTGGCTGGCTCCAGTTTGCTGCGTTCTGCGGCCCAGCACGCGGGCCAGCCAGAAGAAGAGGCCGATGGCGAGAAGGTAGAAGGGCACCAGGGTGTACAACGCCATCTGAAGCGAATTGTCCGGATGGGTGGCGCGGAAGAAGTCGCTGGCCGCGCCGACATAGGTGGGGCCGAGCCCCAGGCCGATGAAGTTCATCACCAACAGCAGCAAGGCGCCCGACATCACCCGCTGGTTCGGACGGACCTCGGCTTGCACCAGGGCCACGGAGGAGGACAGATAGAAGTAGTTCAGGAAGGTCGGACCGGTCAGGAACACCAGCGCCAGAGGCCAGGTCGGGGCCCAGACGAAGGCGCAATAGAAGGGAATGGCCAGGATCAGGGAGATGGCGGGCACCAGGCCGTAGGCCTGTTTGGAGACGCGGGTGAACCGATCGATGGCCCAGCCCGAGCAGAAGATGCCCGCGCTCATGCCGATGCCGACGACAAGAGCGTACCAGATCGCCACATCGCCCAGGGCCATGCCCTTTTCACGCATCAGGAACAGGGTGGCGAAGTTGCCCAGGCCGTAGGTGATGAACTGGGTGGCCCCGCTGCCGAACGAGGCGAGCAACAACGCCGGGCTGGTGAAGAACATCTTCAGCGTTTCCAGGAAACCCGCGCGCGCCTGGACTGCGCCCACGGCGACCCCGTCCAGTCCGCCGCGACGCGGCTCGCGCACGACGAAGACGACGGCGATGGCCGCCACGATGCCGACAGCGCCTACCACCAGGAAGGCGTCACGCCAGCTGAAGGCCGCAGCGATCGAGGCCCCGAAGGCGATGCCGAGCGCCGCGCCGATGGGCGGCCCCAGATTGTAGAGGCCCAGCGCCATGCCGCGACGATGGGGCGGAAAATAGTCGGCGATGATGGCGTAGGACGGCGGCACCCCGCCGGCTTCACCGAAGCCCACCGTCATGCGCGCCACCGCCAGCTGGGTGTAGGTCCGCGACAGGCCGCACGCCACGGTCGCCGCGCTCCAGATACCGCAGGCGATCGCCAGGACCCGCACCCGATTGGTCCGGTCGGCCAGCCAGCCCACGGGAATGGCGATGAAACAGTAGAACATCGCGAAATACAGACCGCCCAGCAGGCCCAGCTGGCTGTCGGTGATCTGCAGGCTGTCCTGAATGGGCTTGGCCAGGATCGACAGCAGCTGCCGGTCGAGGAAGTTCAGCACATAGATGAACCACAGGGCGCCCAGCGCGACCCAGGCGCGGCCTCCGACCGACTGGCCGGCGGGCGGGGCTTCGATCGCGCCATCGGGAACGGTCGCTTCGGAGTGGCTCATGGTCGTTTCCTCCTGCGGACCTGATGGTCCGTCTATTTTTCGGGGTGGGTCAGGGCCTGGTAGACAAGGGTTCGCGCCCGGTTCCGGAATTCACTGCTGATGGGGTCGGCCATCCGCTGGATCATGCCGACGAAGACCAGATCGTTCTCGGGGTCGATCCAGAACCAGGTGCCGCCGCCCCCGCCCCAGCTCAGGGTTCCGCGTCCCTCGACCATGCCGATCCGGCGCGGGTCCATGGCCACGGACAGGTTCAATCCAAAGCCGAAGGCGGGGTTGAAGGGCAGCAGCCGCAGGGGATTGGTCACGGCCAAAATCGCGTCCGGAATGACGTTCGTGGACATAAGCGCGACCGCGACCGGCGACAGGATGCGCACCCCGTCCAGCGCGCCGCGATTCAGGATCATCTGACAGAAGCGGGCGTAGTCGCCGGCGGTCGATACCAGTCCCCCACCCCCGCCCTCGAAACGCGGCGGTCGGGTGAAGTCGTTGATGGGCATGTCGAAGGCCTCGGTCGCAGGCTTCAGCCCCCCGGCGCCGTCATCGAGATACATGGTCGCCAGGCGATGGGCGTTGTCCGCCCGCGTCTGGAACGCCGTATCGACCATGCCGAGCGGGCCGAAGATTCGCGACTGCAGGAAGTCGCCGAACGACTGGCCGGAAATCCTCTGGACGATCAGCCCCTGCAGATCCGTGGCGACCGAATAGAACCATTCGCTTCCCGGCTGGAACAGCAGCGGCAGCGAGGCGACGCGAGCGACCATTTCTTCGAGACTGTCGGAGGCCAGAACCCCTGCCTGGCGATAGGCGCGCTCGACCGGATGGATGTCGAACAGGCCATAGCCAAACCCGGCCGTGTGGCTCATCAGCTCGCGCATGGTAGGCGACCGGGCGGCGGCCGTGGTGCGCAGCGTCCCATCGCCTTCGGCGCCGTCGAATACCCGCAGGTTCGCCAGCTCGGGTAGGAAGCGGGTCACCGGATCGTCCAGACTCCAGCGGCCCTCCTCGAACAGGATCATCAGGGCGACGCCGGTCACCGGCTTGGTCATGGAATATATGCGGAAGATCGCATCGCGCGTCAGCGGGTCAGGACTGTCGAGGTCCGCCTTGCCGAAGGTGTCGAAGGCCACGATCTGACCATGCCGCATCAGCAGCGTCGAGGCGCCCGCAACATGACCGGCCTCGACCATGCCCGCCATATAGGCGTCGAGCCGGGCCAGCCGTCCCGCGTCGAAACCAACGGCCTCGGGGCTGTCGGCGAAGGGAAGGCCGCCGACGTCAGGCATCGCCCGGTCCCGCGCGCGCCGCTGCGCGGTTCTTGCAGATGCCGATGAAGCCGTGAGCCATGAACTCGGCCATGCGCGCCTTGATGGCCTCGAAGTCGTCCGAGCGGCACAGGCCGTCCGACAGCCGGTCGATCCGCCCCGTCCGCGCCAGGGTCAGCGTCAGGGCGCCGGTGACGAAATGGTAGCCCCAGAAGACGTCCTCGTCCGAACAGTCGGGCATGGCCTTCTTCAGCAGACCGATCAGGCGCAGCACGACCGGATCATAAAGCCGATCCATGATTTCGGCGCCCCAGGCCGGGGTGTTGTTGATCTGGGCGCTGAGCGCGCCGAAATTGCGCCACCCCTCCCCGCCCGTCGAATAGGTGTCAAGGTCGGTGTCGAGGAAGGCCCTCAGCGCGCCCTCGACCGTGGGCTTGCCGTCGACCGACCGCTCATAGGCGTCCAGGGCCTTCATGCGTCGACCGCTGGTGACCGGCGCGCGGCGCGCCATCACCTTGTCGAACACCTCCTGCTTGTCGGTGAAATAGTAGTGGACCAGCGACTTGTGGACCCCGACGCGGTCGGCGATGTCCTTGATGGTGACGGCTGAAAATCCGTGCTGGGAAAACAGCGCCTCGGCCGCGTCGAGCAACTGCTCCAGGGTTTCGGCGCGTTGCTCGGCCTTGCTGCGCGGCTTGCGGGGCGATTTCGACATGACCAGAACCTCGAGACGGTTCGGCGCGCACCCAAATCGACGCGCCGACTCCACAACGGAAACGGCGCTCATCCTATGCGCCTCCGTAGGTGGCGCGAAGCTGCGTCTTGTTGATCTTTCCCGTCGCCGCCAGCGGCATGGTTTCGACGCGAACGATGCGGTCGGGGATCCACCAGTCCGCGACCCGGCCTTTCAGACTGGCCTTCAGATCGCCGTCGTCGATGGCTGACCCCAGGGCGGGTTCGATGACCATCAGCGGCCGCTCGCCCCATTTCGGATCCGCGCGGCCGATCACCGCGACCAGGCCGACCGCCGGAAGGGCGCCGACGATGTCCTCGATCTCGACCGGGTTGATCCATTCGCCGCCCGACTTGATCAGGTCCTTGGACCGACCGGCCAGCGTCAGATTGCCTTCGTCGTCCAGCACGGCGAGATCGCCCGTATCGAACCAGCCGTCGGCGTCGACCGCATCGACCTCCGCGCCGAAATAGCGGCGGGTGACGCTGTGCCCGCGCACCTTCAGCCGCCCCACGGCGTTGCGCTGCTCCGGCAGGGGGGCGCCGGCCTCGTCCGTCAGCAGCAGGTCCAGCCCCATCGGCGGTCGTCCCGACGCCTTGGCCGCACCGGGGCGGTCGCTGCGGGGCGAAATGGTCCCTTGCGGCGACAGCTCCGTCATGCCCCAGCTGGTCTGTACCGTGGCGCCGAGGCGGCTCTCCATCCGCCGCAGCAGGGCGTCGGGGCAGCTGGAGCCGCCGATGATGACCCGCTCCAGGCTGGGCGTGTCCTCGCCCGCCGCGTCGAGGTGGTCCAGCAGGCCCAGCCAGACGGTGGGCACGCCGACGGCGACGGTGGCTTGATGTCGGTTGATCAGCCGCGCCAGTTCCCGGCCCTCGGTCACGCGACCGGGCAGGATGAGGCCGGCGCCGACGGCAGGCGCGGCGAAGGGCAGGCCCCAGGCGTTGGCGTGGAACATGGGCACGGCGACGAGGACCCGGTCGTCCGAGGTCAGCGCCATGGCGTCCGCCTGCAGCGAGCGAATGGTGTGCAGATAGTTGGACCGGTGGGTGTAGGCGACGCCCTTGGGCGCCCCCGTCGTCCCCGAGGTGAAGCAAAGCCCCGCCAGCTCCCGCTCGTCGAAACGGCCCCAGTCCGTCGCACGGCCTTGGCTGGACAACAGGGTCTCCAGGTCGTCGCTCGGCAGAGCGGCGTCGTGTGCGGGCTGATCTCCATCCAGCAGGATCAGGCGTTCCAGACACGGACAGGCGGCCGCCAGTTGCTCGGCCATGGCCGTCAGACCGGCGCCAACGACCAGAACCCGATCCTCGGCCTGGGTGATCATGGCCGACAGGTGCGCCACCGTCAGACGGGGGTTCAGGGTGTGGCAGACCAGGCCGACGCCCATGGCGCCATACCAGACCTCAAGATGGTGCTGGGTGTTCCAGGCCAGGGTCGCGATCCGCTCGCCGGGCGCGAGGCCCAGATCCAGAAGCGCGCCCGACAGCCGGTTCGCCCGATCCCGCAGATCGGCGTAGCCGACCACTGCGTCCTCCGCTCCGCCGGCCGTCGCCACCGTCTGGGTCCCATGCCATTTCGCGCCGTGATCGAGAAAGCGATCCACCGTCAGGGCGTAGTCTTGCATGGGACTGAAGGCGGAAAACGACATGCGGCGGGATGGTCCAGGCGACAGGGGCGGCAAAGACGACGACAGGCGCCGTCCTCGCCTGCAGACTAGAAGGTGCGGGTCAGGTTCAGGCCGTACTGCCGGGGCGGGCCGGCGTAGCGCAGGCCCGAGTTGATGGCGGCGATATAGGTCTGGTCCGTCAGGTTGGTGGAATAGGCGGCCAGCTTCCAGTCGCCCTTGGCGTAGGTGATCAGGGCGTTGACGATGTTGCGCTCTTCGAGCTGATCGCCCAGCGCCGCGTTGTTGAAGATGGTCGTATAGGCCTCGCCGATATGGGCGTAGTCCACACGCGGCGTCAGGGTCGCGCCGCCGCCCAGATCGAAGGCGTACTGCGCCCCGATATGGAAGGTGAACTCCGGCGCATAGCTCTGGCGGTTGCCGCTCAGGTCGCGGCAGTTGGCGCTGGATGGACCGGCATCGGCGTCGCACAGACCGGTGCGTCCCAGGCGCGGATCGGCGGCGAAGAAGTCGCCCAGTTCCGAGCTGGAGACCGAGGCCGCCACGTCCAGCGACAGCGGGCCGAAGACCGCCTGGGCTGAACCCTCGACGCCGGCCAGAATGGTGTCGCCGCCCACGTTCATGATCGAGGTGATCTGGGGATATTCCGGATCACCGATGTTGACCTGGAAGTCCTTGTAGATGGTGTAGTAGGCGCCCAGCTGGGTGCGCAGACGCCCGCCCAGCATGGTCGATTTCCAGCCGGCCTCGATGTCGGTCAGGTCCTCGGGCTCGAAGCTGCGCGCAGGGCGATACAGGTTGGCGGTGTTCAGCCCGCCCATCTTGTGACCCGTCGCCACGAAGCCGTAGACGAAGTTGTCGTCGTTCAGCTTCCAGTTCAGCGTGACCTTGCCGGTCACCTTGTCGTCCTCGATCTCGGCGTTCTGCAACAGGTCGATGCCGAACTGCGGATAGGTCGTGTGGACATCGTCATTGGTCGAGGTCGAGCGGGCGTAGCGCGCCCCCACCTGCAGCTGCAGCCGGTCGCTGATGTCGTAACTGGCCTGACCGAAGATCGCCGTCGTCTCCTTGGGCGTGACGCCCCACAGGTAGATGTCCAGCACGTTCTCGGGGAAGCCGATGTGGTAGTCCGCCGTCGGATACGGTCCGGCCGGGAACTCGACGCGATCATATTGGTAGTAGAGGCCCAAGAGCCAGGTCAGCCGCTGGTCGTCCGGCGAGATCAGGTTGAACTCCTGCGACCAGACCTGTTCCTCCACCGTGTCGTAGAAGGTGTTGTTCAACAGGCTCGTGCCGTCCAGATCGGTGGCGAACTTGGCCGTGCCGTTCTGATAGCCGGTGATCGACCGCACGGTCAGGCCGTTATCGAACACATAGCTGACGTTCAACGAAGAGCGGACGAACTCGTCGTGCGCCTCGTTCGGACCGTTGCTGGTGATCTCGAACGGATCGTTGGACGACAGGGCCGGATCGGCCGGATAGCCACCCATGTCGATGTTGTTGTAATCGGTCTTGAACAGCACCCGCAGCGCGTCGCTGGGCGTCCACAGCAGGCTCGCGCGCACGCTGTTGGAATCGATGTCGCCGGGCGTGCCCTCATAGGGGCCGGTGATGTCCCAGAAGCTGTCGCGGGTCTCATGGTTGAAGGCCAGGCGCGCCGCCAGGGTCTCGCTCAGCGGCAGATTGATCGCGCCCTGAAGCCGGATGTCGTCATAGTTGCCGGCCTGGGCGGACACATAGCCGTTGATGCCGCTGAAGTTCGGATTGGCGGCGGTAATGAAGACCGCGCCCCCGGTCGCATTCGCGCCGGCGAACGTGCCTTGCGGCCCGCGCAGGATTTCGAGGCTGGCGATGTCGTAATAGGGCTCGGTCTGGAAATAGCCGGGGAAGGCCGCGACGCCGTCGCGGTAGGTGATGACGCCCACGCCGACCGCCGTCGTCGCCTCGGACTTGCCGATGCCGCGCACGTTGAAGAAGTTGCCCTGGCCGAAGTTCTGGACCGTGACGGCGGGGGCGGCGAACTGGAGCTGGTCCAGCGAGGTGACGCCCTTGTTCTCCAGATCCTGGCCGCTCAGCACTGTGGCCGCGACGGCCGTCGTCTGCAGATTGCTGGTGCGGCGTTCGGCGGTCACGACCACCTCGCCCAACACCGTTGCGCCGTCGGTGTTCGCGTCCGTCTGCCGATCGTCGGCCTGCTGGGCCTGCGCGGCGCCGGCCCACAACAACACGGCTGCGGATGTCGATATCCAGAGCTTGCGGCCCATGGTCAGTCCTCCCTCGATGTTTCCTCGGCGCTCTTCGTCGCCATCGCAGCAAGGTCACACCGATTGCACGCGGAGTCAACTTCACTAGTCGCCGAGTGAATATTGACCTTTTGGCCAATGTCGCGCCAGGATGAGGAAACGTCGGCGCGCGTCCGGCGACCTGTGCCTCTGGAGGAAGTCTCATGACCATCGATCTATCCGGCCGCGTCGCCATCGTAACGGGGGCCGGCGGCGGTCTGGGCCGCACCCATGCCCTGGCCCTGGCCCGCTACGGCGCCAAGGTCGTGGTCAACGACATGTCGCCCGCCGGCGCTGATGCCGTCGCCGAGGAGATCAAGGACGCCGGCGGCGAGGCCCTGCCCTGGACCTGCAGCGTGACGGATCGTCAGGCCGTCGCCGCCATGGTCGATGGCGCGGTCGAACGTTGGGGATCCATCGACATCCTGGTCGCCAATGCCGGCATCCTGCGCGACCGGACCTTCGCCAAGATGGAGCTGGACGACTTCGCCGCCGTGATCGACGTCCACCTGATGGGTTCCGTCAACGTCGCCAAGGCCGCCTGGCCGCATATGCGCGAGAAAAACTACGGCCGCATCATCTTCACGACCTCGTCGTCCGGCCTTTATGGCAACTTCGGCCAGTCGAACTATTCCGCCGCCAAGATGGCGCTGGTCGGGCTGATGCAAACCCTGGCGCTCGAAGGCGAACGCAACGGCATCCGGGTAAACTGCCTGGCGCCCAGCGCCGCCACCCAGATGACGGAAGGCCTCTATTCCGCGGAAGATCTGAAGGGCCTGTCATCCGATCTGGTCAGCCCCGGCGTCGTCGCCCTGGCCGCCGAGACCGCACCGACCCGCGTCGTCCTTCTCGCCGGCGCCGGCGCCTTCGAACAAGCCCACATCACCATGACCCAGGGCATCTACATCGGCCCCGCCGCGGACGCCGCGGACCAGATTTCCGCGCAATGGCCCCAGATCGGCGACCGTACCGACGAGCAGGTCCCCGCCTCCGGCGCCGCCCAGTACAACCACGAGGTCCAGCATCCGGGGCGGTCCGCCTAACCCCGGGGACGCCCTATCGCACGATCAGCGGCAGGGTCTGGAAGCCGACGCCGATGCCGGCGATGACGCAGGCGCCGAGGGCGACGTGAAGCTCGAACCGCTCGCGCGCGTCTGCGGGGTGGCGGCGCAGCATCGTCGTCACAAGTAGACCCAGTCCCACCACGCCCGCCAGGCAGGTCAGGCTGAAGACGATCCCCGCCAGCACCCAGGCGGGGTCGTCGGCCGTTGCCGCGACGTCCGCCATGGAGGTGATCAGATAGACGCCCATGAACTGGGTCGCCCAGATCAGCAGTCCGCCCGTCAGGATCAGCCAGCGCCTGATGTCAGCCTCCCGGGAACAGGTGGGTCAGGACGGCGGCGTAGACGCCCTGGGCCGCCGAGAAGCCGATGAACAGGGCGATCAACTGATAGGTGGACGGCCGCTGGGGCGACAGCAAACCAGAACTCCAACGCGCCAAGGCGAACAGCCCCATCAGGCCGCAGATGCCGGCGAACATACCCTGCCAAGCCAGCAGGGCGAAGACGGTCGCCCCCTGGCTGTTGACGTCGGGCCGCAAGCCCGTGTCCCACCAGGCGGTGAAATCGACGCCCCAACCGGCCAAGATCGCCAGGCTGGCCGACAGCATCAAGCCGGCGGCGATCATCCCACTGCGGGGCCGATTAAAGGCCAGGGCCTTGACCGACAGCCAGGCCAAAAGCCCCGCCGCCGCCATCAGGGCGACCACCAGGAACAGCGACATCATCTCGGGCGGCGCCTGCCACAGGTCGGGACGTCGGCTCCACAGGAAGATGTAGGAGAAGCCCGCCATGACGGCGACCATGCCCGCCACGATCAGGGTGATGACCATGGCCCACCAGCCGTGGCTGCGAGGGCCGGAAACATAGGTAGGCACGCGCACGCCACCGCCGATGTCGATCGTGGTCTCGGCGTTCGGCAGATCCAGCCGCCAGCACCATTTCAGAATGCAGTACAGCGCCAGCAGGCCGCTGATCACCGACGCCAGATAGGCCTGGATGGTCAGGATCAGGAAGAAGCCGGCCGTAAACACGGCCGCCCAGACATACCAGCTGGAGGGGCGCGGCATCCGCAGCAGATACTGCGGTTCGGCGTTCAGGGGGCTGGTGACGATGGTCTCGCGTTCGCCACGCGGGGCGCCCGGCAAGAAATAGCGGCCGGCCACGACGTCGCGCGCCAGGGTCTTCTGATCCCAGCCGGGATAGAGGGATTTGATCACCGGAATGGAGCGCAGCGAATACAGCCCCGAGGGCAGCCACTCCAGCCCCGGTCCGTCGAAGACATTGCCCGCCTCCTTCTTTCCGAACGGACGGAAGTTGCGGATCATGTCGATGACCCACAGCAGCACGGCCAGCCCGAACATGAAGGAGCCGATGGTCGAGATCATGTTGGGCAGCTCCCAGCCCCGGTCCGGCAGATAGGTGTAGACCCGGCGCGGCATGCCCATCAGCCCGGTCAGGTGCATGGGCATGAAGGTGACGTTGTGGCCGACGAACATCAGCCAGAAGATCCACTTGCCCCACCGCTCGCTGAGCGGCCGGCGACTGGACATCGGGGTCCAGTAGTAGATGGCCGCGAACAGCGGGAAAACCATGCCGCCGATCAGGACGTAGTGCAGATGGGCGACAATGAAATAGCTGTCGTGGGCCTGCCAGTCGAACGGCACCATGGCGACCATGACCCCAGTCAGTCCGCCCATGACGAAAATCACCAGCCCCCCGACCGCGAACAGGCCGGGCGTGTTGAACCGCATCCTGCCCGCCGCCAGGGTGGCGATCCAAGCGAAGACCTGCACCCCCGCCGGCACGCTGACGGCCATGGAGGCGGCGCTGAAATAGTTGATGGAAATCTGCGGCATGCCCGTGGTGAACATGTGGTGCGCCCAGACGCCGAAGCTGATGAAGCCGGTCGCCAGCATGGCCAGAACCACCAACCGGTAGCCGACCAGTTTCGTCTGGGCGACGGCGGGAATAATCGTCGACATCGCCCCCGCCGCCGGCAGAAAGATGATGTAGACCTCCGGGTGGCCGAAGAACCAGAAAAGGTGCTGCCACAGCATGGGGTCGCCGCCCTTGGCCGCATCGAAGAAGGGCCAGCCCAGGGCGCGTTCCAACTCCAGCAGCAGGGTCGACAGGATGATCGACGGGAAGGCGATGATGATCATGCAGGCGAAGATCAGCATGGCCCAGGCGAAGATCGGCAGCTTGTCCAGCGTCATGCCCGGCGCGCGGGTCTTCAGCACCCCGACGATGATCTCAATGGCGCCGGCGATGGCCGAAATCTCGATGAAGCCGATGCCCAGCAGCCAGAAGTCGGCGTTGATGCCTGGCGAATAGGTCATGCTGGTCAGCGGCGGATACATGAACCAGCCGCCGTTGGGCGCCAGGCCGAAGAACAGCGAACAGAAGAAGGCCAGCCCGCCGATCAGATAGGCCCAGAAGGCGTAGGCGCTTAGGCGCGGAAACGGCAGATCGCGCGCGCCGAGCATCTGCGGCAGCAGGGCCACGCCCAGCGCCTCGACCGCCGGCACGGCGAACAGGAACATCATCACCGTGCCGTGCATGGTGAAGATCTGGTTGTAGGTTTCCTGCGCCAGGAAGCCCGTCATCGGCAGGGCCAGCTGGGTCCGCATCAGCAGGGCGAGCACCCCCGCCAGCACGAAGAACAGCATGGCCGCGCCGACGTAGTAGATGCCGATGAAGTTGTTGTTGATCGCCGTGATCCACTCCCACGGACGACGTGGGCCGCACCAGACCTCTTCGAGCTGTTCCAGCTCGCCTTCGGGCCTGGGCTCGGCGGTGGGGAAGCGTTTGTAGAGTTCGGGATCGAAGCCGGTTTCCGAACTCATTTCAGACTGTCCAGATAGGCGGCGACGGCGCGCAGATCCTGGCCCGTCAGCACGGGATAGGCGGGCATGCGATTGCCGGGCTTCAGGCTCTGGCTGTCGGAAATCCAGCCGGCCATGGTTCCCTGATTATTGGGCAGTATGCCCGCGCCTAACGTCTGACGCGATCCGACATGTGTCAGATCAGGCCCCGCCAGGCCGTTCGCCTCGGTCCCGCGAATGGTGTGGCAGGCGGCGCAGCCCGAGGCGGCGAAGACGTTTCGGCCCTGATCGATCAAGGCCATCGGGGCATGGGGCGACGCCACGGCGGCGACCGGACGGGCCTGTTTCTCGCGCCAGACGGCGTAGTCCTGCGGCGCATGGGCCACGACCACCAGCCCCATCAGGGCGTGCGGCCCGCCGCAGTATTCGGCGCACTGACCGCCATAGGTCCCCGCCTGATCGGCTTGCAGCCGCATGAAGTTCCGACGGCCAGGGATCATGTCGGTCTTGCCGCCCAGACGCGGGACCCAGAAGCTGTGGATCACGTCGGCGCTTTCCAGTTCGAACACCACCGGCTGTCCCACCGGAATATGAACCTCGTTGGCGTCTTGGATGATCTCGCGGCCCTGGTCGTCCAGATAGGCGACCCGCCACCACCACATTTCGCCGGTCACACGCACCCGCATCTCGCCGGGTCTGGGCGCATCCGCCACCCGCGCCGTCGTGGTCAGGCCATAGATCAGCAGGCCCGTCAGCACGACGACCGGAAAGACCAGGCCGGCGATCCAGACCAGCCGCTCGCCCCCGACCCGCCGCTTCCACTTGCGCGGCCCGAACAGGGCGACGCCCAGCGCGACCAGCACCACGACCATCACCACCGCCGCCATGACGAACAGCACCCAGGCCACCGTCTGGATCGGCCCGGCGAAGGGGCCGGCCGGGTCTAGCACGGGCGGTGGCCAACCGGCGGTTCCGGGCGTGGGGTCAGTCGTCATCGAGCGTATACAGATAGGCCGCGACATCGCGGGCTTGGTCTTGCGTCAGGGGCATGGGCGGCATGGCGGTTCCGGGGTCCAGCGACGGCGCGTCGATCAACCAGCGGATCAGGACATCGGGCTGGTTCGGCAGTCGCCCGGCGATCAGGGGGCGGGCGCCGAAGCCGGCCAGGTCTCCGCCGGTTCGCCCCTCGGGCCAGGCCACGCCCGGCGTCTTGTGACAGGCCGCGCACCCGACCGTTTCGATAAGGACCAGGCCGTGTGCGGGATCGCCCTGGGCCACGGGACGGGGCATATCCGCCTTGTCTGCGCAAGCGCCAAGCACCGGAGGCGCGAGCGCGAGCACGGCCAGCACGGCCGCCCTCATCCTGTCGCGTCCGTCGCCGAACCCATTCGTCCCCACCCTGAAGCTTCGGCTGTCCAATCCCTCGCCCGGACGGAGGTTCCGCCCTGCGACATGGCGACCTAGCGCAAGGGGCGCAGGAACCTTCGCCATACCGACGGGTTCGTTGGGCGTGCGCGCGCCCCTTTCGACCCTCGCGATCCTGATCCTGCTGGCTGGATGCGACTCCACAGCAGGCCAGACGGATCGCGCCTTTGCGGCCGACGGCGAGATCATCGCCATGAGCGGCGGCGCCGGCGGGGCCGCCAACGCCTGTTTCACCTGCCACGGTCTGGACGGCGGCGGAGATGGAGTGGCGGCGCCGCGTCTGGCGGGGCTGGATGTCGGCTATCTGCAAAAACAGATGGAGGATTACGCCTCAGGCCTGCGCCCCGACGACGCGATGACGCGGATCGCCAAGGCGCTGGATCAGAAGGGCCGGAGAGACGTCGCCGCCTGGTATGCGGCCATGCCGGCGCCGCCCGCCACCCCGGCGTCCGGCGCACCTGCGCCCTCGATCTATCTGACCGGCGACGCCTCACGCGGGATCGTCGCCTGCGCCTCATGCCATGGCGCGAACGGCGAAGGATCGGGCCAGGGCGGCAATCCGCAGATCGCCGCCCAGCCGTTCGCCTATACGCTGGAGCAGATCGATCGCTGGAAGTCGGGCGACCGCCGCAACGATCCGCGCGGCGTCATGGCCGCCGCCGTCAAATCGCTTTCGGACCCAGAAGCCCGCGCCATAGCGTCCTGGCTGTCGATGCAACCCGCTTCTCCAGCGCCCGCCAGCGCCGCTGCCACCGGGTCCGCTTCCGTTGACGCAGCGGCACGACCGGCAGCATCGCGTGAAACACGTCGTCCCTATCGATCAGATGGTGCTTGAGTGCGGCGCCCGCATGGATCGGGATCATCAGCAACAGGGTCACGACCAGGCCCCAGTGCATCCATTCCGCCGCCGCCTCGATCGCCCATAGCTGAGTGTTTGACAGGTCCTGAAGCGGCAGCAGCGGCCATTTGATGAAACCCAAGGTCTCCAATTGCCGCGTCCGATCCGTCGCCGAAATCATGGCCCAGCCCGACAGCGGCAAGCCGAACAGACAGATGTAGAAGACATAGTGGGTCACATGGGCGGCCATGCTCTCCCACCCCGGCTTGTCCGCATCGTTGATAAGATTGGGCGCCAGCAGCCGCCATGACAGCCGGCCGATCACCAGGATCAGCATCAGCACCCCGACCGCGAAATGCAGGTCATAGGCCGCCATCATCGCGCCGCCCACCGGCTGACGTCCCATCCACCAGCCCCAGCCGAGCTGGAAGATCACCAGCCCCGCCATGACCCAGTGAAACAGGATGCCGACGGGCGAATACCGCCCCTCGTCATGGTGCCCCGCCGCCCACTCCAGCAGCTGTCTGAACAGCCGTTCGATCATGCGGCGTTCGCCTGCACGTCGGGTCCCAGCATCTTGCCAAACCGCCACAGGGCGGCGAACAGATAGAGCGCCGACGCCGGAGCCCACATGATCAGACCCGCCGCCTGCTGATCCTCCAGCGGGGTCAAGCCCCAGGCGAGGGTCGAATAGGCGTGGGGAGCATAGACGGCCTGGCCGGCGAACGTCAGCACCGCCCCCAGCAGCCCCATGGCCAGCATGGCCGCCAGAAGCCCGCCGACCGCCGCAGGCGCGGTTGATCCTCGCACCACGGCCCAGAACCACGTGGCGCTGGCCAGTAGACTGATCTGCATGATCCAGTAGAGCGCGTCGTTGGACAGGGCGGCGGCATAGGCGTCGGGGGCATGCCAGCCCCAGAAGACAACTGCCTGCACCAAGGTCGCCAGCGCGAGAGACCCATAGGCGCGCCGTGGCAAGGCGGCGGCGATCAGGGGTGCGGCGACGGCGACCAGCAGGACATGGTGCACGGTCCGGGCCGAGAACAGCGCCGAACTGAGCGCGCACAGGGGCGAGACGAAGCCGACCCCCAGCACCGCCATCGCCGCCAGCCCATAGGTTCGCCGCGCCCCTTGAAGCCGGAACGCGATCAACACCGTGGCCGCCGCCATCAGCATCAGAAGCACCGGGTCAAGGTTCCAGCGCCAGTCGCCCGCCTCCGGCGCCGGGCCGCAATAGGGCGACCATATCATCGCAGGGTCGGTCACCATGGCCTACCTCTGCGGCGCGATCCGCCAGACGGTGTTGGACAGGTCGTCGGCCACCAGCAGGATGCGACGCTGGGCGTCGAAGGTCACGCCGACCGGGCGACCGCGCGCCTCGCCGTCCTTGATGAAGCCGGTGACGAAATCGACCGGCGGACCGGCCGGGCGGCCATTGGCGAAGGGCACCCAGGCGACCTTGTAGCCGGACAGGTCCTGGCGGTTCCAGCTGCCGTGTTCGCCAATGAAGGCGCCTTGGCTGAAGCCGCCGCCAAAGCCGCCGGCCGTGGCGAAGCTGAGCCCCAGAGCCGCGACGTGCGAGCCCAGCGCATAGTCGGGCGCAATGGCGCGCTCCACCATGTCCGGCTTCTGCGGGTGAACGCGCGGATCAAGGTTCTTGCCCCAGTAGCTGTAGGGCCAGCCATAGAAGGCGCCTTCGCGAACCGAAGTCAGATAGTCGGGCACCAGTTGCGGGCCCAGTTCGTCGCGCTCGTTGGCCACCGCCCATAGTGCGCTGGTGGTCGGCTCGATCGCCAGGGCGGTCGGATTGCGGATGCCGGTGGCGAAGGTGCGATGCGCGCCGGTCTGGCGATCGACGGCCCAGACGACCGCGCGATCCTGCTCGACGTCCATCCCGCGCTCGCCGATATTGCTGTTCGAGCCGATGCCGACATACAGGGTCAGGCCGTCGGCGCTGGCCGTCAGGGACTTGGTCCAGTGGTGGTTGATGGCCGACGGCAGCTTGGTCAATTCCTGACGCGGCGCGGTGATGCGCGTCTGACCCGGCTGATAGTCGAAACGCACCAGCGCGCCCTGTTCGGCGACATAGAGGGCGCCGTCCACGAACGCCATGCCGTACGGGGCGTCCAGATCGTCGATGAAGGTGGTGCGGACCTCGGGCCGGCCGTCGCCATTGGCGTCACGCAACAGGGTGATGCGGTTGCCGCCCTTCACGGAGGTTTTGCCTTTCGCCTTGATGACGCCGGCGATGATGTCCTTGGGCCGCAGTTTGGGCGCATGGCCGCCAGATCCTTCGGCGATTAGGATGTCGCCATTGGGCAGGACCAGGATCTGGCGCGGAATCTTGAGGTCGGTCGCCATCGGCGTGACCATGAAACCGGCCGGGACGGTGGGGGCCTCGCCGTTCCAACCGACCGGGGTGGCGATCTTCATCGGCGGGACCAGGGTCTCGTTGCGGCCGGGGAGATCGGGATTGGCGCCCGTCTGGTTCAGATTGGGGTCGCTGCGGCTGCAACCGGCCAGGGCCAGGACGACAGCGGTCGTGCAAAGGAGCTTGTTGATCATCACGCGATCTCCCGCACGGTCGATGTGGAATAGGCCAGCCAGCCGGCGATCAGCACCAGAATGGTCGACAGGATCGACAGGGTCAGACCAAAACCGCCCACGGAGCTCCAGGCGTCCTGGCTGTGTTTGAAGGCGTTGATCAGTCCGAAGATCCAGGCCAGCGCCAGGGCGACGACGTGGATGAGCGCTGACCGCTTCTGGCGGCTGCGCCATGACAGGGCCAGGTCGATGAGGGCGAACACGCCGGCCACGCCGCCGAACACCAGGGCGCCGACGATCAGCCAGGCGGAGAAGTTCGACCACTGCATCTGCGCCGTCCGCAAATAGGCGATGTCGCTGATCAGGGCCGAGCTGAACAGGGCGATGGGAAACGCCAGCAGAAGCCCGCGTAACGGATTAAGGCCCGCACGGATGTTGGACGCATGCATGATCGGCTCCCCCGACATCGCCAACGACAGCGACCCCGATCCAACTCACAGCTGAGCCGTTGGTTCATCGTCGCCGTTTCGAGCGACCTTTTGACGCCGAACGGATGTCCTCAGCGGCCCAGCAGCAGCGCCAAGCGGACGAGGGCGGACATGTCGCCAGCCGCCATCTTGGTCATGACCTTGCCGCGAAAGATTTCGACGGTCCGTGCGCTGATCTGGAGATCGAAGGCGATCGAACTGGTGGTTTGGCCTTGAACCAGGCCGTCGAAGACCTGCCGTTCGCGCGCCGTCAGGCTTTCGAAACGGAGGCGGGCCTGCTCCCGCTCGATGCGCCGTGGCGTTTCGCGGTCCAGAGCCAGGAGGCCGGCCTGGACCGTTTCGATCAGAAGGTCCGGATCAAGCGGCTTTGCCATGAAGTCGAGCACGCCCAGCTTCATCATCTTCACGGCGAAGGGCACGCTCGCTGACGCAGAGACGGCGATCATGTTCCAGGCCCTGCCCCTCAGGCTGGACAGACGCCGGACGAGGTCGGGCACGCCCTCATCGTCCGGCGACACATCGACGACCACGCAGGCGACGGCTTCATCAGGAAGGGCAGCGAACAACGTCGCCGCCTCTCCAAACCCTCGCGCACGCAGCCCCGCCTCCCTGGACCGCTGCACCAGGGTTTCCCTCCATGCGGCGTCCGTATCGACAACAAAGACCGAAGACATCCCGGCGTGTCCGGCTGGACCGTGGGTTCAGCGCAGCCGCGTTCCCTGTGCGTCCCACACCTCCACCTCGCCGAGCCCCAGAGCGCGCACGCCCGCCTCGATCTTGGACAGGTCGCCGACCACGACCCACGTCATGGCGTCGGGGTGCAGCATCGACGACATGGCGGTGACCGATTCCGGCGTGGCGCTGGCATATCGCTCGGGCAGGGTCGTGATCCAGTTGTACGGATGTTCGAAACGGGTGACGTAGCGCAGGTAGTTGACCATCGCGTTGTTGGTCTCGAACTGGTCCGGCAGGGTCAGCACCTCGCCGCGCCGCACCAGATCGAGTTCCTTCGCCGTCGCCGGTCGGGCGCCGCCGATATCGTGCAGCTCCTTGGAGATTTCGCTCAGCGCCTGGGCGGTCCGATCAGTCTGGATGCTGGTGGCGACGGAGAAGACCTGCGGTCCCCGCGCATCGCCCACGCCGCTGTTGGCCCCATAGGTCCAGCCCTTTTCCTCACGCAGGTTCATGTTCAGACGCGCGGTGAAACCGCCGCCCAGCACGCCGTTCAGCAGGCCGAAGTCGAAGTTTCGGGCATCCAGACCGTCCGGCATCACCTGCCCGACCCGGATCACCGACTGGATCGCGCCGGGTTTGTCGACCAGCACGATGCGCGGCGCGGTCTGGTCGGCCACGGCGGCGATTGTCTTCGTCCCCTTCGGCGTCGCCGGCGCCTGCCAGTCGCCGAAATTCTTCTCCAGCGTGGCCATCAACGTCGTGAAGTCTTCGTCGCCGGCGGCCAGGATCACGGCGTTGTCAGGCCGGATATAGCGCTGATGGAAGGCCACGAGATCGTCGCGGGTGTAGGAAGCGATGGTCTCCACACGCCCCGCCAGCGGCGCGCCATAGGCGTGATCGGCGCCGTAGATCAGATTGTTGAAGACGCTGCCTGCGATGCTGTCGGGATCGACCAGGGCCTGCTGCAGGCCTGAGAGCGACGCCGTCCGCTCGCGCTGCAGGTCGCTCTCGCGGAAACCGGGATCGCGGATATAGTCGGCCCACAGGGCGACCGTGTCCTCGAAGGACCGGCTCAGCGCCGAGACGGCGAAGTCGGTGGTGTCGGAATCGCTGTAGGCGTAGATGCGAGCGCCCAGCATTTCCTGCGCCTGGGCGAACTCCTGACCGGTCATGGTCTTGGTGCCGTCGTCCATCAGGCCGACGGTGAAGCCTTGCAGCCCCTCCTTCATGCCCAGATCGGCCGAACCGCCGGCGTCGAACGCCATGACCATGTCGACGGTCGGCACGCCCTCGCGATGCGAATAGAGCACCCGCATGCCGTTCGACAGGCGCCCTTCCTCCAGCGGGGGCAAGGCCAGGTCCGGCATCGGCCCCATGCCCGGCAGTTGGCTGCGGTCCGCCCCGTCAGGGCCGGCGGCGAACTGGGCCTGCGGGACCACGGTCAGGCGATAGTTCGGGCGCGCCAGCCAGGCCTTCGAGGCCGCCTTCACCTGATCGGCTGTCAGGGCGTCGAACTTCTCCTGGTCGATCTGGAATTGACCCGGATTGTCGTCGAACACGGTGCCGCCCGACAGCATCATCGCCCGGACGAACAGGGATTCGAGCGAACGGACGTTGTCGCCATAGGCGCCGATCTTGTAGCGCTGAAGCTCCTCGGCCGTCGGGCCCTGGTCGATGAAGCGGGTCAGCTCCTGTTGCAGCAGGGCTTCCGCCTCGGCGCGGTCGGCGTCAGGCTTGAGGCGGATGTCGATGGTGAAGGCGCCCGAGATCGCCGAGCTTTCATAGTTGGCCGACACGCTGGTCGCGAGCTGACGGTCGAGCACCAGCGCCTGGTGCAGGCGAGACAGCCGCCCGCGCCCCAGGATGGACGAGGCCATGCGCAATGCAGGACCTTCCTCCGCGCCGTGACCGGGCACCGGCCAGCTCCAGGCCAGCGCCGCCTGGGGCACATTGTCGGCGACGACCTCGGTCTTGACCCGGTCCAGCACGGGGGTCCAGTCGGTCATGCGACCGACCGGCGGACCTGCGGGCACGCTGGCGAAATAGCGGGTCATCAGCTCACGCGCCTGCTCCACCGTCACGTCGCCGGCCAAGGTCACCACGGCGTTCGACGCCCCGTAATAGCGGCGGAACCAGTCCTTCACGTCCTCCAGCGAGGCGTCGTTGAGGTCGTCCATCGAACCGATGACCGTGTGATGATAAGGGTGGTCGGACGGATACAGCGCCTCGCCGCGCAGCTCCGGCATCATCGCATAGGGGCGGTTTTCGTAGGTGCGCTTCTCGTTCTGGACGACGCCCCGCTGCTCATCCAGCTTGGCCTGGGTCACGGCGCCGAGCAGATAGCCCATCCGGTCGGACTCCAGCCACAACACGCGTTCCAGCCCCCCGGTCGGAACGACTTCATAGTAGTAGGTCTGATCCTGAGACGTGGCGCCGTTGACGGCCGAGACGCCGATCTCCTGCAGCGGCGGCATGTATTCATCGTCGCGGTGTTCCGAACCGTTGAACATCAGATGTTCGAATAGATGCGCGAAGCCCGACTTGCCCTGAGGCTCGTTCATCGACCCGACGTGATACCAGACGGCCACCGCCACCTTGGGCGCGGAATGGTCTTCGTGCACCACCACGCGAAGGCCGTTCGGGAGGGTAAAGCGCTCATAGGGCACCAGCGCCTGCCCCTGCGGGGCGGCCTGGGGAGCGGTTTGGGCGACGCTTGCGCTCGAGGCGGCGAGCACCGCCGCGACCGACGCCAGCAGCAGCATCTTCTTCATCGGGTATCCTGACATGCAAGGTAAGGTCGGCCGGCGCGCTCAGGCGCCGGCCGTGAACTGAAGGCGTCGATCAGAAGGTCGCGGACAGACCGATCTTGATGTTGCGACCGCCCAGATAGGTCCCCTGGGTGTAGTATTTGGGCGAACCGTTCTCGCCGCCGAACGTCTGTTCCAGATCCGGATCATCCGTCCCGTTGAGCAGGTCGTTCGCCTCGACATAGACGCGGAAGCTGCCGAAGGCCGGCCTCAGATAGTATTCGGCGCGGAAGTCCAGCGTCTGAACCCCTTCGGTATAAACGCTGAGGCCGCGCGGCTGGAACAAGGACAACGACCGCGACTGATAACCGTAAGTCAGCGTCGCATCGATGTCGTACTTGTTATAGGTCAGCGCCGCCGTGCCCGAATAATCGGGCTGCTGGGTGAACGGCAGGCCGCTGAACTCATAAACATGATCCGGGTCCGGATCGTAGGCCCAGTTGTAGCGGTCCGTCCGCGAGCTGTGCGTATAGGTGTGGTTGGTGAACACGCCGAACCCGCCCCAGAAGCCCGGTAAGAAGTCGAACCGCCGCTCGGCCTGGGCCTCAATACCCCACAGTTCGGCGATCTCGTCGCTGTTCACCGGACTGCCGCCGATGATGAAGGCCGAACTCGGATTGTTCGGATCGAAATAGGGCGCGCCGTTGAAATACGGGTGGTCCGGCAGGGTGACGGACGCCAGCACGGCCGGCCCGTTGGTGATGTTGGTCTGCAGCAGATTGTCGATCCGCTTGTAGAAGGCGCTGACCTTGAAGATGCCGACGCCGGAATAGTATTCGGCGCTGATGTCGAAATTGTCCGTCGTCGCCGGCTTCAGATTGGGGTTGCCGCTGTTGATCTGCAGGATCGGCTTGACCCCTTCCGGACCAGGGATCGGGAAATTGATGAAGGAGATGCGGGTCTCGCTGGACAGCTGACCGATCGAAGGCCGGGCCACGGACAGGAAGTAGCCGCCCCGGAAGATCAGGTCGTCGTTCCAGCGATAGTTGAACAGCACCCGCGGCAGGATGTCCTCGGCCGTCGTCTCTTCGGTCACCAACTTGGTGAATTCGTTCTGGAAGGTCAGATCGACGCCGATACCGCCGCCGTTCTCGGGCAGGATCGGGCCCGTATAGACGGGGAAGCTGAGGTTGGTCGCCGCCAGCTTGGTGCGATTGTAACGCAGGCCGCCGATGATCTCGAGCTTGCCGATGTCCACGCGCGCCTGGATGTAGCCGGCGAAGTTGTCCTCTACGGTTTTCTGATTGCCCTGATCGGGATGCGGCACGATGGGCGTGAGCGTCAGGCCGGACGGCCCGCCCGCGATGCTGTCCAGATTGTCGACGAGGTTGCGCAGGGCGCCTTCGCTCAAGGTCGAGAAGCCCGCGCCCGACAGGCCGATGCGCGACAGGTCCGACGGCACGAAGTCGAAGCCCAGCGCCGAGACCGGAATGCCGCCCCCGATCTGACTGCGGACCAGATCGCTGCGGAACTCGGTGCTTTCGTAAAAGGCGCCGACCTCGACGTAGTTCAGGAAGCCGCTGCCCCGCGTCCAGCGTGCGCTGCCGCTGGCGGTGTAGCGATCATTGCTGCCTTCGGTCTCGTCGAGCTGACCGCTCGCATTTTCGATGGTGAAGGCTGACGGGTCGTTGACCAGCGCCCAGCCCGCTGCGCTGAGCAGGGGCAAGGGGATGCCCTTGCCATTTCGCGGACCGAAGCCGGTGACGATATTGCCGGTTTCAGGATCGAAGGCCTCAGGCAGGAACAGCGCCGCGGTGGCGTCGGTGTCGGGCATACGCAGCTGGGTGCTGAAGCTGGCCGGATGGGTTTCGGTGCCGTGCGCGTAGCCGGCGAGGTATTTGAACTCGAACGCGCCCAGGGTGGTCTTGCCGTTCAGACTGTAGGTGTCGGTGATCTTCTCGACGTCGCGATCATAGCCATAGTTCTGGGATCGCTGGATGCCGGCGTTGCCCGGCGTCAGGTCCAGCATCAGTTGGGCGTTGGGACCCTGCCCCTGCACGACCGCATAGTCGGCCCCGGTTGAGAAGGTATCCGACAGGGAGAAGAAGTCGGTCGTCGCTTGCGAATGCTGAATGTCGAACTTCAGGTTGGTGTGGCTGGCGATCTGCCATTCGGCCGACAGGGTCAGCGCCAGGTTCTCGGTGTCGTCGTGATAGAAGTTGGTGTTGACGCCACGCGGATAGGCCCCGCTCTCGCCGTCGATGAAGGGGAAGTTCAGCAGGGGATCAACCGCATCCAGCGTCAGGATCGGATCGCCGTTGGCGTCCAGCGGCAGGTAGCGGCCGAAGCTCAGCGCACCGCCGTTGCTGCCCGCGTCGTAGGAGATCGAGCGGGTGCTCTTGTTGCGATACTGAACCGAGGCGCTCAGGCCGAAATTCTCGCCGAAGGTGCCGGCGATGGTGCCGGAGGCCAGGAAGTCCTCGTTGAACTCCTTGGGCGTGCGCCCGCCCTCGATCAGGAAGTTGGCGTAGCGATGCGGCCGGTCGAGCGGCGACATCGTCTCGATCTCGATCAGACCGCCCGTGCCGGAACTGTCCTGGCTGGGCAGCAGGGACTTGTTGATGGTGATGCGGCTGACGGAATCCGCCAGCAGGTTCGACAGGTCGGCGGAGCGGCCGACGCCGTTGCCGACGGCCAGGTTGACGCCGTTCAGCTTGACCGCGTTCATGTCGGGCTCCAGCCCGCGCACGATCACATTGGTGCCGTCGCCGGTCACCGAGTTGCGCTGGAAGGCGATGCCGGGCGCACGACGCAAAGCTTCGGCGAAGGTCGTGCCGGTGAAGTTGCCCAGGTCATCGGCCGAGATCACGTCGGCGCTGTTCTCGGCGGTGCGTTGCAGGTTCAGAGCGTTGGCGCGGGCGCTGCGCGAGCCGAAGACGACGATGTCGTCCACCGTGCCAGCGAGGGCTTCGCTCAGGGCGAAGTTCTGTTCCCGCGTTCCGCCGGCGGGAATGTTCACCGTCTCGGTAAGCGGCTCATAGCCCAGAAAGGTGATTTCGACCGTGTGATCTCCGGCGGTCAGTCCAGAGAAACGAAAGTTGCCGTAGCCGTCGACAACCGCCGTCTGATCGGTGTCCACCAAGCGCACCAGCGCTCCATCCAGTCCGCGCGAGTTGGAGGCGGCCGAGACACGGCCGACCAGAACGCCTTGACCCTGTCCGGCCGTCTGTGCAGCGGCGGGGCCGCTGACGATGAATGATCCGCCGTCGGTGACGCCCAGCCGTAGGCCCGAGCCGCGCAACAGGGTCTCGTAGGCGGTCTGCGCCGAATAGCTGCCCTGCAGCGCTGCGGCGGCCTTTCCGCGCACGAGGTCGCCGGAAAAGACCACATTGGTGTCCGTCTGCGACGCGACGGCGCGAAGCGACGCCTCTAGCGGCTGGGCGGGAAGACTGAATGTGTAAAGCGCCTGCGCATTGGCGCTGGTCGCCGACAAGACAAGAACGCTGGCGCTAGCGGCCAGGGCGAACGAACGTGAAAACATAGATCCCCCAGTGTCGGGAGCGCGATCCCCCGCCTCCCACTAGGGTAGACGCGTTTCAACCCGGAAACTGACACTATAGGGACATAAAAAGTTTAACTTTGCGCAATCATCGCACGACGTGCAAAGTTTGACCCTGTTTTTCGATGTGCAAGCCATGCAGAGCTGCCGCCGCCTCTGCGAAATCCGCGGCATTGGTCGAGAAGACGCCGGACACCGGAAGCGCCGCGACCCGAGGATCGTCGACCACGATCGGCGGCCCTCCATAGCGGTTGAGTTCGTTCACGGCCGAGCCCAGCGGCGTATCACGAAACACCGTCTGCCCCCGCCGCCATGCGGTCGCGACCTCGACGGACTCGGGCTCGATCCTTGACGATCCTTGCGCAGGTTCGGTCAGTTTTTCACCGGGGCTCAGCATAACGACACGGTTCAACCCCGCCTTACCGCGCGGCCCCTCGTGCGACACCGCCACCCTGCCCTTGATCAGGGTCACGACGACGTCGTCGCCCGTTCGCCGGACCGTGAAGACGGTGCCGATGGCCAGGACCTTGGTATCGCCCGCGACCACGACGAAGGGCCGATCCGCGTCATGGGCGACTTCGAACATCGCCTCGCCCCGATCCAGCTCGATCCGGCGCCGGTCTGCGTCGAACCGCACATTCACCTGGGTGTCGGTATTGAGCGCGATACGGCTGCCGTCTCGCAGGGTCGCGACCTTCTGCTCGCCCAATCTGGTGGCGTAATCCCCGGCGTCCTTCATCGACACCCAGATGACGCCGAGGCCGACCAGCAACGACAGACAGGCTGCGACGGCGAACGCGGGCAATGCGCGACGACGCGGAGCCGGGGCATGCATGAGCGGCTCATCCGCAACATGGGCGGCGGCGCGCGGCAGGATCGCCCAGACCTCGCTCGCCCGCTCAAAGGCCGCCGCATGCAGGGGATCCTCCTCAAGCCAGGCGTCCAGCGCCGGTTGGGCGGCGCCCCCCCGGTCGGCGTGCAACCGCGCCATCCAGGCGGCGGCCTCGGCGTCGACGCCGCGTGTGAACGCAGGGCCGCTCATGACTTCGCCATCCAGGCCATTAGCTGTAGCGTCGCGCGGGCGACCAGCTTCTCAACGGCGGCGACGCTCATGTCTTCCGAAGCCGCGATTTCGGAATAGCTCATATTGTCCAGCCGCCGCTTCAGCAGGATGCGCCGCGTGCGTTCCGATAGTTGATCCAGACCTGCCGCCACCTGCCGCAGCCGAACCCGCGCCTCAACGATCCGGGCGGGATCGGGCGCGGCGTCGGGGATTTCATATAGTTCGACGCCTTCGGAGATCGGCATGCGCGACCGGCTGCGCTGTCGATCGATCGACAGATTGACCGCCGCCTTGACCAACAGCGCTTCCTGCGACTGGACCTCGTGCGTCCGCTGATATTTCTCGACCTTCAAAAACGCCTCGTGCACCAGCTCGTCGGCATCCTGATCGGCGATCCCCTGCCGAAGCACGGCTCGCCGGGCCTTTGCCAGAATGTCTGCGAGCGTCGCCATGGATACCCCTGCCCTACTCTTCAGACGGCCGAGCACGCCAAACCTGACACGCAAGGCGAGTGGCGGGACGTATTTCTGAGTTCAACGAACAGGAAACGGCCGAACGGGATCATGACCCGACGCCATCCACGTTCCGGCCGCCGAAGTCCACCTCTGACGAGCGCGACCAGCGCTTGAATCGATCAGGGGCGGATAGACCGGACGTGTTCGCCGGATCGCGCCGCCGTCACGGCCTAGTTCGCCGGCTCCACATAAAGGACCTCGCCCGACCCGCTTACGCGGCAGGTCGTCCGGTAGCTGCCCGTGGCCATGGTGAGCGAATATTCGTTGCGACCCAGTTCGCGCATGCTGATCGGGACGCTCGATCCCGGCGCGCGGTTCAGATAGCTGTCGGCTCGGCGCACACAGGCCTCCTGCGCGGCGTCGGGCACGCCGCGCACCCAACGGCTGTTGGAATAGCGACGATTGGAGGCTTCGGTCTCTCCCGCCAGATACCCCTCGTGGTAGCCCTCGGTTTCGTGCCGATCGTCATAGGCCGCGCCATAGAGGGCCGCCTGGTAGCCGCGCTGATATTCGCGGTCGTGGTTGTCGTCCGCGTCATTGTGATGACTGTTGTGGGCCGCCAGCGCCGCAGCCAGACCCACCAGCGCCACGCCGGCGACGATGGCGCCGGTGTTGGACGAGGACGATCGTCCACCGCATTCGTCGCGCCCGGCCTGGTTGATGGACTGGTATCGGCCGTCTCGAGTCATGATCGACACGCATTCGTCGCCCCGACGCCAATAGGTCATGCGACCGTCGCCGACGACCTCGCTGCGATCCGTCGCCTGATAGCCGCGTCGCTGCAGTTCAGCCTCGGACTGTCCGGCCCTTGCGCCGACCAGATCGCTCAATCGCGACGGGGTCTGAGCCAGGACCGGCGTCGCCGCCAGGGTGAAAACCAGTGCGGCCTTGATCAGGCGAGACGTCATGGCATCCTCCGTTCAGGTGCGGTCGTCGATCCATGTCGCAGCCGCAGAGACAAAACCGTTGGTGTTGGAAACTGACACGGAAAATCGCGTTACGCGAGAGACGGTTCCCCATCCAACCGCCATTAAGGCTGAATTTTGGTTTCGAAGGCCTGCAAGACCGCGCGGCGTCCCCCGCCTATGGCCGACGACCCGTCAGATGTAGCCGACCGGGATGATCACCAGGAGCATATAGACGATCGCCCTCAGCGTGGCCCAGACGGCGATGACGGCCGCCTTCGGTCTGGAGATGTTGAGCTTCATTGAGAACCAGGCGGACTGAACCACCAGGAACCACAGCACGCCGCCGCAGATGATTGCGGTGCCGATGGCGTTGTTGAGTTCGGGCCGCCGCAGGAAGACATCCCCGGCCGCGACGAAGGCGGCGCAGAAGGCGGCCAGATAGCATTGCGCATAGAAGGGCGCTCTCAGCGTCTGGCGGCTCAACTTCTTGCCCTGTCGCGTCACCACGCTGGACGCCGCGATCAGGGGCACCAGGCTGAATATCAGGGTGCGGAACAGGGTCAGGTTCTGCTGGGTCGCGGTGATCGTCTTCAGCATCGACGTGGTCGCGTCCGGCGGAGCGACGTGGGCGGCCGCCGAGATCAGGTTGGACAGAAGGATCGTCACCATCAGCAGCAGCGGCGGGCTGAGCGCGTCGTCGTAACGATGCTCGTTATCGTCGCTCTGCTCCCGATCGGAATATTCCATCGCCTTCAGCGGGTGCAGCATGATGCGGCCGAGCGTCAGCGGATAGAAAATCAGCCAGCTTGCGGCTTCGAAGATAAAATCCTCGAAGCTCTTCAGGAGCTTCATGAAGTCCATGATCGCCTCGGATCGCCGGTCGATGGCCTGGGGCGAGCACAGTCGCAGAGCCGGGGCGGTTTCACAATCCAGAGACGATCGGCGCCGGCAGAGGGCGACGCTCACGGCCGCGGTTGACGCCAATCCAGAGATAGGGGCTACTGTTCGCTGAACGGCGACCGCTCATGCACGAGCGGCCAACCGTGACCTGACTGAGACAGATCGGCTGACGGTGTTCAGGAGAGCAGGATGAAGGGTTCGACCGAGGTCTGGCTGATCCGGCTTTCCGCGATCCTGTGGTTCCTGATCCTGGTCGGGATGCTGCTGAGCCTGCCGATCCTGTCCGATGTCGGCTGGTGGGCGGCGCCGGCCCTGGCGGTCGTCGCGGCGGTTCTGGCCTTCCCCATCGCCTGGGGCGTGCGGCGACTGTTTTCCGGACAGCGGCGACAGACGTGGCGAGCCTCGCTGCTGAAGACCGCTCTTGCGACCTTCGCCCTGCTGTCGATCCTGGCGGCGACCCCGATCTATTACCTGGCGTTCAACGCCGCCCTGCGCCCCGCGACCGTACCGCTGGCCACCCTGTCGAACGGCAGGAAGACGGTCGTCTTCCAGGGCATGATGCATATCGGCGCCGAGAGCTTCTACAAGGGCGTGGTCTACGACCTGGAACGCGCGCTGACCGAAGGCTACGTCCTCTTCTACGAAGGGGTCCAGCCGGACCCCAGCGCGGACGCCTGGTTCAGCCAGACCTTGGCCGGCGGCGGCGACCTGTCGGCCAACTACACCGCCCTGGGCAAGGCCTGCGGTCTGGATTTCCAGCTCAACTATTTCACCCTGCTGGACGTGGACAAGGCGGCGCACCCCGAGCGTCACGTCACCGCCGACGTCACCACCGGCGACATGAAGCGCGAATACGAGCGGCTCGTCCAAACAGATCCCGACTTCGCCGCCTACGCCCGATCCAGGGAGGTGAAGGCGGACGAAACATCAGGAGCCAAGATCGCGCAGGCTCTGGACTGGCTGAACCGCGCGACGCCGGGACAGCAGGCGCTGATCGGCACGGCCTGCCGAGGCGTCCTGACCATCGTCACATCCAACGATGATGCGAGCGATCCGATCAACAGGGTCGTGCTCGACTATCGCAATCGCGCGCTTGCGGCGAGGATCGCCCAGAGCCCGGCGAACAAGATCTATGTGACCTACGGCGCCGGACACCTGCCCGGCCTGCTGCGCGACCTGAAGGCGATGGACCCCGCCTGGGAGATCAAGTCCATCAAATGGGAGCGGACTATCGAAACGCCCGAAACCCTGAGCGGACAGTTGAAATGAACACTGCGATCCATGTGCGCAAGCGGCGAAGATCGCGGGCGCGCGACTTCCCCTACTACGCTGGTGATCCGGTCCAGATCGGCGCGCGCGGCTGGTTGGTCATCATGCTGGCCCTGGCGGTGGCCTTCGCGCAGTTGGAGCTGCTGCCGCTGAAGACCTTCCCCCTCGACTTCATCCCGACGCTGCTGTTCACCGGCCTTCCGCTGCTGGCCGTGATGGCGGTGACCGGATGGCGAGCCCCCGCCCTCTTTCGTCCGTTGGGATTCAGGGGTCTTTTCATAGCCCTGGGGTTCGCCGTCCTGACCATCGTCAGTTCGATGATCGCCGGCCTGCTGCTCACCCGCATAATGGAATTATCGTCGAACACGGCGGTGGCCGACCTTGCGGCGGCCGGCGTCGCCGATCTGCTGCTTTTCCTGGCGCGCACCTTCATTCAGCTCATCGGCGAAGAACTGATCACCATCCTGCCGCTGCTCGCCATCCTCTGGCTCTGCGTCTCCAGGTTCGGCATGTCGAGGCGTTGGGCGCTCGCTATCGCCGTCATCGTGTCCACTCTGTTGTTCGCGGCCCTGCACCTGCCGACCTATGACTGGAACGTCGTGCAGTGCCTCGGGACGATCGGCACGGCGCGCCTGGTCCTGACGCTGGCCTATGTCGTCACCCGCAATCTGTGGGTCTCGGCGACCGCGCACATCGCCAACGACTGGTCGCTGTTTCTCATGTCGTTCGCCGGCGGACATCTGCCCATCGGCACGGACGACCCGATTTAGAATCCAAGTGGCGCGCGGAACTCCTGCGCGTCATCGCCGCTCTAGCCTTGGGCCTGGACGCCATCCGCCTCCGCGCCGCCGGTGCAAGTGTTTTTCAGCGTCATCCGTCGCCCCAGCGCGGCCTTTGCAGGAGACTTTGAGATGCGACCTTCAGCCCTTGTCATGAGCCTGGCCCTGCTTTCGCCGCTCGCCCTTCCAGACGCGGCCTCGGCGCAGACCGCCCCGTCCGACGTTCGGGATCTGGTCGGCGCCCGAGGCAGCAGCGGGGAGACCGCTCTGGGCGCGCGCGGCTACGCCAATGTGGGGGCGGAAACCGGCGACGACCGGACTTGGACCTACTGGTGGAACGAGCGGCGCGGCGTGTGTCTGTCGGTCGTGACCATGAACGGCCGCTACGACTCCATCATGGCGACGCCGGCGCCCGACTGTCGGCGATCCCGCCCGACGACGCTTCCGGGGCCTGTCGGCGGCCCCGTCGACGGGCGTCCCACTACCTTGCCGGGCCCGGTAGGCGGCCCGGTAGCCAGCGGCCGGACCGAGACCATCCGCTTTGCGCGCGGCGCCTCGTCGGCGACCCGCCAGGGAACCGTGTCAGGCTATGAGACGGTGACCTATCTGGTCGATCTTCGAGCCGGCCAGATGCTGAACGTGGCGATGCGGACGTCGAACCGGTCGAGCTATTTCAACGTCACCGCGCCCGGCGCGAACCAGGCCCTGTTCATCGGATCGACCAGCGGCGCCCGGTATCAGGGGCGCACGACCGCCAGCGGAACCTACAAGATCGAAGTCTATTTGATGCGCAACGCCGCTCGTCGCGGCGAACGCGCCAACTATTCGATCGAGGTGGGCGCGCGTCGGTGACGACTGACCGCGGGCCCCGCCAGTCTGAGACGGCCGGTCGGACAACCCTATGAGCATCCTTCTCTGGGCGGTAGGACTGTGGATGACGGCGCAAGCGGTCCCGCCGCCGATGGAGCAGACGACGGCGGACTGCGAACACTCCGTCTATGCCTCCGACCAGTTCATTTGCGACGATCCCGCCCTGTCTGCACAGGAGCGCGACATCGCCGCGCGTTGGGCGGCGCTGGCGACCACTATGCCTTCAAGCGCCTGGATCGAGGATCAGCCCGCCTGGTTCAAGCGTCGCGCGCTTTGCGCCTTCCAGGCCGACCAGCGCGCCTGCTTGCGCGGAGCAAACCAAGAGCGTCTGACCGTCTTCGCCTCAACTTCTCGCCCCGCAAATGACGCCCTCAGCGCCGCTCGCTGCGTCGGCCCCCGTGTTCGCCAGACGCTGCAACTCCACCTCGGCGACGGAGCAATCTCGGCCTACGACGACACGGGCCTGGTCTGGATCGCCGGCCGACGAACAGCAGCCTGGTCACCGTTCAACGCCGTTATTTCTGAAAAGCACCTGACCATCCAGCGACAGGACGGCGCCCGGCTTTCGTGCCGGTGGTCACGCTGATCAGGAGGCTATGGCGACCCCGGCAGGACTCCAACCTGCGACCTCGGCTTTAGGAAAGCCTTGCTCTATGCAGCTGAGCTACGGGGCCACGGGATCGACCTAGCGGCTTGTGGCGATTTGGAAAAGCTTTCGCCGTGACGATGGGGGAATTTTTGGCGGTTGAGGCGTTCGCCAATCCTAGGGGCGGTTTGTGGTTAAGGGGCCTTAACCTACCAGATGTCGCAGTGAACAAAGGACGAATCAGCGGGTGTCGGCGATTCGGTCCTGATTCGTTTCGCGCTTGTTCCGCAGCCCGTCGGCGGGCCGTTAACCTGCGGGAGGGACGTGCGCGGTCAGGGTGCGCAGGCCCTCGAGCAGGCGTTCGGAAGCGGCCGTAACGCGGCCTTCGTCGGCCAGGGTCAGGGTCAGGACGCGGACGTGCACCTCGACCGAGGGCCAGGACCAGACCCCGGCCGCGCGCATCCGGTCGGCGATCTCGCACAGGCTGAACGCCGCCTCGAAGAAGGCCGGCACGTCCAGATAACCCGCCATGTCCACCATGGCGGAGGCGAGGGCATAGATCTGGGGTCCGGCGTCGGCGGGGCGCGTGGCGCACAGGGCGCCGACGGCTTCGACATTGGCGGCGAGCAGGGCGAGGACATGGTCGCGCTGGCCATCCAGCGCCTGTTGCGCGCGACTTTCGGCCTCGACCACCAGGCGCCCGCCGGGGCGGGCCATCTGGCGCTGAAGCGAGGTGCGAACCTTGCGGATCGTGGGCTGGGTCATTGATCGCCCTTCACAGGTTCACTCTTGTCGGCTTCATCAGCATGTCGATGGCGGCCTGGTCCATGTTTTCCTCGACGGCTGCGCCCAGTTCTCCGGACAGGTCGCTTTCGCGTCTTCCATCGGCGCCGGCCGGAGGCCCATAGTTGCGTACCCGGCGATCCGGGCCGACGTATTGATCGGCGTCGACGAAGTCGCGATCCTCTCCGCCCAGCCAGACGATCCGTTTCAGCAGGACGGAGGGCGACAGCGGCTTGGCGACGATGAAGCTGGCCCCGCAGTCGCGACCCTGATGAACCTTGGCCTGAGAGGCGTGGCCGAGGATCATGATGACGGGCAGGTAGCGGGCCGGCGTCGGCGCGTCGCGGCGCAGCCAGCGGACGAACTCATAACCGTCCATGTCCGGCATGATGCAGTCGATCAGGATCAGGTCCACGGCTCTGCGCGCCAGCAGTTCCGTGGCGGCCTGGGCCGACTGGCATTTGATCTGTTCCTTGACGCCGAAGCCCTGGACGATCGAGCCGAGCATATCCAGGGAGGTGGGCTGATCGTCGATCAGAAGCACCGTGGTGTGCGCCAGATTGACCCTGTCGCCCCCGGCCATTTGGTCAGAACAGCATCAGGTCGCCCGACGCGGCGGGAGCGGATGGCGGCTCCCCTGCGGCGGGGCGAAGGCGGCCGGCCATGTCGGCCAGGGCCAGGCGGCTGACGGCCTCGGAGGGACTGGCGCCGCCGCCCAGCATGCGCAGTACGCCGGACAACGCTTCCAGCCGCTGGGTCAGGGCGTCCAGCGCCTGGGCTTGGGTCAGAGCGTCGGGGCGCTCCTCGGGCGGAACGCGGCGGACCAGGTCGCTGACCAGGGCCTCGACCCCGTCGATGCCTTCGCGCACGCGCATCAGCTCATCGGCGACGGCGGCCAGAAGCTCGGCGTGTTCGGGCGGGGCGCTCATCTCAGAACAGCTCCAGAGCGCCGGTGTCGACGGGCGGGGCGACGGGAACCGGTTTGGGCGCGACGGTGTCCGTCACGGCGCGCTGAAGGGCGCGACCGGTGACGGGCCAATAGTGCAGACGGCGTCCGCCGTCGCCGCGCAGGCTGCCGCCCACGACCGGGATGGCTTCGTCGCGCAGGAAGCGTTCGGCGAAATCGGCGTTGGCGCGGCCCACGTCGCGCAAGGAATCGAACATGCGGCCGCCGCCGAACAGCTTGGCCTCAAGCCGTTCGCGCCGACCGCCGGCCTTCAGCACGTCGTTGATCAGAAGCTCCATCGCATAGGCGCCGTAGCGGCGGCCCGCGTCGGTGCCCGCCCCCGCCCCCTCGGGCAGCAGGAAGTGGTTCATCCCGCCGATCCCGGCGACCGGGTCGCGCAGGCACATGGCCACGCAGGACCCCAGGATGGTGCTGAGCACGACATTGGGATCGGACGTGATGTGGTGCTCGCCCTGACCGACGTGAACGCGCTTCTCCGCGCTGTCTCTCAGGGCGGCGAAACTCATGTCAGGGGACCGAAGACGGCTTCCAGCTTGCCTTTCAGCTGGGCGACCGTGAAGGGTTTGACCAGGTAGTTGTTGACGCCGAACTGCACGGCGCGCTGCACCAGCTCGCGGTCGGCACGGCCCGTCAGCATGATGAAGGCGGTCTTGGCCGTCGGCGGGTGGGCCCGCACGGCGCGCAGCAGGCCCAGCCCATCCAGATTGGGCATGTTGTAGTCCGAGATGATCAGATGCGCGGGCTTGGTGATGATGTCGCGCAGGGCGATTTCACCGTCGGCGGCTTCGCGGATCTCGCGCACGCCGAGCTGTTGCAGACTGGTGCGGACCAGTGAGCGCATCGTCATCTGATCGTCGACGACCAGGCAGTGGAGAGAGGCGGCGGCGGGCATATGTACGCTCCCGGTTAGGCGACTGGCCGCGCCGCCGGGGCGGCGCACAGCTCGAGGATGGCGGGGGACAGGCGGTGCAACGGCAACTGCCGCTCCACGGCGCCCAATTCGAAGGCGGCTTTCGGCATGCCGTAGACGACGCTGGTGGCCTCATCCTGACCGAGCGTATGGCCGCCGGCGTCGCGCATGGCCTTCAGGCCCTTGGCGCCGTCTCGGCCCATGCCCGTCAGGATCACGCCCGTCATCGGGCGTTTCAGGCGGATGACGGACTCGAACATGACATCGACGGACGGACGGTGACCGTTGACCGGATCGCTCGGAACCAGGCGGCAACGCGGCGTCATGCCGGACGAGACCTCCAGATGGGTCGCGCCGCCGGGCGCCACATAGATATGGCCCGGCTGCAGCGGAGCGCCCTCCACGGCCTCGGTCACGGTCGGCGCGCACACGCGGTCTAGACGGGCGGCGAAGCTGGCGGTGAAGGTCGCCGGCATATGCTGGGTGATCAGGGTGGCGGGGCAGTTGGCCGGAAAGCCGCTGAGCACCGTCAGCAGGGCTTCGACCCCGCCGGTGGACGAGCCGATGGCCAGGACGTGGCTGGGATCGGGACGATAGGCGCCGGGGGCCTGGGCGGCGGCGGGGGTGTCGCCGCGGGCGCGGACCCGCGAGCGGGCGGCCGTCTTCACCTTGCCGATCAGGTCATGGAAGGCGTCCACGCTGGCGACCGCCGGCTTGGCCACCGCATCGACGGCGCCCATTTCCAGCGCCGCAAGCGTCACGTCGGTGCCAGCCGCCGTCAGGGTCGAGACCATGACCACGGGCATGGGCCGCAGGCGCATGATCTTTTCCAGGAACTCCAGCCCGTTCATATTGGGCATCTCGACGTCCAGGGTGATGACGTCGGGGTTCAGGGCCTTGATGGCGGCGCGCGCCTCGATGGGATCGGCGGCGGTGCCGACAACCTCGATCTCAGGGTCCGACTTCAGCGCGGCCGAGATCAGGCCGCGCATGGTCAGGCTGTCGTCCACGACCAGGACACGGACCAGGCTCATGCTGCGCCTCCCAGTCGATAGGTGGTCAGGCCGGCGGTCTGAAGCTGGCTGGTCGCGGCGCCTGAGACGCGCTCGGAATGGCCGATATACAGGGTCGCGCCGGGGTTCATCAGCGGGGTGAACCGTTTCCACACGCGCTCCTGGGTCGCGTCGTCGAAATAGATCACGACGTTGCGGCAAAAGATGACGTCGAACCTGCCCTTCATCGGCCAGTCGCCGATCAGGTTCAGTTCCTTGAACGCCACCAAGCGCTTCAACTGCTGACCCGCAGTCCACTGGCCGCGATCCGCACGGTCGAAATATTTGCGCCACAGGGTGACCGGCGCCGGCTCCAGCGCCTCTTCGGAATAGGTGCCGTCGCGGCCCTGGGCGACCATGTTCGGGTCGATGTCGGTGGCCAGGATGCGCACATCCAGATCTGCCGCCTCGGGCAGGACGGACAGCAGGGTCAGGCCCATCGAATAGGGCTCCTGGCCATTCGAACAGGCCGCCGACCACAGGCGCACCCGGCCGCCGGCGCGCGCGCGGGCGGCCAGTTCGGGCATGACGCGGTCGTGCAGGTCGTCGAAATGGTGCGGCTCACGATAGAAACGGGTGACATTGGTCGTGAGGGCCGCCGTCATCTTCTGGCGCTCGTCCACGCCGTCCACGCCCTCGACCAGGGCGCAGTAGTCGCGGAAGCTGGTCAGGCCCAGGGTGCGCAGGCGTTTGGCCAGGCGCGAATAGACCAGCGCGGCCTTGCCCTCGTTCAGGGCGATGCCGGCGTGGGCGTGCAGCATTTCGGCGATGTGGCGGAAATCCTCGGCGGTGAAGACGAACTCGCCTTCAACGATGGATCCCCGGCCGGCTGCGGCTGTCATGCGGCTTCGGCCTCGACCTGCGGCAGGATGTGATCCAGTTCGATCAGGCTGATCATGCGGCCGTCGATCGAGAAGATGCCCTTGACGAAGGTCTTCACGTGATCGCTCGCTACGTCGGGCGTCGGCTGCACCGAGGCCTCGCTCATCTGCAGGATGTCGGACACGGCGTCGACCAGCAGACCGACCATCCGGCCGCCGATGTGGGCGACCATGATGACGTGGCGGGCCGTCGGCTCCGACGTCTCGAGCCCGAAGCGCGAGCCCAGGTCGATGATCGGCAGGACGGTGCCGCGCAGGTTGATGACGCCCTTCATATAGCCGGGCGAGCGCGGCAGGGGCGTCGCCGGGGTCCAGCCGCGGATTTCCCGCACCGACATGATGTCGACGCAGAATTCCTGACTGCCGATACGGAAGGCGATGAGTTCGCGCTGGGGGTCTTTGGCTTCGGTCATGTTCAGCTCGCGAGCTTGAGATCGGGGCGGATCGCCTTGCGGCGCATGTCGGTGACGAGGACGTCGACGTCGAGGATCAGGGCCACGCGGCCGTCGCCAAGAATGGTGGCGGCGGCGACGCCCTCGACCTGCTGGTAGTTGGTCTCGAGGCTCTTGATGACGACCTGGCGCTGGCCCTGGATGGCGTCGAACAGAAGAGCCGCCTGCTGGCCGCTCTCGGTCTCGACGACCACGGCGACGCCGTCGGTCGGGTTCATCGGCTGCTCGCGGAAGCCCATGATCAGGGCCACATCGATCAGCGGCAGGAAGCGGTCGCGGAAGCGGATCACCGGATCGACCCCCCCGACGAAATGCAGGTCGGCGGCCTGAGGCGTCAGGCTCTCGACGATGGCCGGCAGGGGCGCGATCAGCGTCTGTTCGGCGGCGGCGACGACCATGCCGTCCAGCACCGCCAGGGTCAGAGGCAGGCTGAGGGTAAAGGTCGAACCCTTGCCCGGAACCGAGCTGATGGAGATGCGGCCGCCCAGGGCCTGGATCGAGCGCTTGACCACGTCCATGCCCACGCCCCGCCCCGAGATGTCGGACACCACGGCGGCGGTGGAGAAGCCGGGCGCAAAGATCAGATTGTCGATCTGCTCGTCGGTCAGGGGAGCGTCGGCCGGGATCAGCCCCTTGTCGATGGCGATCTTCTTGACGCGTTCGCGGTTGATGCCGCGACCGTCGTCGGAAATCTCGATCACGATCCGTCCCGAGCGGTGCAGGGCGGCGAGGCGCACCGTGCCTTCGGCCGACTTGCCGGCGGCGATACGCTCGTCGGGCGTTTCCAGCCCGTGGTCGATGGCGTTGCGCAGCATGTGGGTGATCGGCTCGGCCAGGCGTTCGACCACGGTCTTGTCGACCTCGGTGTCCTCGCCGACGGTGACCAGACGCACCTGTTTGGAGACCATGTCGGCGACTTCGCGGACCAGGCGCGGCATGCGCTGGAACACCGACTTCACCGGCTGGGCGCGGATGGCCATGACGCTGTCCTGGATCTCACGCGTCAGGAGCTCGAGGTCCTCGAGACCGAGCGCGATGCCGGACGACCGGGCCAGGCCGCTCTCCAGCACGCGTTGCGACAGCATGGCCTGCTGGATCACCAGTTCGCCGACGACATTGATCAGGCGATCGACGCGGTCCAGATCCACGCGGATCGTCACCGGAGCCTGAGCGACCGGCGCATTGGCCGGCGCGGCGGGGGCGGGGGCGGGGGCCGGGGCCGGGGCTGGCGCGATCACAGGCGTGGGAATGGACTCGGGTTCGGGGGCGGCTGCGACGGCGAGTGCGGCTTCCGGAACCCCGCCGCTGGCCTTGGCCAGGAGGGCGGCGATGTCGAGATCGTCGCTGGCCGGCATGACCGCCGCAGGTTCGTCCTCGAACTCAAGGGTGTCGGGGCTGGGGTCGGATGCGCCACCCAGAGGCGTGATGGTCAGTTCGCAATCGCTCTCGACGAAGTCGAACACGTCGCGCACGGCGGCCTCGTCCACGTCTGCGTCCAGTTCAATGGTCCAGGTCAGGCAGCCGTCTTCGACCGACAGGGCGTCCAGCGTCGGGACCTCGCCTTCATCCAGCGTGACCGTGGTGGGACCCAGACGACCCAGCTCGCGCAGCAGAAGGCCGGTCTCGTTTGCGTTGGTGTACATCCGCCCCAGCGGCTTGAACACGATGCGCCAACCAGCGGCCGGGGCCCCGAGCGGCGCGGGCTCGTCCAGCGCCATGTCGAAGGCCATCGGCATGAAGCCGAAGTCGTCGTCGTCCTCCTCGACCACGGGCGGCGCCTCGCCGCCGTGGGTCAGCAGCTCCATCTCGGCGACAAGACCGGCGGAGCGGGCCTCATCGACGGGCGGAACCAGGCCTTGGGCCGCCTGGATATGGTCGGCCAGCACGTCGGAGGCGCGCAGCAGGGTCTTGATCGTGACGGTGTCGCAAGGCTTACGCCCGGCGCGCAGTTCGTCCATCAGCGTCTCGAAGACGTGGGCGAACCGGACCAGGGCCTCCAGACCGAAGGCCCCTGCCCCGCCCTTGACGGAATGGACGGCGCGGAAGACGGCGTTGATCGTCTCCAGATCGGTCTGACCTTGCTCGAGCAGCATCAACTTCGATTCCAGGTCGGCGATCAGCTCGTCGCACTCCTGGAAGAAGGTGGCTTTGATGGCTTCGAAGGCGTCCATGCGGCGGGGTTCCGGCGTTGGGATCAGGCGGCGACGCGGCGAACGGCGTCCACCAGCTTGACGGGGTCGAAGGGTTTGACGATCCAGCCGGTCGCGCCGGCGGCCCGGGCGCGCGATTTCTTCTCGGCGTCGCTCTCGGTCGTCAGCACCAGCACCGGCGTGGTGCGATGGTTCGGGTCGGCGCGAACGCCCTCGATAACGCCGAAACCGTCCATGCGGGGCATGTTGATGTCGGTGATGATGACGTCGGCGCCCCGGGCGGCCAGGGTCTCCAGGCCGTCCACGCCGTCGACGGCCTGGATCACGGTGTATCCCGCGTCCTCCAGCGCCATCAGCAGCATGTCGCGCATGGTGCGCGAGTCGTCGATCGTAAGAACGGTCTTGGTCATGCTGACGCCCCATCGATATTGAAGTCGGGCGCCCCATAGGCGGCCCATTGCTCAGCCAAGTCTTGCGACATAGAACCTAACCTGAGGTTGACGCCGTCAGCGGCCCAGGTCTGGCGCGCGGACAACAGAACCTGAAGACACAGGCCTCCCAGTCGCTGGACGGCGGAACCGTCCAGCGTCAGGTCCTGGCCGCGCAAGGCCAACAGTGCGTCCCGCAGCGGCTCGGCCGCGTTCAGGTCCAGGACCGGACCCAGGGCGAGGGCTTCGCTCATCAGAACTCCTCCCAGCCATCTTCGACGGCGGTGGTCTGCGGCTTGAGGGCAGCGCCCCCGCGGCCGACCGTTTTCAGGGCCTCGACCATCCGGTTGGCCGGGCGGGCGGCGGGCGTGGGCATGCGGACCGGCGCGGACGCGGCGGCAGGTTGGGCGGCGCCGACCCGGAACTGCGAGACCGAGGCCTGCAGGCTTTCGGCCTCCTGGGCCAGCGAATGGCTGGCTGCGGTCGATTCCTCGACCATCGCAGCATTCTGTTGCGTGACCTGGTCCATCTGGTTCACGGCCGTGTTGACCTGGGCCAGGCCGACCGCCTGTTCTTGAGCCGAGGCCGCGATTTCCGTGACCAGGCTGTCGATCTCGGCGACCCGATCGACGATCCGTTGCAGGGCCTCGCCGGTCTCGCCGACCAGTTTTACGCCAGCGCCCACCTGGCCGGTGGAGGCGGAGATTAGCGTCTTGATCTCTTTCGCCGCTTCCGCAGACCGCTGGGCCAGGGCCCGGACTTCCGAGGCCACGACCGCAAAGCCGCGACCGGCCTCGCCTGCACGGGCGGCCTCGACCCCGGCGTTCAGGGCCAGCAGGTTGGTTTGGAAGGCGATTTCGTCGATGACGCCGATAATCTGGCTGATTTGCGACGAGGACTGTTCGATGGCGGTCATGGCCGACACGGCGTCGCGAACGACGACGCCGCTCTTCTCGGCGTCGCCGCGCGCGGCCTGGACCACGTCGGAGGCCTGACGCGCGCCCGAGGCGGTTTTGTTCACCGTGGCGGTGATCTCGTCCAGGGCGGCGGCGGTCTCCTCCAGAGAAGCGGCCTGCTGCTCGGTGCGCCGCGACAGGTCGTCGGCGGCCTGGCTGATTTCGCTCGCGCCCGAGCGGATGCCCGACACATTGGCGACGACCACCGACACGGCCTGCTGCAGTTGGGAAATGGCGGCGTTGAAGTCTGTCTTCAGGGTTTCGGCGCGCGGGGCGACATCGGCGGTGAAACGATGGGTCAGGTCCCCGTTGGCCATGGCCGAGAGGCCGGCGGCCAGGGCATCCAGCGCCACCATGTCCTCGGCCGCCGTGCGGGCTTTTTCGGCTTCGTTGGCGGCGCGTTCCTGTTCGCTCATCGAACGGTTCGCGGCGGCTTCGTTCTCGACGCGGACCTTGTCCACGGCGGCGTCGCGGAAAGCGACGATGGCCTGCCCCATCCGACCGAACTCGTCCTTGCGCTCGGCGCCGACGACCTGGATGGCCGTGTCCCCAGCCATCAGCTTCTGCATATAGCCGATCATGGTGAAGATCGGCCGCACGATGGCGCGGGTCACGCTCCAGCCGGCGGCGAAGGCGATCAGCAGCGCCGCCGCCAGTCCAACGATCAGGCTGATCGTCGCAGTCCGGTTCGCGGCCTCCTGGCTCACCCGCGTCCCGTCTAGCGCGATGTCGTTGGCGTCTTTGAAACTTGCGATCGCCGTTTCAACGGGATCGATATAGGCGTCTGCGGCGCCGCTGCGACCGACCATCGCGACCGCCTCTGCGGTCCGTCCCGCCTTCACCAATTCCTGGCCGCGCACGACGATGTTGTCGTACCAACCGTCGGCCGCGGTTTCAGCGGCGTCGATCTGACCTTCGCGATCAGCCTCCAGCTCTGTGCGCAGTTCGTTCATCTCGGCCTTGAACTTGGCGCGGTGCGCGTCCAGGCGCTCGATGTAATAGGGGTCGCCCGACAGCAGATAGCCGCGGAAACTGTTCTCCTGACGCGCCATATAGAACTCGGCGTCCGCCGTTGCCCGGTTGACGCGATTCTCGGCGCTTCGCGCCTCGCCGGCCTGCGACAGCGCCATCAGGCTTGTGAACACGACAGCGCCCATGACGCCGATCGCCAGCAGCACTACGGCGAAGGCTGCGAACAGCTTGCGCCCCACCGGCAGGTTTTCCATCAGTTTCAACTCAACATCCCCCGACTGGATCGGTTATTCAGAACGAATAGGTGGCGGCGGCGACCAGGCGACCCTCATAGGGTTCGCCCAGGCTGTGGCGGTCGGTGTCGTACCAGCGCAGATCGACGGCGACGGCGTCGGTGAGGGCGTGTTTGGCGCCCACGTTCCAGGCGTTGTAGTCGGCGCCCCCGTCGGCCATGCGATTGGCGACCGCCGCCGAAAGCTTGGTCTTGTCGGCGACCGCGACCGTACCCTGAAGTTCGACCCACCAGGCCTCCTTGGTGGCGGCGAAGCCGTCGGGCGAATAGTTGACGCGCAGGCGCGTGGCGACCGCGCCCAGCTTGCGTGTCGCGTCGGCCTGATATTCCCAGTAGTTGGCGTCGATCCCGGCGCGCGCGCCGGGCAGGTCGCGGTTCACGACACCCAGATCGAAGGCGAAGCCCGCCGCCTTGGGCCGCCAGCCGGCCATGCTGACGATCTCCAGATCATACCCTTGCGACCCGGAAGCATCTGACACGAAGACGCTGGCGTAGCCGTCGCCAAACCCGACCTCGGCCTTGGCGAAGGGCGCAACCTTCTCATCGCTCTTGCCCAGTCCCTTGCCGGTGTACTGGCTGGCCACGCCGACATCCAAGCCGAGCGACTGAGCCGCGACAGGGCCGGCGAGACATACTGCCGCAGCAGTGATGGAGGTTGAGAGGAACGACGAGAGAGACATGGTGGTCCTTGAAGCTTCTGCATTCTGAAGCCCAAGGGTGAGGCGATGATTAATATTATTTCTGAACCACGCCTTAGGTAGGAATGCGTAAGAACGGCAAAGCTTTTCGCGGGTTGCGGATCGCTGGCCTGAAGCAAGCGAGTGCGGCGACTGGCGAGGCCGGAAATTACGTATTTCCACGCATCGAATAGCTGTTATACAAAATGGGTCGAAAAAGCGGCGGATGATCAGTGATAACTGATCCCATGCCATCGAGTTGAGCCATAGTGCAGTCACTAAACGCGACCTTATTGCGAGCGGTTCGCTTGAATCACGTGCTGCGATGCACAACAACCTTGCGTGGCGGTGTTTTTGTCGCGTGCTTATCCGTGCTTTTGGCTGTTGGCATCAGGGCAGCGCTCGAACCCTTCGGCCAGTTCTATTATCTACCGATGATTCTGGCGGTAATGGCCACCGCGTTACTCGCGGGCCGCCCGGCTATATTACTGGCGATCATACTCTCCGTCAGCATCAACCTTTGGTTGGTACGCCGGGAAGATGCGCTGGACGCCGCGATCAACGCCGCTCTGTTCGCCGTCACGGCCTGGTTCATCGGCGAGGTGTGCAGGCGGCTGATTATCGCTCTTCGCGCCGCCACTGCCCTGACCCGAAATCTGGCGATCCGCGAAGCCCTGTTGGACGCCATTCTGAGATCGGTCCCGGTCGTGACGCTGGACGATCACGGCCTGATCCAGCGCGTCACGCCCGCTGCGGCCAAAATTCTGGGGGCCGATAAGGAGGCGATGGACCGGCCTTTTCGATCCTTCGTGCAGGATTTCGATGAGGCCGCCCTGCTCAAGGCGCAGGAGGGTGGCGATGCGCCGCCCCCTCCCGGTTGCTGGACCGCGACGCGGCCGGACGGGGTCCGCGTTCCGCTGACGATCCACGCCAACGTCCTGCCCGACGACATCTCACCCGAACGCATCGTGTTGGCGCTCACCGATCAGACCCGGGCCGATGCAGTGCGCAAGCACGAGCGCGATCTGAACGAACAGCTCAGCAGCGTATGGAGGCTGAACTCCATGGGCGAGATGGCGGCGACCTTGGCGCATGAGCTGAACCAGCCGCTGACGGCCGCCGGTGTATATCTGCACGCCGGCCAGACGGACTTGGCGAGAGCAGGACCATTCGGCGACAGCGCAGGCCGCGCGCTCGATCTGGCCAAGACCCAGTTGCTGCGCGCCGGAGACATCATTCGCCGGATGCGCGAGCTGATCTCCACCGGCGCGCGTACCTTCACGGACGAACGCGCCACGCTGATGATCGCGGACCTGAACCCGGTCTTCGCCCTGATCAGCCGCGACACCGACGTCGCTATCGACATCCGGATGGATGATGGCGACGACCGCGTGCTGGCCGACCGCATCCAGTTCCAGCAGGCCATCGCCAATCTGGTCCGCAACGCCGTGGACGCCGCCGCCGGGCGAGCGGGTGGTCAAGTCGCGGTGACTGGCCGTTCCCTGGCCGCCGAAGGCTACGAAATCACCGTAGAGGACAATGGCGCGGGCATAGCCGACGATCAGTTGGACCGCATCTTCCAGCCGATGATCACCTCCAAGGCGGGGGGCATGGGGCTGGGGCTGTCGGTGACCCGGTCCATCGTCGAGAGCCACGGCGCCGCCCTGGTCGTCGGCCGCAGCCCCTTGGGGGGCGCCGCCTTCGCCTTCCGCCTGTCCCGCGTTCCGGAGCTTGAGATCGCATGACCCAGCATTCCGTCTTCGTCGTCGATGACGACCCGGCCATGCGGGACGCGCTCTTGCTGATGTTGCGGGCTGAAGGTTTCCGGGCGCGCGCCTTTTCCAGCGCGGGCGATTTTCTCGAAGCCCTGCCGCTCGACAAGAGCGCCTGCGTCGTCACCGACATGCGGATGCCCGGCGTGCATGGGACGGAGCTGGTGCGCAGGGTGCGGGAGTTACGAGGCGACAGCTGGCCCGTGATCGTCATCACCGGCCATGCCGACGTGCCGCTGGCGGTTCAACTGATGAAGGCCGGGGTCGTCGATTTCATCGAAAAGCCTTTCGATCCCAATCGGCTGCTGGAGTCGGTGCGGGGCTGCGTCATGTCGCTGAACAGCCGGGAAGCCGACCGTGAGGCGCGCGAGGCGGCGACGTCGCGACTGGCCACCCTGACCACGCGCGAACGTCAGGTCTTCGACGCCCTGATCGAGGGCTGTTCCAACAAGGAGATCGCGCTGCGGCTGGAGATCAGCCCGCGAACCGTAGAGATTTTCCGCGCCAAGGTCATGACCAAGATGCAGGCCGCGAGCCTGTCCGCCCTGGTTCGTATGGGAATGCGCGTCAGCGACGCTTGAGCCCGAGCAGAATCGTCTCCACCTTAAGGCGGCAATGAGCGACTGGTCCGCAGGCCTCGCCCCGTCCCGCGTCACCGCGGTTCTGGGGCCCACCAACACCGGCAAGACCCATCTGGCGGTCGAGCGGATGCTGGGTCACGCCTCGGGCATGATCGGCCTGCCGCTGCGTCTTCTGGCCCGCGAGATCTACGAGCGGATCGTCCGACAGCGCGGCGCCGCCGCCGTCGCCCTGATCACCGGCGAGGAAAAGATCGTCCCCCCGCGCCCCCACTATTTCGTCTGCACCGTCGAGGCCATGCCGCTGGAGCGGTCGGTCGAGTTCCTGGCCATCGACGAGATCCAGCTGGTCGCAGATCCCGAGCGCGGCCACGTCTTCACCCAGCGCCTGCTGCACGCACGGGGCCGGTTCGAGACCATGTTCCTGGGCGCGGGGACCATGGAGCCCCTGATCCGCCGCCTGGTCCCGGACGTGGAGATCGTGACGCGGGACCGGCTGTCGACCCTGTCCTACGCCGGATCCAAGAAGCTGACCCGCCTGCCCCGCCGCAGCGCCATCGTCGCGTTCAGCACCGAGCGGGTCTACGCCATCGCCGAACTGATCCGGCGTCAGAGGGGCGGGGCGGCCGTGGTCATGGGCAGCCTGTCGCCCCGAACCCGCAACGCCCAGGTCGCCCTGTATCAGTCGGGCGAGGTCGACTTCCTGGTCGCCACCGACGCCATCGGCATGGGGCTGAACATGGATGTGGACCATGTGGCCTTTGCAGGTCTGAGGAAGTTCGACGGGCGGCGGACCCGCTGGCTGCACGCGCACGAGATCGGCCAGATCGCCGGGCGCGCCGGGCGTCACCTTCGCGACGGGACGTTCGGCGTCACAGCCGAGGCCGAGGATCTGGATCCCGACCTGGTCGAACAGGTGGTCGAGCATCGGTTCGATCCGGTCGAGGCGGCCGAATGGCGCAACGCCAAGCTGGATTTCGACACCCTGCCCGACCTGCTACGATCGCTGACCGTCACGCCTCAGCGCATCGGTCTGAACCTGACCGGCGAGGCTCTGGACGAAACCCTGCTGCGGCGTCTGATCAAGGACGAAGAGGTGGCCCGCATCGGTCGCTCGCGCGGCGCCATCATGCGGCTGTGGGAAGCCTGCCAGTTGCCGGACTTCCAGAAGACGACGCTGGACGAACACGCGCGGCTGGCCAAGGACGTCTTTCATGCCCTGACCGGCAAGCGCGGCCGTCTGACCGACGACTGGATGGCGCCGCGCTTCGCCTTCGTGGACCGTGACGACGGCCAGATCGATCAGCTGTCGGCCCGGCTCTCGGCCGTACGCACCCTGTCCTACATCGCCAACCGGCCCGACTGGGTTCACGACGCGCAAGGCTGGCGCGACAGGACCCGCGCGTTGGAGGACCGGCTGTCTGACGTGCTGCACGAACGTTTGACCGCCCGGTTCGTGGACCGCCGCACGACCGCCCTGATGCGGGCCCTGAACGTCCGCGAGGATACGTTCGCGGGCGTCGCCGACGACGGCGAGGTCACCGTTGAGGGTCAGGTGGTGGGCCAACTGGAGGGCGTCCGCTTTCAGATGGAGAAGGGCGCCTCGGCGCTGGAGGACCGCACCCTGCGTCAGGCGGCGGTCCGCGCCGTCACCCCCGAGATCAACCGTCGGCTGGGCCGGCTGGCGGCCGAGACCGACGAGGCCTTCGCCGTGACGCCGGACGGCGCCGTCCTGTGGCGCGGCGTCCTGACGGCCCAGATTCAGGCCACGCCGACCAGCGCCGATCCGTTCTCGCCCGTCGTCCGCCTGTTGGGCGAACTGGGTCCGACGCCCGCCCGCGAGCGCGCCAAACGCCGGATCGAGGCCTGGCTGGCGTTCGAGGCGGGCCGTGCGCTTCGGGATCTGCGCCGCCTGCGCCAGGCGGTGGAATCGGGGACGCTGAAGGGCCTGCCGCGCGGCATCGCCTTCCGCCTGATCGAGGCCGGGGGCCTGATCGACCGGCGCGACGTGGAGCGCGACCTGGCGGCGCTCAGCCAGGTGGAGCGACGCACGCTGAAAAGCTTCGCCATTCGCGTCGGGGTTCATTCGGTCTGGTTGCTGGGCCTGCAAAAGCCCCGCGCCCGCCATTTCGCCCAGGCCTTCCTGGACGCGCCGCTGATCCCCGCGACGCCCGACCTGATCCCCGCGCCCCCCGAACCGCCCTCGCCGCGTCTGCTCTCGGCCCACGGCCTGCGCGTCGCCGGCCGCTGGCTGGCGCCCGTCGAGACCCTGGAGAAGATGGCCGACCTGCGCGCCGTCAACCACGGTCGGCTCTCCGACGAAGCCCTGACCGACCTGGGCTGGAGCGCCGATCAGGCCAAACAGGTCATCGCCGCCCTGAAGACCGAACGCGCCCGCCTGCCCGATAAGCCCGGCGCGGCGCCCAGACCGGTGAAGGATTCGCCATTCGCAGCGCTTGCGGTTCTGACGGAAGCACCGCCTGCACGACCCAAGCGTCGTCGCCCACGTCGAAAGTCCGCCTCTTGATGCCCCGTCCTTTCGTCATTTTCTGGCGAAGCGAAGCGGAGACCGGGGAACCCAGCGGCGCGCGCGAGCGCGAACATGTCGCGTATGAGATGCTTCCAACATTATGCGGCGGACAGATCGCCTTCGGCGCCGCTGGCTCCCCCGGTCTGCGCCGCAAGCGGCTTGCCGGAGGATGACGAAAGGGATGGAGACGGACGCCTGTCGCATCGATCTGTGGCTGTGGCGCGCGCGGTTCGTGAAGACGCGGGGGCTGGCCGCCGATCTGGTCGAGCGGGGCGCGGTGCGGCTGACGCATCATGGGCGGGAGACACGGCTGGACAAGCCCAGCCGCTGCGTCCGCCCCGGCGACTTGCTGACCTTCGCCCAGAACGGCCGCGTCACCAGCCTGATGGTCGAGGCGCTGGGCGAAAGGCGCGGACCGCCCGAGGAGGCCCGCGCCCTTTACTCGGTTATTGCTTAAGAACGAACTCGCCCTCGATGTGCAGCTTCACCTCGTCGGAGACGGCTGGCAGGGCGTAGTTGATGCCGAAGTCCGAACGCTTGATCACAGCCTCGCCGTCGAAGCCGGCCTTGTAGGCGCCCATGGCGGTTCCGGCCTGATTGAACTCGACCTCTATGGTGACGGGCTTGGTCACGCCGCGCAGAGTCAGGTCGCCGACCACGGTCCCCTCATTGGCGTCATCGGCGTCCACCGTCACCGAACGCGAGACGAATGTCGCGGTCGGGTGGTTGGCGGTGTCGAAGAAATCGGCGGTCTGCAGGTGGGCTTTCAGACGGTCGTCGTTGGGCGCCACGTCGGTCAGGGGGATGGTGGCGGTCAGAGTGCTGGCCGACGGATTGGCGACGTCCAGCTTCAGCTCCGCCTTCACGTTCACGAACTGGCCCGTGTAGGTCGAGAAACCGAGGTGATTGACCGACCAGGTGATCTTGCCGTGGCTGGGATCGAGGTCGTAGGCGCCGGCGGTCACTTCCGACGGGGTCTGGGTCAGGGCGGCCTGGGCCACGACGGCCCCGCCTGCGGCCAGGCTGAGCGCGAGAGCGCCCGCTATTGCGTATTTGGCGACGGCGTATTTCATGAAGGGCGTGCGCATGGAGGTGATCCTGTGATCGAGGGGATATATGCAATCATTACAGTTGCGAATAAGCGCGACCGTTGTCAAGCCAGGCTTTAGCGACGGACAAGGGTCTAAGCCCCGGTGTTGACAGTTGGTTGCCGTGCCGCCATGTCGCAGGCCTCCCGCCCACAACCGCGCCCGACCTCCGCCCCATGACCTACATCGTCACCGACGCCTGCGTGAAATGTAAGTTCATGGACTGCGTCGAGGTGTGCCCCGTCGACTGCTTCTACGAGGGCGAGAACTTCCTGGTCATCGCGCCCGACGAATGCATCGACTGCGGCGTGTGCGAGCCGGAATGCCCCGTCGACGCCATCGTGCCCGACACCGAGGACGAGCCCGACGGCAAGTGGCTTCAGGTCAACGCCGAATACGCCAAGGTCTGGCCCAACATCACCGTCAAGGGCACGCCCCCTGCCGACCGCGAACAGTACGAACGTGAAACCGGCAAATACGAGAAATACTTCAGCACCAAGCCCGGCAAGGGTTCCTGACTTTCGGCCCTGCCGCGCGCAAGCCTTGCCGCATTTCCACGTCCGCCCTGTGGACGTTTTGAAATTCCGCAAATTTGTGATAGGTTCTGTTTCATTGGATCGGGCGGTCCGCGAAACCTTCGCGCCGCCCGTGTTTGCGACAGAATCCCGCCCATAGACGGGATCGGCCAGAGGTTTGGTGATCCGTTTCCGCATTTGACGTCCAGCATCATCCCCTCCGACGGCGCGATCCGGCGGATGAGATTCTGTTTGCGTTTACTGCGCCTTCGCGTCGCCCGGCCCTGACCGGGAAAGGACGATTATGACGAGCAAGACTGGTCTGGAGTTCAAGGTTGGCGACGCGGTCGTCTATCCGGCGCACGGCGTCGGAAAAGTCGCGGCGGTCGAGACCCAGGAAGTCGCGGGCATGTCGCTGGAAGTCTATGTCGTGACCTTCGACCACGAGAAGATGACCCTGCGCGTCCCGACCAAGAAGGCCGCCACGGCCGGCCTGCGTTCGCTGGCCGCCGACGACGTCGTGACCAAGGCCTTGACCACGCTGAAGGGTCGCGCCCGCATCAAGCGCACCATGTGGTCGCGTCGCGCCCAGGAATACGAAGCCAAGATCAACTCCGGCGACCTGATCTCCATCGCCGAAGTGGTCCGCGACCTGCACCGCGCCGACACCCAGCCGGAACAGTCCTATTCGGAGCGCCAGCTCTATGAATCGGCCCTGGACCGCATGGCGCGCGAAGTCGCCGCCGCCAACAAGATCGACAAGGACGCCGCCGTCGAGTTGCTCGCCAAGTCGCTCAGCGCCAAGAAGCCGATCCCGACCGCCGAAGCCGCTTAATCTTCGGCATCGGACAAACGAAAAGGCCCTGGAGCAATCCGGGGCCTTTTTGCTGCTCGCTATACGGCCTCAGAAATACTCGGCATTGGCCGGGCACTGGGCGCTGATGCGGCGCGCGGTGATGCTGGCGGGGATGTAGGGGGTGCCTCGCACGATCTGGGCGCCGCCCCGGAAGGTGAAGCTGGTCTGCGTATAGTCGCCGCTGAGGCGCACGTTCACGCTGCGCCCCTTGTGGTCTTGGCAACTGCCCTCGAAGCGGGCGTCGCCGCCGCCCACCACGCGGGTGGGATAGGTGCAGCGCCACTTGCGGGTCGACAGGCCGCCAAAGAAGCGGTTGATCTCGCTGGGGCGCACGCACTTCTGTTGCGTGTCGCGCTGGCCCAGAGCGCTGGTCGTATATTCCCAGTAGCCAGGCAGGACCTCGGTCTGGGCGGCGGCCTGGCCGGCGGTCTGTGCGGGCGCCAGCGCCGGCGCGGCCAGCATGAAGCCGCCGGCGGCCAGCGGCGCCAGAACGGCCAGCGTCTTCATGGGCAGACGATCGATCAGGGACGGACGGGACATGGCGGCCTTCTGTTGAGCGTTGGTCTTCATGATATGATCATGCGGCGCTTCATTTGAACGACGCCTGAACGGCGGCAAGACACGCTTCGTTCGCCGGACGCGCCAGACTCGGCTTGACGCCGAACCGCCTTGTCCCTTATACGGCCCCCTCTCGCGCGGGACACCCTCCCGCGCGCACTTGTTTCATGCGTCTTCTCCCATGCTCGGGATGGACGCCGCACCTTAAGGATCTGACGATGTCGCGTCGTTGCGAACTCACCGGTATCGGCCCCATGGTCGGCCACAACGTGAGCCACTCGAACATCAAGACCAAGCGCCGCTTCCTGCCGTCGCTGAAGACGGTCAAGGTCACGTCGGACTCGCTGGGTCAGACCTTCAGCCTGCGTATCTCGAACGCCGCGCTGCGCACCCTCGACTACAAGGGCGGCCTGGACGCCTTCATCGTCAAGGCCCGCGACGAGCAGCTGTCGATCGCCGCCCAGCGCATCAAGCGCCAGGTCCGCGCCAAGATCGCCGAGCAGGCCGCCGCCGCCTGATAGGCGACGACGAAACGTTCTGGAAAAGGCCGGCGGAAACGCCGGCCTTTTTCTTTGCGCCTTCGGCGGACGGGAGCTAATCCCCAGGTCTGACCGGAGGGAAATCATGGCCGTCGTCCGCACCCTGAGCCTGGCCGCCGCGCTGGCGCTATCCGCCTGCGCCACCGACGGACTGCCCGCGCAGACGCCGCCGCGCGAATCGACGCCCTTCACCCTGGGCACCGATCAGCCGCGCGCGCCCGAGCAGCTGTCCATGCAGTTCGACAAGGCCGACCTGTCGATCAAGGTCCTGCCCGACGCCAAGGCCATCGAGGCCGTGGCCGTTCTGGACTTCACCGCGACCGCCCCGCTGGAGCAGTTGGTGGTCGAACTGGACACTCTACTGACCATCGCCTCCATACAGGTGGACGATGTCGAGGTCCCCGCCGATCGGTGGCGCAATCCCGAGGGGCGACTGACGGTCGATCTGCCCCGCCCCCTCGTCGCCGGACAGTCGGTCGCCCTGCGGATCGCCTATGGCGGCCAGCCGCGCGTCGCCCCGCGCGCGCCGTGGGACGGCGGCTTCGTCTGGTCCACCGCCCCGTCTGGCGAGCCGTGGATCGCCACCGCCGTCCAGGGCGAGGGCTGCGACATCTTCTGGCCGTGCATCGACCATCCGCATGGCGAGCCGGGCCGCGTGGATCTGCACATCACCGCGCCGTCGAATCTGGCCGCGCCCTCCAACGGCCGCTTCCTGGGCAAGACGGACCGCGGCGATGGCTGGACGACCTGGAACTGGTCGGCGGCCCGCCCCAACACCTATGCGATCGCCCTGAACATCGGCCCCTACGAAGAAGTTTCGGGCCTGTACGAGAGCCGGTTCGGCAATGTCGTGCCGATGAGCTACTGGCATCTGAAATCGGACGAGCCTGCCAAGGTCCAGGCCCTGTTCTCCGAGTTTCCCCAGATGCTGAACTTCTTCGAGGCGACCGTCGGACCCTATCCGTTCGCCGACGAGAAGATGGGGGTGGTCGAGACGCCGCACCTGGGCATGGAGCACCAGACCATCAACGCCTATGGCAACGGCTACAAGATCGATGGTCGCGGCTATGACTGGCTGTTGCAGCACGAGTTCGCCCACGAGTGGTTTGGCAACCAACTGACCAACCAGAACGCCGACGACATGTGGCTGCACGAAGGGTTGGGCAGCTATATGCAGCCCCTCTATGCGCGCTGGCTGCTGGGCGACCGCTACATGCAACGCGAGCTGGCCGACCAGCGCGAGGGACTGGCCAACAAATTCCCCGTCGTCTCGGGGACGCCCAAGAGCGAGGACGAGGTCTACAAGGGCGACGTCGGCCCCGGCAACGACATCTACACCAAGGGATCGCTGATCAGCCATTCGCTGCGCCTGCTGATTGGGGACGCCGCCTTCCACGAGGCGCTGACGCGGCTGGTCTATGGCCGGCCCGATCCCCGACCGGGCAATTTTGAGCCGCTGTATCGCTCGACGCAGGACTTTCTGGACATCGTCAACCAGGTGACGGGCGGCGACTACAGCTGGTTCTTCCGCGGCTACCTCTACAACGCCGACCTGCCGGTGCTTGAGGAGACGCACGAGGACGGTCGACTGCTGCTGCAGTGGACCACGGGCGACGGCGAGGTCTTTCCCATGCCGGTGGAGGTCGAGATCGGCGGGCGCGTCCAGACCGTGCCCATGACCGGCGGACGCGGCGAGGTCGCCGTGCCTCGCGGCGCCCATGTCCTGATCGATCCGCAGAACAAGGTCCTGCGCCAGATGGACGTGATCGACGCCCTGCAGGCCTACAAGGCAGAGCAGACGTCCAAACCCTAGGCCGTCAGGCCGCCTCCACCGTCACCAACTGTCGCACGAAGGTGCAGCGTTCCTGGGTGGTCAGGAAGGCGATGTCGGCGGCGTCGCGCCCGCAGGCGATCCGCACCAGGCCCTCGACCGGCGCCAGGCCCGTGGCGTCCACCAGCCACCAGCCGTTGTCCAGCCAGACCTCGAAGATGGCGTGGAAATCCGGCGGCTCCAACTGGTGGGCGAAGGCGCTGACGGCGCGCGCCGGAATCCCGGACGCCCGACACAGGGTCATGCCCAGATGGGTGAAGTCGCGGCACACCCCGGCCCGGTCGATAAAGGTCCGCGCCGCCGTCGTCTCGGTGTCGGACACGCCGTGCTCGTAATCCACGTTCTCGGTGATCCAGTTCAGGATCGCCAGCACACGGGCGCCGCCCGAGGTGTCGCCAAACTCGCGTGTGACGAAACGGCCGAACTGGTCCGACGGGCAATACCGGCTGGGCTGGAGGTAGGGCAGGACCTCGGCGGGCAGTTCGCCCCAGTCGTGCTGGGACACGCTGGGCGGCAGGCCCTTCAGCACGCCGTTCTCGACCACCGCCTCATAGGTCAGGGTTACGTCGCCCCCGACGTGGCACCGCAGGGTGCGGGCGCCGAAATCGACGTCCTGATCCTCGTGAAACTCCACCGGCGGATCGAATGTCAGGGTTTCTTCCAGAATGTCCTGGCCCGGCCAGTGCGCGACCTGAATCTTGTAGATGGCGTCCGTCGGCGGATCGAAACGATAGACGAGTTCGGCGCGCACGCGCAGTTTCATGAAGGACGACCGATCGGGCGAGAGGTGAGAACGACGAGGCTGCTCAACGCCATGCGACTTAGGCCGTTCCGTGTCCAGCGAGACGGGCCCTCGACATCGGCCGCCGCCTTCGACGTCTGATGTGGCGCAAGGTCGCAGGGCGGCGTAAGAGCCGCGCCATGTCCGCCCTCGTCTCGCGCGTCTCCCCTCGCGCCTTCGCCCTGATCGTGCTGCTGATCGCCGCCTGCGTGCTGGGGCTGGCTCCCATTCTGGTGCGTCTGGCCGAGACAGGACCGGCGGCGGGGGGGTTCTGGCGCTTCGTCTTCGCCCTGCCCCTGCTGACCATCCTGGCGTCGCGGGAGCCCGGCGCTATGTCGGCGCCGTCGAAATGGGCGCTGCTGGCGGGCCTGTTCTTCGCCCTGGACCTCAGCTTCTGGCACTACGGCATCGTCATGACGTCGGTCGCCAATGCGACGGTGCTGTGCAACCTGACGCCGGTCGTGGTGACCCTGTTCGGCTGGTTCGTCCTGAAGGAGACGCCGCACCGGCTGTTCCTGCTTGCCCTGGCCCTGGCCATGGGTGGGGCCTTCGCCATGGCGGCGGGCGCCGACGGCGGACAGGGGACCAATCCGCCGCTGGGCGACGCCTTCTCCCTGTCGGTGGCGGTCTGGTATTCGGGCTATTTCCTAGCGGTGAAGGCCGCCAGAAGGACTGCCGGCGCCATGCAGGTGACCTTCTGGGCGACTTTGCTCGGCGCCCCCCTGCTGCTGGCCGTCGCCCTGGCGCTGGGCGAGACCATTATCCCCGCCAGCCCGTCCGGCTGGGGCGCCTGTATCGCCATGGGGGTGATGCATGTGTTCGGCCAAGGGGGCGTGGCCTGGGCCCTGGGCCGACTGCCTGCCTCGGTCACCGCCGTCACAATCCTGATCCAGCCGGTGGTCGCAGGTCTGCTGGGCTGGTGGATCTTCGGCGAGACCCTGACGCCGATCCAGGCCCTGGGCGGCGCCCTGGTGCTGGCCGCCATCGTTCTGGCGCAGCGGTCGCAGCGGGTGAAGTCTTCGCCGGATAACGGGCTCAAGCAGCGCGAAACGCGGTAGCCCAAACAAAACAAGCGCGGAAGCCGAAGCCGCCGCGCCTGTCTCTGAGCTTCAAAGCTGATCGGCTTAAAGGACCTTGAGGTCGATCGCCGAGGTCTTGCCGCGCTGGCTTTCCAGCTCGTATTCGACCTTGGCGTTCTCATCGAGGCCTTGAAGTCCGGCCTTCTGAACGGCGGTGATGTGGACGAAAACGTCCTGACCGCCGGTATCGGGTTGGATGAAGCCGAAGCCCTTTGTGGGGTTGAACCACTTGACCGTGCCGGTCGCCATGTCTGCGTCTCCGTCAACGCGCTTTTCCAGGCGGATCCCCATCAGAGTGACCCGACAATCCATCTGGACAGCTCGTTCAGGCGAAGGAGCGAAACGCGGGTGTGGACCCCACGCAAAATCCGGACTGCATCGATGTTGTCACCCGGCTTTTCGAAGCGGTCAACAGCAAAGCGATTCGTACTGGGCGCATTGAAGATTAACGGCAGATACCCTGCCGGGCGCCGTCGATGTGAAGGTGGTTCTCGTGCGCGGCGTTGTAGTCGGGCGTCAGCACGGTCGAGAAAAGACGGCAGGCCCCGTCGCGGACGGCATGTAGAAAGCGCGATCCGGGCTCTCCAGCCGGGCCCTGACCTCGCCAATCTCTCAGTACACTGACGGTTCGCCCGTCCTTCAGAGTGATGGCGGCCACGTCCAGCGCATTGGCCCTGGCGTGCTCGCTGGGGCGCTCCTGGCTATCCTGCGAGCCATATATGCGGCGGCACGAATAGGTCCCGTAATTCTCGACCCGCGCCGGAGCCGATCCCAGGATGTCGCGCGACGCCGGCCGCAGAACCTGCCGATCCCAGATGACATAGCGCACCGCCAACGGGCACTGCATGACGACGTCCGCCGGGGCCAGCGGCGTCACCTCGCCGCCTGTGATCCGCACCGCGCCGCGCACGACGCAGAACCCGCCGTCGTCGCGGTCCGCAGCGCGCTCGACCTTAACACCCGCGTTGCGCAAGGCCTGCATGCAGGCTTCGGTCGCGCTCTCCACCGCCTGTGGCGACGCGGCGGCCGGCACGTCGAAGGCGGCCACCTTGGCGGTCGTCGCGCGTCCCAGGGGCCGATCCAGATCCAACGGCTTCCACGGCAGGTCCTGCGCCGGAGCGAAGACGTTCAACAGTGCAAAACCCGCGCAGACCAGCAGCGCGAGCTCCCACACCAGATTCCACATGTCCGCCAGATCGCGCTTCATTCCGCCCCGTCACGGGCCGGCAGGCCCCGCGCCTTAACGCCCAGCTTCGCCGTAGGCTCCCTGCGAACGCACACCCCTTGCCCGCAGGCCCCGTCCGGCCCACTCTTTCATCATGGGAAAGAAATCAGACGCCTATGACGCCGAGCTGGAGCAGATCCAGCTCGCCATCGTCCAGACCCAGGCCTGGAGCATCCAGCATGGGTCACGCGTGGTCATCGTGCTGGAGGGTCGCGACACCGCCGGCAAGGACGGGGCCATCAAGCGGCTGACCGAACACATGTCGCCGCGCCAAACCCGCGTCATCGCCCTGCCCAAGCCCAGCGACCGGGAGACCAGCCAGTGGTATTTCCAGCGCTATGTGCCCCACCTGCCGGGCGCGGGCGAGACGGTGATCTTCAACCGCTCCTGGTACAACCGCGCCGGGGTCGAGCCGGTGATGGGGTATTGCACGCCGGAACAGTACGCCCAGTTCATGACCGACGCCCCGCGTTTCGAGCGGATGCTGACCGACGACGGCATCATCCTGATCAAGATCTGGCTGGACATCTCGCGTGAGGAACAGGCCGAGCGGCTCAAGGCCCGCCGGGATGATCCGTTGAAGAAGTTCAAGCTGTCGTCGCTGGACGCCGAGGCCGAAGCGCGGTTCGACGCCTATTCCGACGCGCGCGACCGGATGCTGGATGAGACCGACCGCCCCTTCGCGCCCTGGACCGTCGTTGCGACCGACGACAAGAAGACGGCGCGGCTGAACATCGGCCGCTACATCCTGTCGATCCTGAACCACACCAGCGTCGAGGTGAAGAAGCCGGACCCGGACGTGGTCTTCAGCGCCGCCAAGGCCAAGGGCAAGCTGGCGCGCTGATCGGCTTCACGCCGTCCTGACGATCCCGCCCGTCGCCGCCACCGGCCACGGCGTCAGCCGCCCGCCCGCGCAGGGGCCGCCCTCGCACTCGCCGGTCAGTGGCTCGAACACCGCCCCATGCCAGCCGCACAGGATCAGCGAGCCGTCGGGCGTCAGATAGCGGTCGATCTCCATGGCGATGGGAAAGCCCGCATGGGGGCAGCGGTCGATCCAGCCGGCGACCTGGCCGTCCTTGCGCACGACGAAGCCGTGGAAGAAGGCCTCGCCGATCTGAAGAACGAAGCCGCGAGAGCCGGGGTCGGCGATGTCGCCCTCGGCGCACAGAGCCACACCCGGCGGCGTCTTCCAGACCCGTTTGCGCTCGGCCGGGACCTCCTCAGACACGTTCGGCCTTCAGCGGACGCGACAGCAAACCGTCGATCAGGCCGTCCACGTCGATCTCGCCGGCCAGCAGGGCGGCGACGCCTTCGGAGATCGGGATTTCCACGCCCAGACCCGCAGCCAATTCGCGCACGGCGGGCGCGCTTTCGTAACCCTCGGCCACCGACCGCTTGCCGGCAAGGGCCTGTTCCACCGTCTGCCCCTGCCCCAGGGCCAGACCCAGGCTCATGTTGCGCGACTGGGGGCTGGAGCACGTCAGGACCAGGTCGCCCAGGCCGCACAGGCCCGCCACCGTCTCGGCCTGCCCGCCCATGGCGACGGCGAGACGGGTCATTTCCGCAAAGCCGCGCGTGATCAGGGCGGCGTGGGCGCTGCGCCCCAACTGCCGTCCCTCGGAAATGCCGCAGGCGATGGCCAGCACGTTCTTCAGCGCCCCGCCCGCCTCGGCGCCCACCAGATCGGTCGCCAGATAGGGCCGGAAGCCCGGCGCCGACAGGGTGTTCAACAGGACCTGGCCCAGCGCCGCATCGGCGCAAGCCAGGGTGACGGCGGTGGGCAGGCCGCGTGATACCTCGCCCGCGAAACTGGGGCCGGACAGAACGGCGGCGGGGGCGTCCGGCAGGGTCTCGGCCAGCACCTCGGTCATCAGCTTCATCGTGCCGCGCTCGACCCCCTTGGAGCAAAGCACCACCGGCACGCCAGCGCGGTGATGGGGCGCAAAGGCCGTCAGGGTGGCGCGCATGTGCTGGGCCGGCGGCACCGCCAGGATCACGTCGCAGTGTGCCAGATCGGCCAAGTCCGCCGTGAACTTCAACGCCTCCTCCAGCGGCACGCCGGGCAGATACAGGTCATTGGCCCGCGTCGCCCGCAACGTCTCGACCAGCTTCTGCTCGCGCGCCTGCAGCGTCGTATCCAGCCCTGCCCGGACGCAGACCTGCGCCAGGGCCGTGCCCCAGGCGCCCGCGCCGATGACCCCTGCCGTGCGGAATTCCATACGCCCTCCCGAGGCTTTTTTATCGTTCACGCCTTGAGCCTGATCGGCTGAAGAGGAATCGCTTCGCGATTCCGCTGATGCCGTGAATCAGGCTCACGATTAATGCGAAAGCATGATTCACGTTTCTGTTTGAACCGCGAAGCGGTTCTCACAAAAACGATCATGCTTTTGCGCCCTTGCGGCCCGGCTTGTGCGAAGGATCGGACAGGGCGCGCGCCTCGTCCAGCGGCCATCGCGGCCGGGCGACCACGTCGATGTCGCTGGTCAGCCCCAAGGCCAGCCGCTCAGCCCCCGCCAGGGCGATCATCGCCGCATTGTCGGTGCAATAGGCCATGGGCGGCGCCAGGAAGTCGAAGCCGTGCCGAGTCGCCGTCACCTCCAGCGTCGCGCGGATGGTCTTGTTGGCGGCGACCCCGCCCGCGACGACGAACAGCCGGTGCTCATGCGTCTGGGCATAGGCCGCCAAAGCGCGCTCCGACCGATCCGACAGCTGGCGCGCGATGGCGTTTTGGACTGCGTCGGCCAGGTCGGCCTTGTCCTGATCGGTCTCGCACGTCTGGGCGATGCGGAAGGCGGCCGTCTTCAGGCCCGAGAAAGAGAAATCGCAATCCTTGCGGCCCAGCAGCGCGCGAGGCAGGTCGAATCGCGACCCATCGCCCTGCATCGCCAGCCGTTCCAGCGCCGGCCCGCCCGGATAACCCAGCCCCAAGGCCTTGGCGATCTTGTCGAAGGCCTCGCCGGCTGCATCGTCGATGGTGGCGCCGATCCGGCTCATGTCGCCGATGCCGCGCACCTCCAGGAGCTGGCAATGGCCGCCCGACACCAGGAGCAGCAGGAAGGGATAGGCGACCTCCGCCCCCAGCCGCGCCGACACCGCATGACCTTCCAGATGGTTGACCGCCACCAGGGGCAGGCCGCGCGCCAAGGCCGCCGCCTTGCCGAAGCTGAGGCCGACCATGACCCCGCCGACCAGGCCCGGCCCGGCCGTCGCAGCGATCGCGTCCAGCCCGTCATAGCCCATGTCCGCCTCGGCCATCGCCCGGCGCGTGACCTCGGCGATCATTTCGACATGGCTGCGCGCCGCGATCTCGGGGACGACGCCGCCGTAGGCCGCATGGTCGTCGATCTGGCTGTGAACCACGGAAGACAGGACCTCGGCCCGGCCGCCCATCTCAGAAGGGTGCAGGCGCACGACCGAGGCGGCGGTCTCGTCGCAACTGGTCTCCAGGCCCAGCACCGTCAGCGCATGACCGGGACGAGGGGGGACATCCCGTCCAGTTGCCGCATGGGCGCGGCTGCTATAGTCGGCGGAACTCTCCATCGGGTCGAGGTAGCGACCCGGCGACCGGTGCGCAACGCTCATGACCTTTCCTCTCCGCATCGGCACCCGGCGATCCAAGCTGGCCCTGGCCCAGTCCGGCATGATGCAGCGCGCCATCGGCCGCGCCCTGAACGTGCCCGAAGCCGAGATCGAGACCGCCATTCCCCTGGTCGAGATCGTCACCACCGGCGACCGCATCCAGGACCGCCGCCTACTGGAGCTGGGCGGCAAGGCCCTGTTCACCAAGGAGATCGAGGAGGCGCTGCTAGCCGGCCGGATCGACATCGCCATCCATTCGATGAAGGACGTGCCCGCCGAACAGCCGCAGGGCCTGTGCATCGCCGCCATTCCCGAGCGCGAGGACGCCCGCGACGCCTTCATCAGCCGCGACTTCGACAGTTTCGACGCCCTGCCCTTCGGCGCGCGCCTGGGCACCGCCAGCCTGCGTCGCCAGGCCCAGGCCCTGGCCCTGCGGCCCGACCTGAAGGTCGAGATGCTGCGGGGCAACATCGACACCCGCCTGCGCCGCGCGGCCGAGGGCGATTTCGACGCCATATTGCTGGCCGTCTCCGGCATGGCCCGGCTGGGCGTTTCCGAACATATCCGCGAAAAGCTGTCGCTGGACGCCTTCCTGCCCGCGCCGGGCCAGGGCGCCCTGGCGATCCAGACCCGCGCCGCCGACATCAACGCCCCCTGGGTCGTGGCCCTGAACCACCCCGAGACCGCCGTCTGCGTCGCCGCCGAGCGTGGGGCCATGACGGCGCTTGAGGGGTCGTGCCGCACCGCCGTCGGCGCCTACGCCCTGATCGCCAACGACACCCTGCACCTGACCACCGAAATGCTCAGCCCCGACGGATCCGCCCGCTGGCGCCGCGTCGGCGACCTGTCCCAACCCACCGAAGCCGACGCCCGCGCCCTGGGCCATCGGCTGGGATCCGAAGTCCACGCCTCCGCCGGCGATCAGGAGGTCGATCCCGCGACCCTGGACGGATGATCGCCCCCGACGCTGCAGCCAGGCCCGCCCGCGTCTGGATCACCCGCGCCGAGCCCGGCGCCTCACGCACCGCCGCGCGCCTGCGAGACAGGGGGTATGACCCCGTGGTCGCCCCTCTGCTGGCGATCGAATACCTGACCCCGTCCCTTCCCGACCTGACGGCGTTCGCCCTGGCCTTCACCAGCGTCAACGGCGTCGCCGCCTTCGCCGCCCTGACGCCCCGACGCGACTGCCCCGTCTTCTCGGTCGGCGACGCCACCGCCCAGGCCGCCCGCGACGCCGGTTTCGAGGTCGTGCGCTCCGCATCCGGCGACCTCGCCGCCCTCGCCCGCCTGATCGCGACGACGCTGAGCGACGCCGCTTTGCTGGTTCCGCAGGCCGAAACCCCCGCCGGGAACTTCGCGGCCTATCTGGCGGCGGCGGGCGCCGACGGCGTCTCGATCCAGCCGCTGACGATCTATCGCGCCACGCCTGCCGCGAGCGTCCCACCGGCGACGTTCGACGCGGTCCTTGTCCACTCGCCCCGAGCGGCGACGATCCTCGCGGCGTACGACGCCGCATCGCTAGACCGCGCCGTCATCGCCTGTATCTCGCCCGCCGCAGCGGCGCCCTTCGTGGCGTTGGGCCTGGCGCCAGCCGTGGCCGAAACGCCCGACGAAGCCTCATTGCTCGCGATCTTGCAAGCGGCGCTTGGCAAGCGCGATACGGCCGTATAAAGACCCCCTCTCGCGCGGGCGACTTTTAGTCCGTCGCAACCGGGCCGCTTTAGCTCAGCCGGTAGAGCACATCATTCGTAATGATGGGGTCAGGTGTTCGAGTCACCTAAGCGGCACCACTTCTTCCCGGCGCAAACGGCGTCAGGATGGGCCTGCACCGCTCCGGGGACATACCCCTGCGGTTGAATTTTCACTCACGGCGCACGTAGCACTCCCTAGACGGCCAGCTTTGTCTTGACGGCGCGGGCGTTTTGGGGCCATGGCGCCGCATTAGTCCTGTCCGTAGGCTCAAATGAACGACGCAGTAGATCCCGTAGACATCGCCATCGGCGGACGCATCCGCACCCGTCGTGAGGAACTTCGCATCACCCAGGCCCAACTGGCTGCGGGCGCGGGCGTGACGTTCCAGCAGATTCAAAAGTACGAACGCGGCGTCAATCGCGTCTCCGCCGCGCGCCTGCTGCAGATCGCCTCGGTGCTGAAGTCGACCGGCGCCGCCTTGCTGGGCGAGCTGGAGACCGCCGAGGGCGACGAGCTTGCGCTGGCCGCCCCGGGCGTCGCCGAACTGCTGGCCGCCTTCCGCGGCATCCAGGACCCCGCCCAACGCGACGCCCTGCTGACCGTGGCCAAGGGCCTGCGCGGCTGATCGGCTGACGGCTGATCGGCTGAGGCGTCTGACGCCTCAGATACGGGCCTGACGCAAGAGACGTTCGACGGGCTGAACGTCCTCGCCGCCCGAGGCGTGATCGGCAAGCCACCGTTGCACCGCCGACAGAGCCCTAAGGTCGAGGCCGTCCGAACGACCGGCGTCGACCATGTTCTGGCGCACGACTTCCAGCATGCAGGCCGCCTCGACCGCACTGTCAGGCGTGTGGTTGAGCAGACGAGGTTCGGCCTCGACCATCGGCCCCAGATCAAGTTCGGCCAGCAGATTTTCGGAACTGCCCGAAACCCCGACCTTTGCGGCCATGGTCGCGGTGTCGAACCACGAACGAAACAGCGGCAAGAAGCCCTTGTGAGAGTCGGTATTCATATTCATGTCCTTTGAGTTCTGACGCTGCGCGGTCTCGCCGACAGCGATGAATGAGATCGGGCGTAGGGAGCCGATCGCGCCTCCCAGACGCCGAAGATGGCCAGCAGCATGAGTTCGACCCAGATCGTCATCCGCGCGGTCACGATTGACCAGGTCAAGGCGCCGGGGCCGATCAGCGACGAGATGTGAGTGCCGAACGCCAGCAGTTGAGCGCCGGCGGCGAACAGCAGCCACCATCGGTCGTAACGCAGACTGAGGCGGACCAGCAGGACCAGAAGCCCCAGGGAAATCGCCGCGACAGCCCACCGGAACTGGCCGATGACCATATGGTCGACCCAGCCCGAGAACAGCTGAGCCAGGAAAAGCCCCACGCCGGCCTCGCGCTCGGGTCGCCTGCCCTGCCAGACCAGCAGGCCAAGCGCGATGACCGTCAGGCCCGTGCCGAATATCCACAGCGGCGAAGGCATTCGGTCGTGCTCCGTCAGGCGGCCAATCTTATCACATCAACGGGCAGAGCACCGGTCGGCTTGGCTTCCTTGCTTTCGCCCATGCCTTCCATGCGCCAACCAATCCCGTGGTTTTCGGCCACTGTTGCGAGGTCTGTATGGCCGGCGACGACGCTGGCGCGCACCGTCGCCAGTTGGCCCAATCCCGCCACGATGTTTTCGATCGCCGACTGGCCGACCTCGGCCGCGAGGCGGGATTCGACCCGTCCCTCGAGCGACGTCTGGATCAGTCGGCAAACTTCGATCATGGCCTGATCGATGGCGTGTTCCGCAGTCTGCACCTGACGCGCGACCCGGACCCCTACCTGCATGTTTCTCATTAGTTGGTCCTCCAGAATGATGCCCCGCGTCAGCGGGCCCATTCGGGAGAGATCCGGTCGAACAAGGAGGGAACCACCATGCCTGCCGTCACGATCCCGATGGCGAGCAGCAGGGCGACGACGGCGCCGGCGACCACGATCCCCACTCTCGCGCCGATCCCGCGAGGCGGGGGCGGCAAGAGCCAGGATGTCGGCGCCAGGGGACCGTCGTCGACCGACTGTCCAGCCGACGCCGGATCAACAAGCCTGTCTTGCGCCCGCTCTGGAATGAGTATCGGCGCCTCTGAGTAGTCGTTACTCAATCGGCGCGCCGCCAGTTTTCGATCCGACACGCCCAGTTTCGCATAGGCCCGGTGCAGGTGGTTGCCCACGGTGCGCGGCGAGATGCCCAGATGCGCGGCGATCTCCTTGTCCTCCAGCCCTTGACCGGCGAGGTGGACGCATTCGCTTTCTCTGGTCGTCAGGCTATCAGGCATCGGGTCCCCCGGACCTGTTTACCTCAAATTCCATCGGTGTCAGCCGATACGCTTGCGCCCGGACCACTTTCCGGGTCGCCGCCCAGCGTCAGATCACTTGAACATATAAGCATATCTTTATATGTCTGAACGCCTGACACAGACAGGAGCCTCTCTTGGCCGCTCGTTCCTCCTTCCTCTTCACCTCGGAAAGCGTTTCCGAAGGTCACCCCGACAAGGTCGCGGACCGCATATCCGACACCGTCGTGGACGCCTTCCTGGCCAAGGATCCCGAGGCGCGCGTGGCATGCGAGACCCTGGTGACGACCCAGCGCATCGTCCTGGCCGGTGAGGTCCGCGCGACCCAGCCGGGCAACACCAAGGAAGAGAACGAGGCCTTCACCCAGGGCATCATCGACAGCCTGGAGCCGCTGGTCCGGGCCGCGGTCAAGGACATCGGATACGAGCAGGAAGGCTTCCACTGGGAGACGGCCGAATACGCCTGCTACCTGCACGCCCAGTCGGCGGACATCGCCGTCGGCGTCGACTCGACCAATGAGAAGGACGAAGGCGCGGGCGATCAGGGCATCATGTTCGGCTATGCGTCGAACGAGACGCCGGAACTGATGCCGGCGACCCTGCAGTACAGCCACAATATCCTGAAGCGCCTGGCCGAGGTCCGCCACGCCGGCGGCTCCAAACTTGAGCCTGACGCCAAGAGCCAGGTGACGATCCAGTACGAGGACGGCAAGCCGGTGCGCGCCACCTCCATCGTCCTGTCGACCCAGCACGCCAAGGGGCTGAGCTCGGCCGAGGTCGCCGAAATCGTCAAACCTTACATTCTCGAGGTCCTGCCGGAAGGCTTCACGGACGAGAACACCGTCTGGCACATCAATCCGACCGGCGTCTTCGAGATCGGCGGACCGGACGGCGACGCCGGCCTGACCGGCCGCAAGATCATCGTCGACACCTACGGCGGCGCGGCGCCCCACGGCGGCGGCGCCTTCTCGGGCAAGGACCCGACCAAGGTGGACCGTTCGGCCGCCTACGCCTGTCGCTACCTGGCCAAGAACGTTGTCGCCGCCGGTTTGGCTGATCGCTGCACCATCCAGATCTCCTACGCCATCGGCGTGGCCAAGCCCCAGTCGATCCACGTCGATCTGCATCGCACCGGCAAGATCGACGAGGGCGTGCTTGAGGAAAAGTTGCTGGGCCTGATCGGCGGCGCGACCCCGCGCGCCATCCGCGAGCACCTTAGGTTAAACAAGCCGATCTACGCCCGCTCGGCCGCCTATGGCCACTTCGGGCGCGAACCCGATGCGGACGGCGGTTTCAGCTGGGAAAAGACCGACCTGGTCGATCAGCTCAAGGCCCTGGCCTAGGAGGCCTCAGGCGGCCTGGTCGATGACCAGGCCGCGCACGCCGGTCAGATTGGCGTCGGTCAGGTCGATCTGACGGGTGTGGGCGCCGTGCAGGATCGCCCGACCCAAGTCTGCGCCCACCAGGATCGCGCGCTTCAGATCGGCGCCCGACAGGTCCGCGCCACGCAGGATGGCGCCGGTCAAATCCGCCGGCATCAATCGATCGGCCGTGATCAGCAAGGGCCCCAACTGCGCCTCGCGCATGTCGGCCCCGTTGAGCTTGGCTCCGCGCAGTCGCGCGCCGCGCAGGTCTGCGCGACGCAGCTTGGCGGACCTTAAGTCGGCGTTCTCGAGCTGGGCGCCCTGAAGCTGCACCCCCTCCATGTCCAGGCCGTAGAAGACCGCGCCCTTGGCCGACAGGGCCGTCAGGTTCAGCCCCGTAATCGACTTCAACGGACGCAGATCGACGCCGTCGAACACCGAAGGCTGCCCCGCCGCCCCGCCCGTCTCGCACCAGCGCGCATGTTCGCGCAGCATTTCCGCCGCTGGCATCCGATCGACGGATTCGCAGGCGGACTTGTTGTCCGTCAGGGCGCCCTGCATGTCGGCGCCGTCGGCGCGCCACATGGTCATCTTGCAGCCCACCAGAATGGCGTCTCGCAGATCGGCCCCCGAAAGATCCGCCCCCGAAAGGTCCGCTCCGGCGAGATCGGCGCCCCGGAAGTCGGCCTGCTTCAGATTTGCGCGGACCAGCTTGCAGTCCTTCATCACAGCGCCGGAAAAATCGGCCTTCATGGCTATGACGCCCGACATCTTGGAGCGCTGAAGATTGGCGCCGGCCAGACAGGCGCCGTTGGCCTCGGTCTCCTCGCGGTGCCGGGGTTCGATGACCTTGAAGCCCAGCTTGGCGTCGGCGGCGGCGATGGTGCCCTCGCGCAGGTCGGCCTCGAACATGTCGGCGCCCGACAGGTCTGCCCCGCGCAGACAGGCCCCGCGCAGATCAGCGCGACGCAGGCTGGCCTCGGCCAGAACCGCGTCCTGCATGTCCGCGCCGAAGAAGTTGGCGTTGTCGAGCTTGGCGCCCGTCAGATCGCAGCCCTCCAGGCAGGCGGCGGCGAAATCGGCGTCGGAAAGGTTGCGGCCCTTCAGGCTGAGCCCCGAAAGATCCATCCAGGCGAAGACCGCGCGGGCGCCGCCGGGGCGGGCCTGAAACAGTCTGTCGTGCCGCGCACAGACCATGTCTAGCTCCGCCTGAGTCAGGCGTTTTCTCACGATTGGTTCTGCGGCCAGTGCCATTTCGACACAGTGCGCCCGCTGGACTTAAGAAAGCCTTGAGCAACAGGCGGTTGTCAGTCGTTCAACAGACCCTGGTCGCGCAGCGCGTCCGCCAGCTCTCCCGGCCCGGTCCACAACCGGGTGTAGCCCGCCTCGCCCAACCGTTTCAGCTCGGTGACCAGATCGGCCTTGGGCGACGCCACGAAGCGGCCGTCGAAACCGACGCCGCCTTCGCTGACCCGCACCATCGGGCGTCCGCTCTCCAGCCGGTGCAGGAAGCCTTCGCACAGGGCGGCGCCTTCGTCGCACATCAGGCCGGTCTCGACCGTCAGCCCCTGGGCGCGCAGGCGCTCCGTGCCGCGTCCGGCGGCGAAAGGCGAGGGGTCGAGGCAGGCGATGACGACCCGGGCCACCCCGGCCTCGGTCAGGAACTGGGCGCACGACTTGCGGCCGGACGACCGCGCGCCGCAGGGCTCCAGCGTGACATAGACGGTCGCGCCGACGACATCGGGGCCGGCGGCGGGGACGGCTTGTTCCTCGGCGTGCGGGCGGCCGCCCGGGGCCGTTGCGGCCTGGGCGATGACCCGACCGTCCTTGACGATGACGCAGCCGACCGCCGGATTGGGCCAGGTCTCGCCCATGCGGCCCGTCGCCAGCGCGATGGCCTGGGCCATGAAGGCCTGGTCGGCGTCGCTCCAGCTCATGAAATCGCCGGCAGCTCTTCGGCGCGGCCGGCGTCGAGATAGCGGGCGGCCGTGGGCTTCAGGTCCGCATCCAAGTCGATCTCCAGCGGATTTCCGGTCGGGATCTCGACGCCGACGATCTTGTCGTCCGGGACCCCGAACAGCAGTTTGACGATGGCGCGCAGCGAGTTGCCGTGGGCGGCGATCAGCACGTCCTCCCCCGCCTTTAGGCGCGGGGCGATCTCGGCGTCCCAATAGGGTTTGACGCGGTCCAGGGTCGTCTTCAGGCTTTCGGTGTCGGGGATAGCCTTTCCGGCGTAGCGCGGGTCGGCGTTGAAATCGAACTCCCCGCCCGGCGCCAGCGGGGGCGGCGGCACATCATAGCTGCGGCGCCAGACCTTGACCTGGTCCTCGCCGTGCTTTTCGGCCGTCTCGGCCTTGTTGAGGCCCGTCAGCCCGCCGTAGTGGCGCTCGTTCAGTCGCCAGTCCTCGATCACCGGCACATCGCTCAGACCCGCCGATTGCAGGGCCAGGGCGCCGGTGCGCTTGGCGCGGGTCAGGACGGAGGTGAACATCACCGCCGGCGTGAATCCGGCCTCGGCGATCAGTTCGCCGCCGTGGCGCGCCTGAGCCTCGCCCTCCGCCGTCAGGTCGACATCGACCCAGCCGGTGAAACGGTTTTCGAGGTTCCATTGGCTCTGGCCATGGCGGAGAAGGATCAGGCGCGGCATTGGGTCGGTCCCTGGCAAACAGTCTGTCGGGGTAAGCCGCCGTCAGAAGCCGGTCAAGGGAGCCCCCGGTCAAGGAGCGCCAGAGAGGGACAGGGCGGCCCTTCCTTGTCGCCGGGCCCGAGCGCAGGTAACAGACAGGCCATGTCCGACCGTCTCTTCTTCATCCTGACCGGCGTCGTCGCCGTGGTGATGGTGGCGACGGCGGCCGTCTGGCCCTGACGCGAGGCGGGCCGCAACCCGCCTCGCCGGCTGATCAGAACAGGATCTTGCGCAGATTGATGCGGAACACCCGACCCTGCGGGTCGAGATAGTCCGCCTGGTAGTTGATCGGCGTGGAGCCGTCGCTGGCGGTCACCGAGACGCGATCGTCGAAGATGTTCTGAACCCCCACGCCGATCCGCGTGCCCTTCAGGATCGGGAAGCGTTCGACCCACGACGTGCGCTGGGTCAGGTCGGCGAAGGCGAACAGATTGACGGTGGTCCGGCCCGAGAAGTCCAGGTCGGGCGACCCGAAGGCGTCGCCGTTGACCGTGGTGCCCGAACTCCAGTTGGCGTTGACGAAGGCGCCCAGGCCGTTTCTGAACATGCCGGTCTGCAGCTGCACCTCATGGCGCGACTGCCCGCCCGAGCCGGAGATGGAGTCGCCGTCCAGCAGGTCCAGCGGCGCCAGGCCGTCGCTGATCACCACCTCGTCCTGAACGCGCCAGGTGTGGGTCAGCGACAGGTTGAACATCCCCTGACCGGGTTGCATGCCGGCTCCACGGGAGCCCCGCATCCGGCCGCCGCCGCCAGGACCGCCGGGACCGCCGCCCCTCATCATGCCTCCGCCGCCCGGTCCGCCTGAGCGCGCGGCGGAGGCGGGGGACGGTTGGCCGAAGGGCCGCGAGAAGTTGAACCCCCACTGCACGTCCTGCTGGTCGCGCTGGAAGAAGTTCAGCGGGCGGGCGTCGATCGAGATCAGATTGCCGTCGGCGTCACGAACGAACCGGTCCGGCAGGGCCGCTTCCAGGTCGGGCGTGATGGTCGGGAAGCTGGAAATTTCGTTTTCCGCCTCGGTGCGGGTGTAGGCGAGGTTCAGCCGGAAATCCTTCTCGGAGAAGGGCTGCCAGTTGACGCCCAGCTTCAGGATGCGGCGATCCTCGGCCTTCAGATTGGGGTCGCCCCCGGTGACCTGCGTGATCTCAACGGTCTGACCGGTGCTGAAGTCGTAAACGGGCGTATTGGGCGTCGCCACCGTCGGATCGTTCAATTGCTGGATGGTCGGCGCCTTGCCTTCGTCCGAATAGTTGGCCGAGAGCGACAGCCGCTCGACCGGCGACCAGTTCAGCCCCGCCCCCACGGCGCTGACCCCGCCGAAGTCGGACAGCTCGTCATAGGAAAGGTTCAGATTGGCCGACAGGTCGCCGATCTTGGACAGAACGCCGCGATCCATGTTCGAGATCGGCAGGTCGAAGTTGGCCTGCAGACTGCCCTGGTCGCGCGACTGCGAGCGATCCACGGCCTCGCCCGAACGTACGCTTTCGGAATCCAGCGAACGGTGGCTGGCCCCGACCTTGAAGGTCGAGGTCACGTCGCCTGCCGGCAGCTCGAACGGTCGGCCGTTCAGAACCAGTTCGCCCGTCGCGGTCTGGGCGATCGAATGGGCGGTGTCTCGCGCGCTGGGCGTCACGGCGTCGTCAAGGTCGCCGAACGGATTGATCGCCGGGTCCCCGGCGCTGATCACGGTCTGAAGCGCCGTCGCGTCCACGCCCCGCCCGGTCGAGGTGTCGGTCTCGACGCGGCTGTATTCCCCCGTCGCCGTCCAGCGCCAGTCGCCGAGATAGCCGTCGAAGACCGTGCCCAGCTCAGCGGTGCGCGTGTCGGTTTCGCGTGTCAGGGCGTCGGGCAGGTTCAGATAGCGATACAGCAGGACGTCGTTTCCGAACGGCGACCAGGGGCTGGTGTCCGGCAGGGTCAGGGTCACGCCGGGCAGGCCCAGGTAGCTGAAGCTGCTGGAGTCCTCCAGGCTGCCGCTCAGGGTCATGCCGACCTTGTCATTCAGGTCGTGCTTGTAGGTGCCTGCGATCGAGGCCTCAGCCGTCTTGGGCGACAGGGTGCGATAGGCGGTCAGGTCGCTGGAATTGGCGATTCCGGCCGTGGACATGAAGTCTGACAGGGCGGGCGCGCCGCCCGCCGCAGAGACGGGAACGCCGGCCAGGTTCACCGTCGATCCCGCCATAGCCGAAAGCGCCGGGTCGATCTCGCCGCCGTCCAGGCCCGTGATGTTGCCGGCCCGGTCGAACAGGGTGCCGGAGCTGCTGCGGTCGATGTTGCGCTCGGTCTCGAACAGGGTGTTGGCGGTCGAGCCGTTGATGTCCAGCGACCAGCGGTCGGCGCCGGCGATCTTGAGGACGTTGTTCTCGCTGGAGGTCGTCGTGCGCCCGCCCTGCTCGGGCCGGCTAACGTTCACCGAAGAGGTCAGGGACTTGAAGTCTGCCTTCAGGACGATGTTCACCACGCGCTGGTTGGCGCTGTAGCCATAAGACAGCGCGGTCTCTTCGGGCAGGACGTCGAAACGCTCGATCGCTTCCGGCGGAATGCCGCGAATTTCACGGAAGCCCGAGATGCGGCGTCCGTTGACCAGGAAGACCGGCGACCCGCCGCGCGCGCTGCGGGTCTGGGCCTCCAGCAAGGTGACCAGTTCGCCGATATTGGTCGCGCCGAAGGCCTGGATCTGGGCGGTGTCATAGGAGACGATCGGCTCCTGTCCGCCCAGGGCGACGCCCCGCCGCGCCGCCGTGACCTCGATCTCCGGCAGCAAGACGGCGGGATCGTCCTGTTGCGCCTGAGGCGCGGCAGGCTGTGCGACGCCCGCAGTGGGGGCCAGGGCGAGCAGCATAAGGGCGATCTGGGTCATGGAACGGCGGTCCGGGAAAAGATATCAGCCCCCTCTGGGACGCGAAAAACATGGCCGGAAAGCGACGCAATTCATGAAGATTTTGAAAGCGTTGCCGGCTTTCAACACCCTCTAAAAAGCGGCGACGGAAAACGCGGCCTGGGCCGTTTAATCCCTCGCCCTGCGTTCAAGGACTATCGGGCCGCCAGCGGTTGGCGCAGCGTTTCAGGCGACGCCGCCTTCTCCCACGCGCGCGCCTTGTCCATGGCGGCCGCTACCCCGTCCAGCAACGATACCATCGTGATGGGCTTGGAGAGATGGCCGTCCGCGCCAGCGACGCGCCCCGCCTCGACGTGTTCGGGCAGGGCGTTAGCCGTCAGCATGATGAGGGGCGTCCGGGCGCGGCCTTCGTCGGCTTCCAGGCGACGGATCGCGGCCGTGGCGCTGAGCCCGTCCATCACCGGCATCTGCATGTCCATCAGCACCAGGTCGATGCCGCCGTCGCGATACGCCGCCACAGCCTGCTCCCCGTCCTCGACCACAACCAGTTCGGTCGGCATTCCGCCCAGCATGATGGCCATGACCTTGCGGTTCGCCGGATGGTCGTCGGCCACCAGCACCCGCGCGGGAAAGGCGAGCTCCGCCGCAGATTCGGCCGGCGTCGCCGCCTGAGCCTCGACCGCCCGAGCGAGGGGGATTTCGAACCAGAAACAGGCGCCGGCGCCGGGCGCGCCTTCGCACTCCAGTTCGCCGCCCATCAGTTCGACCAGATCGCGCGAAATGGTCAGCCCCAGGCCGGTGCCGCCGAACCGACGCGTGATCGATCCGTCCGCCTGCTGGAAGCGGGAGAAGATGCGGCTCTTCTGCTCGGCGTCGAAGCCGCAGCCGGTGTCGGTCACGGAAAACCGCACACGCCCGTCGCCGCCCGGCGCCACGCCGACGGCCACATGGCCTTCGTCGGTGAACTTCAGCGCATTGGAAATCAGATTGGACAGGACCTGGCGCACCCGCACCACGTCGCCTTCGACTACAGCGTCCAGATCGGGCTCGATCTCCAGCCGCAGCGACACGCCCTTTTCTTCGGCGCGAGGACGATACAGCGCCGCCACCCCGCGCACGGCGTCGCCGAGGTCGAAGACCGCCCGCTCCAGGGAAACCTGTCCGGCCTCGATCTTGGCGGTGTCCAGAATGTCCGACAGCAGGCGTTCCAAGGTGACGCCCGAGGCGTGGATCACCTCCGCCATCTCATGCTCGCGCGGCGCCAGGCGCGCGCGGCACAGGGCGTCGGCCATCGCCACCACGCCGTTCAGCGGCGTGCGGATCTCGTGGCTCATATTGGCCAGAAATTCGGACTTCGACCGGCTGGCCTCTTCGGCACGACGCCGCGCGGCCCGCAGATGACCCGCCTGACGCCACAGCCACACCAGACCGGCGATGGACAGCAGGCCGAACACCACTGCGGCGCCGACGAGCCATTTCTGCGCCTTGATGACGTCGCCCTGCAGCGCGGTGTTGGCGCGCGCAGTCTCCAGCTGAGCGCGCCGCTGGCTCAGCTGTTGCTGCATGTCGCCGGTGACCTGGCGAATGCCGGCGCTGAAGCGGCGGGCGTCTGCGATCTTGTCGAGCCGGGCGTGTTCGCGCAGTTTTTCATAGGCCTCGTGCGGACGCCCTTCGGCGAACAGGATTTCCGCCTCGACGTGCGGCAGTTCTGAAATCCCTTCGCTTCGATAGGCGCCCTCGGCCTGACGACGGCGGATCTGGGCCAGGTCGCGGCGCGCGGCGGCGATCCGGCCGGTCTGGGCCCGTGCGATGGCGCGAGCGGGCAAAAGGTGCGCGGCCAGGAAGGAGGCCTCGCCAAGATCCTCGCCATAAGGCGCCAGGCATCGCAGCACGTCCGCCGGCGCCTGGCGCGCCTCGGCCGTCATGGCGCACAGATTGGCGTCATAGACCGCCAGGCTGGACAGGTCCGCGCGCTGGGTCAGGCGATGATGGATCAGATACAGGCGCTGCGCCTGGTCCGCGTCGCCGATCTGGGTCGACAGCCGCGCCAGATTATAAACCGCGTCGAAGTCCGGTCGCGGATAGGCCGGATTGGCGAAGTCGATCTCGAACCGGCCGAAGGCGGCCGTGGCCCCGTCGATGTCGTTCAGCTTCATCAGGCCGATGCCGGTCATCTCCCACAGGCCGGCCCGCGCTGCGTTCGCATAGGGGGCGTCATCGGGGATGAAGGCGTCCGCGTCCGTCAGCCGCTTCAGCCCCTCGCCGATCTTGTCCTCGTCCATCAGCGCCAGCGCCCACAGCCGCGTGGCGTGCGCCTTGGCGAACCAGTCCGCCTCCGTCTGGGCGATGCGGCGCATCTCCTCGGCGGCGGCCGTGTCGCCCTGATCGTAGCGCAGCGTCAGGGCGTTCAGACGGGCGATCTGCACATAGCGCATGTCCACCTGACGACGCGCCGCCTCGGCCAGTCGATCGTTCCACGCGGTGGCGCGCTCGAACTCGCCCTGGTTCAGCATGATCCACGCCACGTGATAAAGCCGGTTCAGCCCCTCGCGGTCTCGCCGCGCCATCGCTGCGCGCCCGAAAGCCTCCAGCTGGGCGAAGTCGGTGGCGCCGGCGCGACGCTCCACCGCCTGGGCCAGTTCCAGCGGCGAGCGCTGGGGACCCGCAACGTCTGTCTGGGCCAGGGCCGAGGATGCGACCATGCCCGCAACGACCCAGGCGACGAAAAGCGATACTGTAGATCTAAACATGCGGCTTCCGTTTCGCCGCAAGCTTGCCACGCCGTTCGTTGAATAAGCTTTATCAGCCGCGAGGATGTCGCCCGGCGCTCGCCGATGGTCGATCCAACCCAGACTCCGCGTTGACCGCCCCCGGGCTTTCGGCTATAGGCCCGCCCTCTTGAGATTTCCGCGCCGTGGACGTGTGCTCCGCGGCGTTTTCCGTTCGAAGGTTTGACATGGCCAACAACCCCGGCGCCCGCAAGGCGATCCGCAAGATCGAAGCGCGTACCGAAGTGAACAAGGCGCGCCGCTCGCGCGTCCGCACCTATCTGCGCAAGTTCCAGGAAGCTCTGGCCGGCGGCGACGCCGCCGTCGCCAAGACCGCTTTCGTCGAAGCTCAATCCGAGCTGATGCGCGCGGTCTCCAAGGGCGTCGTTCACAAGAACACCGGCTCGCGCAAGGTGTCGCGCCTGGCCGCCCAGCTGAAGAAGCTTTCGGCCGCCTGATCCACGGTTGATCCTGCAGTCAACGGAACAGCCGTCGCTGTTTCGTTGTGGGATTACATAGCAATATCAACGGCGAAGTGGCGCGTGCTCCTTCGCCGTTTTGCGTTTGGTCGCTAAGCTGTCTTACGCCCATTTCGCCGTCGTCGACCGACGATCATCTGAATTCTCCAAGCCGGATCAGGGTTTGACGGAGTCAAACAATTTAACTGCCGATCGACCAACGAATCAGCGTTGACCCACCCGGCTCGCAGCGTAAGTTTTGGCCTCTAACGCACTTCCATCCCAGCACGGATGAAGACGGCGCGGGACTTATGTTTCGCGTTGGCGGGAGATGTCTGTCCAGAGGTTCGACCCCGTCCGAAAAGCATCGCTTTTCGGCGCAGGAGAAGTCGTCCCTGAACCATCGCCCTGAAGCGCGGAAGGTCGGATTTGGTTTTGAAGCGGGCGGCGGCGAAATGGTTGGGGGTGTTACGGCGATGGCGGGCGGGACGAACGCGTCAGGAATGACGGACCCGGACCGTATCTGGAGCGAAGCGTCTCTGCGCCTGCGCGCCGAGATCGGCGACGGCCCCTTCTCGTCCTATATCGCCCCGTCGGCCGTGCGTATGGACGGCGCCGGCCATCTGATCTTGGTCACGCCCACCGCCTATGCCCGCGACTGGGTGCGCAAGAACGCCCTGCGTCGCATGAACGAACTGTGGCTAGGCCTGGACGGCCTGTCGCGCCGCCTGGACGTGCGCTGCCGCGCCGAAGTTGGATCAGCCCCGCCGGCCTCCGCCGTCCTGTCAGGCAAGGGGGCCGGCAATGTCGTCGACGCCGCGCCGCGCCTCGCCGCATTCGCCTCGACGCCCCAGATCGCCCCCGCCGCCCCCATCAGCGCCGACGGCGCCCGCGCCGTGCGTGCGGCCGGCCTGCAGGACCGCCTGACCTTCGACAGCTTCGTCGAGGGTCAGGGCAACGCCTTCGCCCTGGCCATCGCCAAACAGGTGGCCAGCTGGGCCGACGGCCATTTCAATCCCGTCTTCTTCTGCGGCCCCTACGGCTACGGCAAGACCCACCTGCTGAACGCCATCGCCTGGGAGGCCCAGCGTCTGCGGCCCGAGGCCAAGGTCGTCTATCTGACCGCCGAACGCTTCCTGTCCACCTTCGTCAAGGCGATGCAGGACCGCTCGACCGCCGCCTTCAAGGAAAGCTTGCGGAGCGCCGACATGCTGCTGCTGGACGACGTCCAGTTCGTGGGCGGCAAGGCGAGCACCCAGGAAGAGCTGCTCTCGACCCTGACCGCCCTGATCGAGGACGGCAAACGCATCGTCTTCTCGGCCGACCGCGCGCCGATGGCCCTGACCGAGGTCGAGCCGCGCCTGCGCAGCCACCTGGCCGCCGGCCTGACCTGCCCGGTCGAGGCGGGCGACCGCGAACTGAAGATCGCCGTGGCCCAGAACCGTCTCAAGGCCCTGTCGGCCCTGGGCGTGGTGCAGGGCGAGGCCAATCCCGAGGTCCTGGCCCAGCTGGTGGATCGCACCCCCGGCTCGATGCGCGAGCTTGAGGGCGCCGTGAACACCCTGGCCGCCGCCGCCGGTTCGCGTCTGGCGACCGTCTCGGTGGACGAGGCCTCGACCCTGCTGGGCGCCGCCATGCGCGGCGGGCCCGAGCGCCGCATCACGGTGGACGAGATCCAGAAGACGGTCGCCGACCACTTCAACATGAAACAGGCCGATCTGCTCAGCGAGCGCCGCACCCGTTCGGTCGCCCGCCCGCGCCAGATGGCCATGTATCTGTGCAAGCAGCACACGACCCGCTCCTATCCCGACATCGGCCGTCGCTTCGGCGGACGCGACCACACCACGGTCCTGCACGGCGTGCGCAAGATCGAGGAGCTGATGGGCCAGGACGACCAGATCGCCCGCGACGTCGAGGCCCTGACGCGCAAGCTTCGCGGCTGAAGCTGTGGAGCAGCGGGTCTGACCCGTTGCTCCCGCCGCGCAATCCGCTAGTGTCCCAGGTCACTTAACCGCGGCCATCTGCGAATCGGCCGCGCCGGGCGAGACGACATGCAGCTGACCATCGAACGATCCGCGCTCCTCAAGGCCCTGGGCCACGTGCAGAGCGTCGTCGAACGTCGAAACACCATTCCGATCCTGTCCAACGTCCTGCTGTCCGCAGGCCGCGACCGGCTGGCCTTCGCCGCCACCGATCTGGACATGGAGATGGTGGACGAGGCCGAGGCCCAGGTTCAGGTCGAGGGCCAGATCACGGCGCCCGCCCACACCCTGTACGAAATCGTCCGCAAACTGCCGGAGGGCGCCGAGGTCTCGCTGCTCTATTCGGGCGACGACCCCCGGCTGGTCGTTTCGGCCGGTCGGTCGCGCTTCAACCTGCCGGTCCTGCCGGCGGGCGATTTCCCCGTCATGTCCACCGACAGCGCCGGCGCCTCCTACGTCCTGCCCAAGGAGGATCTGGCCCGCCTGATCGACAAGACCCGGTTCGCGGTCTCGACCGAGGAAACCCGCTACTATCTGAACGGCCTTTATCTGCACACGGTGTCGGAGGCCGGCATTCCCCTGCTGCGCGCCGTCGCCACCGACGGCCACCGCCTGGCTCTGGCCGAGACGCCCGCGCCCGAAGGCGCCGCCGGCGGCCCCGGCGTCATCGTGCCGCGCAAGACCATCGATCAGGTCCGCCGCCTGCTGGACGACGCCGGCGGCCCGGTCGAGGTCACCGTCTCGGCCCAGAAGATCCGCTTCCAGATGGGCGAGGCGTCCCTGACGTCCAAGGTCATCGACGGCGCCTTCCCCGACTATCTGCGCGTCATTCCCAAGGGAAACGACAAACAGGCCGACATCGACAACGCCCTGTTCGCCAAGGCCGTCGACCGCGTCGCCACCATCTCGGCCGAGAAGAGCCGTTCGGTGAAACTGGCCTTCGACAACGACCGCGTGAAGCTGACCGTGCGCAACATGGAAGCCGGCCAGGCCGAAGAAGAGGTCGAGATCGGCTATTCCGACGAACCGTTCGAAATCGGCTTCAACGCCCGCTATCTGCTGGACGTCGCCGGCCAGATCACCGGCGAAAACGCCGCCTTCCGCTTCGCCGACCCGGCCAGCCCCACACTGGTCCTCGATCCGGGCGATCCCGGCGTCCAGTATGTGCTGATGCCGCTGCGGGTGTGATCCTGACCGCCGCGCGTTAAGGAGGGAGCGTGATCCGCTCCCTCACCCTCACCGATTTCCGCTCCTATTCGAGCGCAAGGCTGGAACTCGCCTCCGGGCCCGTGGTGCTGCATGGGCCGAACGGGGCGGGCAAGACCAATCTTCTGGAGGCGATCAGCCTGCTGACGCCGGGCAAGGGGCTGCGCGGAGCGACCGTCGCCGAAATGGGCCGGCGCGAGCCCGGCGAGGCGGCCGGCCGCGCCTGGGCCGTCATGGTCGAACTGGATGACGAGACGCGTCTGGGCACCGGCGTCCAGACGGCGGGCGCCGCACGGCGCATCGTCCGCATTGACGGCGAGACAGCCCAGCCGGGGCGGTTGCTGGATTATCTGCGCCCCGTCTGGGCCACGCCCGAGCAGGATCGGCTGTTCTCCGACGCCCGGGCCGAGCGGCTGAAGTTCTTCGACCGGCTGGTCTTCGCCGCCGATCCCGATCACGCCGCCAGCGTCTCCGTCTATGAAAAGGCCCTGCGCGAACGCTTGCGGCTGTTGAACGACGCACAGGACGGACGCGAGGCCGATCCCGTCTGGCTGGATGCGCTGGAGCTTCGCCTGGGCGAGGCCGGGGCCCGAGCCGCCATGGCCCGCGTCGCCGCCCTGCACGCCCTCCAGGCCGCCATCGACGCCCGCAGCGACCGCCCCTTCCCCCAGGCCGACCTGGGGCTAGATGGTCCTGCAGAACGGATGGCCGAGACGGGCGCCGAGGAGGACGAGATCGCCGCCGCGATCCGCGAGGGTCTGGTCAAGGCCCGCGCCCGCGATGGCGCCGCCGGACGCTCCCTGTTCGGCCCGCACCGCACCGACCTGACGGCGTTGCACCGTGAGAAGCAGCGGCCCGCCGCCGAGGGGTCGTCGGGCGAGCAGAAGGCCCTGGTCCTGAACCTGATCCTGGCCCAGATCACCCGCCTGTCAGATCAGGCCGTCGCTGGAGCCGCCCGCCCCGTCCTGCTGCTGGACGAAGCACCCGCCCATCTCGACGAACGCCGCCGCGCCGCCCTGTTCGACGAGATCGTAGCCCTCGATCTCCAGGCCTTCATGACCGGCACCGAACGCGACCTGTTCGCGGGTCTTGAAGGCCGCGCCCAGTTCGTCCGCGTCACCGGCGGCGCGCTGGAAAGCGACTAGGTTTTCATGCGGAAATCCTCGCTTTTTCGTCGCAAATTCCTATATGTTGCGGGCTTCGACGCGGTGCGATCCCGTGGTCGATTCGAGCGCCGGGTTTGGCGCTCCATCCCCGTCCCGGTCGGGACTTCAGAGCCAATGACTTCATGACCGATCCGATTGCCGACATGCCCGAATACGGCGCCGATTCCATCAAGGTTCTCAAAGGCCTGGACGCGGTGCGCAAACGTCCCGGCATGTACATCGGCGACACCGACGACGGCTCCGGCCTGCACCACATGGTCTATGAGGTGGTCGATAACGCCATCGACGAGGCCCTGGCCGGCCATGCCGACCTGGTCCAGGTCATCCTGAACGCCGACGGCTCGGTCACCGTGACCGACAACGGCCGCGGCATTCCCACCGGCATCCACGAGGGCGAAGGCGTCTCGGCGGCCGAGGTCATCATGACCCAGTTGCACGCCGGCGGCAAATTCGACCAGAACTCCTACAAGGTCTCGGGCGGCCTTCATGGCGTGGGCGTGTCCGTGGTCAACGCCCTGTCCGACTGGCTGGAGCTGAAGATCTATCGCGACGGCAAGGCGCACCAGATGCGGTTCGAGCGCGGCGACACGGTCAAGTCGCTGGTGATCACCGGCGACGCCCCGATCCGCGAGGACACCGGCAAGCCCCTGAGCGGCACCGAGGTCACCTTCTATCCGTCGGTCACGACCTTCAGCCACATCGACTTCGACCTGAAGACGCTGGAGCATCGCTTACGCGAACTGGCCTTCCTGAACTCGGGCGTGGTCATCAAACTGGCCGACCAGCGCCATGCCGAGCCAGTCGAGATGATCCTGCACTACGAGGGCGGCGTCGAAGCCTTCGTGCGTCACCTCGACAAATCCAAGACGCCGATCCTGAAGGACGTCATCGTCATTCGCGGCAAGAAGGAAGGGATCGAGCTTGATCTCGCCCTGTGGTGGAACGACAGCTACCACGAGACCATGCTGTGCTTCACCAACAACATCCCCCAACGGGATGGAGGCACCCACCTGTCGGCGTTCCGCGCCAGCCTGACGCGCGTCATGGGCGGCTATATCGAGAGCTCGGGCGCCGGCAAGAAGGAGAAGGTCTCCGTCACCGGCGAGGACGCCCGCGAGGGCCTGACCTGCGTCCTGTCGGTCAAGGTGCCGGACCCCAAATTCAGCAGCCAGACCAAGGACAAGCTGGTCTCGTCCGAAGTGCGTCCCGCCGTCGAGGCCCTGTGCTCCGAGGGGCTGGCCCAATGGTTCGAGGAACACCCGGTCGAGGCCAAACAGGTCGTCGCCAAGATCATCGAGGCGGCGTCCGCCCGTGAAGCCGCCCGCAAGGCCCGCGACCTCACCCGTCGCAAATCAGCGCTGGAAATCAGCAGCCTGCCGGGCAAGCTGGCTGATTGCCAGGAACGCGATCCCGCCAAGTCCGAACTGTTCATCGTCGAGGGCGATAGCGCCGGCGGTTCGGCCAAACAGGCGCGCAACCGCGAGAACCAGGCCGTCCTGCCCCTGCGCGGCAAGATCCTGAACGTCGAGCGCGCGCGGTTTGACCGGATGCTGTCGTCTGACCTGATCGGCACCCTGATCCTGGCGCTCGGCACCGGCATCGGCCGCGACGACTTCAACGCAGACAAGCTGCGCTATCACAAGATCATCCTGATGGCGGATGCCGACGTCGACGGCGCCCACATCCGCACCCTGCTGCTGACCTTCTTCTATCGTCAGATGCCCGAGCTGATCACGCGCGGCCACGTCTATATCGCCCAGCCGCCCCTCTATAAGGTCTCCAAGGGCAAGCAGTCGCGCTACCTGAAAGATCAGGCCGAGATGGACTCCTATCTGATCGAGGAAGGCTCGTCCGAGGCCGAGCTGGACCTGTCCACCGGCGAACGTCGCCTGGGTCTGGACCTTCAGGCCCTGGTGCGCGAGGCCAAGGCCTTCAAGGCCGGCGTGGATCGCCTAAGCCAGCGCGCGCCCGCCTTCGCTATCGAACAGGCGGCTCTGGCCGGCCTGTTCGCCGAGAACTCGGACATGGCTCAGACCTCGGCCGCCGCCGCCGTCCGCCTGAACCTCTACGCCGAAGAGGGCGACGGCGACTGGACCGGCGCGCCCGGCGAACAGGGCGCCGTGGTCTTCACCCGCACCCGTCGCGCGGTGCAGGAAACCATCGTGCTGGAAGAAACCTTGGTTCGGTCGCTGGACGCGCGTCGTCTGGCCGAGCGGGCCGCCGCCTTCGACGGCGTCTTCTCCGCCCCGGCTGCGTATCGCCGCAAGGAGAAGTCCACCACCATCCGCGGCCCGCTGGACCTGCTGAATGCGGTGCTGGACGCCGGCAAGAAGGGCCTGGCCATCCAGCGCTACAAGGGTCTGGGCGAGATGAACCCGGAACAGTTGTGGGAGACCACGCTGGATTCCAACGCCCGCACCCTGTTGCAGGTCTCCGTCGAGCACGAGGAAGACGCCAACGACCTGTTCGCTAAACTTATGGGCGACGTGGTCGAGCCGCGCCGCGAATTCATTCAGGAAAACGCCCTGGACGCCGCCGTCGACGTCTGACGGCGAAAGGGACGCGGCCTACTGGCCGCGTCCGCCGGCGATGAAGGCCGCGATGGTCGGGAAGGCAGCGCCCTGGGGCCGCATGTCGTCGCAGGCGAACGACTTGATGGACCCGTAGACGCCTCCGCTGGACGTGGCCTCCCACGGCGTGTCCTCGGAATACCGGTCGGTCTCCGCGCCGTCCGCCCCATAGGTCACCGTCGCGCCCGACCGCGACTGGCCGTCAGCGCACCGCACCATCACCTCCTCGGTCTCGTGGCTGAGATCGGTCGCGTCGCCCTGAGCCGGCACTCGCGCTAGCCGGGTCGTCACCACGCCATCGACCGACGCCAAGGCCTCCACGTCGACGAGATAGACGAGGGCGTCGCTTCGCGAGAACGCCGTCCACGCCTCGGCTGACGCCGGCGAGGCCAGCGCGAACCCCGCCGCCGCCATGGCCGCGATACCGAATGTTCTGATCATCATCTTCCCTCCCCAGGCAAGACGATCATTTCATACCCGAACGTGGAAAAGTTCAACCGCGCTCTGACGACCCTCGCGGGCCGGATTTCAAGGTCGATCGCGAGACGGCAGGGCGGCGAGTTCCTCGGCGGACAGTTTCTTCACAACGCGGACCCGGCACGGCTCCACGCCGCCTATCCGCAGGCGGGCCTGGTCGTTGACGCAAAGCGAACTCGAACCAGCCGTCGGCTCCAGAACGATGGACAAAGCGCTGGTCATGTCGCGGCAGAAGGCGGCGTCGATCTGAAACACGTCGTCATTCGACGTGCGGACATACAGGGTCTGGTCGCTGGACGTCCTGAAGTTACGCACCAGGCTGGGCCGAAAACATGGGCGAGCGCCCGCGTCGGCGGCGAGCCCGGCGGCGCCCGCAACGGGGCCGGCGGACGGGGCGCACCCCGCCAGGGCGGCGACGGCGGCTGAGAACACGATGAAGCGACGCATGTCTGGCTCCTGAACAAGCCCCCGTCTCAACCGTCGCTTCCGCCGGCCTGATTCACAAGCGAATTGTCGATGACGGCCGCACGGCGCGGCGACACGCGCGCCGCCAGGTCGCGCGGCAGGGGCGACGGGCGGTCGAGGACCAGGGCGGCGACATGCTCGCCCAGCAGAGGCGCGACGCAGAAGCCCCTCGATCCCAGCCCCCCCAAAATGAACAGGCGGCCGTCCGGCGTCGATCCCAACGCCCCGGCCAGCGGCAGACGGTCGGGCGTGGTGGCGCGGATGGCGGCGCGACTGTGCGGCGCCCCCATCGCCTCCAGACGCGCGGCCAGGGCCGGCAGGCGCGCGCGCAGGGTCGCCAGGTTCCGGCCGCTGTCTTCGCTGCGGGCGAGGGTTTCGACGTCGCCGCGATCATGGGTCGCGCCATACAGGACCCCTTGGCCCGTCGGCGCCGTATAGCCGCCCCAGGCCAGGGCGAAAGTCGTGACGTCGCCGTCCACCCAGTCCGCCTGTCCCCGGACCGGCGCGAGGCGTGGCGGCTGGGCCAGGCCGCCGAACAGTCCGTCCGCCCCCGAGCCGGCGGCGATCACCACCGCATCGACCTCGGCCAGCGCCGCGTCTGCGGCGTCCAGCAGACGCCAATGTCCCTCGGCGCGGACCAATCTCGTCACCCGCTCGAACCGCATCTCGGCCCCCGCCAGCCAGTCGGCCAGCACGGCCTGGGGCCGCACCGCGCAGGCCCCCTTCATCAGCAACGCCCCTTCCGTGACTGGCTCGCCGGCCAGGGCGGTCGCCGCCGGGGCGTCGAGCACGGTCATGGCGCCGTCGGCCCAGATCGGCTGGCGTTCGATCTTGCCGAACCGGGCGATGTCGCGCTCCGTCTGCGGGGCCTGCAGCACGCCCTCGCCGGTCATGGCCCCCGGAATGCGGCGATACAGGTGGACAGCCCGTTCCAGCGCCTGGGCGTGCAGGGCGGCGATGCCGGTGTCGCCGGCGTCCAGTCGGGGCGTGACCAGGGCGGCGGGAAAGCCCGAGGCGCCCGCGCCGGGTCGGTCGCCGTCGAACACCAGCGGCCGCGCTCCCTGGGCGTGCAGCGCGCGCGCTACGGCCGCCCCCGCCACCCCGGCGCCGATCACGGCGACGGTCGGCGCACGCCTCGGCGGTTCGTTCGTCGGCAGCCGCGCCTCCAGGCGTTCGCGCTTGCGGCCGTGCCCGGGGCGTTTTTCGACGACGAAGCCCTGTTCGGCCAGGCCGCGCCGCACGGCGCCCGCGACGGTGAAGGTGGCCAGGCGCGCGCCCGGCGCCGACCGGGCGGCGATCAGGGCCATCACCTCGGGGGACCACATGCCGGGGTTCAAGGCCGGTGAAAATCCGTCCAGAAACCAGGCGTCCGCCGCGCCCGACCATTGCTCCAGCGCCCAGGCCGCATCCCCGATCGCAAGGTCCAGCACGGTGTCGAAGGCGGGCAGGTCCACCCGGTGAAAGCCCGGCGTTCGAGACGGCCAGGCGTCGATCAAGGCCTGCGCCGCCTCCGACAGTTCCGGCCAGTTGGCCAGGGCCCGCCCCGCCTCATCCGCCGTCAGCGGAAAGCCCTCGATGGAAAAGATGTGCAGCCGCGCGCCTTCCGGCCGGGTCCGCCGCCACAGGTCCAGCAAGGCGGCGATGTTCAACCCCGTGCCGAACCCCAGCTCCGCCACCGTGAAAGCGGGCCGGTTCGCCCAGGCCTCGGGCAGGCCGCATCCGTCAAGGAACACCGCGCGTGTTTCCGCCAGTCCGTCGTCGCGCGAGAAATAGACGTCGCCGAACCGGCCCGAGCGCGGCTCGCCCTCATCGGTCCAGGTCAGTTGCGGCGAGGCGGCGTGGTCGGGGTTCATGGCCCGGCTCTAGCACCTTCGTCGCACAGACGAAAAAGGCCGCGTCGGTCGAGGCGGCCTGATCGATGGCTGGCGGCCGATCCCTAGTGGGCGGCGGGCGCGTGCGGCGGTTCGGCCGGGGCGGCGGGGGACGGCGCGGCGGCGGAGGCGTCCGCGCCCTGCATCGTCGTTGCAGCCGGGGCTGCGGCGGCGGTGTCGTTTTCGATGGCCTGGTTGGCGGCGGCTTCGGCGTCACGAGCGGCCTGATCGACCGTCAAGGCCGCTTCCTCGGCGGTGCCGGCGGCCTCGACCGCATCGGTGGCGGGGGCTTCGGCCTTTTCTTCAGGCGCCTTGCTGCAGGCGGCCATGACCAGGACCGCAGCCGATGCGGCGACGAGGGCTTTGATACGCATGAGGACTTCTCCGAAGGCTTGCGCGAGGCTGCGCGCCTCGCGCCGAAACGATAGGACCGCCTGACGCGCCAGGGCAAGTTACGATCCGGCAAGGCGCGATCAGGGCGGCGTCACGCCGCAGCAGCCTGGCATGCCTCTTGGCGGAATCAGTCGGCGGTGATGTTGTTCAGCGCCTCTTCCATCTCGCCGAACGAAGGCTGGGCGGACGAGGGGATGTCGCCACGCCCGATCTCGACCGAGATCTGGGCGGCGTTGCCGTGCAGGTGGGCCACCAGCACCGACTGGATGATCTTGTAGTAGGCCGCTTCCTCATTGATGATCGCGGTCAGGCGAGAGGCGAACGGGCCGACCAGGCCATAGGCCAGGAACACGCCCATGAAGGTGCCGACCAGGGCGCCGCCGATCATGCCGCCCAGGACCTCCGGCGGTTCGGTGATCGACCCCATGGTCTTGATGACGCCCAGCACGGCGGCGACGATGCCCAGGGCGGGCAGGCCGTCGGCCAGGTTCTGAAGCGCATGGGCGTTTTCCAGATGCTCGTGGTGGTGTTTTTCGAGCTGCTTTTCCATCGCATCCTCGACCTGGTGCGGATCTTCCAGGTTCATGGTCATCATCCGCAGGGTGTCGCAGATGAAGTCGACGGCGAAATGGTCCTTCAGCACCTTGGGGTACTTCTGGAAGATGGCCGATTCCTTGGGCTTTTCGATATGGCTTTCCAGGGCGACCACGCCCTTGGACTTCATCGTCTTGGTCAGTTGGAACAGCAGGGACAACAGGTCCTTGTAGTCCTGCTTCTTCCATTTCGGCCCGGCGAAGGTCTTGCCCAGACCCGCCAAGGAGCCCTTGATGACCGGCAGGGAGTTGGAAATCAGATAGGCCGCGATGCCGGCGCCGCCGATCGCCATCAGCTCGTGGGGCGCGGCGTGCAGGATCACTTCGAACTTGCCGCCAGAGATGGCGTAGCTGCCGAAGACGAGGCCGAACAGCAGCACGATGCCGATGATCTGGAACATGAAAGCGAACGATCCTGACGCGAGAGATCGGGATCATCGCCGTTAATCATTAAGACGGCGTTTCGCGAACGCCGTCTCCTGACCTCAGATGCGACCTTCGCCGTTCAGGATCGCGGTGCGCGCCGCCGCCGTCAGCTTCTGATACCCGGCCTTGCCGCCGCGCACGTAAAGCGCCGTCCCGGTCTTTTCAGGATCGAATCCGTCTGCGACCAGATCGGCCTTCCTGTATTTGAACGTGCCGGTCGTTTCCGCCGATTTGATCAATCGCAGGAAAACGGGCTGGGCATAGGCCGGCAGCTTGGCCTCGACATGGTCGGAGAAGGCCTGGGCGTCGAACTTGCCCTCGACCACCAGCGCCGCCATCCCCGCCTTGCCGTCCTGGGCCGGCACGGGCACGCCATAGACGATGGCCTCGGCGACGCCGGGCGCATCCATAAGCACCTGTTCGACCTCGGAGGTCGAGACGTTCTCGCCCTTCCAGCGGAAGGTGTCGCCCATCCGGTCCACGAAGTAGAAATAGCCCTCGGCGTCCTGTTTCATCAGGTCGCCGGTGCGGAACCAGCGGTCGCCCTTCTTGAACACGTCGGTCAGGATCTTCTTCTGCGAGGCGGCCTTGTCGGCATAGCCCGAGAAGTCGTGGCGGATGTCGTTGCCGATCAGGCCGATGGCCTCGCCCACCTCGCCGATACGGGCCAGACGGCACAGACCTTCGGGTCCGCGGACGGGCTGTTCCGTGTCGACGTCGAACTGCACCAGCCGGATGTTGATCTGCTTCTTCAGATAGCTGGGCACCCGGCCGATGGCGCCTTGTTTGCCGTCGAAGTTGAACAGCGAGACATTGCCCTCGGTCGAGCCGTAGAATTCCAGGATCTCGGGGATGCGGAACCGGCTCTGGAAATCGGGCCAGACATCGGCCCGCAGGCCGTTGCCGAACGCCAGCCGCAGCTTGTGCTTGGTCTGGTCCTCGTGCGGCGGACAGTTGACCAGATAGCGGCACAGCTCGCCGATATAGACGAACATCGTCGCCCCCGACGACCGCACGTCGGGCCAGAAGGTGGTGGCCGAAAACTTCTTGCGGATCACCAGCCGCGCGCCGTTCAGCAGCGCCGCCCCCACTCCGACCAGGCCGCCGGTCGAGTGATACAGCGGCAGGACGTTGAAGATCCGGTCCTCGGGCGTCGACCGCGTCGCCCCGGCGAAGGCGCGCATATAGGTGCGGGCGCGCGAATGCGGGATGCGCGCCGCCTTGGGCAGGCCCGTCGTGCCGGAGGTGTAGATATAGAGCGCCGTGTCGCGGTTGGTCAGACCTCCGCGCGCGGCCTTGGACGGCCGCACCGACGACCCGCCGCGCACCGGCTTGTCCAGGCCGCGACGATCGCTGGTCTCCAGATCGTCGGGCAGGCCCAGCACCCAGAGCGCCAGATTGTGATCGACCAGAGGCCGCGCCTCCTCGATCTGACGCCAGCAGTCCTCGTCAGCGACGACGTTGAAGGCGTTCGAGATGGCCAGGCAGTGCGCCAGCCCCTGCCCGCCCAGATTGGTGTTGATAAGGGCCGTGGCGATGCCGACCTTGGAAAAGCCGATCCAGGCCGCCAGATATTCGATCCGGTTCGTCATCATCAGGGCGATGGTGTCGCTGCGGCGCAGGCCCCGGTTCTTGGCCCAGTGGCCGAACCGGTTGGCCATGGCGTCCAGGTCGCGATAGGTCAGGGTGCGCTGGCCGTCGTCGATGGCGATGTTGTCGGGGAACTTGTCCACGGCCTCTTCGAAGTCGTCGCAAAGAAGGACGTCGCTGTCCAGCTGGATCGGCTTGATGCGTTTGAGCAGGCGGAACAGGCCGCGAGCGAAACGCACGTCCCGGCGGATATTCGCTACAAAACCCATGCGCGCCGTCACTCCGGTCAATGCGTGTTCCACCCTGTCCGGTGATGGACGAAGGCGGGCCGTCGGGTCAACCACGCGGTCGCGCTCCGGGCGCGTCCCTTGCGGATTGGCGTGGGCCGTGACCCATTTGTTCTGTTGACGCGGGGGAAATCCAGAGGCGGCCCGTTCTTTTTATCGCCGCATTACGCCGCATCCACGCTGAAAAAGGCGCGGTCTTCGCCGCATTGCGGGCGGGAAAGGTGTTTCTTCGGGGCTTTTGCGGCGGGGGCGGAACGGCGGCGCTGCGGGGCGGTTGGTTGATCAACGTTATGGAGGACAGATCATGTCGATGACCTACGCTGACACCGAGACCCAAGCCCGCACGGGCGACGTCGCCTTCGTGCCCCGCTACGCCCGCGCCACCAAGGCCCGCAAGCCGGTGAAGACCTGGATGATCCTGGCCCCGATCGGAGCCGTGGTCGTGCTGGGCGGTGCGGCGGCCCTGATGATGGGCGGCGGCGAACAGGCCGCTCCGGCCCAGACGGCCGCACCGGTCGCCCCGGCGATGCAGCCCGCCCCGTCGGCCATGACCGCCGTCGAGACGCCGGTCGCCGCCCCGGCGCCCGTCGAGGCGACTTCGACTGCACCGGCGCAATCGACTCCGGCCCCTGTGGCCCGTCGCGCCGAACCTGCGCCCCGCCGTGCGGAGCCCGCGGTTGAACGCCCGGCCGCCCGCGTCGAAACCCCGGCCGCGCCGACCGGACCCCAGCCCTACGCGGCCCCCGCCGCTTCCAGCACTAGCCAGCTGAACACGGCGCCGGCGACGACCCCGGCCCCGGTCATGACGACACCCGCTCAACCGACCGCGCCGACGATCTCGGTTCAACCGCTGAACTAACCGATCGCCAGAACGAGAAAGCCCCGGCCTTGGCCGGGGCTTTTTGTCTTCCGGATTAATCCGCCGTCGTCACCCGCCAGATCACGTCGCCCACGTCATCGGCGACCAGCAAACCGCCCGACCCGTCGATCAGAACCCCGACAGGTCGGCCCTGGGCACGACCTTCGGCGTCCAGGAATCCCGTCAGCACATCCTGCGGCGGACCGGCTGGCCAGCCCCCGGCGAAGGGCACGAAGATGACCTTGTAGCCGCTGCGGACGCTGCGGTTCCATGATCCATGCTGGCCGATGAAGGCGCCGTTGCGCCAAGCCGAGGGCAGCAGGGCCGCCCCGTCGCTGAACGTCAATCCCAGCGAGGCGGTATGGGCGCCCAGGGCGTAATCCGGCCGGATCGCGCGTGCGACCATGGCGGGGTTGGCCGGCGGACGGGTATCGACGTGCTGACCGTAATAGCTCCACGGCCATCCATAGAAGGCGTTTGGCGTCACCGACGTCATATAGTCGGGCACGAGGTCGTCGCCGATCTCGTCGCGCTCGTTGACCGCGACCCACAGCCGGCCGCTCTCGGGATTCCAGGCCAGACCCACAGGATTGCGCAGGCCCGAGGCGTAGATGCGCCTCGTCCCCGTCGCGGGATCGATCTCGAGGATCGCCGCGCGATCAACCTCTTCATCCAGTCCGTATTCGCCGACGTTGGAGTTGGACCCGACCCCGACATAGAGCCGGGCGCCGTCCGCGCTGGCGACCAGGCTCTTGGTCCAGTGGTGATTGCGGCCGGCCGGCAGGTCCGCGACCTTCGTCGCCGCCGCCGTGATCCGCGTCTGTCCCGTCTGATAGGGGAAGGCCACCACCGCATCGGCGTTGGCCACATAGAGCCGATCCCCGACCAGGGCCATGCCGAACGGCGAATGCAGGCCGGTCAGGAAGTCCGCCCGGGTCTCGGCGACGCCGTCCCCGTCAGCGTCGCGCAGCAGGACGATCTTGTCGGGGCTGGGCACGCCCGCTCCGGCCTTGGCCATCACCTTGCCCATCACCCATTCGCGCAGGCCGCCCTTCTTGTCTTGCGGCGGCGGCGGCGCATTGGACTCGGCGACCAGAACGTCGCCGTTGGGCAGGCGGTAGAGCCAGCGCGGATGATCGAGACCGCCGGCGTAGGCCTGGACCCGCAGGCCCGGCGCCGCAATGGGCGTCGCCCCTTGAGGCCATCCCACGGCTGGGGCGATCTTCACCAAGGGAATCAAAGCGCCGTGAGGCGGCGGCAGTTCAGGATTTGCGCCGAAGCCGGCCTCGGACGGCAGTGCGGTCTGCCCGGCGCAGGCCGCCAGCCCCAACGTCCCGATCAGCACCGCCGAAAGGAAAAAGGATTGCGACATCGGCGACATGATCTCAGAACCTCAGCGCGCGGGTTGAGCGGGGAACTCCAGCCGGCTGACATCATACCCCAGGGCGCGCGCCCGTTCTGTCAGGTCCCGCACCTGCGCCTGATCGGGCAGGTCGCGCGTGTAGATGAACAGGCGCTCGAACGTTGGGTCCGCCGAGATGAACCAGCTGTAGTCTTCCGCCCGGTCCAGAACCCAGTAATCCCAGGTCACGAAGCCCGCCAGATACTTGACCCTCAGCTTGGCATTGGTTCCAGGATCGAGGATTTCTCCGCGTCCGCCGATGGCCTTTTCCTTGCCCTGCGGCGTGCCGACCTGACAGGTGTCGCGCACGTCGACGCGTGTACCCTCGACCGGCGTATAGATGGACGCCCCCGCCACGCAGCCGTCCGTCAACCGATCCGGCAGACGCGCAATCTCGTGCCAGCGCCCGGACCACAGGCGCTGGACATCCACCGGTTTCGCCGGCTGTGGCGCGCGATATTCGGACGGGGACGGGGCCGTCACGCAGGCCGACAGGGCGGCGGCGGCGGCGACCGAGGCGGCGAGGGATTTCATGATGGACATGAGCGTTTCCGTTTGAAGACCTAAGCCGCGCTCGGCGACCCTGGTTCCTTTACGTCCCAGCGCCCGGTTCGGACGCGGGGGTGCGACACGGGGGAAATCTCTCAGGCCGTGGCAGTATCCATCGCTTGTCTTACGTCGCACATTGGCGTTGTCACGTCGGGGTTCGACGGAGACCCGCTGGTGGACACTGCCATTCTGACCGAAAGCCGAAACGCCCTGCCCGCCCATCGCCTGACCCATCTTCAGCGCCTGGAGGCAGAGAGCATCCACATCATGCGCGAGGTGGCGGCCGAGGCCGAGCGACCCGTCATGCTGTATTCGATCGGCAAGGATTCGGCCGTGATGCTGCACCTGGCGAAGAAGGCCTTCTACCCATCCAAGCCGCCCTTCCCCCTGTTGCATGTCGATACGACGTGGAAGTTCCGCGCCATGTACGAGATGCGCGAACAGGCCGCCGCCGATCTGGGCGTCGAACTGCTGGTCCACCAGAACCCTGACGCCGTCGCGCGCGGCATCAATCCCTTCGACCACGGCTCGGCCCTGCACACCGACCTGTGGAAGACCGAGGGGCTGAAACAGGCCCTGTCGCACTATGGCTTCGACGCGGCATTCGGCGGCGCTCGCCGTGACGAGGAAAAGTCCCGCGCCAAGGAGCGCATCTTCTCCTTCCGCACGGCCGAGCAGCGCTGGGATCCCAAGAACCAGCGCCCTGAACTCTGGCGGCTCTACAACACGCGTAAGCGTCCGGGCGAGAGCATCCGCGTCTTCCCCATCTCCAACTGGACCGAGTTGGACGTCTGGCAATACATTCACCTTGAGCAGATCCCCATCGTGCCCCTGTATCTGGCCGCTGAACGGCCGGTGGTCGAGCGCGACGGCGCCCTGATCATGGTCGATGACGACCGCTTCCGGCTGCGCCCCGGCGAGACGCCCCAGATGAAGTCGGTCCGGTTCCGCACCCTGGGCTGCTACCCCCTGACCGGGGCGGTCGAGAGCACGGCCGCGACCCTGCCCGAGGTCATTCAGGAAATGCTGCTGACCACCACGTCGGAGCGTCAGGGCCGGATGATCGACCACGACCAGTCCGCCTCGATGGAGAAGAAGAAGCAGGAGGGCTATTTCTGATGGCTCACCAATCCGACCTCATCGCCCGCGACATCGACGCCTATCTGGACGCTCACCAGCACAAGAGCCTGCTGCGCTTCATCACCTGCGGCAGCGTGGACGACGGCAAGTCCACCCTGATCGGCCGGCTGCTCTACGACTCCAAGATGATCTTCGAGGATCAGATGGCGGCGCTGGAGGCCGACAGCCGCCGCGTCGGCACGCAAGGGGGCGACATCGACTTCGCTCTGCTGGTCGATGGTCTCGCCGCCGAGCGCGAACAGGGCATCACCATCGACGTGGCCTATCGCTTCTTCTCGACCGAAAAGCGCAAATTCATCGTCGCCGACACGCCCGGCCACGAACAATACACCCGCAACATGGTCACCGGCGCCTCGACTGCGGACGCCGCCGTCATCCTGATCGACGCCCGTCGCGGCGTCCTGACCCAGACGCGGCGTCACGCCTATCTGGTCAGCCTGCTGGGCATTCGCCACGTCATCCTGGCGGTCAACAAGATGGACCTGATGGGCTGGTCCCAGGATGTGTTCGACGCCATCGTCGCCGACTTCTCGGTCTTCGCCGGCCAGATCGGGCTTAAGACCTTCGACGCCATTCCGATGTCCGCCCTGCGCGGCGACAACATCACTGAGGCCAGCGCCCATTCGCCCTGGTACGCCGGCCCGCCGCTGATGAGCCTGCTGGAGACGCTGGAGGTCGGGGACGACCTGCAGGCCGATCCGTTCCGCCTGCCGGTGCAGTGGGTCAACCGGCCCAACCTCGACTTCCGCGGTTTCTCCGGCCAGATCGCCGCCGGGACCGTGCGCCGCGGCGATCAAGTCCGCGTCCTGCCGTCGGGCAAGACCTCGACCGTCGCCCGCATCGTCACCGCCGACGGCGACCTGGATCAAGCCGTCGCCGGCCAGTCGATCACCCTGACCCTGGCCGACGAGATCGATGTCTCGCGCGGCGACGTCCTGGCCTCAGCCGACGCCCCGCCCGAGGCCGCCGACCAGTTCGAGGCCACCGTGGTCTGGATGGACGACGAACCCCTGCTGCCGGGCCGCCCCTATCTGCTCAAGATCGGCGCCAAACTCGTCGGGGCGACCATCACCGAGCCCAAGCACAAGGTGAACGTCAACACCCTGGAGCAGCAGCCGGCCAAGCGGCTGGAGCTGAACGAAATCGGCGTCTGCAACCTCTCGCTGGACGCCCCGGTCGCCTTCGCCCCCTATGTCGAGAACAAGGATCTGGGCGGCTTCATCCTGATCGACCGGATCTCGAACCGCACGGTCGGGGCGGGCCTGCTGAACTTCGCCCTGCGCCGCGCCCACAACATCCACTGGCAGGTGCTATCGGTGGACAAGGATGCGCGCGCCACGATCAAGAACCAGAGGGGCCGCGTCGTCTGGCTGACCGGCCTGTCCGGCGCGGGCAAATCCACCATCGCCGATCTGGTCGAAAAACGTCTCTACGCCGACGGCCGCCACACCTATCTGCTGGACGGCGACAATGTCCGCCACGGCCTGAACCGCGATCTGGGCTTCACCGAGGAGGACCGGGTCGAGAACATCCGCCGTGTCGCCGAGGTGTCGAAACTGATGGTGGACGCCGGCCTGATCGTTCTGGTCAGCTTCATCTCCCCCTTCCGCGCCGAGCGCCGCCTGGCCCGCGACCTGCTGGGACCCGGCGAGTTCGTCGAAGTCCACGTCGACACCCCCCTGGCCGTCGCCGAACAACGCGACGTCAAAGGCCTCTACAAAAAGGCCCGCGCCGGCGAACTGAAGAATTTCACCGGCATCGACAGCCCCTACGAAGCGCCCGAAGCCCCGGAAATCGTCGTGGACACCACCACCATGTCTCCCGAGGACGCGGCGGAACGCATCGTCGCCTGGCTGGACGGCCGGTTCTCGACCGAGGATTTCAGCATCTGACCCCTCGACGTTCGGCCGGTTCGGGCGCGAGGGTGGAACCTTGACCGTTCGCCAAGCGCTCTGGAGCCAATGACCAATCCGATCAAACAATTGGACCTCGCGGCCATCGAACAGTCGCAGGTCGTGCGGATCGCCGGGGCCAATCTGACGATCGGCGGCCTGACCAGCGCCGGGGTGATCCTGCTGGTCGCCTTCGCCGCCCACTGGCTGGTGACGCGGTCCCTGCGCCGACTGCGCGAACGGGCGGATCGCAGCCGCCAGGCCGTCTATCTGCTGGAACGGCTGGCGGGTTACGCCATCATCGTCGTGGGCGTCATGTCGGCGCTGTCGGCGGCGGGCCTGAACCTGTCGTCCCTGACGGTGTTCGCGGGCGCCCTGGGCATCGGCGTGGGTCTGGGCCTGCAGGGCGTGGTCAAGGAGTTCGTCTCCGGCCTGTTCCTGATCTTCGACCGGATGGTGTCGGTTGGCGACTATATCGAGATCGAGGACATCGGCATTCGCGGCGCCATCATGGAGATCGGCCCGCGCGCCACCCGCGTCCGCACCAACGACAACGTCAATGTCCTGGTGCCCAATTCGCGCTTCATCGAACAGCCGGTCACCAACTGGACGCTGAAAGGCGACACGCGCCGCATCCACGTGCCCTTCTCGGTCGCCTATGGCTCGGATCGCGGCAAGGTGCGCGATGCGGTGCTGGCGGCGGCGCGGGCCAGCCCCTTCACCCTGCCCGAGACCGAAGCCCGCAAGAGCCAGGTCTGGCTGGTGGCCTTCGGCGACAAGGGCCTGTCGTTCGAACTGCTGGTCTGGCCGACGCGCGAGGCGGTCAAGCGGCCCGCCGCCATGCACGCCGCCTATACGTGGCTGATCGCCGACGCCCTGGACGCCGCCGGCATGGAGGTGCCCTTCCCCCAGAGTGACCTGCGCATCCGCAGCGCCTTCGGCCTGGAAGGCGACGAGGCCCTGAAGCGGCTCGGCTATGGCGTGGGCTCCGCGCCGCGACCCGTCACCCCCCACCGCCGCGCCCAGACCGCCAACGACGCCGCCGACGACGTCATGGCCGACGACGAGGAAGGCCCGCTGGAACCTGCGCCCGGTCCTCCGTCGGGACGGACAAGGAGCTGACCCTCTAAACTCCCGTCACCCTCGGGCTTGTCCCGAGGGCCCACCCATCCGTCGCACGGTAAGGGCATGGATCGTCGATCTCGATCCGCCTCCAAAGCCCGCGTCTGCATCAGCCGTAGGCCCTCGGGACAAGCCCGAGGGTGACGGATTTTGCTCAGCGGGCCTTCGCCTTCAACCGCCAGGCATGAAGCAGCGGCTCGGTATAGCCGTTCGGCTGGACCACTCCCTCGAACACCAGCGCCCGCGCCGCCTGATAAGCCAAGCTGGCCTCGGGGTTCGCCGCCATAGGCCGATACAGCGGATCGCCCGCGTTCTGGCCATCGACCTTAGCGGCCATGCGCAGGAAGGCGGCCTCCACCTGATCGGCCGTGCAGACCCCGTGCAGCAACCAGTTGGCGATATGCTGCGAACTGATCCGCAGCGTCGCCCGGTCTTCCATCAGACCGATGTCGTGGATGTCCGGCACCTTGGAACAGCCCACCCCCTGATCGATCCAGCGCACCACATAGCCGAGGATGCCCTGGGCGTTGTTGTCCAGCTCGGCCGCCACCTCGTCCTCGGACCAGTTGACGCCATTAGCCAGATCGGGGGCCAAGGGCGGGGTCAGCAGGGCCTCCAGCCCCGGCGTCGGCTGCTCCGCCACCGCCTTCTGCACCGCGAACACATCGACGGCGTGATAGTGCAGCGTGTGCAGCGTCGCCGCCGTCGGCGAAGGCGTCCAGGCGGTGTTGGCGCCCGTCCTGGGGTGGGCGATCTTCTGCTCCAGCATGTCGGCCATCCGATCCGGCGCCGCCCACATGCCCTTGCCGATCTGGGCCTTGCCCGACAGGCCGCATTTCAGGCCGATGGCGACGTTGCGCGCCTCATAGGCCGCGATCCAGGCGCTGGACTTGATGTCGGCCTTTCGCACCACCGGCCCGGCCTGCATGGCGGTGTGGATCTCGTCGCCGGTGCGATCCAGGAAGCCGGTGTTGATGAAGACGATCCGGTCCTTCACCGCCTGGATACAGGCCGCCAGATTGGCGGAGGTCCGCCGCTCCTCGTCCATCACCCCGACCTTGATCGCATGGCGCGGCAGGGCCAGAAGGTCCTCGACCGCATCGAACAGCCGGTCGGTGAAGGCGGCTTCTTCCGGCCCATGCATCTTGGGTTTGACGATATAGACCGAGCCCGTCGCGCTGTTGCCGAACCCACCCAGCCCCTTGATGTCATAGAGGGCGATCAGGCTGGTCACGATCGCATCCATGATCCCCTCGGGCGCATCCGACCTGTCGGCCAGACGAATGGCCGGGGTCGTCATCAGATGCCCGACGTTGCGCACGAACAGCAGGCTGCGCCCCTTCAGGATCACCGACGATCCGTCCGGCGCCGTCCACTGGCGATCCGGCTCCATCGCGCGGGTCAGGGTCTCGCCGCCCTTCTTGAACGTCGCCGACAGGTCGCCCCGCATCAGGCCCAGCCAGTTGCGATAGGCCTCGGCCTTGTCCGCTGCATCCACGGCGGCGACGGAATCCTCCAGATCGACGATGGTCGTCAGGGCCGTTTCCAGCACCACGTCCGCCAGCCCCGCCGCATCGCCCCGCCCGACCGGATGGCTGCGGTCGATGACCAGTTCGATATGCAGACCGTTGTGGGCCAACAGGATCGACGCCGGCGCCGCCGGATCGCCCGTAAAGCCGACGAACTGCCCCGCATCCTTCAGCGCCGGCGACAGGACGCCGTTCACCACCGACCATCCGACGACATCCGCGTGCGACCCTTCCGCCAACGGCGCCGCTTCGTCCAGGAAGGCCTTGGCCCGCGCCACCACCCGCGCCCCGCGCGCCGCATCATAGCCGCCGCCGGCCGGCAGATCGCCCAGGGCGTCGGTGCCATACAGAGCGTCATAGAGACTGCCCCAGCGCGCATTGGCGGCGTTGAGCAGGAAGCGCGCGTTCAGCACCGGCACGACCAACTGCGGCCCGGCCATCTGCGCGATCTCGGCGTCCACGCCTTCGGTGCCGATGGAAAACGCCGCCGGTTCCTGAACCAGATAGCCGATCTCTCTCAGGAAGGCCTCCGACGCCCCCACGTCATAGGGCTGGCCTCGCCGCGCCCGATGCCAGTCGTCGATCTGCGCCTGCAAGGCGTCGCGTCGCTCCAGCAGCGCCCGGTTCTCCGGCGCGAACCGCTCGAAGATCGCGGCAGTCCCGGCCCAGAAGGTCGCCGCATCCAGGCCCAAGCCCGGCAGCACGTCCTGCTCGATCAGGGCGATCAACTCGCCCGCGACCTTCAGCCCGGCGCGATCTTCATGGGTCGTCATGACGGTCTTTCCCCGGCGCGACGCCGGACCTGTAACAATGCGTGATCAGGTAAGCCAAGCCCGCGCCGCTCCGCAAGGGTCACCTTGCGTCATCGCCCATGCTTTTGGTCGCGGGGAAGCGGCCGAGCGTCTGCCGCTGGTCAGAAACTCTTAACCGCGTCCGTGAACGGGACCGCAAGCGGCGGCGTCTATTGTGGGGCTACGGACGACTTCGCGTCCGGCCAGTCGAGCGTATCGCCCATGCTGTTTCTTATGAACGATGTCGTGTTCGACCTGGACGAGGCCTGCCCGGTCACGCCTGCCGACACGCGCCGGTTCGAGAAGCTGGGTCTCGACTATCTGCTGGAGCTGGGTTGCGAGCTGTTCGCCGAGGATCCGCTGCTTCATCGCAACGATCCCGAACGCGCGCGCCGTCTTGCCTGGCTGATCGCCGAGCGCAGCCCTGACGTGAATGCGGCCCTGTTCGCCGCCCCGGCCGTCGCCTGCGATCCCGACCTGGTCGAGCCGCGCTTCTGCGCCCTGCCCGAGGCGGTCATGCGCCAGCTACAAGCCAAGGGCCGTCGTCTCGACGCCGTCGCCGCCGACCGCGCCGTCTGGAACCGTCTGGCCGCCTGATTTACGGCGCAGACCTGAAGCGCGGAGGTTCAGACCACCGCGTTGAAGAGCACATGCACCAGCGTGGCCACCGCCACGATGAACCCGAACCCGACCGCCAGGCCGACGGCCGGATGAAGCGGAGCCCGCTCGCGCGGGGCGCGGGTGAACACGCGGTCTTGAGGATGGATCACTGCCATCGTCGTTTCCTTTCCCTATGATCCCGGATCGAACCGGGAGGGGAGCGTCTGGCTCTGACGGCCTGATCATCTCCTCCAGACGGGAGCATGACTCCAATATCCCCTGATGGCGAGGGGTTATTTGATAGGGCATGGACGCTGGACGAAAGCGCGTCGAAGTTGCATCGTCTCGCCACGGGACTTTCGGGAACAAGTTTATGCGTATGAGGCTTCTGGCCTGCGCCGCCGCTGCGGCGGGGATTTTCACCGTGGCGGCGACGGCTCAACCCGCCCGCGCCGATTGGTTGAAGGCCGAAAGCGAACATTTCATCGTTTACAGCGAAGGCAGCGAGAGAGCGCTGAAGGACTATGTCCAGAAGCTGGAGATGTTCGATCGCGTCATGCTGTTTCGATCAGGGCTGGACGGCGCTGCAACACCTCCCCGAAAGCTGCCCATCTATCTGGTCAGCAACAGGCGTGGGCTGCTTCGCGTTCACCCGCAAAGCGGCGAGCACGTCGCCGGAACCTATTTCCCTACCGAGGAGGATGTCTTCGCAGTCGCCATACGCGGCGACGCCGGCGGCCTGTCCGGCGACGACATTCTGATGCACGAATATGTCCACCACTTTATGCTCGGAAACTTCCCTGGCGCCTATCCCGCCTGGTTCGTGGAGGGTTTCGCCGAATACTACATGACCGCTGAGATCGACGTGCGCGATCGTGAGGTCGTTCTCGGCAACTTCAACGAGAATCGCGCTTACTGGATTGGAGCGGAGAGTTGGATTCCGCTTGAGGTTCTGCTGCGCAAACGTCCGGGCGAGGTCCAATCGACGAGCCAACGCGCGACCTATTATCCGATCGCCTGGCTGCTGACCCACTGGTTCATCAACGATCCTGAAAGATCCAAGCAACTTCAGACCTATTTGAATGAGGTCAGCCAGGGACGAGATCCCGTCGAAGCGATGCAAACCGCGACAGACATGAGCCTGACCCAACTGCGCGACAGCCTGCGCCGTTACACCCGGACCCGACTGACGGCGACGAAGATCAGCGGACAATTTCCCGCAGCCGAGATCGCTGTCACCCGCCTCTCGCCGGCGGCGAACGACCTGCTGCTGATCAACCAGCGGCTCAAGGTCGGCGTTCCGGACGAGGATCGTCAATCGCTCGGGCAGGAAGTCGCGCGTTTGGCGGCGCGGTATCCAGACGATCCGCTGGCGCTTATGGCCGCCGGTCATGCAGGGCTGCACTTCGGCGACCGTGAGGCAGGCGAGCGCGCCCTTCAACAACTGATCACCATCGACCCCAACCACGTGGAAGCGCTTCAGTATCTGGCGCAGGAACGCCTGCGTCAGGCGCGCGAAACAGACGACGACGCCGAGGCCACGATGTTGCGAAACCAGGCTCGCGCCTATCTGGCGCGCGCTTATGCTGCGGGCGACAACGATTACCAGACGCTGATGCTGCTGTCCGAACTACGTCAAGGTGAGATCGGCTACCCAAATGACAACGACCTGCTGACGATGGGGCTGGCGCTGGATCGCGCGCCTCAACTGGCGGCGGTGCGCTTCCGCTTCGCCTCCGCCCTGGCGATGACGGGGGAACAGGAAGAGGCGGTCGCCGTGCTTCGCCCTCTGGCCAACAATCCGCACGGCAGTGAAGCATCGGCCTTTGCAACAAGGATGATCGCGTCATTGGAAGCCGGCGACGCTCTGCCTGAGATGACCGACGACGCTGACGCGCCGCAGATCGACGAACCTGAGCCGCAGGAACAGCCTCCTCAAGGCACACCTGGATCAATCCTCGAACCCGCCAGCGAGTGACTTTCATCGCGCGGCGCGCTAGTCGCGCGCCATGTCCTCCTTGACCCTGCCTGAAGAAGCCGCTCGCCGCCGGACCTTCGCCATCATCGCCCACCCGGATGCGGGCAAGACGACCCTGACCGAGCATATCCTGCTGGCGGGCGGCGCCATTCGTGCCGCCGGGGCCGTGCGGGCGCGCGGCGAGAACCGGCGTACGCGTTCGGACTGGATGAAGATCGAGAAGGAGCGCGGGATTTCCGTCAGCGCCTCGGTCATGACGTTCGAGCACGACGGCAAGATGTTCAACCTGCTCGATACGCCGGGGCACGAGGACTTTTCCGAAGACACCTATCGCACCCTGACCGCCGCCGACTGCGCCATCATGGTGCTGGACGCCGCCAAGGGCATCGAGCCGCAGACGCTGAAACTGTTCGAGGTCTGCCGCCTGCGCGACATCCCGATCATCACCTTCATCAACAAGCTGGACCGCGAAGCCCAGGACCCGATGACCCTGCTGGACGACATCGCGTCGCGCCTTCAGCTGGACCCGGCCCCGATCTGGTGGCCGGCCGAGAGCGGCAATCGCCTGCGCGGCATGGTCGAGGTCGGCACCGGCCGGTTCCAACCCTATACCCGCAAGATCGCCGGCTCCGCCGAAGACCCGGATCATCCGCAGGCCCTGCCGCTGGACCAGGCGGCGCAGTATTTCGAGGCCGGCGAGCAGAACAATCTCGCCGAGGCCGTCGAACTGGTCGAGGGCGGCTATCCGGCCTTCGACCGGCAGGCCTTCCTGGAGGGCCATATGACGCCCGTGTTGTGGGGTTCGGCCCTGCGCCACTTCGGCATCGACGAACTGCTGAAGGCCATCGGCGACTGGGCCCCCGCGCCCAAGGTGATGAAGGCCAGGAAGGAATCTCCGCCCGAGACCCGCAACGCCCCCGCCCCGGTCGAGACCGTGGTCGAGCCGGGCGCGAACGAGGTCACCGGCTTCGTCTTCAAGGTCCAGGCGAACATGGACCCCAACCACCGCGACCGGATCGCCATGTTCCGCATGGCCTCAGGCGCCTTCAAGCGCGGGATGAAGCTGAAGGTTCAGAACACGGGCAAGTCGCTGTCGGTCAATGCGCCGATCATGTTCTTCGCCAGCGACCGTGAACTCGCCGACGACGCCTTCGCCGGCGACGTGATCGGAATCCCGAATCACGGGGTGCTGCGGGTGGGCGACAGCCTGTCGGAAAGCGGCGTGGTCCGCTTCGCCGGCCTGCCGAACTTCGCGCCGGAAATCCTGCAACGGGTGCGGGTCAAGGATCCGCTGAAGGCCAAACACCTGAAGAAGGCGCTGGAAGGTCTGGCCGAAGAGGGCGTGACCCAGTTGTTCCGGCCCGAGATCGGCTCGGACTTCATCGTCGGCGCCGTGGGCCAGCTTCAGTTCGAGGTCATGGCCGACCGCTTGGGCGAGGAGTACGGCCTGGATGTCATCTTCGAACCGTCCCCCTACGCCGAAGCCCGCTGGGTCACTCCAGCCTCGGGGGGAACCGACGCCGACATCGAGGACTTCAGCGGCAAATATCGCCCCCAGATGGCCCGCGACATCGACCAGGCCCCCGTCTTCCTGGCCAAGTCCAGCTGGGAGACCGGCTACGTTGGCGAACGCTTCCCCAAGATCGCCTTCACCAAGACGAAGGAACGCGGCTGACCTCCCTCATCTGACGCCTTTCCTTGGTCACGCGACTGCGCCATGGTCGCCCGATGTCGTCGCTCCTCGCCTTCTCCAGCATCGCCTTCATGCTGCAGGCCGCCCCCTCGGTCGGACTGATCCCCTATGAGGAGGCGGTGCGCTGCGCCGGCCTGACCCAGGCCGCGTCCGAGCTGGAAGGCGGCGAGAGCGCAGAGGGGCGTCGCCTGTATGACGCCGCCCTCTATTGGTCGCTGGCGGCGATGCAGGCGGGCACAGCCGCCGGAAAGCCGTCCCAGGCCGCCGAATCCGACCAGACCCGCGCGCGCATCACGGCGGTGCGTCAGCTGAACGCCGACGCCGCTGCCGCGCGAGCCGCCCTTCAACGCTGCCAGCAGAGGACGCCCAACCTGGGCTGAAGCCTGAATCTCGGGCGCATAAGGCCAAGTCGAACCGCTTTTGCGGCGCTGCGTTTGCATTGCACGCCGAGAGAGACGCACCATGCGTCCCGAAGCGGGATTACAGAGGTCCAGCGCATGTTCGAGTTCGGTCGTGATCTTCGCAAGCTGTTCGCCCAGGCGCGGGAGAGCGAAGACCTGGGCTGGGTCGAGCTGATCGGCGTGGACCTGCTGCAGACCGAGGCCCGGCGCGAAACCACGGACGCCGGACGCGTCTCCTGCGCCCGTCCCTTCGAAACCGAACACCGTGCGGCGGCCCTGTGGCGCGAGCATGCGCGTCGCGGCGGCGCGGCCGACAGCCTGGACCGGGCCGACCGCTGCGCCGACAGCCTTGTGCGGACCGCCCAGGGCGAGGATCAGATCACGCTGGCGGCGATAGACAAGGCCCTGGGCCTGATGCTGCGTTTCGACCTGTGCGGCGACCCTGTTCGACTGGACCGCGCCCTGTCCGCGCTGGAGGGCGCCCATCCGCGCAGCCGCCGCATCGCCGCCGGCCTGGCTTCGGTCCAGGCGCGGCTGAAGGTCCGCACGGCGCGCCTCAGCGGCGACGTCGAGGCTCTGAAACAGGCCGCCGCCCTGATGGACGCCGCCGTCCAGGCCGACGCGACCAACGACATGGACCTGCGCATGGACCGCGCGTCCCTGCTGCTCGAGATGGGGGTGATCCAGCGCGACGCCCGTCTGCTGGACCAGGCCGGCCGCGACCTGGGCGCCCTGGTGGAGACCGCCTCGCCCGACCATCGCCCACTGACGCGCGCCCGCGCCCTGGCCCTGTGCGGCGCCGGCCTGTCGGCCCTGGCCGCTATCGCCGGCCATGCCGAGGCTCACGCCCAGGGCCGGATCATGTTCGATGCCGCCGCCGATCAGTTCACCCCCGACCACAGCCCGCTGGACTGGGCCGCCATCCAGGTGCTGCGCGCCGGCGACGACACACCGCCGCTGATGCTGCTGACCCAGGCCGAGAGCCTGACCCAGGGGTCCGACCTGGTCATCGGCGCCTTGGCGCGCGAGCGGCGGATGGCGCGCGAGATCGCCCTGGCCGAGGCCGTCATGGATCACGCTGGCCTGACGATGCTCGAGGCCCGGCTGCGCGCCCGCATGGGCGCAGCGACGCCGCTGGACTGGGCCGCCGATCAGATCGGCATGGCCGAGGTGCAACTGGCGCGCCGCCGCATGGGCGTGGCCGGATACGCCGAACTGGGCATGATCCTGGTCGAAGCCGCCATGACCGCGCGTGAACTGGGCGTGCCGGCCCTGGCCGATCGGGCCGAGGACCTGCTGCGAAAGACGAACGCCTAAGGCGGCGGGCTCAGCCGCCCATGGCGACGAAGGCGCCGTTCAGGAACCGCGACTTGCCATAGGACAGCCGCTGACCGTCGTCGGCCAGCACACGCCCCCCTGCGGCTTCCAGCACGGCCTGTCCCGCCGCCGTGTCCCATTCCGAGGTCGGGCCGGTGCGCGGATAGGCGTCGAACCGACCCTCGGCGATCAGGCAGAATTTCAACGAGGAGTCCGTTCCCTGCCAGCGGCTGCAGCCGTGGCGGGCGGCCAGGCGCGTCGCCTCCTCGTCGGTGACGCTGTGGCTCAGCAGGGCCATGCCCTCCTGCGGACGGTCGCGCACCCGGATGGGCCGCCAGTCCTCGCCGGCGTGGGCCTCGCCGGCCTGAAGGGCGCCGAACTGACGACGGAAGGCGCCGCCCTCCGGCTTGTCGGTGCGCCAGGTCGTCGCCGTCGCCGGGGCCGTCACCACGCCGGCGACCGGGCGGTCACCGTGGATCAGGGCGATATTGACGGTGAAGGCCTCGCCGCCGCGCACGAACCCGCGCGTGCCGTCCAGCGGGTCGATCAGCCAGAACCACTCTTCGGCGCTGGCGGGCGCGCCGTTCGCCGAGACCGCTTCTTCAGCGACCGTCTGGACGCCGGGATAAAGGGCCGCCAGCCGTTCCAGGATCAGGGCCTCCGCGGCGCGGTCGGCCTGGGTCACCGGGCTGTCGTCCGCCTTGGTCTCGACGGCCGTTCCGGCGCGCCAATAGGGCAGGATCAAGTGTGCGGCTTCCTCGGCGATCTCGGCGATGGCCAGGGAAAGGGCGCCGGACTTGAGGTCGCGCGCGAGCTTGGTCGTGGAAGAGGTCGTCATCGACGGCTCGATAGACCATCCCGACGGTTCCATGAACCGCCAAATCACGTCAACTTCGCGCGCGACACGAACTGTGACCCGAGTGCTCCAGACGCCATGACCCCGACCGACGACGCAGACGCCGCTCCGCTCGACCTTCCCGTCGATGGGACCGAACTGGCCACCTATGTCGCGGCCAAGCTGTGCCATGACTTCATCAGCCCGTCCGGCGCCATTGTTTCGGGCCTGGATCTGATGCGCGATCCGACCGCCCAGGACATGCGCGAGGACGCCCTGGCCCTGATCGAACAGAGCGCCAGAAAGATGGTCGCCCTGGTGCATTTCGCCCGCGTCGCCTTCGGCGCCGCCACCACCAGCGAACGGTTCACCACGCGCGAGATCGAGGCCCTGGTCGTCGGCATGACCCAGGGTGGTCGCGCCTCGCTGGACTGGCGGATCGCGGAGGGTGAGTTTTCAAAGCCCCAGGCCCGCGCCCTGGCCAACCTGGCCTATCTGACCGTCGGTGCCCTGCCGATGGGCGGCGTCGCCGTGATCCAGTCCCGCACCGAAAACGGCGCGGTCTATCTGGAAGGCTTCGCCGAGGGGGCCCGCGCCCGTCTGAAGCCCGAGGCCGTCGTCGGCCTGGCGGGCGAGCGCCTGACCGAGGGCCTGGTCGGCCAGTGGATTCAGCCCTACTGGCTGTGGCTGACGGTCACCGAGGCGGGCGGGGCCTTGCACGTAAAGGTTGAAGACGGCAAAGTCGCCCTGGTCGCCCGAATGCCCAGCTGACGGATTTCCAAACGACTCATTAACTGGGATCTGGGATACAAGGCCCCTGCGCCTCGGGCGAAAGCCGCCGCGTCTATGAGGAGTCGACCTTGGATTTCCAAACCTGCCTGATCGTCGACGACAGCCGCATCATCCGCAAGGTCGCGCGCCGCATCGTCGAAGGTCTGGGCTATGAGGTCGATGAGGCCGCCGACGGCGCCGAGGCCCTGGCCTATTGCACCGGCGTGATGCCGGACGTGCTTCTGGTCGACTGGAACATGCCGGTGATGGACGGGATCAGCTTCCTGCGGCGCCTGCGCGCCCTGCCGGGGGGCCAGACGCCCAAGGTGCTGTTCTGCACCATCGAGACCCGCCCCGAACGCATCGCCGAGGCCCTGGCCGCCGGCGCCGACGACTATGTGATGAAGCCGTTCGACGGCGAAATCCTGCAGTCCAAGCTGACGGAGGTCGGAGCGATCGCCGCATGACGCCGGAGGACTTCGACAAGCTGCAGTCTCTTCTCGCCACCCGCGCCGGCTACCGGCTGTCGCGGGATCGCATCCACCTGGCCGAACACCGGCTGGGTCCGATCGCACGTCGCGAAGGCTACGCCAATGTCGAGGCCCTGTTGTCGAACCTGTGGTCCAATCCCGTCGCCTCCCTGGGCTGGGCCGTGATCGAGGCCCTGCTGAACGCCGAGACCTGGTTCCGCCGCGACCGCGCCCCCTTCCGCATCCTGGAAAACGAACTGCTGCCCGCCCTGTCGAAGGCGCGTCCGGACGGACGGATCAAGGTCTGGTCCGCAGGCTGTTCGACCGGCCAGGAGGCCTGGTCCATCGCCATGGCCGGCCTGGAGGTCGGCGCCACGGTCGAACTGGTCGCCACCGACCTGTCGGCGCGCGCCATCGATAAGGCGCGTTCGGGCCTCTACACCGGTTTCGAAATCCAGCGCGGCCTGACGGCCAGGACCATGCTGCGCTGGTTCGAGCCGATGGAGGACCAGTGGATCGTCAAGGCGGAGCTGGCCGACGCCGTGCGCTTCGGCCGCGCCAACCTGCTGGACGAGCCGGCGGACGACGCCCGGTTCGACGTCATCTTCTGCCGCAACGTGCTGTCGGACATGGAGCCGTCGCGGCGCGCCCGCCTGCTAGATGGGCTGGAACGCCGGCTGGTCGACGACGGCTGCCTGTTCCTGGGCGCCGACGAAAATCTTGAGGGCGAGACCGTCGCCTTCCGCGCCGTCAACGGCCGCCGGGGCCTGTATGTGAAGGCGCCGTCCGCCCTGCGCCGGGCCGCCTGACACGGCCTTTGCGCGGCGGCCTTGTCAGGCCGCGTGCAGTTCCTGCTTCACCCGTTCCGCCAGGGTCTTGATGTCCAGCGGCTTGGGCAGGAAGGACACGCCGACCTCGTCCTGCAACAGGTCCGAGAAGTCGCTCTCGGCATAGCCCGAGATGAACATCACCGGCGCATCGCCCAGATACTGCCGCGCCTTCTTCAGCAACGACGGCCCGTCCAGCCCCGGCATGATGACGTCGGAGATCATCATGTCGATCTGGCCCGCATGCTCCTCGGCCAGCAACAGGGCCTCCTCGCCGTCGGCGGCCTCGATCACCTCATAGCCGCGCTGGCGCAGCAGGCGGGCGGCGATGCCGCGCACGGCGTCCTCGTCCTCGACGAACAGGATGCGGCCGGCGCCCGAAAGGTCGCGCGGCGCCTTGACCTTGACCTCGACCGGCTGAACCTCGGCCAGCTCCGCCTCGCCTGCGGCCGGCAGGAAGATGCGGAAGGCGGCGCCCATTGTCTTGGAGTCGGGCCCCTCGATATTGCTGACGGTGATATGGCCGCCCGCCTGCTGGGCGATGCCATAGACGGTGGCCAGGCCCATGCCGGTCCCCTCATTCACCGCCTTGGTGGTGAAGAAGGGTTCGAAGATCTTGTCCAGCAGCTCGGGCGGCACGCCAGGGCCGGTGTCCGACACCTCGATCAGGGCGACCTCCTCGGTCGGCGCATCGACCCAGCCCAGCGCCCGCGCCTCGTCGCCCGTCAGGCGGCGGGTGGCGATGGTGACGATGGCGTCGCCCGGCTCGACCACCCCGCGCATGGCGTCGCGGGCGTTGACGGCCAGGTTCATCACCGCCGTCTCAAGCTGCGACTTGTCGGCCAGCACCACCGGCAGGTCGCGGCCGTAGTCGGTCTCCAGCCGCACGTCCTCGCGTAGCAGGCGTCGCAGCAGTATGGCGAACTCCCCGACCAGCTCGCCCAGGTCCAGCCGCTCGCGCCGCACCGTCGACTTGCGCGAGAAGGCCAGCAGCTTCCTGACCAGATCGGCGGCGCGAATGGCCGTCTGGCGGATTTCGTTCAGCCCCTCATATGACGGATCGCCGACGGGATGCCGCTCCAGCAGACCCGACAGCTGAAGCTGGATCGCGGTCAGCAGATTGTTGAAGTCGTGCGCCACGCCGCCCGCCAGCTGGCCCACGGCCTGCATCTTCTGGGCCTGGCTGAGCTGAAGCTCCATCGACTTCTGCGACGAGACGTCGAACAGCCACACCCGCCGCCGCTCGCCCTCTGGCGCGACATACAGGTGCAGCATCTTGTCGGGGAAGGCGCGGGCGACCAGTTCGATCGGCCCCGACGACCCGGCGTCCAGCTTCAGCTGCGCCTCGGCCACGCCGGCGGGATCGAACAGATGGCCGAAGGCGGCGTCGCGTGCGGCGGCCGGGCCGGTCAGTACGGCGAGGGCCGGATTGGCGTCCTCAGCCCGACCGGCGAACAGGTCGTCGCCCCCGATGACGGCCGAGCCGAACGGCGCGCCGGCGGCCATGGCGCGCGCCTCGCCGGTCGCGGCGGCGGGGACATGGACCGGGGCGGCGGCGAGGGGCAGGACCGCGTCGGGCGCCGCGCGCATCAGGAACCGGCCCTCCCCGACCTGGCCGATCACCACCTCGACCTCGCGTGCGCCGATCATGACGATGGCGTGGCCCTGCTCGCCCTTCCGCGCCTGGGCGAAGGCCATGTACAGGGCCTGGGCCGACTTGCCCCGCGGCAGGGCGGTGACCGAACCGTTGGCCTCGGCCCAGGCGCCGTTGAAGGCCAGGATCTGGCCGGAGTCCCACACCAGGGCGGCCGGCTCGGCCATGGCGTCCAGCACCTCGACCACCGCGTCGCCCCCGGAGGTGGCGTTCGCCGCGCGGCGGAAGCCAAACAGACCGATCAGCGCGATCGCCCCCACCGTCAGGATCAGCATCAGCCCCGGCGCCGAGGTCGGGTTGGCGCGAAACGCCGGATAGGCCAGGGCGGCGATCGCCGCCACCACGCCGAACGCCATCACGGCCGACAGAAGATCGAACGAAGGGCGTCGTGTGGGCGTCATGCAGCCTCGCGAATCAGTGGTCTGATCATACGCTCAAATCCTGACGCACTCTTACCGGCGCTTGCGCGACTGGAAGACGAAGCCGATGATCTTGGCGGCGGCGTCGAAATGCTCGCGCGGAATGACCTCGTCCACCTCGACGGTGGCGTACAGGGCGCGCGCCAGCGGCACGTTCTCGATGATCGGCACCCCGTGTTCGGTCGCCACCTCCCGGATGCGCAGCGCCAGCGCATCAACCCCCTTGGCCACGCAGATCGGCGCTCCGTCGCCCTGATCGGGCTCATAGCGAAGCGCGACCGAATAGTGGGTCGGGTTGGTGACGATCACGGTCGCATTGGGCACGTTCGCCATCATCCGCTGGCGGCTGCGCTGCATGCGGATCTGCTTCAGCTTGGCCTTGACGTGCGGGTCGCCCTCGGACTGTTTGTAGTCTTCCTTCAGCTCTTCCTTCGTCATCCGCATCCGCTTGGCGAAGCGCATCTTCTGCCAGATGAAGTCGGCCCCGGCCGTGGCCCCCAGCAGGATGATCGAGGCGGCGAACAGCGCGATCGCCATGTCGCGCGCCAGCGGCAGGATCGCCAGCGGGCTGATCGCCACCATGTTCTCGAACTCGCGCACATGCGGCTTCAGCACCATCCAGCAGACCACGCAGACGGCGACCAGCTTCAGCAGCGTCTTGACGAACTGTGCCAGGCCGTCGGGGCCGAAGATGCGCTTGAACCCCTGAAGCGGGCTGACCGCCGACCATTTCGGCTTCAGCTTCTCGCCCGTGAAGATCAGGCCGGACTGGATCAGATTGCCCCCCGCCCCGCCCAGGATGGTCGCCAGCATCACCGCCCCCAGGAAGGGGGCGATGGCCCAGACCGCGCGGGCCATGATCTGGTTGCCGGCGCCGGAGTTCAGCACCCCCAGCATCTCGTGCGGGGCGGCGATGAAGGGCAGCATCTGTTCGGCGATGGACGAGGCGAACCAGCCGCCGGTCGTCAGGATCACCGCCGCCGCCCCCGCCAGCGACAACACCTGGGCGACGTCCGGCGACTTGGCGACGTCGCCCTTCTTTCGGGCGTCCTCAAGCTTTCGCGGAGTCGCCTCTTCGGTTTTCGACTCGGGATCCGCGCCTTCAGCCATTCGGGCCTCCGAACACGAAATACTCCGCCAGGCGGCGGTAGCGGTCGATGAAGATGGTCCCCAGCGCACCCAGGCTGAGCGCGAAGATCGACAGACCCAGGATGACGCTCAACGGCGCGGCGGCGAAATAGACCTGGAAGGACGGCATGACCCGCGCCACCAGTCCCGAGGCCAGGTTGAAGATCAGGGCGAAGACCAGCACCGGCGCGGACAACTGCACCCCCAGCATGAAGCTGTCGCCCAGGGTCCGCACCGCCATCTGGCTGAAGTCGGCCATCATCAGCGGCTGGGCCGGCGCGATCAGCTTGTAGGACCCCACCATGCCGGCGATGAACAGGTGGTGGGTGTCGGTGGCGAACAGCAACGTCACCCCCAGCAACGTCAGGAAGGCGGCGATCGTCGTGCCCGGCTGGGCCTGCATCGGGTTGGCGGTCTGGGCGAAGCTGAGCGTCGTCTGCAGCGAGACGATCTCGCCGGCCGTCGACAGGGCCGTCATGAACATCCGCAGCAACAGGCCGATCATCAGGCCGACCACCACCTCGCGGATGATCCATCCCACCATCAGCCCCAGGCTGTCGGGCAGGGCCGGCAGGGCGGCACGCACCACGGGCCACAGCGCCAGGCTGATGACCAGGGCCAGCGACAGCCGCACGCGCGGCGGCACATAGGCCTCGCCGAAGCCGGGGATCAGCATCAGGATCGCCGCGATCCGGGCGAAGATCAGCCCCCCGGCCCAGACCTGATCGGCGGTGGCGTAAGCCTCCACCTACATTCCCGCGATGCGGGCCGCGATCTGACGCATGAAGCCGCCCAGCAGAGACCCCATCAGCGGCAGGAACAGCAGCAGGGACACGAAGATGGCGATGATCTTGGGCGCATAGATCAGGGTCTGTTCCTGGATCTGCGTCAGGGCCTGAAACAGGCCGATCACCACGCCGACCACCAGCCCCACCAGCAGCACCGGCAGGCACAGCTGGATCGTCAGCCAGATGGCGTCGCGCCCTATATCCAGAACTTCCGCGCCGTTCATCGGCCCACGCTCCCGCAAATCACTGGGCAGAAAATGCCGGGAGGATGGTTAACAGGCCGCTAACCACCGGCACCGAAGCGAATCAGGCGGCCGCCAGGGTCCGCGACAGCTTGCGCGCCAGTTCGGCCTGGGTGAACGGCTTGCGCACGATCAGGTCCTCGCCCACGTCCGTTAGCGCCTCGGCGTCGGCGTATCCGGTGGCGAACAGAATCGGCGCGTCGGGACGGCGCACCTTCAGTTCGCGCGCCAGTTCGCCGCCGTTCATGCCCGGCATGGCGAAGTCCAGCACCACGGCGTCGATCTTGGCGTGCCGCTCCAGCGTCTCCAGCGCCGCGCCGCCGCTGTCCGCCTCGATGACGTCATAGCCCAGGTCGCTCAGAAAGCCCGCCGTGACGTTGCGCACCGCCTCGTCGTCATCGACGACCAGCACGACCAGACCCGCGTCGCGCGCCGCGAACAGTTCGCCGCTGGGCTCGCGCTCCAGCGTCGGCGTCGCCTTAGCGCGCGGCAGGAAGATGCGGATCGTGGTGCCTCGACCCACCTGGGTGTCGATGCTGACGCCGCCGCCCGACTGTTTGGCCAGGCCGAACACCTGGCTCAGACCCAGGCCCGACCCCTTGCCGACCTCCTTGGTGGTGAAGAAGGGCTCGAACGCCCGCGACAACACCTCCTCGGTCATGCCCGAGCCCGTGTCGCTGACCGACACCACCACATAGTCGCCGGCCGGAAGATCCTCGCGCTGCCGGGGCGCCCGGATCGAGGCGTTCTCCGTGCTGATGGTCAGCGACCCGCCGACGTCCATGGCGTCGCGCGCATTGATGGCCAGGTTCAGGATCACCAGTTCGATCTGGGTCGGGTCGATCATGGCCGGCCACAGGTCGGACGCCAGGTGCGGGGGTTCGATTTGCACGCTGCCGCCGATGGCGCTCTGCAACATGTCGCCCATGCTTCGCACCGTCTCGTTCAGATCCACGGCGCGCGGCTCCAGCTTCTGCCGACGCGAGAAGGCCAGCATCTGGGCCGTCAGCCGCGCCCCCCTTTGCGAGGCCTCACGCATCATGTCCAACCGCCTAAGGACCTTCGGGTCGCTCTCGTTCTTCCTCAACTGATCGACATTGCCCAGCACCACGGTCAGCAGATTGTTGAAGTCGTGGGCCACCCCGCTGGTCAGCTGACCGACGGCCTCCAGCCGCTGCGCCTGCCTCAGGGCGATTTCGGCCTTCTCTCGCTCGGCGATCTGCGCGGCCAGCTCGCGATTGGCCGCTTCCAGCTGGGCGGTGCGTTCGACGACCCGGCGTTCCAGCAGGCTTTCCGCGCGCTGGATCTCCGCGATCCGCTCTCGCGCCTCATACTGGCGCTTGCGGCCTCTCAGCGCCGTATCGACCGCGCTGACCAGGGTGGTCGGATGAAAGGGCCGCTCCAGAAAGCTGACGTTGCCCAGGGTGACCGACAGCCGGCGCGCCATCGGGTTGCGTTCGACGCTGCCGCCGCGCCGGTTCAGCACCAGGAACGGAAAGTCCGACCACGACGGCTGGGCCTCGATCCAGGCCGACAGGGGGGCGAGGTCGCCATAGGTCAACGCCTCCTCCACGATCACCGCCAGTCCCGCCCCCTCGGCCAGGCGTTCGAGCAGGCTGTCCAGGGCGTCGCACACCAGGGCGGCTGTTCCCGCCTCCTTCAGGATGGCGGCGGCCACGGCGGCGTCGCGCCCCGCAGGCGCCAGGATCAAGGCGCGTTCCGATAACTCTCCACCGCGGCTCATGCAGAGGGGTCGCCCATCAGGCCCGCGCCATGACCGACGAAGTTGGGCACTCCGCGCAGCACGCCCTGAAAGCCGACAAGCGGATCGCCGAAGACGAGGCCGTCAGGACCCACGTCAAACTCGCGGATGGTCTTCTCATGGCCGCCGGCGCGCTTTTTGATGACGGACACGGCCCGGCGGACATTCCCTGCCGCCTCGAAATAGCGCAGCAGGATCACCGTATCGGCCAGATAGGTGACATCGACCGGCGCCTTCATGTCGCCGACCAGTCCATGCTGGGCCACCGTCAGATAGGTCGAGGCGCCCTGGCGGTTCAGATACTGCAGCAGCTCATGGATGTGCAGCACCAGGAACTGCTCCTGCGGCATGGCCGCCTGATAGCCGTTCAGACTGTCGATCACGACGGTCTTAATGTCCTGTTCCGAAACGCAGTGACGAACGCGGGCCGCGAACTCGCCAGGCGACAGCTCTGCGGCGTCCACCTGTTCGACGATCAGGGCGCCGTCGTCCTGCATGGCCTCCAGATCGATGCCGATCTGGCGCATCCGGTCGAACAGCAACCCCAGCTCCTCGTCGAAGATGAACAGGGCGGCCTTCTCGCCGCGCCGGATCGCCGCCACCGCGAAGTTGACCGCGAACAACGACTTGCCCGTGCCCGCCGGCCCCAGGATCAGGGCGCTGGACCCGCGCGCGATGCCGCCGCCCAACAGGGCGTCCAGCGCTGGAACTCCGCTCGACATCGGCTCGCGCTTGAACCGGGTGCGATGTTCGGACGCGACGATGCGGGGATAGACCTCCAGCCCGCCGGTCTTGATGGTGAAGTCGTGGTATCCGCCGCGGAATCGACGCCCGCGATATTTCATCACCCGCACGCGCCGGCGTTCGGCCCCGTATTCGGGCGCCAGCTCCTGCAATTGGATGACGCCGTGCGTCACGCTGTGGACTGTCTTGTCGTTGGCGTCGGTGGTCAGATCGTCCAGCAGCAGCACCGTCACGCCGCGCTTGGCGAAATAGTGCTTTAGCGCCAGCACCTGACGGCGATAGCGCAGCGACCCCTGGGCCAGCAGGCGGATTTCCGAAAGGCTGTCGATCACCACCCGCTGCGGCTGCAGGCGTTCGACCGCCTCCAGGATCATCCGGCTAGTCTCGCCCAGCTCCAGATCCGACGAATAGAGCAGGCTCTGCTGCTGCTGTTCGTCCAGCAGGCTCTCCGGCGGCACCAGTTCGAAAAGGTTGATGCCTTCAAGCGACCAACCGTGCGATCTCGCCGTCGCCCGCAGCTCTTCCTCGGTTTCGGACAAGGTGATGTACAGCGTCGTCTCGCCGGCCGCCGCGCCCGTCATCAGAAAGCGCATCGCGGCCGTCGTCTTGCCGGTGCCCGGATTGCCTTCCAGCAGGAACAGGCGATCGCGCTCCAACCCTCCGGCCAGGATGTTGTCCAGCCCGGCAATCCCGAACGCGGCCTCATTGTCCTTGGTCTCGACGTCCGTCATAAGGCCCTCTCTGCCCTTCCAGCTGAGCCGTAACGCGCGGAAATGGATAAGGTTACAGGCCCGACGCGGCGCAGATTCTTTTCACGGACCGCGGGTCGAATGCTCCGACCCGCCCTCGCCGTCTTGCATTCCACCGCCTGCGTCCCAATCTCCGATCCGGTCCAGAGGGGGCGTGTGGATCGGCCGATTTCAGACGATCTGCACTATTCAGACTCTCTTTTTCGCCGACAGGGTCTGAATACGGCGCCGCTTCGTAAATGGCGGGAGAAGCCCTCCCATTCCTTGAACCGCCCCGCTATGTAGGCCGCCATGACCGACGCCCCCGCATCCAAGATTTCCCAGGCCGACGCCGAAGCCGCCGTCCGCACCCTGATCGAATGGGCGGGGGACAACCCCGACCGCGAAGGTCTGCTGGAGACGCCGGCCCGGGTCGCGCGCAGCTATCGCGAACTGTTCTCCGGCTATGAGGTCGATCCCCTCTCCTATCTGGAGAAGACCTTCGAGGAGACGGGCGGCTACGACCAGCTGGTGGTGCTCAAGGACATCCGTTTCGTCAGCTTCTGCGAGCACCACATGCTGCCGGTCGTGGGCAAGGCCCACGTCGCCTATCTGCCGACTGACCGCGTCGTCGGCATCTCCAAACTGGCCCGCGTGGTGCGCGGCTTCGCGCGGCGCCTGCAGATCCAGGAGAAGATGACCTCCGAGATCGCCGAGGCCATCCAGACCGTGCTGCGCCCCCACGGCGTCGGCGTGGTCATCGAGGCCGAGCACAGCTGCATGACCCTGCGCGGCGTCAATGCGCCGGGCGCCAGCCTGTCGACCAGCCACCTGATCGGCGTGGTCCGTGACGACCCCCGCACCCGCGAGGAATTCCTGCGCCTCGTCCGGGGCTGATTTCGCCGCATTCCCGGCCCGCCTCTTGCGACCCGAAGGTCATAGGAGGCGTTTTCGATGCCGTGGAGCCTGTTTTCGACCCGGAATGAGACAGCCCAGATCGCGCGAGGCGGCTGGCTGGATGCGCTGCGTTTCATCGTGGCCTTCCTCATCATCCTGCATCACTTCCAGGCGGCGGGCCCTGCGCCGCTGGCGGACGTGCTCAATCCGATCTTCGAGCGCGGCGGCTTCCTGCTGACCAACTTCTTCCTGATCGACAGCGGCTATGTGCTGATGCGGGTTTATGGCGCGGCGGTGGACAAGGGCCGGATGTCGCCAGGCGACTTCTTCCTGAAGCGGTTCCTGCGCGTCGTCCCCGCCCACCTGATCATGGGCCTGTCGCTGGTGGGCCTGGTCCTGCTGGCCACCGCCGCCGGCGCCCCGCCCCGCAATCCCGAATGGTTCGCCTGGGACCAACTGCCGGCGCAGCTGCTGCTGTTGCAATCCTATGGCGTTCACGGCGGCCTGGGCTGGAACGCCCCGACCTGGTCGATCTCGGCCCTGATCGGCTGCTATCTGGCCTTCCCCTGGATCATTCGCGGCCTGATGCGGCTGGGCCCCTGGTCCGCCCTGGCGCTGGGCGTGGGCGTCTATCTGGCCGCCAACCAGCTGTGCTGGTGGATCGTCGACTATCCCGTCTATCAGATGCCGATGGGCTTCGGCATCGTGCGCGCCCTGCCGCTGTTCTTCCTGGGCATGTGCCTGGCCTGGTTCGCCCAGAAGGTCTGGATCGCCCCGCGTCTGGCCGGCTGGGCCGGCGTGATCGCCGCCGCCGGCTTCTTCGCCCTCGAGCTTCACGACAAGCATGCTCTGATCGCCCTGACATTGATCTCCGTCGTCATCCTGGCCGCCGGCGCCGTGCCCGTTCGCAAGCCCTCCAAACTGGTGGAGACGGCGGCCATGGTCTCCTTCTCCATGTTCATCACCAATGAGGTGGTCCGCATCGCCTGGTTCGGCGTGGTCAATGTGCTGGCCGCCAAGTTCGCCCTGTCGACAGCCGCCCAGTGGAGCCTGTGGGGTATGGGCGTGATGGCGGCCGTCGCCTTCGCCTTCGCCTTCCACTTCGCCATCGACAATCCGATGCAGACACGGATCCGCGCCTGGCTGAAGCGTCGTAGCGCGCGGCGCGGCGTCGGCCAGCCCGCGCTGGGCCCCGTCATTTCCATCGACGGCTGAACCCATGATGGACAAGGCCGAGATGTTCGACAGCCTGCCCCGTCCCTACCTCCCGCGCGCGCCGGGACTGTGGCCGATGATGGACGGATCGGCCCGCGCCTGGTCACCAGCGTTTCGCCGCGGACGCGGCTCGGCGGCCTGCAAGCGCGCGGCGGACCTGCTCCTCGCCGGCGCGGCCCTGGTGCTGCTGGCGCCGGTCCTGGTCCTGATCGCCCTGGCGATCGTGATCGAGAGCCCGGGCCCCGTGCTGTTCCGGCAGCGCCGCACCGGCCGCAGCGGTCAGGTCTTCACCATCCTGAAGTTCCGCAGCATGACGGTGGCCGAAGACGGCGACGCCGTCGTTCACGCCGTCCTGGGCGACCGCCGCGTGACCCGCGTCGGCGCCGTCATTCGGGCCGCCAGCCTAGACGAACTGCCGCAGCTGATGAACGTGATCCGGGGCGACATGTCTTTGGTCGGCCCCCGGCCGCACGCCCTGGTCCACGACCTGCATTATGGCGCGCTTCTGCCCCGCTATGTCGAGCGGTTCGCCGTGAGGCCAGGCCTCACCGGCGTGGCCCAGACGCTGGGTTTGCGCGGCGAGATCCGGCGCCTGGACTGCATGGCGCGACGTGTCGAGGCCGACCTGGCCTACGCCGCCGGCTGGTCCTTCCGCGACGACCTGAAGATCATGTGGCGCACCGTGCCGGTGCTGCTGAGCCGCATCAACGCCTACTGATCCGCGCTCTGCGCGGCCTTGAGGACCGCCGATCCTCGACCCCAAGGCCGCCTTGGCGACCGACGATCCTCGACCAAAGTCGCTCTCTCCAGCCGCGCCTCCCTGCGCCAATGTCGCCGTCCACGTGTCCGATAGGGACGCGCAGAACGGCCGACAACGGCGACTTGGGAGGAAATGAATATGGCGAGCGACGCACCAATTGCGTCCGGGGGGAAGGAACACACCGTCGATCGCAGCGATCGTCTGGTCATCCTCGCCTCATCGGTCGGCACCGTCATCGAGTGGTACGACTTCTATCTTTACGGATCGCTGGCGGCGATCATCACGGTCCAGTTCTTCTCGGGCGTGAACGAGACCACGGGCTACATCTTCGCCCTGATGGCGTTCGCGGCCGGCTTTGCTGTGCGGCCCTTCGGCGCCATCGTCTTCGGTCGGCTGGGCGACCTTTGGGGACGCAAGAACACCTTCCTGGTGACCATGCTTCTGATGGGGCTTTCGACCTTCGTCGTCGGCCTGCTGCCGCCCTATGCGGTCATCGGCATCGCAGCGCCGATCATCCTGGTGCTGATGCGCCTGATCCAGGGCCTGGCCCTGGGCGGCGAATACGGCGGCGCCGCCACCTACGTCGCCGAGCACGCCCCGCAGGGCAAGCGCGGCTTCTACACCTCCTTCATCCAGATCACGGCCACGGCCGGCCTGGTCCTCAGCCTTGCGGTCATCCTGGGCGTCCGCTTCGCGGTCGGCGAGGAAGCCTTCGCCGCCTGGGGCTGGCGCATTCCGTTCCTAGTCTCGATCCTGCTGCTGGGCGTGTCCCTCTGGATCCGCCTGAAGCTGGCCGAAAGCCCGTCGTTCAACCGCATGAAGGCCGAGGGCAAGGGCTCCAAGACCCCGCTGAAGGACAGCTTCGGCAAATGGCCGAACCTGAAACTGGTCCTGATCGCCCTGGTCGGCCTGACCGCTGGCCAGGCCGTCATCTGGTACACCGGCCAGTTCTACGCCCTGTTCTTCCTGGAGCGGGTGCTGCGGGTGGATGCGACCCTGGTCTATGTCCTTCTGGCCATCGCCCTTCTGGCGGCCTCGCCCTTCTTCGTCTTCTGGGGCTGGCTGTCGGACAAGGTGGGCAGAAAACCGATCATCCTGGCCGGCTGCCTGATCGCCGCCCTGACCTATTTCCCGCTGTTCAACGCCCTGACGCAGGCCGCCAATCCGCGCCTGGCCGCCGCCGCCGCCTCGGCGCCGGTCGTGGTCTACGCCGATCCGGCGGACTGCAACCTTCAGTTCGATCCGGTCGGCAAGACGGTGTTCAACCACTCCTGCGACCTGGCCAAGTCCTATCTGGCCAAGGCGGGCGTGACCTACACCAACGTCGCGGCGCCTGCCGGGACGGTGGCCGAGGTTCGTATCGGCGACCAGTCGGTGATCCACAGCTTCCGAGGCGAGGCCATGGTCCCGGCCGACTTCGCCGCCCAGAAGAAGACCTGGGACGCCGGTCTGGGCGAAGCCCTGGCCGCCGCCGGCTATCCCGCCAAGGCGGACAGCGCCCTGGTCAACAAGCCGATGGTGGTGCTGATCCTGTTCATCCTCGGGTTCTATGTGACTATGGTCTACGGGCCGATCGCCGCCGCCCTGGTGGAGATGTTCCCGACCAATATCCGCTACACCTCCATGTCGCTGCCCTATCACATCGGCAACGGCTGGTTCGGCGGCTTCCTGCCCACCACGGCCTTCGCCATGGTGGCGGCGACCGGCAACATCTACTTCGGCCTCTGGTATCCGATCGTCGTGGCGCTGGCGACGGTCGTGCTGGGCTTCCTGCTGGTCAAGGAAGGCAAGGACGTCGATCTGAACGCCTGATCCTGCTTTCAGGCGTGAATGAGGGGGCGGGCCGTTTTCGAACGGCCCGCCCTTTCGCTTGTGAAACCTTCACCGTCCGGGTCTGATGCGGCCATGTTCATCCTGCTGATCTTCGGCCTGGTCGTCGCCTATATGGCGGTGCTGTTCGCCGTGGCCTGGCATCAGGAACGGCCTTCGGTACGCAGCCGGGGCGGCGGCCTGGGACCGTCGATCTACGCCCTGTCCCTGGCGATCTACTGCACGTCCTGGACCTACTACGGCGCGGTCGGCACGGCCGCGCGCGACGGCTGGGAATATCTGCCCATCTATATCGGGCCGGTCATCGGCCTGACGGTCATGTTCCCCCTGTGGCGGCGCATCGCCGCCGCCGCCCGGCGCGAGAACGTCGGCTCCATCGCCGACTTCGTGGCCTCTCGCTACGGCAAGAGCCAGACGCTGGGCGCGGCGGTGACGATCCTGGCCATCCTGGGATCGCTGCCCTACATCGCCCTTCAGCTGAAATCCCTGTCCATGGCCGGCGAACTGCTGACCCGGGGGACGGTGGCGGCGGGGTCGGAGCGCCTGACGGTCCTGGCCCTGGCGGCGGTGCTGGCGGGCTTCGCCATTCTGTTCGGCGCCCGCCGTCCCGATCTGACCGAGCACAATCGCGGCCTGATCCAGGCCATCGGTCTGGAATCCATCGTCAAGCTGGGCGCGCTGGTCTTCGTGGCCGTCTTCGCCCTGTTTCTTCTGTTCGACGACGGCGCGCCGACCCGGATCGTCGACGGGCTCGGCGCCCTGGCCGCGCCGCCGCAGATCACCTCGCGCTTCACCGCCATCACCCTGGTGGCGACCCTGGCGATCTTCTGCCTGCCGCGGCAGTTCCACGTCGCCTTCGTCGAGGGCGCGGCCCCGTCGGACGTGAAGCGGGCGCGCTGGATCTTTCCCCTCTATCTGCTGCTGACCAGTCTGGCGATCGTGCCGCTAGTGGCGGCCGGCGCCCTGTTCGCCCCGGCGGTGAACCCGGACCTGCTGGTCCTGGCCCTGCCCTTTGGAAGAGGCGAGGCGACCCTGACCGCCATCGTCTTCGTCGGCGGCTTCTCGGCCGCCACCGCGATGGTCATCGTCGAGGCCGTGGCCCTGTCGGCCATGGTGTCCAACAGCCTGATCCTGCCGTTCCTGGCGCGGGATCGCTGGCGTGCGCGCGGCGACGCCTCGAACATGGCGGGGACCATCCTGCAGGTGCGGCGCGTCGCCATCGTCGCCATCCTGCTGCTGGCCTGGCTATATTACCAGGCGATGGACCAGTCGCGGGGGCTGGCGGCCATGGGGCTGGTGTCCTTCGCGGCCATGGCCCAGCTGGCCCCGGCGCTGTTCGGCGCCGTGCTGTGGCGAGGCGGGCACGCTCATGGCGCGCTGGCCGGGCTGCTGGTCGGCGGCGGCGTCTGGGTCGTCATGCTGGCCCTGCCCCAGCTGGTGCCGGACGCGCCCTGGCATCTTCACGTCATGATGGGCATCCGCGATCCGTTGGCGCTGGGCGTCTTCGTCAGCCTGTCGCTGAACCTGGCCGCCTATGTGGGTGTGTCGCGCTTCGCCCAGCCGCGCCTGATCGACCGGGTCCAGGCGCGCGCCTTCGTGGACCGGCTGGGGCCGGACTGGCTGGAGATCGGCTCGCCGCCGTCCGGCGCCTCGGTCGGAGACCTGCGCGCCCTGGTCGCCCGCTTCATCGGCGACGAGCGCGCCGAGCGCGCCTTCGCCGCTTGGTCCCGAGAGGCCGATCGCCGACTGCGCGACGCCGACCCGGCGGACGCGGCCCTGGCCCGGGCGGCGGAGCGGATGCTGGCGGGCGCCATCGGCGCGGCCTCGGCCCGGCGAGTCATCGCGGCAGCCCTGGCCGGCGTCGGTCGCGCGCCGGAGGATGTCGTGCGGATGCTGGACGAGGCGTCCCAGGCCGTCCAGTTCAACCGCGACCTGCTGCAGACCACGCTGGACAACATCGACCAGGGCGTGATCGTGGTCGACGACGACCTGCGCGTCACGGCCTGGAACCGGCGCTATGTCGCCATGTTCGACCTGCCCGTCGGTTTCGTCCACGTCGGCCTGCCCATCGCCAACATCTATCGCCTGAACGCCGAACGCGGCGAAAGCCCCGACGACATCGAGGCCTGGGTCGAGCGGCGGCTGGAGGCGCTGAGCCGCCGCATCCCGCACGATCACGAACGCCAGCAGCCTGACGGCCGGGTGCTGCGCTCATCCGGCGCGCCCATTCCCGGCGGCGGCTATGCGACCAGCTATACCGACATCACCGCCTTGCGACGCGCCGCGCGCGAGCTGGAGGAGGCCAACGAACGGCTGGAGGCCCGTGTCGCGGACCGCACCGCCCGACTGGACGAGGCCCGCCGCGTCGCCGAGGAAGCCACCGCCTCCAAGAGCCGCTTTCTGGCCGCCGCCAGCCACGACCTGCTGCAACCCCTGCACGCGGCGCGGCTGTTCATCGCCGCCCTGAAGGAGGAGCCCGCCGTTTCCGGCCCCGACGCCGACCCGACCAGCCGCACCCTGGCCGTCAACGCCGACCGGGCCATCGACAGCGCCCACCGCCTGCTGACCGCCCTGCTGAACCTGTCGAAGCTGGAGGCGGGCGGGGTGCGGACCAATGTGACGCGACTGTCGCTGGGCGGCCTGTTCGACGAGCTTCGGCGCGAGTTCGGGCCGGTGGCCCAGGCCAAGGGCCTGCGGTTGAAGATCGCGCCGACGCGACTGTGGGCGGCGTCGGACCGGGACCTGCTGCGCTCGATGCTACAGAACCTTCTGGCCAACGCCATTCGCTACACCGACACGGGCCGTGTCGTGGTGGGCGCCCGGCCGCATGGCGACACCGTGCGTCTGTTCGTCAGCGACACCGGGCGAGGCATAGCCGACGCCGACCACGAGACCGTCTTCGGCGAGTTCGTGCGCCTGCCGGGCGCGCCGGTGGACGAGCCGGGCGCGGGTCTGGGCTTGGCCATCGTTCGCCGACTGTCGGCCCTGCTGGATCATCCGCTCGAACTCAGCTCGCGCGTCGGACGCGGCGCGACCTTCCGCATCATCGCGCCCCGGACCGCGCCCGAGCCGGTGATCGAGGTCGCGCCGGTGCGCGAGCCGCGTCTGCCGCTGGCCGGTCTGCGCGTCCTGTGCGTGGACAATGAGCCGGTGATACTGGACGCGCTGAACGCCTTGCTGACCCGCTGGGGCGCCAGGCCGACCCTGGCGGCCGGGGTCGAAGCCGCCAAGGCGGCGGAGGGTCCGTTTGACGCCGCCGTGGTCGATCTTCACCTGGGCGATGGGCCCGAAGGCTTCGACGTCATCGACTGGTTGAGGCCGCGCGGCGTGCGCCGCATCGCCCTGGTGACGGCCGACACCCGCGACGGCCTGAAGGAACAGGCCTCTGCGGCGGGCGCCGTGCTGCTGCCCAAACCTCTGAAGCCGGCGACGCTGAAGGCCTTCCTGTCGAGCTAGGCGGGGTCCATCTGCGTGGCCAGGATCACCGCCTGGGTTCGGTTCTGAACGCCCAGCTTGCGAAAGACGCTGGTCAGGTGCGCCTTGATGGTCGCCTCCGACACGCCCAACTCGAAGGCAATCTGCTTGTTCAGCCGACCGGCTTTCAGCCCCTCCAGGATCCGCAGTTGCGACGGCGTCAGACTGGCGACGCGACCGGCCACGTCGTCGTCCTCGTCCGCGTCCGGCACGTCCGGCGCCCAGCCGTCCCCGGCCAGGATGGCGGCGATGGCCTCGATCATCTGCGGCAGGGACGAGGACTTGGGAATGAAACCGGCCGCGCCCAGGCCCAGCGCATGGCGCACCACCGCCGCCTCCTCGCTGGCCGAGACGACGGCGACCGGCACGGTCGGCTGTTCGGCGCGCACGGCGGCCAGGCCGGCCAGGCCTTCGACGTCCGACAGCTTCAGGTCCAGCAGCAAGAGGTCCGTCGATCCCGCCTGCATCGCGGAGCGGGCCTCGGCCAGGCTGGCGCATTCCACGACGGCCGCGCCCGGCGCCGCCTTGGCGACGGCGGACCGCAGCGCGGCCCGAAACAGCGGATGGTCGTCGGCGATGACGATGCGATCCATGGCGTCCTTCCCGTGCGTGGCGTCTGTTTCGGCCACGTCACGCGACATCATGGCCCGGTTCGACTTTGGTCGAAATTAGACCAATGGCCAATGGCCAGCGTCGGTGGGAGGCGGAAAGGTTTTCGAAGGGACGCTCGCGTTAGACGGGCGCGGGAGGATTCATCATGATCAAGACAAGTCTAATGGCGGGAGCCGCCGCCGTCGCGCTGCTGGCGTCGCCCAGCATCGCCTCGGCCCAGGACCAGGCCGCGCTCGAGGCGCGCATCGCCCAGCTCGAAGCTCAGCTGAACGCGCTGAAGTCCGAGGTCGTCGCGGCCCGGACCCAGCAGGCCGCGCAGCAGGACATCATCCGCCTGGAAACCCGCCCGGCCGCCCCGGCGCCGGTCCAGCAGGCCGCCGCCCCCGTGCCCAGCGACGGCTTCCGCATCGGCGACCACACGGTCAAGTTCGGCGGCTTCGTCAAGGTGGACGCCTCGGTCTCGAACTATTCCGGCGGCGATCCCGCGAACGGCGACGCCCTGCGTGAATTCCACATCCCCGGCTCCATCCCCATCGGCGGCGCCGACGAGGATACGGCGACCGACTTCAACGCCCGTCAGACCCGGTTCTGGCTGACCACCGACGGCGTGGTCGGCGGCCACAAGATCGGCACCCGGCTGGAAATGGATTTCCAGACCCTGCCCGGCGCCGGCGATCAGCGCACGACCAGCCCGGCCAATCCGGCCCTGCGCCGCGCCTTCGTCACCATCGACAACTGGCTGATCGGCCAGGAATGGACGAACTTCCAGAACACCGCCGTCCTGCCCGAATCCGCCGACTTCATCGGCGCGGCGGAAGGCACCGTCTTCGTCCGCCAGGCCCAGGTCCGCTACACGCGCGGCCCCCTTTCGATCTCGGTCGAGAACCCCGAGACGACCGTCAGCCCGTTCGGCGGCGGCGCTCGCGTGATCGCCGACGACAACAGCCTGCCCGACGTCACCGCCCGCTACGCCATGACGCGGCCGTGGGGCGACCTGCAGTTCGCCGGCCTGCTGCGTCAGCTGAAATACCAGAACCCGGCGACCGACATCGATTCCACCGCGACCGGCTGGGGCTTGTCGGCCTCGACCAAGATCAAGGTCGGGTCCAAGGACGACATCCGCCTGATGCTGACCGGCGGCGAGGGCATCGGCCGCTACGTCGGGCTGAACTTCTCCAACGACGCGGTGCTGGACGCCTCGGGAGAGCTGGACTCGATCGGCCTGGTCGCCGGCTTCGCCGCCTATCGCCACGTCTGGGCGCCCGGCTGGCGCTCCAGCCTGATCTGGTCGGCCCAGAAGGTGGACAACGACACCGGTTTCACCGGCCTGACGGTCAACCGTTCCGCCCAGAGCATCCATGCGAATTTGATCTGGTCGCCGGTTACTGCGTTTGATGTGGGGGCCGAGCTTATGTTCGCTGATCGCGAGATCGAGACCGGCGCCAGCGGCGACATGACCCGTCTGATCCTGTTCGCCAAATACGGATTCTGATTTCCCCAGGAGATGTCTCGCGTGCCTGATCCCGACCTCTATCCCGTCCCTGCCGACTGGTCCGCCAAGGCCCATATGAACCGGGAGACCTATGAGGCGGCGCGGATCGCGGCGCGCGAGACGCCCGACGCCTTCTGGGCCGAACAGGCCAGGCGTCTGGACTGGATCACCCCGCCGACCAGGATCAAGGACGTCTCGTTCGACAAGGAAGACTTCCGCATTCGCTGGTTCGAGGACGGCGTTCTGAACGTCTCCGTCGAGTGCATCGACCGCCACCTGCCCCACCGCAAGGACGAGGTCGCCATCATCTGGGAAGGCGACGATCCCGCCGACAGCCGCCACATCACCTTCGGCGAACTGCATGCCGAGGTCTGCCGCATGGCCAATGTGCTGAAGGCGCATGGGGCCAAGAAGGGCGACCGGATCACGCTCTATCTGCCCATGATCCCCGAGGCGGCCTACGCCATGCTGGCCTGCGCCCGCATCGGGGCCATCCACTCCGTCGTCTTCGGCGGCTTCTCGCCCGACAGCCTGTGCGGCCGGATCGAGGACTGCGGGTCCAACTTGGTCATCACCGCAGACGAAGGTCTGCGCGGCGGCAAACATGTGCCGCTGAAGGCCAATGTGGACGAGGCCCTGACCAAGGTGGAGGTCGACACCGTCCTGGTCGTGCGCCGCACCGACCGCGATGTGCCGATGATCGAGGGCCGCGACTTCGACTATGGGCTGGAGGCCGTGAAGGTCGGCGCCGACTGCCCGCCCGAGCCGATGAACGCCGAGGATCCGCTGTTCATCCTCTACACCTCGGGTTCGACCGGAAAGCCCAAGGGCGTGCTGCACACCACGGGCGGCTATCTGTTCTGGGCCGCCTGGACGCACGAGATCGTCTTCGACTATCGCCCCGGCGAGGTCTTCTGGTGCACCGCCGACGTGGGTTGGGTCACTGGCCATTCGTACATGGTCTATGGGCCGCTCGCGAATGCGGCGACGACCCTGATGTTCGAGGGGGTGCCCAACTATCCCGACGCCGGCCGGTTCTGGCAGGTGGTGGACAAGCACAAGGTGGAGATCTTCTACACGGCCCCCACGGCCCTGCGCGCCCTGATGCGCGAAGGCGATGCGCCGGTCAAAGCCTCATCGCGGGCCTCACTGCGTCTCTTGGGCACGGTGGGCGAGCCGATCAATCCCGAGGCCTGGCGCTGGTATCACGAGGTGGTCGGCGACGGTCGTTGCCCCATCGTGGACACCTGGTGGCAGACCGAAACGGGCGGCCATCTGATCACCCCCCTGCCCGGCGCCACGGACCTGAAGCCCGGATCGGCGACCCTGCCCCTGCCGGGCGTCGAGCTTGAGATCGTGGACGCCGAGGGTCAGCCCCTGGAGGGCGCCGCGTCCGGCAATCTGTGCATCACCGACAGTTGGCCGGGCCAGATGCGCACCGTCTATGGCGACGACCAGCGGTTCTTCGACACCTATTTCTCGACCTATCCGGGCCGTTACTTCACTGGCGACGGCTGCCGCCGCGACGCGGACGGCTACTACTGGATCACCGGCCGGGTGGACGACGTCATCAATGTGTCGGGCCACCGGATGGGCACGGCCGAAGTCGAGAGCGCCCTGGTCCTGCATGACGACGTCGCCGAGGCGGCGGTCGTCGGTTACCCCCACGACATCAAGGGCCAGGGCATCTACGCCTATGTCACCCTGAACAAGGGGGTCGAGGCGACCGAGGAGCTGCGCAAGGCCCTGGTCGCCCACGTCCGCCACGAGATCGGCCCCATCGCCGCGCCCGACGTGATCCAGTGGGCGCCGGGCCTGCCCAAGACCCGCTCGGGCAAGATCATGCGTCGCATCCTGCGCAAGATCGCCGAGAACGAGATCGGCGCCCTGGGCGACACCTCGACCCTGGCCGATCCCTCCGTCGTGGACGACTTGGTCGAGAACCGCGCCGGGGCCTGACCACCCGAGGGTTTGAAGCGAAGCGGCGAACGCGTATCTGTGCGCGATGCGTCGCCTCCTGTCCCGCCTGCCGATCGACGGCTATCTTCTGGCCCTGATCGGCATGGTGGTGCTGGCGGCGCTGCTGCCCGCCAGCGGACAGGCCGCCGTGGTCATGGACTGGGTGGTCAAGGCGGCCATCGCCCTGCTGTTCTTCCTGTATGGCGCGCGGATGTCGCCGGCGGCCATCGGCGCGGGCCTGCTGCACTGGCGGCTTCAGGGCACGGTCTTCCTGTCGACCTTCCTGCTGTTTCCGCTGCTGGGGCTTTGCCTCGTCTTCCTGATGCGCGGCTCGCTTCAGCCCGATCTGCTGACCGGGATGCTCTATCTGTGCCTGTTGCCGTCCACGGTGCAGTCCTCCATCGCCTTCACCTCCATCGCCGGAGGCAATGTCGCGGGCGCCCTGACCAGCGCCAGCCTGTCGAATCTGCTGGGCGTGATCGTGACGCCGCTTCTGGTCGCCCTGACGATCGGCGGCGCAAATGGCGGCATCCATCTGCAATCCATCCTCGACATCGGCCTGCAGATCCTGGCCCCGTTCGCCGTGGGCCAGCTGTGTCGCCCGCTGCTCAAGGGCTGGCTCGCCCGCCACGCCAAACTGACCGGCCTGGTGGACCGCGGCTCCATCCTGCTGATCGTCTACGCCGCCTTCAGCGAGGGCGTCGTCGCCGGCGTCTGGTCCCAGGTCGCGCCGGCGGACCTGGCCAAGGTCATCGGCCTGAACATCGTCCTGCTGGCCATAGTGCTGAGCCTGACCCTGGCTGCGGGTCGTCTGCTCCGGTTCGACCGCCCCGACCGGATCGTCATCCTGTTCTGCGGCTCCAAGAAGAGCATGGCCACCGGCATCCCCATGGCCGGCATCCTGTTCGCCGGTCACGGGGTGCCGCTGATCGTCCTGCCGATCATGCTGTTCCACCAGATCCAGCTGTTCGCCTGCACCGTGATCGCCCAGCGCTACGCCCGAGAGAATGCAGCGCGTCCGGTCGAGCCGCCGACCTGAGCGCCGACCGCGCCTCCGGTAAGAAAACGCTCATTATGCTTTAGGCCGCGTTAGGCCTGTTCGCTCGCCGGACCTTAACAGGCGCGGGCCTAGGGTTCCTCTGCAATGTGCAGATCGGAACCGCTATGACCCAAGGTATCCTACGCGCTCTCGCCGCCGCCACGCTCGGCCTCGGCCTGTTCGCCGCCGCGCCGGCCATGGCCGGATCGACCGCGGGCGGCACCTATCGCCTGCGCGCCACCGTTCCCGTCGCCTGCTGGGTGAAGCCGACCTCGACCGTGATGGCTGAAAGCGGCCGCTCCGGCGAGGTGGTCGAGGCCTGCAACAGCCCCGGCGGCTTCACCGTCTCGGCCCAGTACCGCCCCCTGTCGCCGACCGAAAAGGCGACGATGTTCTATGGCGACCGGACGTTCGATCTGGACAAGTCCGGCGGCCAGGTGCTGCGACGCTCCAGCATCGCCACCATCCGCTCGGTTTCTTACCGCTTCAACGAAGTCGAACTGGAGCAGCCGCTGATCCTGGCGCTGACGATCCAGCCGATCTGACGGCGGCGACCACAACTCAGGTTCAATAGAGGCGGGGGCGCGCAGCGTCCCCGCCTCTATCAATTCCGCTTCAGAGTGCGGCGACCGTGAAGGTCAGGATGTCCGAATAGTCGCCCGCGCGTTTGCCCGTCGTGCTGCCGACGCTGATCGTCAACGGATAGTCGTCCAGCCGGGCGCGGCGCGACACCACGTCCAGCCGTCCGCCGCGCGTCAGGTCCATGTCGCGATCGCCCAGCGCCAGACCATAGGGCACATACCAGTCGCTGGCGCCCTGGCGCAGACGGCCACGGTTTTGCGAGGCGACCGAGACGCTATAGCCGGCGGTGCTCAGCACATAGAGGGTGGTGCGCAGTTGGCGAACGCCCTGCTTCAACTCGCCCAGATCGATGGTGGGCGTCCCCCCGCTGCGACGAAACTCGCCCTTCAGGCCCATGACCGCTGCGGACGGCACCTCGATGCTGAGCGTGACCGGCTTTTCCGCCAGCGGTCGGCCGTCCGTGGTTTCCAGATTGATGAAGGCGTTCTGCGAATACAGGCCCGCCGACAGCGTCTCGGAGGGTGCGGCGGTGAAGGAAAAGCGCATCAGGCCGCGCTCGCCCGGCGCCAGGTTCAGCGGCCGCACACCGATCCGGCGCGCGCTCTGGCCCGCCCGAGGTGTGACATCCGCCCCGCCGCGTTCATCGACCAGGGCATAGGGCATGCGCTGGGCGCCAGCCTCATGCGACAGGCCGAACTGTTCACCGCGCAACTCGACACGGCTGACGGCGGCGCAAGGCGCGTCGCCTTGGTTGACCACGGCGACATCGAACTCCTGAAGCGCGACATCCTGATCGAACGGGTCGTAGCGCATCAGCCATTGATCGGCGCCGGACTCGACCACCAGACGGCAACCGCTGGTCTGGGCCTGGGTCGGAGCGGCGCCCAGAAAAGTGGCGGTCGCGGCGGCGGCCATGAGCAGCGCGGAAGTACGGATACGGGACATTTCAGCCTCCTTGGCTTCAGTCTTCGGGGCTTCAGGCTTCGGGCACGTCGAGAGGCACGACCACGACCTGAAGGTCTAGCAGACCTTCGTTGTCTGCAGGCACGGTGAATTCGAAGCCAAGGGCGGGCTCAGAGAACAGCTCGACGCGATAGCGCTTGCCAGGCTCCAGATTCTGCACGGCGAACCGGCCGACCGAGTTGGTGAAGAACAGCTCGGGTTCTGCGTTCGGATCGTCGACGGGACGGACGCGACCGGACATCAGGGAGACCGGCCGGTTGGCGTTGCCCACCAGGCGGCCCAAGGCGCTGACGAACTTGGCGCTGCCGACCTGGATGGCGTAGCCGCTCTTGTAGGTAGGGCGAACACGCGCGATGCCGTCGCCGATATTGTAGCCCAGCGGGGCGTTCAGCACGTCGTATCGGACGGACTGATTGACGTAGGCCGTAAGGTTGTTGGCGACCGCGCCGCCCAAGAGTCCGCTGCGGCCGGTGTAACGGCCGCCCTGGAAGCTGTCGCCGACGATGACCGGATGGTCGTCGATGGACTTGTGCGGATAGACGATGGCGAAGCTGTCGTAGATGTTGCGGCCCACGGCGACCTTGCCGCCGGTGGTCGAGATCGACGAACCGACCCGCAAGGTGGTGACCTGCTCCTGGGTGATGTCGGAGAAGTCGTTGCCGAAGGCCGTGTGGCTCAGGCTCGCGTCGAACCGGTTGGCGATATAGTCGAGCTGGCCCGACAGGGTCGAGGGCCCGTCGTCATAGGTTGAAGCCACCGAATAGCCGTAGGAACCCACGCGGTTCTCCGTCGATTGCTGGAAGCGCACGCTGCCGCTATTGCGCGCCGAACTGTAGCGCGCCTCGGCCCGGCGGTCGTAACGGGGCTGCCAGATCAATGCGAAGGTGGCGCCGAAGCCGGCGGACTCGAAGCCGCCGAAGCTGGCGCCGAAGTCCGAATATTCCAGCCCGACCTGGGCGCTCCAGTCGCGGGCGAAGCGGTAGGTGCTGGTGGCGTTGACCGAATAGGAATCGTCGATCACCTCGCTGCGGCTCATCCGGTACGAAGCGCTGACGTTGGCCAGCCAGTCCTGCGAGAATTGGTGCGAATAGCCGCCGGAAAAGATCCAGGACGTCGGGTTCTGCGCTGTGGGATTGCCTATCGTGGCGAAGTCCTCGGAGGTGTAGTCCGCGACCACCGTCCAGCTGTCATAGGTGTCGCCCAGATCGACGATGTGGTCATAGCCGAGCGCGAAGGCGTAGCCGGCGCCGGGATCGCCGTTGCTGGCCGCCGCATCGAGACGAACGCGCGCGCCGTTTCGCAGGATGATCTGGCTCTGGCCCGAGAGGGTCTGGGCGTCTTCCGACGCCTGCAGACCGACGCCAATCGCCGGACGGTTCTCGAACGCCTTGCGCCAGAAGCCGGTGAAGGCGACACGGCCGTCGGAATAGTCGGGCGAGCCGAAGATGCCGTTGTTGATCGCGCCGATGTAGGCCCCGTATTCGTAGTCGCCCGGCTCCAGCTCGATCGCGTCTAGATAGGCGCTGTAGGAGACCGTCTGGGCCCGGCCGGAGTCGTTCTGGATCTCCAGCTGGATGTCGTTCGAGCCGGTTTCGAGCGGCAGGTTGGTCAGGTCGTACTGGCCAGGGTCCAGGCGGAATTCGCGGACGAAGACGCCGTTCCTGAGCACGCGCACAGTGGAGGCTTCCTGCAGCACCAGTTGCCGGCCGCCGGCCAGAACATTGTTGCGGAAAGAATCGAAACGCATGCGCTGGCGCGACACGCCAACGCCGCCAAGCTCGGAAAAGCCCTGGCGACCACGGATCTCGGGTTCCAGGTCGCCCAGGTACCAGCGACGGAAATCCTCGGGCTGATCATAGACGAAGCGGGCGTAGCGCCGCTCGACATTGTATTCGCCGGTGAACAGGTCCTCGCGCCCCTGCACGTCAGCCTCGAACACCAGGCTCTTGTAACGGATGGCGCCGTTCAGGAACACGCTGGGCGTATCCACGTCGCCTGTCGATTCCCGACGCTGGACCGCGATGTTGGCGTTCAGATAGGCGCTGAACGGCTCCGGAGCCTGGCCCGGCTCTTCCGGACTGCCGCCGCGGAACAGCGACTCCACAGACCGTTTGGTCGGGTCGATCCGCAGCACCAGCACAGCCAACTGCTCAGGATCGTAGTCGAGCTGGATCCCGGTGTCGTTGATCTCCTCAGGCGCGAAGGAGCTGACACCTTGCAGATGGGCCGTCAGTTCGGCTTGGGCCTCCGGGGTCAGCAGAGGGTCGATCAACGTCTTGAAGCCGGCGCTGTCGACGATGAAGCGGTCGTCGCGCGTCAGCACGACCGGCAGTTCGCCCAGGACGCGACTGTTGAAGTTCAGCGGCACCGTCATGGGGATGTCGCGGTCGTAGGGATTGATGTCGCGGCGACCGGGTGCGGCCGGCGGCGGCGCAGCAGCCGTTGTCGTCGGCGGGGATGTCGAAGGGGGCGCTGCGGGCGTTGCGGCTGCGGCTTGCACGGTTTCTTGGGCGGCTTGAACCGCGGTGACGGCGGCTTCGGCGGCTTGCAGGCTGGCCCGGTTCAGGGCCGCCGTGACGTCTTCGGCAGTTTGCGCGGCTTCGGCATAGGCTTGGTTCGCGGCCCGCACCGCCGCGATCGCCGCCGAATCCGGCACGCACGCCAGCCCCCAGGCCAATGCGACCGCCGAAACGCCTCCCCCCAGCGTTCTCATCGTCCGAACCGCAACGTCACAGGCTTGGCGGGATCGAGGGCGACGCCGGTCGGCAGTTTGAAGGTCCGCTTGCCCCCACCGGGCGCCAGATATCCGACCCCGACGGTCTTGGAGACCTCGCCGCTTTCATATTCGCGCCGGAAAGGCTGGCCAGACGCATCGGTGCCTTCCAGGATCCAGGTCGCGCCGCTCATCAGGGCGTAACGCTTGCCGGTGTTGGAGACGACGATCTCGACGCCCGGCTCTTCGGGGGGCGGAGGCGCCGCCTGACCGTTCGACAGGCTGGGATCGATCTCGGGCGCCGGCGGACTGACCATGGCCGGAGTGACCGAAACCACCTCGACCTTGGGCTCCGCTCCGGGCGGCGCCACCACGATCAGCGCTTTCATGGTGTAGAGCACCTGCACCGAAACGGCGCCGCCGCTCTCCGGCGTGGCGTTGGGATCGGTGACGACCGGCAACTGCCGGACCCACAGATAGTAGGCGCGCGACGTGTCTATGTTCGGCTCGCCGACCCACTGGACCCGCACGACCTGGCGGCCATTGACCGGCACCAGGCCTTGCGGCGGGAAGACCAGGAAGTCCTCGTCCGCGTCGGTCTCGGTCATATTGCCGTCGGCGTCGATCTCCATCCGGGTGATGCGCGTCTCGAACGGCAGGGCGGCGGAGCCGACGTTGCCGACCTCGATCCGGGCGGCGGAGCCGGCGCCGGTTGTCGTCAGTTCGGACACCATGGGCGACACCCGCATGGCCCATGCCGCGCCAGCGATGGCCAGGACGAGGACCGCGGCGAACAGAACACCGATCGCCATGGCGATAGGCCGTCCCGCGCGGACGCTCAGTGATGACAACATGGTCGTATTTCCCCCGAAGACCGATCTGGCGTCGGCTTGAGAATCCCGTCGCGAGCCGTCGCGCCGGAACCTCTGCAAGCGTCGCGCCAGCTTTCGACAGCATGGCGTAACAATGGTGACCGAAACGAAAACAGGAGGGCGCGAAGCCCCCCTGTCCTCGTCTCTCAAGTCGTTCTGAAGATCAGAAGGCTTGGATGGCGACGGTCAGTTGACCTTCGTAGGCGCCGGCGAGCAGCGACTTCGAGGGGACCGGGATGGCGACGTCGAGCGACATGGCCGACTTCCAGGCGCCGTGGCTGGCGCTGGTGGAGTTGGCGGTGGTCGCCAGGCTGATGTAGTTGCCCTGGCTGGCCGGAGCGGCCGAACCGACGGCGCCGGCGGTGTAGGAGCCGGTGACCGAGTAAGGCAGGTTGGCCTGGAAGACGTTGGAGTCGTAGCCGGCGCCCGAGTTGTTCACCAGGCCGCGGATGTCGTTCTTGGACACGGTGACGGTGTTGGAGGTGTTGCAGCCGGCCAGATTGGTGTCGATCGACACGTTCGCCGGGGCGGTCATGTCAAAAGCGTTGGCCGGGCCGGTGTTGTCCGAGGCGTAGATGCCGATGGTGCCGAAGTCGATCGTGGTCGAGGCGTTGCCCGTGTAATAGGCGCAGTCCGTCGAAACAGCGCCCTTCAGGGTGAAGGTCGCGCCGTCGCTCGTCGAAGCCGTGCCGTTGTTGCCGGCCGAACCGCCTTGGACGGCGAAGGCCGAGAAGCTGTGCCCGGCGTTGGTCGCAGCGCTGTAGTCGGTCGCCTTGATCGAGGCGTAATCGACGCCTGCGTCATTCGTGCGGCTGCCGAACTTGATGGTGTCCGCTTGGGCGGCGGAGGCGATGGCCAGAGCGGCGACGCCGACGAGGAGAGCGTTAAGCTTCACAGTGATGTTTCCTAGGAAGAGAAACGGGCGCCGACAGGATGCCGGCGCCCTTTGGTCTCAAGTCGTTCTGAAGATCAGAAGGCTTGGATGGCGACGGTCAGTTGACCTTCGTAGGCGCCGGCGAGCAGCGACTTCGAGGGGACCGGGATGGCGACGTCGAGCGACATGGCCGACTTCCAGGCGCCGTGGCTGGCGCTGGTGGAGTTGGCGGTGGTCGCCAGGCTGATGTAGTTGCCCTGGCTGGCCGGAGCGGCCGAACCGACGGCGCCGGCGGTGTAGGAGCCGGTGACCGAGTAAGGCAGGTTGGCCTGGAAGACGTTGGAGTCGTAGCCGGCGCCCGAGTTGTTCACCAGGCCGCGGATGTCGTTCTTGGACACGGTGACGGTGTTGGAGGTGTTGCAGCCGGCCAGGTTGGTGTCGATCGACACGTTCGCCGGAGCGGTCATGTCAAAGGCGTTGGCCGGGCCGGTGTTGTCCGAGGCGTAGATGCCGATGGTGCCGAAGTCGATCGTGGTCGAGGCGTTGCCCGTGTAATAGGCGCAGTCCGTCGAAACAGCGCCCTTCAGGGTGAAGGTCGCGCCGTCGTTCGTCGAAGCCGTGCCGTTGTCGCCGGCCGAACCGCCCGAGATCACGATCAGCGAGGTGTTGCTGTTGAGGCCGGGATTCAGCAGGTCAGCAACCAGCACCGCAGCCGTGTTGTTGGTAGTGTTCTGGATAGTCACAGGGCCGATAAACGGCAGATTGATGGTCGTGTTGGTCGTTACCGCGCCTTGATAGACGCTGTCAGCCATGGCCGGAGCGGCGGTCAGAGCCAGCGCAGCAGCGCCGGCCATCAGGGAAGCGAACTTTTTCATTTCAGTCTCTCCAAGCGAATGATTTCGCAAATAAAACTCGATCGAGGCGGCAGTCCCTCCCCGTCCGATCGGTGAGGAGTTAACGCCAGCTTAACAAGAACGTCAACAGTAAAAAACGCCGTTAGGTATGATTTGCATCGGATTCACCTTACGGGCGAGTACTATAGTTTTACTCAATCCAAGCAAAACCGATCCGTCTTCCCCTGACGATTAGTAATACATCCTCAGTGGGGAGATCGAATTCTGTTAAAACCAGTCAGACGCGCGGCGTGACCGTCACCGTCAGGGTTTCCGTATATTGTCCGGCCAAGAGACCTGCGCCGGAAGGCTGTCGCGTGCGGAACTCGATCTTGCCGCCGCCCGCTGCGATGCCGTCGCCGCTGCTGAGCAGTCCGGTATGGTCGCTGCTGCTGAAACTGGCGCGCACCACGCGCGGCTCCGGACGCAGGGTCGGCACAGTCAGGGTCACGTCGTAGGGCAGCACGCCCGAGAACGGCCCCTCGCCCTGCGGCTTGCTGACGTGGGCCAGACCGCCCCGCGCCGAACTGACACCCAGATCGAACGGGACGTTGCAGTCGAGACCGAACAGGGCTGTGGCGTGCTCGCCGCCCGTCAGTTCGCCGAAGTCGATGTCGCCGCCGCCCTGGATTTCGCAGCGCGGAACGATCCGGCCGGTGACGGCGACGGTGAGGGTCTTGCCGACATCAAGATTATTGTCGATCGGCTTGGCCATCGCCGGCGACGCCGCGGCGGCCGCCAGCACAGAGACCGCACCCAGCACGACGCTCAGGCGCCGTGAAACAGGGCCGAAGCCCCCGAACGTGCTTTTCATTTCCCCGACCCCGTTTCCGTCCCTCGACGGTCCGCCGCGTTCGACGGATCGCCCCCTCCTTCCAAGACCCGTGCCATCCCGAATCGAGACGTTCGGGCGCAAGGCAGGTTTTGGTTAACAAAAGGTTAACGACGTCGCTCTACGCCCAAGATTGGAAATAGGCAATGATTTCTGTGAAATCCGGCTGCCTGCCCGTAGGCGAACAGGCCGGAGCGCCCGCCTTTCAGGCCAAGCTTGGAATAGCTTGGCGACTTCGGCGCATAGGAAATCAGCTGCTCGGCTGTGGCCGGACATCCGCGACGCAGACCGTCAGGGAGCAAGCGATACAGCAGCCTGTATCATATTGATACAGTCATGATCTGTAGCGTGTTCCAAGGGCTGAACCGCAGGCAGGGTGGGCGTGCTTATGGCGACGCTGCCGAAACCGGGGCGTAGCCGACGTCCTCAGACCGTCAGTCTGATCGCCAACGCCGCCAGGGTCACGGCCAGCACGGGGATCGTCAGCACCACGCCAACCTTGAAATAATAGCCCCATCCGATGCGGACGCCCTTGCGGGCCAGGACGTGCAGCCACAGCAGGGTGGCCAGTGAGCCGATGGGGGTCATCTTGGGGCCCAGGTCGCTGCCGATGACGTTGGCGTAGATCATCGCCTCCCTGACCACGCCCGTCGCCGAGGAGGCCTCGATGGACAGGGCGCCGACCAGCACCGTGGGCAGGTTGTTGGCCAGGGAGGACAGGATGGCGGTCAGGAAGCCGGTTCCAAACGCCGCGTCCCACACCCCGCCTTGGGCGAACCGGTCAAGCAGTCCAGCGATATGATCGGCCAGCCCCGCGTTTCGCAGCCCATAGACCACCAGATACATGCCGATGGAGAAGATCACGATCTGCCAGGGCGCCTCGCGCAGCACCCTGGTCGTGCTGATCACCGAGCCTCGCCCCGCCACCACCAGCAGGACGACCGCCCCGACGGCGGCGACCGCCGAGACCGGCACGCCCATGGGCTCCAGGGCGAAGAAACCGACCAGCAGCAGGCCCAGCACGATCCAGCCTGCAACGAAGGTGGCCCGGTCCCGGATCGCGCTGGCCGGATGCGCCAGCCGCTCGACCTCATAGGCCGGGGGAATGTCGCGCCAGAAGAAGATCAGCAGCGCCGCCAGGGTCGCCGCGATGGCCGCCAGATCGACCGGGATCATGACTGACGCATAGTCGGCGAAACCGATGTCGAAGAAGTCGGCCGAAACGATGTTGACCAGGTTCGACACCACCAGCGGCAGGCTGGCCGTATCGGCGATGAACCCCGCCGCCATAACGAAGGCCAGGGTCGCCCTGGGGCCGTAACCCAGGGCCAGCAGCATGGCGATGACGATGGGCGTCAGGATCAGGGCCGCGCCGTCGTTGGCGAACAGGGTCGACACCGCCGCCCCCAACAGGACGAACAGCACGAACAGCCGCCGCCCCTGACCGCCGCCCCACCGCCCCACATGCAGCGCCGCCCATTCGAAGAAGCCCGCCTCGTCCAGAAGCAGGCTGGTGATGATGATGGCGACGAAGGTCGCCGTCGCGTTCCACACGATGTTCCAGACCACCGGAATGTCGCCCAGCGACACGACGCCCAGCAGCAGGGCCGCGCCTGCACCGCCCATCGCGCTCCAGCCGATCTGAAGCCCTCGAGGCTGCCAGATCACCAGGGTGATGGTGACGGCGAAGATCAGAAGGGCGAGGATCACGCAGGCGGCTCCGGCGCGGACCGGCGCCCGCATCCGGTCCTGTAGCTTGCGTCGATCCTTATTTCCAGTATCTTGGAATAATGGAATCCGAACCCGCCATCCTGGCGCTCGCCGCCCTGGCGCAGACAACGCGGCTCGACGCCTTTCGCCTGTTGGTGCGGCATGAACCCGAGGGTCTTCCCGCCGGCGAGATCGCCGACCGGCTGGCCATCCCGACCAATACGATGTCGGCGCATCTGGGCGTGCTGTCCCGCGCCGGGCTGATCACCTCCATTCGGCGTAGCCGTTCGATCATCTACCGCGCCGATCTGGATCGGCTGCGTGCGCTGGTGCTGTTCCTGCTCAAGGACTGCTGCGAAGGCCGCGCGGACCTGTGCCGACCCCTGCTGGCCGAACTGGCCCCCTGCTGCGATTGAGGCCCCCATGGACGTCGTCATCTACCACAACCCCGCCTGCGGGACGTCCCGCAACGCGCTTGAGCTGATCCGCCGCCTTGGCGTCGAGCCCCACGTCATCGAATATCTGAAGACCCCGCCCAGCCGGACCCTGGTCGCCCAGTTGGTCGAACGGATGGGCGTTTCGGTGCGCGACATCTTGCGCGAGAGGGGCACGCCCTATGCCGAGTTGGGCCTGGGCGATCCGGCCCTGTCGGACGACAAGCTGCTGGACGCCATCGAGGCGCATCCCATACTGATGAACCGTCCCATCGTGGTCTCGCCCAAGGGGGTGAGGCTGTGCCGCCCATCCGAGGCGGTGCTGGACCTGCTGCCCGACGCGGGGCTGAAGCCCTTCACCAAGGCGGACGGCGAGGTCGTCATCGACGCCGACGGTCGCCGCGTGCGCGGATGAGCCGCCTGCGTCCCCTGCCCGATCCCGACGCCCTGCTCGCGCTGGACCCCGCCTATCTTTCGACCACCCCGGCGCTGGGCCTCGGCCCCGGCGATCCGCCGCCCCGTATCCTCCTGCTCTACGGCTCGCTGCGTGAGCGGTCATTCTCGCGTCTGTGCGTCGAGGAGGCGGCCCGTCTGCTCCGGCGGATGGGGTGCGAGATCCGCATCTTCGATCCGTCGGACCTGCCGCTGACCGACCAGGTAGCGGGCGACGATCATCGCGCGGTGCATGAGCTGCGCGAGCACGCCCTGTGGTCCGAGGGCATGGTCTGGTGCAGCCCGGAACGGCATGGCCAGATCTCCGGGATCATGAAGCTGCAAATCGACCACCTGCCCCTGAACATGGGCGGCATGCGCCCGACCCAGGGCCGCACCCTGGCGGTCATGCAGGTCTCCGGCGGTTCGCAGAGCTTCAACGCCGTCAACACCCTGCGCCTGCTCGGCCGCTGGATGCGGATGATCACCATCCCGAACCAGTCCAGCGTCGCAAAGGCCTTCACCGAGTTCGACGACGCCGGACGCATGAAGCCATCCGCCTACTATGACCGCATCGTCGATGTGATGGAGGAGTTGGTCCGGTTCACCATTCTGACCCGGCCGCATGCACAGCAGCTGGTGGACCGGTATTCCGAACGCAAGGCGGCCGGAACCCCGATCGACCCAGCCGCCGACCTCTCGGCCATCGCGGGCCGCTGAGAAACACAGGGATCTGGAGCGGGTGAGGGGAATCGAACCCCTGACATTCAGCTTGGGAAGCTGACGTTCTACCTCTGAACTACACCCGCGCCGGGCTGCAGGGCGTCGTCTGGCGACGCCCTGCTCAGGGTTCCTTAGCCGCAGGGGCGGCTGGGCTCAAGGCGGAGCGTTATTCGGCGGCTTGGACGGTTACGCCGCGCGACTTCAGGATGGCCTGGACGCTGTCGTCGCCAGTCAGGTGGCCGGCGCCCACGGCGATGAAGGTCGTGCCGGAGCCCGCCAGCAGGGTCTGGATCTGGTCGGCCCAGTTGGTGTTCCGGTCCACCAGCAGCGCCTTGTAAAGCGCAGGCGAGGCGTCCTTGATCTCCTCGACCATGATGCGGTCCAGGGTGTCCACGTCGCCGACGGCCCAGGCCTCGACCATGGTGTCCAGCATCGTCACGGCGTTTTCGTAATCCTTCAGCGTCTCGCGCAGGAAGGCCATCTGCACATCATCGGGCAGGCCGGCCAGGATGCCGATCTGCTTGTCCAGGGTCTCGAAGCCGTGGATCGGCTTCCCGGCCGCCTCGGCCCGCGCCTTCAGCACCAGCTCCACGCCGGACTGCGGATCGTAACCGGCCTTGGTCAGGGGCGCGACCGACAGGGTCAGGGCCGCCAGCCAGGGCTTCATCGGCTCCATCTGGGCGGCGGAGGCGCCCATGGTGCGGGCCGCCGCATCCAGTTCGGCCATCTCCTCGGCCGTCAGGCGGCTGGACAGGGGCGTCTGCGGCGACAGGCCGTATTGCTGGATCAGGGGCACGATGGCCGCCTGGTCATCGGGATTGCTGATCTCGAACCAGATGTCCGAGGCGCTGTCGAAGGCGGCCTCGACGCGAGGGCTGGCCCAGCCGGTCGTGGGGCGCAGCACATGGACCGAGCCGAACAGATAAAGCGTCGAATCCGCATCCTTGACGACCCACAGGGCGGGGCCTTCGCCCTGGATCGCAGGCGCAGCGGAGGCTGGCGCAGTCTGGGCCGGGGCGGCCTGCGCCAGGGCGTCGCCCGGGACGCCGGCGATGGCGACGAACAGGGCCAGGCCGCCGGCGACGCCGACCGCGCCGCGCGCAAGGGTGGAGGCCGAGGTCTTGAGAATTCTGGAGAAGGTCATTGTGCGATCCCTTTTGAAAACGGGTGAGGTCAGGCCAGCCCGCGACGCGCGGAGGCGATGGCGGAAACGAAGAGGTAGAGGGTCATCAGCACGGCGTAGACGTCCCAGGCGGTCAGCGTGAAGACCAGCCCCAGCCGCTCGGCCGCCGCCCAAAGGAACAACAGGCCCTGCCCCAGGAAGAAGGTCGCGAATGCGGCCTCCATCGTGGCGCGCCGCATCAATTCGTCGACGCTGCGCCAGACCTTGAGGTTCAGCGCCGTGTGGGCGACGAACAGCATGATGATCAGGCCCAGCGCCACGCCGCCGGGCAGTCCGACGAGGACGAAGATCAGCGGCAGAAGCAGGATCACGCCCGAAAAACCCAGGACCGACGCCTGCAGGCGCGCCTGACCGACCTCTTCGGCCGAGGCGGCTTCGTCCAGACGGTACATCCGGCCAAGACGGCGAGGATCCAGGCTGGCGATGAGCACCGCGCCGGCGCCCATCATCAGGGCCACCCCGGTCAGGGCCGCCAGGGCGTCGGACCAGCGCAGGTCCACCCCGTCCAGCCTGTCCGGTCCGATCAGGCCCGGCAGGACCATTCGGCCGAACAGATAGCCGGCGACGCCCATGGCCAGGCCGACGCCGAAGGCGACCAGCAGGCGGCGCGGCAGGGTGGGACGGCGTTGGGATGCAGCGGTCATCCTTGGTTCTCCTCGTCGGAAAAGATGGATTCGATGGGCTGGCCGAAGACGCGGGCGATCTTGAAGGCCAGCGGCAGGGAGGGGTCGTAGCGGCCGGTCTCCAGCGCGTTCACGGTCTGGCGCGACACGCCCAGGTGTTCGGCCAGTTGCGCCTGGCTCCAGTTGCGCTCGGCGCGCAGGACCTTGAGACGATTGTTCATGGCTCAGCCCCGCATCCGCGCCAGCCACCACCAGGCCCAGGCCAGGGTGTATCCGGCCAGTTGGAACAGCAGGATGCTCATCATGCCGGTCACGATCAGGTCGCCAGCGTTGGTGTCGGCGGGCAGGAACCGTTCGATCTCGACGTCGCGTGTCGCCAAGGTCAGCACAGCCGCCATGCCCAGGACCATTCCGGTGCAGCCGCCCCAATACCAAGCCCATTTGTGCGCCTCACGCGCCGCCTCATCGAGGCGACGCCACCACCAGGCGCTGATCACAAGCGTCCCAGCCATCACCAGAAGCAGAAACACGCCCGATCCGACCAGTCCGCCGACACCCGGCACATCCGACAGAAAGCCAGCGCCAATACCGCCGACCAAGCCCAGCACAAGGACAAAGAGGGCAATGCCGATAAGGCCACGCGCGCCGAGCGGTTTGACTGTTTTCATCTGAAGGGCCTCGTCGGACTGCTCAATGTTCAGACAAGCGTCTTTTACATCAACGATCAGCGATGTCAAATACCCTTTCCACCCACGCGAGCGGACCTAGTCGGTCGGTTGAGAGGCGATCAACTCAGGCCGAGCGATGACGCGTGGCGTGGTTTCCACGGGCGCGAGGTCCGGCAAGGCCTTGCCTTCGTGGTCCACCTGCAGGTCTTCGAACCGGCGGGCCGAGACCATGACCTGGCTCTCCAGCGAGCCGACGAACTGATTGTACTTGCCGACCGCCTGGTCCAGCGCCCGCCCGACCGCCGAGGCGTGGCCGCCCATGACCGACAGCCGCTTGTAGAGTTCGCGCCCCAGGGCGGCGACCTTGTCGGCGTTGGCCGCCTGTTCTTCCGCCCGCCAGCCGTAGGCGACGGCCTTGCACAGCGCGAACAGGGTGGACGGTGTGGCGATGACGACGCGCGATTCCATCGCGTTCGACAACAGGTCCGGATCGTGGTCCAGCGCCACCGCCAGGAAGGAGTCGCCCGGCACGAACAGGACGACGAAATCAGGGCTGGGCCGGAACTGGTCCTGATAGGCCTTGGTCGACAGCTGACGCACATGAGTCTTCAGGCTGGCGGCGGTGCGCAGACCGACCGAACGGGCGCGCGCCTCCTCGTCCCCCTCCCCTTCGTCGAAGGCCAGGGGCACCTTGGCGTCGATCACGAACATGCCGCCGCCGGGCAGGCGCACGATGAAGTCGGGCCGGTTCTGGCGGCCCTCGTCGTCGGCGCTGGAGGTCTGTTCGGTGAAGTCGAACCGGCCGGCCATGCCGGCGGCCTCAAGCACATTGCGGCAGGTCTGTTCGCCCCAGCGGCCGCGCCGGCCGGTGTTGCCTCGCAGGGCCTCGGTCAGCTTGCGGGCTTCGTCCCGTGTCGCCGAGGAGGCTACCATCAGCGCCGCCAGTTGTTCGCGCAGGCCGCCCGTCTCTTCGGCGCGGGTCTTCTCCAGGGCCGCGACATGTTCCTGGAACTTGGTCAGGGTGTCGGCGACGGGCTTGAGCTGAGCCGCCATCCGCTCGCGCGCCAGCTGGTCCTGGGCGCGGAAGGTCTCGGTCGCGCGGCTGACCATCTGGTCCGCCACCACCTGGGCCGACTGGGCCGCCTGGGCCTTGAGCAGCTCGCCCATGGTGACCCGGCTTTCCTCGACCAGATCGATGCGCGCCTCGGCCGCCGCCAGCGCGCCTTGCGTCTTCTGCCAGCCCATGAAGGCCCACAGGAAACCGCCCGCGAAGGCGGCGGCGAGAAGGGCGAGGATGGGCGCGAGCATGTTCATGCTCCGTTCCTAGCGGGAGTCGCCGCCCATGAGAAGCACGCCAAGCCTCGCAGGAACGTCGTCGTTCCGGTGACGTTGGTTTGTCTGAAACCGTCCCGGAGAAGACACCCCATGATCCCGCAAGAGCCCGAACGCCACGACAAGGCCGCCGACGCCGTCCATGAAGGCCGTCCTGTGGACGCCGAACTGGTGCGCAGCGGACGCAACGGTCCGCGCATCCTGGTGCTGCTGGTGGTGTCCACGCTGGCGGCGGCCGTGCTGCTGCTGGGGATCTGGATGGTGTCGAACGGCGGCTTCAATGCTCAGAACGACGAAACAGGCCCGACCGCAGCGGACACGCAGGACTTCGTGGGCGACAGCCAGACCCCGCCTGCCGCAGACGCCCCGACGGACGCGACAGGCCGAGCTGAGCCGGTTCCGACCGGCGAGGCGCCGAACGTCAACGCGCCGACGACGCCGTCGAACTGATCGGCGTCAGGCGGGACGGCGGGCTCGCAAGGCCTGGACGATGGTGCCGTCGTCCAGCCAGTCCAGGTCCCCGCCGACCGGCACGCCCCGCGCCAGGGAGGTGACCTCGACCTCCGGCCCGCCTATCCGTTCGGCGACATAGTGGGCGGTGGTCTGGCCGTCGACGGTGGCGGGCAGCGCCAGTACGACCTCGCGCACCCCGCCGCCCCGCACGCGTCCGACCAGTTCCGTAATGCGCAGATGCTCGGGCCCGACCCCGTCCAGGGCGGACAGCAGCCCGCCCAGCACATGATATTTGCCCCGGAAGGCGCCGGACCGCTCCATCGCCCAAAGGGCGCCGGCCTCCTCAACGACGCAGATCAGGCCGTTGTCACGCGCGCCGTCCGAACAGATGGCGCAGGGGTCGCGGGTGTCGGGCGTGCCGCACACCGAACAGGACACGACCTTTTCCGCCGTCTCGGTCAGGGACGCCGCCAGCGGCACCAGCAGTTGCTCGCGCCGCTTCAGCAGGGCCAGCGCCGCGCGCCGGGCGGAGCGTGGACCCAGGCCCGGCAGTTTGGCGAGAAGGGAGATCAGCCGTTCGATCTCCGGCCCGGCGGAGGCGGCCATCAGAACAGTTTCGGCATTCCGGGAATGTTCATCCCGGCCATCGGCCCGGCGGCTTCGCGCATCAGGGCGTTGTTCTGTTCGTCCAGCTTGCGCTTGGCGTCGGCGTGGGCGGCGACGATCAGGTCGGCCAGAATCTCACCCTCGCCGGGCGTCAGCAGGCTGTCGTCGATCTTGATCGCCGTAATCTCGCCCGGCCCTTTCAGGGACACCGAGACAAGCCCGCCGCCCGAGGAGCCCTCTGCGGTGGTGTCGGCCATCTTCGCCTGGGCGTCCTGCAGCTTTTGCTGCATCGCCTGGGCCTGCTGCATCAGTTGGGTCAGGTCTTTCATGCCCCCTAGATAGGGCGAACACAGGCTTTGCGACAGAGGGGTTTTGAACTGGTCTCGAAATCGGAAACCTTGCGTCGCCAGATTTGCACTTGCAGCTGTTGCGGAAGCGCCTAATTAGCACCTGCACTCGTTGCTATTGTAATCAGGAAGGCATCCCATGGCCTATGACGCCATCACTCAACGCGACGCCCCGCTGTCGGACGCCGCCCTGTCGCAACTGTTCACCGAAGCGCGCACGCGCAACGCCTGGACCGACCGCCCCGTCGCGCCCGAACTGCTGCACAAGCTCTATGATCTGACCAAGTTCGGCCCCACAGCGGTCAACGCCAGTCCGGCGCGTTTCGTCTTCGTCACCTCGCCCGAGGCCAAGGCGCGCCTGATCCCGCTGATGAGCGAGGGCAATCGGGCCAAGACGTTGCAGGCGCCGGTGAACCTGATCATTGGCCAGGACATCGACTTCCACGAGCACCTGGACGCCCTGTTCCCGCATGCGCCGGGCGCCAAGGCCTGGTTCGCCGACGAGGCCGGGCGGCGCGAGAGCGCCTTCCGCAACGCCTCGCTGCAGGGCGGCTATCTGACCATCGCCGCGCGGGCGCTGGGCCTGGACGTCGGGCCGATGTCCGGGTTCGATGCGGCGGGCGTGAAGGCCGAGTTCTTCCCCGACAGCCGTGTCGAGCCGAACTACATCCTCAACCTTGGTTACGGCACGGACGAGAACCTGTTCCCCCGCTCGCCGCGCCTGTCGTTCGACGAGGCGGCGCAGATTCTCTGAGAACGGCTGCACCGCTCACAACGAAGGGGCGGCCTTCGCAGGCCGCCCCTTTTTCATTTCGAACCCTCGAACCCGTCATCCTCGCCGCAAGCCCTAGGATGACGACCGTAGAGCGGCTTAGTGATTCGGCGGAGCCATGCTGGTCGAGGCCGGCGGCGCCGCCGGCGTTTCCTCGACGACAGCAGGCGTGCCGTCGGCCGGCGTCTGGCCGGTGGCTTCCGTCGCCGCCGCGCCTTCGGTCACGGGCGCGTCTCCAGTGGCGGGGGCGCCTTCGGCCGGGGCTGCGCCGGGTTGGCGGGCCGGGTCCGGGGCCGGGATGGCGAAGCCGGTCGAGCCCTGGGTCCGCAGCCAGGCGATCAGATTGATGCGCGTCTGGGTGTCGCGGATGCCGGCGAAGGACATCTTGGTGCCGGGCACATAGCGGGCCGGCGCCGTGATGAAGGTGTTCAGCGCATCATAGCCCCAGGTCGGAACCTCGGCCTTGTGCTTGGTCATGGCGTCCGAATAGGCGAAGCCCGGACGGTGCTCCACCGGACCGCCGACGACGCCGTACAGGTTCGGACCGATCTTGTCGGCGCCGCCCTGGTGGCCGTCATGGCAGGCCTGGCAGCGCGCGAAGGCGGCCTCCCCGGCGGCCAGGTCGGCGGCCGGCAGGACCGTGCCCCAATCCGGCGGCAGCTCGACTTCTTCCGCTCCGGCGGCCTCATCGGGCGCATCGACGAAATAGCCCATCTTTTCGGGGGGCTCGGAGTGATAGATCAGGCCCGAGGCCTGTTGCACGACCAGGATGACGAACGCCGTCCCCAGAGCCGCGCCGAAAATCTTGTTCCACTTAAGATCGCCGCTCATGCGCCTGGTCGAATCCCTCTGTCGCGCCGGGCCCCTCGAAAACACGCCCCGGACATATTCTTGCGTTGGCGTCTCTGGCACGGTAGCGCCGCCTTCGCAACCGGCCCGGCGCGCGATGGGCGCGACAGCCACAGGGAAGTCGATGAATCCGCTGATAATGATACCCGCTCGCATGGCGGCGACCCGTCTGCCGAACAAGCCGCTGGCCCTGATCGGCGAGGTCCCGATGATCGTGCGGGCCTATCGACAGGCCGAGGCCTCGGGCCTGCCGGTCGTGGTCGCCGCCGGCGATCCCGAGATCGTCGAGGCGGTCGAGGCGGCCGGCGGACGCGCCGTCCTGACCGACCCGAACCTGCCCTCGGGCTCGGACCGCATCCGCGCCGCAGTGGACGCCATCGACCCAGAGGGTGATTTCGACGCGGTGATCAACGTCCAGGGGGACATGCCCTTCGCCAGCCCTGGGCTGGCCGTCGCCTGCGCCGCCGTGCTGCACGGCGAGCCGACTTGCGACATCGCCACCCTGGTCGCCGCAGAGGCCGACGCCTCGGACCGGACCAATCCCGACGTGGTCAAGGCGGTGCTGGCGTTGGGCGAGAACGAGCGTCAGGGCCGCGCCCTCTATTTCACCCGCTCGACCCTGTACGGCGATGGCCCCATCTGGCGCCACATCGGCGTCTATGGCTATCGCCGCGAGGCCCTGAACCGTTTCTGCGACGCCCCGCAGTCGCCGCTGGAGCGGCGCGAGAAGCTGGAACAGTTGCGCGCCCTGGAGATGGGCATGCAGATCTGGGCCGCCGTCATCGACGAAGCCCCCCTGTCGGTCGACAATCCGGGGGACCTGGAGGCGGCGCGGCGGTTGGCGTGATCGGCGGCGAAGTTGCACCCTCGGAAAATGGTGCAACAAAGTGCAACTTGGTCGGAAGTGTCCGATTTCGCTTGAGAAAACATTCCGCCGGAATTGCACGGGTGCAACTTCGCTTTGCGGACTGCGGTTGCGCGACGATGTCAAAGACCCGACGGCGATTATAAGCCCTGTCGGACCCTGTATGGTGGAATGGCGAGATAAAGCTGTAAGCCTTTGAAACGGCGCGAGTTCATCTTCCGAAATAGGATGGATGACACGTTCTCCCTCCCCTTCATGGAGAGGGACGGCGAAGCAAAGCGGAGCCGGGGTGGGGCCGTTAAGACCTCCAGCACGCCTTTTCTGACCCCACCCCGATCGCTGCGCGATCGCCCCTCCCCATGAAGGGGAGGGAGATTAGGCGTCCTCGACCCAGGCCTTGATCAAACTGTGGGCGATGGCGAAGGGCGGGGGGGCCTGGATGGTGGGGTGTTCGCCGGCCAGCACCGCGCCGGCTTCGGCCCGCGTCAGCCAGGCGACCGATTCCAGCTCGGTCTGGTCCGGCCGGGCCTGGTCGTCCGACACCTCGGCGATCAGGCCGATCATCAGTTGCGAAGGGAAAGGCCAGGGCTGGCTGGAGTGGTAGGCCGTGGCGATCACGGTCAGGCCGGCCTCTTCCTGGACCTCGCGGGCGCAGGCCTCCTCGATGGATTCGCCGGGCTCCAGGAAACCGGCCAGGGCCGACATCCGCCCCTCGGGCCAAGCCGCCTGGCGGCCGAGCAGACAGATCGGCTCAGCCCCGCCCTTGTAGACCGGCAGCATGATGGTGACCGGATCGACGCGCGGGAAATGCTCGGTCCCGCAGGCGGGGCAGCGGCGCTTCCATCCGCCCGACGTCGTCTCGCTCAGCGTGCCGCAGTTGGCGCAGAAGCCGTGCTTGCGCCGCCAGTCGAACAGGCTCTTGGCCCCGCCTGCCATGGCCGCGTCCGCGCCGGGCAAAAGGGCGGCAGCGCCACGCATCTCATGAAAGGCGCTCAGCCCCTTCACCGGTCCGTCGGTGGGGTCGATCGACCCCTCGAACTCGATGGCGAAGACCGGCGCCTGCTTCCACAGGCCCAGGAAGACATCCCGGTCCGGAACCATGTCGCGGGCGTGCTTCAGCGACAGCCAAGCCAGGCGCGGCCCCTGCGCCGTCTCCTCGATCAACGGCCGCCCCTCCCACAGGACCATGGCCGTCGCCTCGGGATTGGCCTCCTGTGCGGCCAGCCATTCGGGATCGTTGCGCAGGTCGCCGGCGCGATCGAGCGGATTGCCGGCGAAGATGTTCTGATGAGCCATGCGCATTCTGTAGCTCTTGATTCCGATGGCCGCACCCGTCATATCTCCGCTCGGAGATCGCGGGCGAAGGTTTCGCCAACTTGGTCAGGGCCGGAAGGCAGCAGCCACAACGAATTCCCCTTCGGGTCGCGGTCTCTACTTCTCTCTTTTTTTGGGCGCTACGCTCGCGACGCGGTCGCTCGCTGCTTGAGCGCGTTTGCGTGTGCCTTCTCCCCTCGGGGGAGAAGGTGGCTCGCGGAGCGAGACGGATGAGGGGGCTGCCGGATGCAGGCTCGCTTTCGCCGTCAGTGGGGCGGATAGAGCCCCCTCATCCGAGCCCTGCGGGCCCACCTTCTCCCCCGAGGGGAGAAGGGAGATGGAATCCCTTCGCGTAGCCCCGGACCCGCTGTAAGACTTCGCCCATGACGTACAGCGACACGAATCTCGACGGCCCGCCCTGGGAAGAGGACGACGTCGTCCAGCGCGACGAGAACACCGACGACATGTTCGGCGCGCCCGCAGCGGCGCCTGAGCCGGTCGTGGCCCCCATTGCTGCGCCCGTCGTCGCCAAGCCCGCCCCCGCCCATGCCGACGTCGAGGCCCATGTCGATGACGGCGCCGCCTATCAGGTACTGGCGCGCAAATACCGGCCGCGCACATTCGAGGATCTGATCGGGCAGGAGGCGATGGTGCGCACCCTGACCAACGCCTTCTCGACCGGCCGGATCGCCCACGCCTTCATGCTGACTGGGGTTCGCGGGGTCGGCAAGACGACCACCGCGCGTCTGCTGGCCCGCGCCCTGAACAACGAGACCGACGCCATCGACCGGCCGTCCCTGACCCTGACCGCCCACGGCCGGCACGACGCCGCCATCATGGCCGGCCAGCATATGGACGTGATGGAGATGGACGCGGCGTCGCACACCGGCGTCAACGACATCCGCGACATCCTGGAGAGCGTTCGCTACGCCCCCGTCGAGGCGCGCTACAAGGTCTATGTGCTGGACGAGGTCCACATGCTGTCGACGCAGGCGTTCAACGCCCTGCTGAAGACGCTGGAAGAGCCGCCGCCCCACGCCAAGTTCATCTTCGCCACCACCGAGATCCGCAAGGTGCCGGTGACGATCCTGAGCCGGTGCCAGCGGTTCGACCTGCGCCGGGTCGAGCCCGAGATCCTGGTCGAACACCTGGGCCGGATCGCCGACCGCGAAGGCATGAAAATCGAGACCGACGCCCTGGCCCTGATCTCGCGCGCGGCCGAGGGATCGGTGCGCGACGGGCTGTCGTTGCTGGATCAGGCCCTGGTCCAGGCCGAGCGCGGCGAGACGGTCAAGACCGAGACCGTGCGCGACATGCTGGGGCTGGCCGACCGCAGCCAGACCATCGCCCTGTTCGAGAGCGTCATGGCCGGCCGCACGCCCGAGGCGCTGGAGAGTTTCCGCACCCTGTACGGCTTCGGCGCCGATCCGGTGCAGGTGACCAACGACCTGCTGGAACATTGCCACGCGGCGTCGGTCGCCAAGATGCTGGGGCCGAACGCGACCCGCCTGCCCAATGATCAGGCCCAGAAGCTGGCTGCCCTGGGCGCCGCCATCCCGGCGGCGACCCTGTCGCGGACGTGGCAGATGCTGCTGAAGGCGCTGGACGAGGTGCGGCGCGCGCCCAATCCGGCCGATGCGGTCGAGATGGCCATTGTCCGCCTGGCCTACGCCGCCGACCTGCCCGGGCCGGAGGAGGCGCTGAAGCGGTTGCAGTCGGGCGAACCGCTGGGCGGCGGTTCGGCGCCTCGGGGTAGTGGGGGCGGCGGTGGAGGCGGCGGCGGCGCTTCGGCGCAGTTGGCCGCACGTCCCGTCCTGGCCCCCGCCCTGCCCGACCCGCAGAGCTTCGAACAGGTCGTGGCCCTGATCGGCGAAAAGCGCGAGGTCGGGCTTCAGATGGACGTGGAACGGTATGTGAAGCCGGTCTCGTTCAAGCCCGGCGCCATCGTCTATGAAAGCGTCCAGGGGGCGCCCGTGGAACTGGCGCGCAAGCTGGCCTCGCGGCTGAAGGACTGGACCGGCCGCACCTGGCTGATCGCCGCCAACGGCCAGGGCGGCGGCGAGACCCTGATCGAGCGTCAGAAGAAGGATCGCGCCGCCGAACGCGAGAAGGTCGAGGCCGACCCCTTCATCAAGGCCGTCATGCTGGCCTTCCCCGGCGCCAAGCTGGGCGAGATCAAGACCATCGCCCCTGCCGTCGTCACCCCGGAAATCCCCGATGTGGGCGAGGACGACGACGAGGATTGAAACGCCTCAGCGCGGCGCGCGCTTGGCGAGGATGCGTTGCAGGGTGCGGCGGTGCATGCCCAGGCGGCGGGCGGTTTCCGAGACATTGTGGTCGCACAATTCATAGACGCGCTGGATATGCTCCCAGCGGACCCGGTCGGCGCTCATGGGATTTTCAGGCGGCTCGGGCGAGTCGCCGGTGGCCAGCAGGGCCTTGACCACGTCGTCGGCGTCGGCGGGCTTGGACAGATAGTCGACGGCGCCGGCCTTGACCGCCGCGACCGCCGTGGCGATGGCGCCGTAGCCGGTCAGCATGACGATGCGGGCGTCCTCGCGCTTTTCGCGCACGGCCTCGACGACCTTGAGGCCGTTGCCGTCCTCCAGCCGCATGTCCAGCACGGCGAAGGCCGGGGCCTTGTCGCGCAGCAGCAGCGTCGCCTCGGCGACGGATTCGGCGGTCGTGACGTCGAAGCCGCGCGCCTCCAACGCGCGCCCCATCCGGGTGCGCAGGGCCTGGTCGTCATCCAGCAGCAGCAGGGACTTGTCGGGCAGGGCGGCGATGCGGGCTTCTAGTTCGGACATACGTTTCTCTCCTGCCGCTTCAAGTCGGGACCGGTAGCGTGTGGGTCAAGGCCAAGGTTCCGCCTGCGACGCTAAGCCCCAAGCCCGTCATGTCGCCACTTCCAGCGCCGGACGCGCCCAGCGCACGGCCACGCGGGCCCCGCGCGACGCCCCTTTGGCCTCGGACTGCGCCAGGCCCTGGCCCACGCTGACCGAGCCGCCGGTGCGTTCCAGCAGGGTGCGGGCGATGAAGAAGCCCAGCCCCATGCCGCCCTGGCTGGGGGCGATGGGCGGCTCGACCGTGGGGCGACGTTTCGACGGGCGGGCGGCGGCGGCGATCTGGGCGGCCAGGGCCTGGCGCGCCTTGCCTTGGGGGCGGCTGGTCACATAGGGCTCGCCCAGACGGGGCAGGATGTCGCCGGCGAAGCCCGGCCCGTCGTCCAGGATCTCGATCTCGATCCAGCCGGCGTCCACCAGGGCCTGGACCCGCACCGTGGTATTGGCGAAGTCGGCGGCGTTCTCGACCAGGGTGGACAGGCCGTGCACCACCTCCGGCATCCGGCGCACGCGCGGCGCGGGCTGGCCCGGCGGCGTCTTGACCAGGACCTCGAACGCCAGGTCGAAGCCCCGGTGCGGCTCGACCACCTCTTCCAGCAGGGCCTTCAGGGAGACGTCGGCATAGAGGGCGTCATCGCCCTCGGGCTGTTGAGACAACTGGGTCAATATGCCCCGGCAGCGTTCGGCTTGTTGTAGGATCAGGGCGGCGTCCTCGGCCGCGTCGCTGTCGGGGGCCGAGGCGCGCTGAAGCTCCTTGGCCACGACCTGGATCGTGGCCAGCGGCGTGCCCAGCTCATGCGCCGCCGCCGCCGCCAATCCGCCCAGGGCCGCCAGCCGCTGCTCGCGTTGCAGCACGTCCTGGGTCGTGGCCAGGGCCAGTTCCAGCTTCTCGGCGTCGGCGGCGACGCGCCAGGCGTAGCCGGCGGTGAAGACCACCCCCGTCACCAGGGCCATGGCCATGCCCAGCCGATACAGCAGCGGCAGGGCGAAATGCTCATAGGGGCGCCAGGGCAAAGGTTCGGACCAGAAGAACAGCACCCCGACCGCGATCAGGGCCAGGCCGCCCAGCAGCAGGGCCTGGCGCGCCGGCAGGGCGGCCGCCGCGATCGTCACCGGGGCGACCAGCAGCAGGCAGAAGGGATTCTCCAGCCCGCCCGTCAGCCCCAGCAGCACGCCCAGCTGGAAGATGTCGAAGCCCAGGTGGATGGCCGTCTGGCGCCCGTCGGGCAGGCTGGCCTCCAGCCGCCGCACCCGCGCCATGGCGCCGACGTTGACCCCCGCGCTGACGGCGATGACGATCAGGCAGGACCAGAGCGGCAGGGGAAAATGCAGACCCTGCGACGCCGTCAGCACCGCGGCGCTCTGGCCCAGGATGGTCAACCAGCGCAGCACGATCAGGGTGCGCAGCGAGAACCCCCGGCCCCGGCGCGGCGCGTCGCCCCAGCCGTCCAGGGGCTCGGAAGACGAGACGCCTTGCGGCGCGATGCGGGCTTCTGTCGAGGTCACAGCCCCTCTATAGACCGCTCAAGTCCGTTTCGTGAGAGGTCGTCATGCCGCGTCGTTCCATCCTGCTGTTCGCCGGCGCCTGCATCGCCGTCGCCGCCGCCCTGGCCATCGTCACCGTGGTGGTGGTCGGCGGCCGCAGCCCGACGGGCGGCGAGATCGCCTCGACCGGCCAGCCGCTGGTGGGCGGCGACTTCACCCTGGTCAATCAGGACGGGCAGACCGTCGATCAGACCATGCTGAACGGCAAGTGGAGCCTGGTCTTCTTCGGCTTCACCTACTGCCCCGAGTTCTGCCCCACGACCCTGGCCGAACTGGCGGTGGTGCAACAGCGGCTGGGCGACAAGGCGGAGGATCTTCAGATCGTCTTCGTCAGCGTCGATCCCCAACGCGACACCCCCCAGGCGCTGAAGGACTATCTGTCGTCCGACGGCTTTCCCAAGGGGACCATCGGCCTGACGGGCACGCCGGAACAGGTGGCCACGGCCGCCAAGGCCTATCGCGCCTTCTACGAGAAGGTGGGCGAAGGCGAGAACTACACCATGAACCACTCCCTGACCGTCTATCTGATGGGGCCGGACGGGAAGTTCAGGACCGCCGTCGCCTATGGCATGGGGCCGGACAAGACGACCAAGATCATCGAACAGGCGATGGCGCGGGGCTGAAACCGCGCGATAATGCTTTTGCAGGGGTGACGCATTATATGTTGCCCTGCACAAACGGCGATGGGCCGTAACGGATCGTCATGCTCTACGCATTTCATGAACTCGCCTACCAGTCGGCCTTGCCGTTCCGGATCGGCGCCCAGATGGCCCGCCAGTTCTGGACCTCCCCCTTCAATCCGGCGGCGGACACCGCGATCGGGCGCACGGCCTACGCCTCGGCCGAACTGTTCGAAAGCGTCACGCGGCGTTACGGCAAGCCGGACTGGAAGCTGGAAACGGTCGATGTCGGCGGCAAGACCGTGCGCACCACCGAACAGGTGATCTGGCAGAGCCCCTGGTGCCGCCTGGTCCGGTTCGCCCGCAACATCGGCGACCTGAAGCGCGCGGGCAAACCCGTCGCCGCGCCCGCCGTCCTGATCGTGGCCCCGCTGTCGGGCCACTACGCCACCCTGCTGCGCGGCACGGTCGAGGCCTTCCTTCAGGACCACGACGTCTATGTCACGGACTGGATCAACGCCCGCCAGGTTCCGGTGCTGGAGGGTCGGTTCGACTTCTTCGACTATATCGACCACGTCCGCATGATGCTGGCCGAGATCGGCGGCCGCGCCCATGTCGTCGGCGTGTGCCAGCCCGGCCCGCCTGTGTTGGCCGCCGGCGCGATCATGGCCGAGGACGGCGACGAGAACCGGCCCCTGTCCATGACCTTCATGGGTTCGCCCATCGACGCGCGCCTTTCGCCGACGGTGACCAATCAACTGGCGGAGGAAAAGCCCTTCACCTGGTTCCGATCGAACATGATCCACACCGTCCCCCTGCCCTATGCGGGCTTCGGAAGGCAGGTCTATCCGGGCTTCGTCCAGCTCTACAGCTTCATGTCGATGAACGAGGCGCGCCACCGCGACGCCCACTGGGACTATTTCAACAGCCTGATCGACGGCGACGGCGACGGGGTCGAAAAGCACGAGGAATTCTACGACGAGTATCTGTCGGTGCTGGACCTGACCGAGGAGTTCTATCTCCAGACCATCGACATCGTCTTCCAGCAGCATCTGCTGCCGCGCGGCCTGCTGGAGCACCGGGGCCGCAAGGTCGATCTGTCCAGGATCACCGACATCGGCCTGATGACGGTCGAGGGCGAGAAGGACGACATCTCCGGCGTGGGCCAGACGCAAGCCGCGCACGGCCTGTGCCCCAATATTCCCGACGACCGGCGAGTGCTCTACGTCCAGCCCAGCGTCGGCCACTACGGCGTCTTCAACGGCCGTCGTTTCCGCGAGGAAATCTATCCGCGCGTGCGCGACTTCATCGCCCAGAACGAGGCCCTCGGTGGCGTATCGCAACGGTCAGCGGCTGCCGCTTGACGAAAGCGGGGCCAGCTCCGGCCCCACGCTCAGACTGTCCGTCAATCCGCGCGCCCGGCGGCTGTCGGTGCGGATCGACGCGCGCGCGGGCGAGGCCGTGGTCATTGCGCCCAGCGAGCGCGGCCTGGCCCAGGCCGTCGCCTTCGCCCGCTCCAAGTCCGTCTGGATCTCCGAACGGCTGGCGGTGCGGCCCAAGGGGCGCCCGCTGGAACCGGGACAGGTCATCTCGCTGCGCGGCAGGCCTGTGCGGCTGGAGGCGGTGTCCGGCGCGGGCGCCGCGCGCCTGGTCGAGGATGGGACCGTCATCCGCTCGGGCGGCGAGGGCGAGGCCTACGCCCGCAGGATCGAGAACCTGCTGAAGCGCGAGGCGCGCGACACCCTGCTGGAACGCACCGACATCCACCTGCGGACGCTGGGACAGCCCCCGGTGAAGATGTCGATCGCCGACACCCGGTCGCGCTGGGGCTCATGCAGCCCGCACAACCGCACCATCCGCTATTCCTGGCGCGTCATCATGGCCCCGCCGCCGGTCATCGACTATCTGGCCGCCCACGAGGTCGCCCACCTGGTCCACGCCGACCACAGCCCCGCCTACTGGTCCGTCGTCGAGCGGCTGGTGGGGGATCACAAGCCGTGGCGCAAATGGCTGAAGGACTACGGCGGGGCGCTGCACGCCGTGGGGCGGTGATCCGTGACGGCTTCCTCCCCACGCTGTGGGGAGGAGACGGGTATGATCAGAAGAACAGCGGATCAGATCGGCGTTCCGGCGGCGCCCGACCTTCCGGCTGCTGGTCCGGGGTGTCGCGCGGCGCGGGCTGGGGCGACATGGGCCGGACGATCTGCGGTCTCGGCGACGGCTGCGGCGCCGCCACGCCCGGCTGTTCCACATAGGGTTCGCCCAGCAGAGGATCGACGGGTTCGACCGGCAGGCCGTCCTGGCCCAGACCCGACATCAGGTCGCCGACAGGGTCGGGCGCGGTCCAGCCTTCGGGCATCGGCGGGCCGTTGGGGATGTCGGGGGCGTTCAGTCGCGGAAGGGCGGCGGACATGAAGCCCTTCCAGATGGCGGCGGGCGACGAGCTTCCGGTGACGCCGCGCATGGCGGTGTTGTCGTCCTTGCCCACCCAGACGGCGGTGACGAAGCCGCCGGTGTAGCCGACGAACCAAGCGTCCTTGTAGTCCGAGGTCGTGCCCGACTTGCCCGCCAGATCGCGCCCGGAAATGGCCGCGCCGCGCCCCGTGCCCGAGGTCATCACGCCCCGCAGCACCTGATTCATGTAATAGAGCGGCGGATTGTTGATCGCCTGGCCGCTCTGGCCGCTCTGGCGCTGATAGATCACCCGGCCCTGCGGGGTGCGGATGCGGCTGATGCCATAGGCGTCCACCCGGCGCCCGCCGTTGGCGAAGGCGTCATAGGCGGTGGCCATCTCCAGCGGCGACACCTCGACGGCGCCCAGGGCCATGGCCGGCTCCAGCCCTATCCGGCTCTCGATCCCCAGCCGCCGCGCCGCGCGCGCCACGCTGTCGCGCCCGATCTGGTCGGCGATCGAGACGGCGACGGTGTTCGTCGACTGGGCCACCGCCTGGGCGACGGTCATATTGCCTCTGAAGGTCCCGGAATAGTTCCGGGGCGACCAGTTGCCGATGGTGATCGGTTGATCGACCACCGGCGTCTGGGGCGTATAGCCCGCCTCCATGGCCGCCAGATAGACGAAGGGCTTGAACGCCGAACCCGCCTGGCGACGCGCATCGACGGCGCGGTTGAACTGGCTGTCGGCGTAAGAGCCGCCGCCGATCATGGCGCGCACCCGGCCGTCGCCGTCCAGCGCCACCAGGGCGGCCTGTTGCACGCCCTTGGAGCCGTCGCGGTCCAGAATACGGCGCACGGCGCGCTCGGCGTCGGTCTGGATCGTCAGGTCCAGGGTGGTCTCGACCACCATGTCCTCGGTCGGTTCGCCGACCAGGCCGCGGATCGACTTGTCCAGCCAGTCGATGAAATACTGGGCGTGCTGGGTCGCCAGGGTGCGCGAGACGATGACCGGCTGGGTCACGGCCTGTTCGCGCTGGGCGGCGGTGATGACGCCGGCCTCTTCCATCTCGTTCAGGACGACGGTGGCGCGGGCGGCGGCGCGTTCGCTCTCGGACACGGGCGAATAGCGCGACGGGGCCTTCAGCAGGCCCGCCAGAAGCGCGGCCTCGCCCACGGTCAGGTTCTTGGCCGACTTGTCGAAATAGCGTTGCGACGCCGCCTCGATCCCATAGGCGCCGGCGCCGAAATAGACCCGGTTCAGGTACAGGGCCAGGATTTCCTGCTTGGAGAATTTCATCTCCAGCCAGACCGCCAGCATCAGCTCCTGCACCTTGCGGCGCATGTTCTGGTCGGGCGTCAGGAACAGGTTCTTGGCCAGCTGCTGCGTCAGGGTCGAGCCGCCCTGCACCACCCGTCCGGCGCGCATGTTGGTCATCATGGCGCGGGCCATGCCGATGGGGTCGAAGCCGGGGTGGTGATAGAATCGCCGGTCCTCGATGGCGATGAAGGCCGCCGGAACATAGTCCGGCAGGGTGGCCAGATCGGCGGGCGGCGCCATCTGCGTCCCCCGCGTCGCGATCAGCGCCCCGCTGCGATCCAGATAGGTGATCGAGGGCTGGCGATCGACCTGATACAGGCTGGAGGTGTCCGGCAAGCCGCGCGCGAACACGGCGAAGAAGACGACCAGGAAGATCACCCCCCACACCGCCAGAACGGCGCTCCAGTAGAGCAGCCTTTGCCAGGCCGACCGGCGAGGCCTGCCCTGCGCCTGTTGTCCGCCCCCGTTGCCTGGACCCGCCATGACTATCCTTCAGATGCCGCGCTCAGGCGGGTGTTAGCGCCACGGGTATGTATCCCGTATGAACCGCCGCCGAAACGGCTCCGCCAGCATCACGCCAGCGTGATCGGCTATTTCGCCGAAAGAAAGGCGTCCAGCTCGCCGTAGAAGGCCTGGGGCTGGTCGAACATGATGAAGTGGGCGCTGTCGTCGATCTGCTTCAGCGTCACCCCCGGCAGTGTGGCGAACGAGGCCTGGTAGATCGCGTCAGTGATCTGGGGCGTCATGCGCGCATCGTTGAACTTGACGTACAGCACCTCGGTCGGGGCGGTGATCTTCGACAGTTCGGGCCGCAGGTCCGTGGTGATCAGTTCGCGGAAGGCGGCGGCCGAGACCTTCTGGTCGCTGCCGCGCATGTCCTCCAGCGCCTCGGCGCGGCGGCTTTCGGTGTTGATCATGCCGTTGATGGCGGTCGTGGCCTGGGCGACATAGGCGTCGCGAACGCTGCCTGACTGGGCGGCCCAGATCTGGTCGGCGACGGGGGTCACGCTTTCGGCGGTGGCGCCCGGCGCGCCGAACATCGCCCCCATGAAGGGCACCATGTCCACGACCATCAACTTGCCGACGCTGTCGGGATGGCGCGCCGCCAGCATCATGCCGATGGTCCCGCCCATCGAATGGCCGACCACGACCGGCTTGTTCAGCCCCTGCTCGCGGATATAGCGGGCGATCTCCTCGGCGACCGGCGCCGCGACCGGGCTGGGCGTCGCGCCCTGGGCGTTGCCCTCGGCAGGCGCTCCGGCGAACCCCTGAACATGGATGCGGTGGACGCGGTACCCGGCGCCTAGATGATCCACCGTCCCCTGCCAGATTTCGGGCGAGGAGCTGAGGCCGGGAATCAGGATGACGTCGCGCCCCTCTCCGTCCACCCGCACGTGCAGCCGGTCAGAGACGAAATCGGCGTGGTGATGGCCATGGTCCGCATGACCGTCCTGGGCCCGCGCCTCGCCGAAGCCGGCCAGATTGGCGAACAGACCGAGGGCGGCGATTACGCCGGTCAGGATTTGCGCGTTCATCAATGTCTCATCCCATAGGTTTTCACGATCGGTAGCGCGCCCGCGCTCGTGGGCCAAGACTTCCCGAAAAGCCTTGGCTAAACTGGGGCCATGACGCCGCCCGACGCAGCCGCCTCCGCAAGCCCCCTAGACGCGCCACAGGCCAAGGCGCCGCCGACCGCCTCCGGCCCCGCCAAGTTCGGGAGTGGGTTCGTCGCCGACGCCTGGTATTTCGCCGCCCTGGGCCGCGACGTCGCCGTCGCCAGCCTGAAACGCTACGAGATCATGGGCGAGCCCATCCTGATCGGCCGGACCCGCGCGGGCGTCGTCTATGCAATGCGCGACATCTGTCCCCACCGCGCCGCGCCCCTGTCGGCGGGCAAGCTGGTGGAGAAGCCCGGCGAGGGCGAGACGGTCGAATGCCCCTATCATGGCTGGCGTTTCCGCACCGACGGGGTCTGCGCCGCCATTCCGTCCCTGGTCGAGGATCAGGCGTTCGAGGCCGACCGCATCCGCGTGCGGTCCTATCCGGTGCGCGAGAGCCAGGGGATGGTCTTCATCTGGATGGCGTCGGACGCCCGCAATCCGATGGCGCCGGACCATGAACCGCCGGTCTTTCCCGGCGTCGTGGGGGGGCAGGCCAAACTGGTCGAGACGATGGATTTCGACAGCCATATCGACCACGCCGTCGTCGGCCTGATGGACCCCGCCCACGGCCCCTATGTCCACCAGCAATGGTGGTGGCGGTCCGAACATTCGATGCACGAAAAGGCCAAGGCCTTCGCCCCCGTGGACTTCGGCTGGGCTATGGTGCGGCATGCGCCGTCGTCCAACAGCCGCCTCTACAAGATCCTGGGCGGCGCGCCGGCGACCGAAATCACCTTCCGCCTGCCCGGCTTCCGCTGGGAGCATATCCAGGTCGGCGAGAAGCAGGTGTTGGCCCTGACCTGTTTGACGCCGATCACCGACACCAAGACGCGGATCACCCAGATCTTCTGGTCCGACCACTGGGTCTTCGACCTGGCCAAACCCTTCCTGCGCATGGGGGTGGTCGCCTTCCTGAAACAGGACGGCGGCATGGTGAATCTGCAGAACGAGGGCCTGCGGTACGACCCCGCCCTGATCTGGATCGACGACGCCGATAGGCAGGCGAAATGGTATCAGCAACTGAAGCGCGAGTGGGCCAAGAGCCGCGCCGAGGGACGGCCGTTCGTCAACCCGATCCAGCCGACGACGCTGAGGTGGAAGAGCTGAAGCCTCTCCCTTCTCCCCTTGGGGGAGAAGGTGGCCGAGCGTAGCGAGGTCGGATGAGGGGGCTGGTTCCGCAGCCCGGCTCTCACCATCACGAGGCGGATAGATACCTCATCCGAGGCCTTCGGCTCCACCTCCTCCCCCAAGGGGAGAAGGTGTTAAATATTCAACCCGTGCTCCCCGGCCAGATCGACCAGCTTGACCATCGGGCGCGGGCCCCAGTGGGCGATGACTTCGGAGGCGGCCAGCGAGCCCAGCTTGCCGGCCTCTTCCAGGGTCAGGCCACGCGCGACGCCCAGCAGGAAGCCGGCGGCGTACTGGTCGCCGGCGCCGGTGGTGTCGACCACCTTGGCGACCGGATAGGCGGCGACGACGACGCGCTGTTCGCCCTTGATCACGACCGAGCCGTGTTCGCCGCGCGTGACGGCGGCGATCTCGACGATGGCGGCCAGTTTGGCGGCGGCGGCGTCGAAGTCGTCGGTTTCGAACAGGGCGCCCAGTTCGGCCTCGTTGGCCAGGACGATGTCTGCGGACTGGGTGATGAAGTCCAGCAGCTCGGCGCGCCAGCGGGCGACGACGAAGGTGTCCGACAGGGTGATGGCGACCTTGCGTCCCGCCTTGTGCGCGGCGGCGGCGGCGCGCTCGAAGGCGGCCCGGGCGGGCGCGGGGTCGAACAGATAGCCTTCCAGATAGACGATCTCGCTGGAGGCGATCAGGGCCTCGTCGATGTCGTCGGCGTACAGCTGGTTGGCGGCGCCCAGGAAGGTGGCCATGGTGCGCGCCCCGTCCGAGAGGACGTTGATCAAGCAGCGGCCGGTGCCGAAGCCGCGCTCGGCGCCGCCCGTCAGGACCGGGGTGTCGAAGTGGACGCCGGCGGCGCGAATGTCGTGGCTGAACACCTCGCCCAGCGTATCGTCGGCGACCTTGCCGATATAGGCCGCGCGACCGCCGAACGAGCCGATGCCCGCCACGGTGTTGCCGGCCGATCCGCCCGAGGCCTCGACCCCCGGCGCCATGGCGTCATACAGGGCGGCGCTGCGTTCGGCGTCGACCAACTGCATGGAGTTGGGGGCCAGGTCCTGGGCCGTCAGGAAGGTGGCGTCGCAGGGGCTGAGCACGTCGACGATGGCGTTGCCGACAGCGCAGACGTCGTATTGGGCGGTGTTCTGGGTCATGGTCGCGCCTTAGCGGTTGCAGGCCCGGACGTCACCCGAAAACATATAAGGAAGCCCTTATATGCGTCGGCGGGTTGCGATAGGCAGGCGTCATGACCCAGATCGCCGTCCTGACCCCCGATCCCGCCGACAAAACCTATGTCAGCCGCTGGCCCAGCGTGCTGGAGCGGCTGAAGGCGACGCTGGAAAGCGTCGGCGCGACCGTCGTCCCGACGCCCTGGACCGATCATGTCGAGGACGCCTTGGGCCTTGCGGGCCACGACCTGATCCTGCCGGTCATCACCTGGGGCTATCATCGCGACCATGCCCGCTGGCTGAAAGCCTGCGCGACTTGGACTGCCGCCGGGCTGCCGGTCGCCAATCCGGCCTCCGTGCTGGGCTGGAACTCGGACAAGACCTATCTGGCCCGCCTGGCGAACAAGGGCGTGCCCATCCCCCCGACCCGCTGGAGCGACGGCGTGACCCAGGCTCAGGTGGCCGCCGCCTTCGCCGAGACCGGCACGCCGGTTCTGATCGTCAAGCCGACCGTCTCGGCCGGGGCGTTTCGCACCCTGCGCCTGACGCCGGGCGAAGTTCTGACCGATGCGCCGGAGGGCGCGGCGATGATCCAGCCTTATCTGAAATCCATCGAGACCGAGGGCGAGACCTCGTTACTGTTCTTCGGCGGCCGGTTCAGCCATGCGGTCAACAAACGGCCCGTGCCCGGCGACTTCCGCATCCAGATGCAGTTCGGCGGCCTCTATACGACCTTGACGCCGGACGACGACGCCATGGCCCTGGCGCAGCAGGTGCTGGCCGCCATCGACGAGCCGCTGCTGTACGCCCGCATCGACCTGGCGCGCGACGACGCCGGGGCCTGGGTGCTGATGGAGGCCGAACTGATCGAGCCCGACTTCTATCTGGACCACGACCCGGCGAACGGCGCCGGCTTCGCCCGCGCCGTTCAGGACCGGATCTAGAAGCTTTCCCAGTCGCCGCCTGCGCCGCCGACGACCAGGCGCGGTTTGGCGGGCGCGGTCCTGGCGAAGGCCTCGATACGGGTTTGGGCCTGGCGGATCGGCGCCGGCGCCGCGCCCTCGCTGACCTGGAACCGGCCCACGAGCTGCGCCATGTCGGCCGCCTCGCGGTTCAGGTTCAGACTGGCGGCGGTCGATTCCTCGACCATCGCCGCATTCTGCTGGGTGACCTGGTCCATCTCGTTGACGGCCGTATTGACCTCGGCCAGGGCCAGGGCCTGCTCCTGGGCCGAGGCGCGGATTTCGCCCGTCAGATGGGTGATCTCATTGACCCGCTCGGCGATGGCCGCCAGGGCCTCGCCGGATTCGCGCACCAGGGTGACGCCCGCCTTGACCTGGCCGCCGCTGGTGGAGATCAGAGCCTTGATCTCGCGCGCCGAGTCCGCGGACCGCTGGGCCAGGGCCCGGACCTCGGAGGCCACCACCGCAAAGCCGCGACCGGCGTCGCCGGCTCGGGCCGCCTCCACGCCGGCGTTCAGCGCAAGGAGATTGGTCTGGAAGGCGATCTCATCGATGACGCCGATGATCTGGCTGATCTGGTCCGACGATTTTTCGATCTCGCCCATTGCCATGACCGCGCGTTGCACGACGCCGCCGCCGGCCTCGGCCTGACGTCGGGTCTGGCTGACGACGGCGTCGGCGGCCTGGGCGTTCTCGGCCGACTTGCGGACCGTGGCGGTGATCTGGTCCAGGGCGGCGGCGGTCTCCTCCAGGGTGGCGGCCTGCCGTTCGGTGCGGCGCGACAGGTCCTCGGCCGCGCTGCTGATCTCGCCAGCGCCGGACTGGATCGCCCCCGCATTGTTGCGAATGACGCCGACGGCCTCATCAAGAGCGGTCATGGCGCGGTTGAAGTCCTCGCGCAGGATCGCATAGTCGCCGGGGAAGGCCTCGGTAATGCGATAGGCGAGATCCCCGGCGGCGAGCGCCGACAGTCCCTGACCCGTGGCCCTGACGACGAGGGCCTGAACGGCGGCGGAGGCCTGATCCGCCTCGATGCGGCGCTCCCGCTCGGCCTCGACCTCGGTCACGTCCGTGGCGAACTTGATCACCTTGTAGGGCTTTCCGTCGGCGCCGAAGATCGGATTGTAGCTGGCCTCGATCACCGCCCGGGCGCCGCCCTTGCCGTAGCGGACGAACTTGCCGGCGATGAACTCGCCGCTGTTCAGCCGGCGCCACAGATCGGCGTAGTCGGGCAAAGCCGCTTCGGCGGGATCCATGAAGATGCGGTGGTGGCGCCCTTGAACCTCTTCCAGTTCGTACCCCACGACAGCCAGGAAATTCGCATTGGCGGTGATGACGGTCCCATCCAGCTCGAACTCGATCACCGCCTGGACGCGCCGAAGGGCGACGGCCATTTCACGCAGTTCCTGAAGTTCTTCCCGCTCGCGGCGTCTTTGGCTGCTGCCGAACATCTACACGTCCTTCTGAACAAGATCGTCGGCAGTAGGGGTATGTACCTAACAAATGATTATATCATTGTTTCTATATTTTTTCCGTTCGACGGAACCAATTGCTGCGGCTGTTTTTGACCAGAACGCAGCCTGGTTTAAAGAGACCCATGGATCCGAACTCATCAGCTGCGGAACGTATTCCCGATCTCGAGATCGACGCGCAGCTGTGTCTGGCGCTGCAGACGACCAGCAGTCTGGTGACGCGTCTGTATCGGCGACTGCTGGACCCCCTGGGTCTGACCCACCCTCAGTATCTCATCCTTCTCGCCCTGTGGGAGACCGAGGGCCCCGCCACCATGGGCGAGATCGGCCGACGCACCCATATGGAGACGGGCGCCCTGACCCCTCAGGTCAAGAAAATGGAGGCGGCCGGACTGCTGGAACGTCAGCGGGACGAAAGGGACGAACGCAAGGTCTGGGTCCAGCCTACCGCTGCGGCCTGGGGCCTGCGGGGACAGGTTCGGGACGTCCGCCGCGAGGTGGTGAATCGCCTGCCGATTTCCGAGCCGCAGATCGGCCAGTTGCGCGATCTGCTTCAGAAGATGATCGCCGATCTGGAAGCCAGCGAGAGCTGAGCGAGGCGACGACGGCTTGCCGCCGCTCACGGTCCTTAGCGCGCCTCGCCCAAAGCCATCAGCCCCGCCCGCGAGGGACACAGGTCGGCGATGACGCAGGCGAGGCATTTGGGCTTTCGCGCCGTGCAGGTGTAGCGGCCGTGCAAGATCAGCCAGTGGTGCGCCTTGGGCAGCCACTGCTCCGGCACGACCTTGAACAGTTGGGCCTCCACCTTGTCCGGCGTCGCGGCGTTGGCCAGGCCCAGCCGGTGCGAGACGCGAAAGACATGGGTGTCCACGGCGATGGCGGCCTCGATCCCCAGTTCGTTCAGCACCACCGAGGCCGTCTTTCGCCCGACGCCGGGCAGGGCCTGAAGATCGGCGCGGTTCAGCGGAACCTCGCCCCCATGTTGCTCTAGCACGATCCGGCTGAGCGCGATCACATTGCGCGCCTTGCCTCGATAAAGGCCGATGGAGGCGATGTATGGGACCAACCCCTCCTCGCCCAGGGCCAGCATCTTCTGCGGCGTGTCCGCGACCTGGAACAGCCGATCGGTCGCCTTGTTGACCGACACGTCCGTCGCCTGGGCCGACAGGGCGACCGCCACGACCAGGGTGAAGGGGTTGGAGAAGTTCAGCTCGGTCTTCGGCTCGGGCATGACACCGGACAGACGCTCGAAGATGGTCTCGACCCGATCCTCGTCGGGCGGCCAGCGCAGCACGGGAACAGACGCGCCGGTCATGACCGCCGGGCGTTTCGGACCGGGTGTCTTCGCCTTGGCGGCGGGTTTTCGGGCCTTGGTCGGCTTCATGCCTCGCTGTCGCCGTCGCCGCGACGGGCGTCAAGACCCAGGGCCGTCAGCGCCGCATCCGCCGCCCGCTCGCCCTCCATCCACGCCCCGTGCGCCGTGCCGTAATAGACGGGCGCGGTCGCCTCGCCCGCCAGGAAGATGCGGTCCTCGACCGAGATCCGCAGCTTCGCCCGATCCGCCCCATGCCCCGGCAGCGCGTGCGAATAGGCGCCCCGCGACCAGGGATCGACACCCCAGCTCGTCACCGCCACGGCCTCCAGCCGCCGACGCAGCCCCGATCCTAGCGCGGCGACCAGTTCGGACAGGGCGAAGTCGAACAGGGCGGCCGGGCCTTGCGCCTCCAGCCCCCAGGCCAGGTCGGCGCCGAAATAGGCCTCGATCATCGGCCGCCCGAACGGCCGCAGATGATAGCCGCCGGTGTCGGCCGTGTCGGTGCGGGTCCACAGCTGGGTATCGGGCTGGAAGTCGCCGGCGCCGCGCACCGTCATATGCACCTTGGACGCCAGGCCGAGCGGCACGCCCGCCGTCGCCTCCAGCAGGGCCGGAACGGGCGGGTCTATGCGGACCGCTTCGCTGGAGATCAAGCTGTTGGGCACGGTCAGGATCACGATCCGTGCTGTCAGTTCGCCCCTGCTGGTTTCCAGCCGCAGCAGAGGGCCGGAGCGGTCGATCTTGAGAACGGCGCAGTCCAGCACCGTGATCGGCGACACGGCTTCCGACAGACGGGCGATCAACCGGCCATAGCCCTGTCGCACCCGCCAGTTCACCCCCGTGTCGCCGTAGGCGTCGTAATCCAGGCTGGAGACCTCGGCGAACCGGGCGCCGTTCAGGGCGCCCGAGATGGCGTCCATGCGCGGGTTCCAGCGGCAGTCGGGATCGAAGAAGTCGGAGGCCGGCCGGTCTTCCCCCCGCCCCGCCGCCTCGGTGACGCGCTGGTCGAAGGTGGCGAAAGCCTCGCCGAAGTCGGCCTGGTCGGCGGGCGTCATCTCGTGATCGAAGGCCTGAGTCCGCCATGGGGGCGGGGTCTGGTCCAGCGTCAGCCCCTCGGCCTCGACCCGTTCCGCCAGCACATTGTCGTCGGCCGAGTGCAGCCAGCCGCAGCCCATGTCCAGACCTTCGCCCTCGGCCCTGACCGTCCACGCCCGGCCGCCGACCCGCTCACGCGCCTCCAAAATCAGGACGGACAGGCCGGGCCGCATCAGACGCCGCGCCGCCGCGATCCCTGCGGCGCCTGCGCCGATCACGACGATATCGACCTGGGACAGGAGCGGATTCGAGGCCTTGGCGCGGGCGTTCATGCGGCGAGGACATACACGAAAACGAGTCGTGATCGGCATTCGCACGATTGGTCATTGATTTTTGGACGCGCGTGTCCATTTTAGCGCCGCTTCAAAACGCCGCACCCTCCCCCGGATGTCCCATGTCGCCTGAACTGAAGAAACGTCTGCCGCTGTTCGCCGCAGTCATCGTCGGCCTCCTGCTTATCGCAGGCGGCGTCGTCTGGTGGATCAACGGCCAGCGGTGGGAGAGCACCGACAACGCCTTTGTCCAGGCCGACACCACCCTGGTCAGTCCCCAGCTGTCGGGGCGCGTGACCGAGGTTCTGGTCGGCGACAACCAGCGGGTCGAGGCTGGTCAGATCCTGGTCAAGCTGGACGATTCCGACCAGAAGGCGGAACTGGCGCGGGCCGAGGCCAATCTGCAGGCCGCCGTCGCCGCCGTCGGCAATGTCGACGCCCAGGCCAATCAGGAGCAGGCCGCCATCGCCGCCCGCGCCGCCGCCGTGACCCAGGCCCACGCACAGGCGGGCCTGGCCAAGGCCGAAGTCGATCGTTACGGCAAGCTGGCCGAACAGGGCTGGGTTTCGCAACAGCGCATCCAGACCGAACGCGCCTCGGCCGCCACCGCCAACGCCAGCGTGCAACAGGCCCAGGCCGCCCTGGTCGCCGAACAGCGCACCGCCGGCGTGCTGGGCTCCACCCGCGAACAGAGCGTCGCCGCCGTCGAACAGGCCCGCGCCCTGGTGGACACCGCCCGCATCGCGCTGGAGCGCACCGTCATCCGCGCGCCCGTCGCCGGCGTCGTCGGGGCCCGCAGCGTGCGCGCCGGACAGTACGTCAACGCCGGGACCCAGCTGCTGTCGATCGTGCCGCTGACCAACACCTATGTCGTCGCCAACTTCAAGGAGACGCAGCTGGACAAGATGCGCCTGGGCCAGACGGTCGAGATTTCGGCCGACGCCTTCCCCGGCCGCAAGATCCAGGGCCGCATCGACAGTTTCGCCCCCGCCACCGGATCCGAGTTCGCCCTGATCCCGGTCGAGAACGCCACCGGCAACTTCACCAAGATCACCCAGCGGGTGCCGGTTCGGATCGTGGTCGACGGCGACGACGGCGGTCTGATGCTGCGTCCCGGACTGTCGGTCGACGTCAAGGTCGATCTGAAAAGCGACGGCGGCCAGAGCTTCGCCGACGCCGCCATCGGCGCGCAGACGGCTTCGAACGTGGCGTCACGTCCGTGACCACCGCCAACCCCGCCGCAGACGGCGGGGTCCCTTCGGCCTCGAAGGGGCCCGTCGCCGGCCATCCCGAAATCAACTGGACCATGCTGCTGCTCGGTTTCGCCGGGATGGTGGTGGGACAGTTCATGGCCATTCTGGACATCCAGATCGTGGCCGCCTCGCTGCCCCAGATCCAGGCCGGAGTCGGCGCCTCGGCCGACGAGATCAGCTGGATCCAGACCGCCTATCTGATTCCCGAGGTGGTGATGATCCCGCTGTCGGGCTTCCTGTCGCGGCTGTGGGGCACCCAGCGGCTGTTCCTGGCCTCGTGCGCCGGCTTCGTGCTGATGAGCATCGCCACGGGCCTGTCGTCCTCGATCGAGACCATGATCCTGTTCCGCGCCATCCAGGGCTTCGTCGGCGGGGCCATGATCCCGACCGTCTTCGCCGTGGCCTTCACGGCCTTCCCGCCGGACAAGCGGGTCACGGCCAGCGTGGTCATGGGCCTGATCGTCACCCTGGCGCCCACGGTCGGCCCGACCCTGGGCGGACACCTGACCGAGTGGCTGAGCTGGCGCTGGCTGTTCTTCATCAACGTCGCGCCGGGCCTGCTGGTGCTGTTCCTGGTCGGTCGATACGGCAATTTCGACAAGGGCGATCCGTCCTTGGCCAAGGGTTTCGACTGGTGGGGTCTGGGTCTGATGGCCGCCTTCCTGATGAGCATGCAGTTCGTGCTGGAGGAAGGAGCCAAGAACGACTGGTTCGACGACGCCCACATCCTGCTGCTGACGGTGGTGGCGGCCGTCACCGGCCCGATCTTCGTCTGGCGTTCGCTGAGCTATCGCCAGCCGATCGTGGAGCTGAGAGCCTTCACCAACCGCAACTTCCTGGTCGGGGTCGTCATGACCTTCACCGTCGGTTTCGCCCTGTTCGGCGGCACCTTCCTGCTGCCGCTGTTCCTGGGCCGGGTCCGGGAGTATTCGGCGGCCGAGGTCGGCACCACCATGGTCGTCTCCGGCCTGGCCATGTTCGCCACCGCCCCCTTCGCCGGGCGGTTGGTGCGCAAGATCGACGCCCGCATCCTGATGTTCGGCGGCTTCATGCTGTGCGCCTGGGGCATGTGGGAGGCACGGCTGGTCACGGACGACTGGGGCTTTTGGCAATTCGCCTCGGTCCAGGCCTTCCGCGGGGTCGGCGTCATGATGGCCATGATCGCCTCGCAGCAGGTGACGATGGCCACCCTGCCGCCGCACATGGTCAAGAACGCCTCGGGCCTGGTGAACCTGTCGAGAAACGTGGGCGGCGCCTTCGGCCTGGCGATCCTGAACACGGGCCTCACCACCAACACGGCCGTCCACATGGGCGAACTGACCAGCGGCATCAACCAGGGCGATCAGGCCATGCGGCAGATGATGGGCGGCATGGCCCAGCGGTTCGCGGGCTCCATCGACCCGGCGGCCTCGGCTATGAAGGCGATCTACGGCCTGCTGCAGAAACAGGCCACGACCATGGCCTTCGGCGACGCCTTCGCCCTGCTGGGCATCATGTGCGCGCTGGCGGCCTTCGTGACCCTGCTGGCCCAGCCGGTGAAGACGCCGGCCAATGCGCCGCCTTCGGACGCCCACTGATGGCGCGCCGTCGCGGACAGGTGGACGAGAAGAAGAGCGAGGCGATCCTCGACGCCGCCGCCACCCTGTTCGCCGACAAGGGGTTGCAAGCCAAGATGGACGAGATCGCCCGGCTGGCGGGCGTGTCGAAACAGACGGTCTACAACCGCTTCGCCTCCAAGCTGGAGATCGCCCAGGCCCTGGCCAACAAGCGGGTGGACGACATCGTCGCTCCCCTGCGCGGCGAGGGCGAGCCCCAGGCGGTGCTGGAATCCCTGGCCCGGACCCTGCTGGACAAGGTGTGCGGCGTCGACAAGGTCGGTTCCCTGCGCGGCGTCGCCCTGGTCTCGGTCGAGGCGCCCGAGATCGCCCGCGCGATCTACGAGGCCGGCCCCCGCCGAAGCCTGAAGGCGGTATCCGCCTGGCTGGCCGACCAGACGCGGCAGGGACGGCTGGACGTCGCCGATCCGGATGAGGCGGCCGAAATGTTCGCCGGTCTGGTGCTGGGCCACAGCCACCTGCGCGCCATGCTGGACGTGCCGCAACTGGCGCCCGAGGTCCGCGCCGTGCGGGCGCGCGAGGCCGCCCGCATCTTCGTCGCCGCCCACGCCCCGAAGACTTCCTGATTACACCGGCGTTCAAGGCGCGCTAGAAGCAGCCTACGTTCCGTAGCCTGAAAGTTCCGCCATGCTGATCCACCTGTCGTCCTGGCCCGAGATCGACGCCCGGCTGAACGACGGCGGTCCGCTGTCGAAGACCGTTGTGGTCCCCATCGGCTCCAACGAGCAGCACGGGCCGACGGGTCTTCTGGGCACCGACTGGCTATGTCCCGAGATCATCGCCCATGCGGCCGAGAAGACCGACGGCGGACTGATCGTGGCCCCCACCTTCAACATCGGCATGGCCCAGCACCATCTGGCCTTCGCCGGCACCATCAGCTTGCGGCCCTCGACCTTCATGGCCGCCATCACCGACTGGGTGTCGTCGCTGAGCCGACACGGCTTCGAGCGGATCTATTTCCTGAACGGCCACGGCGGCAATGTCGCCACCATCGAGGCGACCATCTCCGAAATCTATGCGGAGTGGAGCTTCGTCGAGGAGCAGCCGCCGTTCGTCCTGAAGCTGAAGAACTGGTGGGACCTGGCCGGAGTGCATGGCCTGTGCAATCGGCTGTTCCCCACGGGGCACGGCATGCACGCCACACCCTCCGAGATCGCCGTGACCCAGGCCGCATATCCCGACAGGATCAAGACGGCCGACTATTCGCCGCAGATCGCGCCCAGCGGGCCGATCCGCGACGCCCTGGACTATCGCGCCCGCTTCCCCGACGGCCGCATCGGATCGGACCCGGCCCAGGCCAGCCCCGAGAAGGGCCAGCAGATCATCGACGCGGCGATCCCCGCCCTGTTGAGCGACGTCGAAGCCTTCGCGGCCGAGACGCACGCCGGAGATAGTCACTGACCCGCAAGACCCCCACGGCCGCCAGCGCGGCCCGCGTCGGCGCCGAGCTTCTGGCCGCCTCCGCCGAGGTGATCGCCGCCCGCACCAGCCTGATGGCCCATGGCCTGACCAGCGCCAAGGGCCAGGACATGGCGGAGCTGTCGCTTATGAGTTCGGAGAAGACCGCAGCCATGGCCGCATCGGCCGACGCGGTGGCCCTGAACGCCGGGGCCATCGGCCAGCGGATGGGACGCGCGGCGATGGACGAAGGGGCGCGGGCGCTGAAGGCCGCCGCCGCAATGAGCCAGGCCCAAACCCCGGCCCAGGCGGTCGAAGCCCAGTTCAGCTATGCGATGGGCTGGTGGAGCCGGGCGGCGACGCAGGCGATGACGCTGAACGGCGAACTGCTGAAGGCCCAGGCCGAGGCCATGGCCCCCATCCACAAGACCGCGACGGCCAATGCGAAACGGCTACGAAAGACGCGGTAGCCTTCGTTTGTCTTCGTCATCCTAGCCCTTGTGGCTAGGATCCAGACCCCCGGTATTTCCGCAGTTTTTCCTCGGCTCCCGACCACCGGGAGTCTGGATCCCAGGGACAAGCCCTGGGATGACGATAGGAACTCCGGTCCTAAGCCGTTTCGACGACCTTCAGTTTGGGCCGTTTGGCCTTGGCGGGCTTGAGCGGGCGCACCGACTTGCGGGCGGCCTTCTCGGCCTTCTTGGCTTCCTTCTCGGCCATCTTCAGCGCTTTCTTGGCGGCCTTGGCCTGGGCCTTGGCGGCGTCGGGCGCGGCGTCGGCGGCGGCGGCCAGTTCGGCCAGCTGCGTCAGGAAGGTCTCGCGCTGGCCCTTGGGCAGCAGGCCCATGATCCGCTTGTCCGCCGCCTCGACCAGCGGACGGGCGGCCTCAAGCCGGGCAGCCCCCTCGGACGACAAACGCACCGCCTTGGCCCGCGCATCCAGGGTCGAGCGTTCGCGCTCCAGCAAGCCCTTGGCGGTCATGCGGGTGACAAGGTCGGCCAGGGTCGAGCGGTCGATGCCGGTCATGCGGACCAGTTCGGTCTGGGTCAGCCCCGCCTTCATCGAAGCGGCCTCCAGCACGGCGAACTGGCGTTGGGTCAGGCCGTTGGGGCCGGTCTCCTCGGCGTAGATGTCCAGCGACAGCTGAAGCGCCCGGTGCATCAGGTGGCTGGGCGACGTCGCCAGCGGCCCGACCTTCTTCGCCGCTTTTCCGGCCTTCACCATCGACCCGCTCCCCTTTGGTTTCGTCCGAACACGTATCAGCTCTGCTTTACGGTTTGACGGGAAAAGCACGTCGGTTCCGTGACAGTTCCGTCTGCGGACGCCCTACAGGCCGGGATCGGGCGAGATCGGGCCCGGCTCCTCGTCCTTGATCATGTTCTTCATGATCAGCGGCACCTGCGACAGGCCGAAGATCGAGGCGGCGATCCACAGAACGCCCCGGAAGCCGGTCCAGACGTCGTTCGGATTGGGCGTTCCCCGACCCAGGGCGTGCCAGATCGCGGTCACGGCCTCGGGGCTGCGGAACACCTCGTTCAGGAGGGCGACGGCGAGGAAATACAGGCCGTAGCGCAGGGTCAGGGTCCGCCAGGCGGCGTCGTTGACCCGGATCGCCGAGCCCAGCAGCGCCTTGAACGGATATTTCTTCAGCGGGATCGACCCCAGCAGGACCACGGCCAGCAGGCCGTTCTGCACCGTCAGCTTCAGTTTGATGAACAGGTCGTCGTGGGTGAAGATGGTCAGCAGGCCGAACACCAGGGCGAACAGGCCGGTGATCAGCGGCAGGGGCGCGAACCGCCGCTCGACCGCGAACCCGACCGCCAGGGCCACGGCAGAGGCGCCCACCAGCACCCAGGTGGCCAGGATCATGTCGCGGGTGGTGAAATAGGTGATCATGAAGGCGGCCAGGGCGCCGAAGTCGACGACCTGGCGGATCCACTGGCGGTTCTTCGTGGGTTCCTGCGGCGCGGATACGGGTTCGGGGGTCATGTCAGTCTTCCAGTCCCACCAGAGAGCGGGAGAAGGCGCGGGCGTCGAACGGTTGCAGGTCCTCGACGCTCTCGCCCACGCCGATCAGCATCAGGGGGGCGTCGGACGCCTGGGCCACAGGCACCAGCACCCCGCCGCGCGCGGTGCCGTCCAGCTTGGTCATGACGATGCCGGTGACGAAGGCGGTGCGGCCGAAGATCTGTTCCTGGGCCAGGGCGTTGCGACCCACGGTGGCGTCCAGCACCAGAAGCGTGTCGTGCGGGGCGTCCGGGTCGATCTTCTTCAGCACCCGCACGATCTTGAGCAGTTCGTCCATCAGGGCGGACTTGTTCTGAAGCCGGCCGGCGGTGTCGATCAGCACGACGTCGAACCCTTCGGCCTTGGCCTTGGTATAGGCGTCGAAGGCCAGGCCGGCGGCGTCGGCGCCGTCGCGGCGGCTCTCGAAATGGGCGCCGGCGCGTTCGGACCAGACCTTGAGCTGTTCGCGGGCGGCGGCGCGGAAGGTGTCGCCGGCGACGATCATCACCTTGGCGCCCTTGCCCGTCAGGTCAGCGGCGATCTTGCCCAGGGTCGTGGTCTTGCCCGAACCGTTCACCCCGACGAACAGGACGACATAGGGTTTGGGCCCGGACAAAGGATCGAAGGTCGCCTGGCGCGGCGACAGTTCGGCGGCGACGGCCTCGGCCAGCGCCTCCTTGACCTCATGCTCCTGGGCGTCCTTGCCGAACTTCAGCGAACGGAAGCGTTCGACGATGCGGGCGGAGGCGGCAGGGCCGAGGTCGCTTTCGAGCAGATGCTCTTCCAGCTGCTCCAGCGACGCCTCGGACAGGGGTTCCTTGACGAAGGTTGCGACGACCTGGTCGGTCATCTGTTTGGAGGAGCGCGAGAGCCCCGCGGACAGGCGCTGGAACCAGCCCTTTTTCGGCGTGTCGGTCATGGGATGGCTTTAGCCGGGGCGAAGGCGGACGTCATCCGCATTCGCGGATCGGTCGGTTGGACCGCGCGGGAGATTTCAGACTCCGGCGGCGAAAAATGAGTCTCAATCGTCTGAAATCCGCCCCTTGCGTTCGACCGCTGCTGAATCGCCGCATTGTAAGGCGCCGGAGATCGAGGAGGGCGGATGGGGCCGATAAAACGACAGGGCGTTGAAATTCTTGCAGTTCAACCAGCGTCATTGCGCTGGATGGAGCGACATCGTCCCTTTCGTCGCTCTCCAGCACGTCGCGCCCTGGGACACAGACCTCGGCCAAAGCCATCTGCCGCACCACGCGCGTCATACGCGACCATCGACATGTGAAAGTCCGCGTCCACTCGCTGAACTTCGCGGCTTCGATTTAAGGGGCGCCCCACCAAGGTCCGGTTTCGGCAATGACGCCAACTTCGCAAGGCGACCCATTGCGGACCTTCGATCCATTGCCGACAGTGCTACTGAAACGGAGGCGTGTGATGGATGATCGAGAGCGTGCGCGCTGGGGCGGGCCTTTAAAAAGAGCAGGTTTCTACGCTGCTTTGCTTGCTATGCTTGTCGTGGCTGTCGTGGGGCTTCTCAGAGGCATCGGATGACGACGCCCGCCTGCTTTCCAACCTTGGCGGACTATTGCGACGACCACTTTTCGGCCTGGAAGCCAACGTCCGATTTCGGCGGCAAAGCCCAAGCCTGAAATCGGACCATAGCGGACGGCGAAGAGCGAGCTTAGGATTCGGCTATGCGATCCCGTAGCGACATGCAGACCTACCGAATCCTTCTCCGTGGCGAAGGTATTGATAGGCTGGGGGGATGGGTCGGCTTCTTCACCACCCGTCAGGTCACCGCGCGTTCCAAAGCGGCGGCGGAAACAGAAGCTGTCGAAACCGTTTTATCTCGCTGGTTGCATGAGGGGACGGACGTGCTGACAGATGTGCACTATGTCTCGTCAATCGCTACCCAACAGGTGCGTCTGTCATGGTTCAGACGTCCTCGCGGGGGCTTCGCCTTCTTCAACAATGATTGTGATGCTGAGGCGGCCGCTGAACGGATCGAGCGCCGAGCGGCGGGACTCCTTTCGTAAAAGCGAAGGCCCGCCTTCCACCCTCAGCAGACACCACGCTGCTGAGGGCCGGAACGCCCCTTACCGATGCGCGGCCGCCCATTCGGCGTAGGCGTCCAGGGCCTTCTGGGGGGTGGCGTTCCACCAGGAATAGCCGTTGCGGCGCCCGACGGAGATGCCGTTGACGTCGTCGTGGATGGTCAGGTTCTTGTCGCCGAAGATCGGGCGGCCGGTGACGAGGTCGTAGTTGCGCGACCAGATCGGCCCGGCGCCCGGCTTGTCGATCAGCTTGCGGCCGTCGTCGGTCATCTCGAACGACTTGTCATAGACGCGGGTCGCCTCCAGCCAGGCGGCGCCGCCGCGGATCGCGGCCTGGACCTCGGGCGAGGGGTCGGGCGTCTGCATCAGGAACAGCAGGATGTCGGTGGTTTCGCCGCTGGCGACCGAACGGGGCTCGTAGTTGCGGGCGCTGGCGGGGACCAGGCGCATCGGCTCGACCTGCTGGGGCCAGCCCAGCAGCCGGTCGCCGTCGCGCACCTGGGCGGCCAGGATGACGTCGACGGCCTTGCGCGTCGCTTCGGCCGCGCGGCCTTCCAGCTCGGCCGGGACGAAGTCAAAGCCGTTTTCGCCGTTGGCGACGTCGCGCAGCACCATGGCGGCGTTGGCCACGGCGTTGTCGTTGAAGGTGATGGAGTCGTGGAAACCGCCTTCCAGCGGCCAGACCTGCGGCCAGCCGCCGTTGGGATACTGGGCGTTCAGCAGATAGTGGACGCCCTTGATCACGCTGGCGCGCCAGGCGTCGCCCTGGGCGCCGGGGGCCTGGGCCGCGACCTTGGCCAGGAAGCGCATCTCGGTCCAGGTGGCGTCATTGTCCAGCGTGCCCACGAAGGTCCAGAAACGGTCGGCGGGCGCGTCGAAATTGGCCGGGTTCTGCTCCATCGTCTCGGCGTCGTTGGAGAAGCGCTGTCCCGGCAGGCGGGCGATGCGGCGGTCCTGGTTCTTGCTCCAGCCGCCGGCCGGGGTCTGGAAGCTGACGATGGCGTCGGCGATGGCCCGCGCCTCGGCGGTGGCGTACCATTCGGCCGGACGATCCAGCGGCATGTGATGTTGATCGCCGCCGACGGCCTGGGGCGGGGGTGGCGGCGTGGCGCCGGCGGGCAGTTCGGCGGCCAGGGCGTCGTGATCGGCCTTCATCTGCGCCTGCGAGCGGGCCAGATAATCCAGCCAGGCCCCGCGCTCCGCATCCGGCAAGGCCCCGATCCGGTCCGGCGTAAGGCTGACGGCGGGATTGTTGCGCGCGATGACGTCGGCCCGCGCGGCGCCGCCGTCCAGGTTCGAAACGACAAGCGTCCCGCCGGCCATAACGGCCAGCGTCAGCAGGGGAGCGGCGAGGATATGTCTCATGTGAAGCGGTTCCTGGGTCCGGCATGGCTTGGAAGCCATTCTCATTATGTCGAGCATCATTTTACATAATGATACGCGACCTGCAAGACTGGGCCGTAAGGGCGTCTGCGGGGTCGGCGCGAGCAAGAGGTCTCCCCCTCGGCCCCGGCGGACTATATGAGAGACGAAGACCGGCGCGGCCGGGATGAGGCACGATCGATGGCAGACACCCGTTCTTTCCACTCGCCAAAGACCCATGGCTTCGTGCGGGTGGCGGCGGCGACGCCGGTCAGCCATGTCGGCGACCCCAAGGCCAATGCCGACGAACACGTCGCCCTGATCCGTCAGGCCGGCGATCAGGGCGTGGACCTGATGGTGTTTCCGGAGCTGTCGCTGTCGGCCTATGCGATCGACGACCTGCACATGCAGGCCGCGTTGCTGGAGGAGGTCGAGCGGCAGATCGCTGTCGTGGCCCAGGCGACGGCGCAGAGCGACTTGGTCGCCGTGGTCGGGGCGCCGATCAGGAACGGCGACGCCCTGTATAACTGCGCGGTGGTGATCGGGGACGGCGAGGTTCTGGGCGTCGTGCCCAAGACCTATCTGCCCAACTACCGGGAATATTACGAGAAGCGTTGGTTTGCGCCTGCGACGGCCCGCGCCGAGGACGTGATCCGGCTGAACGGCGAGACGGTGGATTTCGCGCCGGGCCTGGTGTTCGAGGCGGTCAACCGACCGGGCTTCGTCTTCGCCGTCGAGATCTGCGAGGACTATTGGGCGCCCTTGCCCCCCTCTACCCGCGCGGCCCTGGCGGGCGCGCGCATCCTGCTGAACCTGTCGGCGTCCAATATCGTCATCGGCAAGGCGGACGAGCGGGCCATGTTGAGCGCCAGCCATTCGGCGCGGACCCTGTCGGCCTATGTCTTCACCGCCTCGGGCTGGGGCGAGAGCACCACCGACCTGGCCTGGGACGGCCAAGCGACAATCCATGAACTGGGGTCCAAGCTGGCCGAGGGCGAGCGGTTTGCCCTGGAGAGCCATCTCACGCTTGCTGACGTCGACGTGGACCGGATCGGGCTGGACCGGCTGCGCAACGGCACCTTCGCCGAATGCGCCCGCGTCGAGGGCGAACCGGCGACCGTCGTGCCCTTCATGGCGCGCGAGGATGCGGTCGAGAGCGAGCTGATCCGCCCGCTGGACCGTTTCCCCTTCGTGCCGGACGATGCAGGGCGGCTGGACCAGGACTGCTACGAGGCCTTCAACATCCAGGTCCAGGGGCTGATGCGCCGGATGACGGCGACCAAGGCCGAACGACTGGTGATCGGTGTCTCGGGCGGGCTGGATTCGACCCAGGCCCTGCTGGTCGCCTGTCGCGCCTTCGACCGGCTGAACCTGCCCCGGACGAACATCCTGGCCTATACGATGCCCGGTTTCGCCACCTCGGACGGGACCAAGTCCAACGCCTGGGCCCTGATGAAGGCCCTGGGCGTCACGGGGGCAGAGATCGACATTCGCCCCGCCGCCGAACAGATGTTCAAGGACATCGGCCACCCCTATGCCGAGGGTCGCCCGGTCCACGACATCACTTTCGAGAACGTGCAGGCAGGCGTGCGGACCGACTATCTGTTCCGGCTGGCGAACCAGAACCGAGCGTTTGTCCTGGGCACCGGCGATCTGTCGGAGCTCGCGCTGGGCTGGGCCACCTATGGCGTTGGCGACCATATGAGCCACTACAACGTCAACGGCGGGGTTGCGAAGACCCTGATCCGGCACCTGATCCGCTGGGTGGCGGCCGGCGACCTGATCGGGAACGGGGCGCGCGAGACCCTGCACGCCATTCTGGATACCGAGATTTCGCCCGAACTGGTGCCGGCGAAAGATGGCGTGATCCAGTCGACCGAGGGGACGGTCGGCCCCTATGCGTTGAATGACTTCTTCCTGTTCTACATCAGCCGGTTCGGCCTGAAGCCGTCCAAGGTCGCCTTCCTGGCGCACCAGGCCTGGGGCGACGCGGGCGCCGGACATTGGCCCGCGAACACGCCCGAGGACGAAAAGGTCGAATACGATCTGGCGACCATCAAGGCCTGGCTGAGGAAATTCCTGATCCGTTTCTTCCAGACCGCCCAGTTCAAACGCTCGGCTCTGCCCAACGGGCCCAAGGTCGTCACCGGCGGCTCCCTGTCCCCGCGCGGCGACTGGCGCGCGCCGTCAGACGGCAATGCGCGGGTCTGGCTGGACGAACTGGACGCGAACGTCCCGGACTAACCGCCACCTCCCCGCTTTGCGGGGAGGTGGCGCGGCGCCTCTTCGCGCCGTGACGGAGGGGCTGTGTCCGCATCGCTGATGTCCGTGGGGCGTCAGGCAGCCCCTCCACCGCTTCGCGGTCCCCCTCCCCATTTCATGGGGAGGAGACATGGGCGAAATCCGCACGTCGAGTGTGGATATTTGTCGGCCCGGTCGCTAGAAGCTTCGCCATGACCGAAGACGTGACCAAAGACTCCAACGGCAACATCCTGGCCGACGGCGACAGCGTGACCCTGATCAAGGATCTGAAGGTCAAGGGTTCGGGCGGCGTGACGCTGAAGCGCGGGACCCTGGTCAAGAACATCCGCCTGACCGGCGACACCGACGAGATCGAGGCCAATGTCGACAAGGTGCGCGGCCTGGTCCTGCGCGTCGAGTTCGTGAAGAAGGCTTAGCGCCCCCTCTTCCCAAGTGAGGCGCCAGCCGCCATCTAGCGGCCTATGACCGACACCCTCGCCGCCCCCGTTTCGACCGCCGCCGTCAGCGGCAAAATCCCCGTCACCGTCCTGACCGGCTATCTCGGCGCGGGCAAGACGACGCTGCTGAACCGGATCCTGACCGAGGATCACGGCAAGCGTTACGCCGTCATCGTCAACGAGTTCGGCGAGATCGGCATCGACAACGACCTGGTCGTCGGCGCCGACGAGGACGTGTTCGAGATGAACAACGGTTGCGTCTGCTGCACGGTGCGCGGCGACCTGATCCGCGTGGTCGCCGGCCTGATGAAGCGCCAGCGCCCCGGCAAGCCCGCCTTCGACGCCATCATCGTCGAAACGACAGGCTTGGCCGACCCCGGGCCGGTGGCCCAGACCTTCTTCGTCGACGAGGACGTCAAGGCCAAGACCCAGTTGGACAGCGTCACCACCCTGGTCGACGCCAAGCACGTGATGGCGCGGCTGGACGATTCAAAGGAGGCCCGCGAACAGGTGGCCTTCGCCGACCGCATCATCCTGAACAAGGTGGATCTGGCGACGCCGGAAGAGCTGGACGCGGTCGAGGCGCGGCTGCGGGCGCTGAACCCGCTGGCGCCCATCGTGCGCGCCGAGCGGTCCAACGTGCCGCTGGATCAGGTGCTGGGTCTGCATGCGTTCGACCTGGACCGAATCCTGGAGGTCCGGCCGGACTTCGTGAACCCGCCGCACGGTGCGGACGGCCATGTGCATGACGAGGCCTGCGGTCACGATCACCACGATCATGATCACGGACACGACCATCATCACCATGATCACCATGATCACTCACACGGCGCGCGCGGCCATGCGCACCAGGATGACATCAAGGGCATCTCCCTGTCGCTGGACCGCCCCCTGGACGGCGCCAAGTTCACGGCCTGGCTGGACAAGCTGCTGGGCGAGCAGGGTCAGAACATCCTGCGCGCCAAGGGCATCATCGACGTTCAGGGCGAGAACCGCCGCCTGGTCTTCCAGGCCGTGCACATGATTCTGGAAGGCGACCTGCAGCGCGAATGGGGCGTCGCCGAACGCCGCTGGAGCCGCGCGGTCTTCATCGGCCGCGATCTGGACGAGGTCGAACTGCGCAAGGGTTTTGAAGGGTGCGCCGCCGCCTGAGTTGACCCTTCTCCCCTCGGGGGAGAAGGAAACCAACGCCTGATTTATTTGCCGAACAGCTTGTTCCAGTGGCGCTTGTCGCGGTTCTTCCACGACCCGCGGTGGTAGGCGTCGGAGCCGATCAGGGGCACGACCGTGGTGGCTTCGGCGAAGACCATCTGTTCGTGGGTGGTCTGGACCTTGCCCCACGAAGCCGCTTCTTTCAGCGTCGAGGACGAACAGGCCCCGTCGCGGACGTCGGCGACCGTGATCTGGACCGCATAGCGGTGCATCTCGGCCTCGACGCCCAGGATTTCGGCGCAGACCACGGTGTCCTGGGCGAAGTTCTTGGGCACGCCGCCGCCGACCATGAACAGGCCGGTGACGCCCGCTGCGATCTTGATGTCGGTCAGTTCGCGGAAGTCGGCGATGGCGTCCAGCATCAGATAGGGCTGGCCGGCGGCGGCGCGTTCCTTCTGGTGCTTGACCAGGCCAAAGCCAGCCGAGCTATCGACGAAGGCCGGGCAGAAGATCGGCACGCCCTCTTCATAGGCGGTCTGGATCAGCGAGCCGGGCTTCTTGGCGTTGCCCTCGCTCAGCCACTTGCCCATTTCCCAGATGAACTCACGGCTGGAATAGCCGCGCGGCTCCAGCCGGTTGGCGATCTCCAGGATGGTGTGGTCGCAGGCCTGGAGCTCTTCCTCGTCGATATAGGTGTCGTAGATCCGGTCGATGTAGTTGTCGCGCAGGACGTTGTCGTCCACCTCGCCGGCGGCCTGATAGTGTTTGAAGCCCAGGGCCTCAAAGAAATCCATGTCCACGATGGAGGCGCCGGTGGCGACGACCGCGTCCACCATGCCGAACTTCACCATGTCGCGGTAGACGTGCATGCAGCCGCCGGCCGAGGTCGAACCCGCCAGGATCAGCCAGGGCGAGCAGTCCTTGTCCTCGATGGCCATCGAGAAGATGTCGGCGGCGCGGGCGGTGTCGCGCGACGAGAAGGACATCTTGCGCATGCTGTCGATAATCGGGCGCGCGTCGAAGGACGTGATGTCCACATGCTCGACCACATTCTGCAGCAGTTGGGCCTTGGTGTTGGCCTGGACGGGTGCGTTCATTTCGGCGGTTTCCCTGTGATTTGAGCGCCCGTCGAACAAGCAGACATGCCGGGACGGAGCGACCGACAGGACCGATAGACTTACAGCCTCAGCCCGTCACCCTCGGACTTGATCCGAGGGTCGGACGCGCCGCCGCGAACGTCCCGCAAGGGAGTCGCGGACGGCCCGATCCTCGGGTCGAGCCCGAGGATGACGCATAGGGTTGGAGAGACCTACTTCCGGCGCGACTTGCGCTGACCGGCCTTACCCTTGGGACGTGACAGACGCACGACCTTGCGGGCGTTCTCCTCGGCCGTGGTGCGCACGGTCGGGATGGAGCGCGGGGCCAGGCCGTAGAGGGAGGCCATCGGGGCGTCCTCGACCATGGCGATGTCGTGTTCGCCATAGCCGTTGAAGCCTGTCGACATGGCGACGCCGTAAGCGCCGAGCATGCCAATCTCGATGAAGTCACCTTCGCGGATGTCGGCCGGCAGCCAGAACGGGCCGGGCATGTGGTCGATGGAATCGCAGGTCGGGCCGTAGAACTGGAAGGCCTTCAACTCGCCTGCGCTTTCACCGTCCCGGACCAGCTTGGTCGGGAAGGGCCAGCGTGAGTGGGTCGCGTCGAACAGCGAGCCGTAAGACCCGTCGTTCAGATACAGGGCGTCGCCCTTGCGCAGATCGACGCGGGCCAGGATCGACGAGGATTCGGCGACCAGGGCCCGGCCGGGCTCGCACCACAGCTCGGTCGTTTCCGACACCGGCATCTCGTTGAAGCCGCGATGGATGGCGTCGGCGTATTCGCTCATGTCCGGCGGGACCATTCCCGGATAGACCGAGGGGAAACCGCCGCCGACATCGACGATGTCCACGATGACGCCGGCGCGGCTGATCGACCGGCCGACCTGGGCCATGGCGGCCTGGTAGGCGGTCGGACGCATGCACTGGCTGCCGACGTGGAAGGAAACGCCCATCAGGCCTTCCTTGACCGCCTGGCGCGTGGCCATCAGCAGGGCCGGAGCCTGATCCGCCGAAACGCCGAACTTGCCCGAAAGCGTATAGGCCGCGCCATCGGCCGAGACGGCCATGCGCACGATCAGGTTCAGGTCGTCCGCGCCGCCGGTGGCGTCGAGGATCTTGTTCAGCTCATCGACGCAGTCGAGCGAGAAGGTCCGCACGCCGTGGTCGAAATAGGCCTTGGTGATCGCAGACCGGCTCTTGACCGGGTGCATGAAGGCCAGGCGAACGTCATGGCTGACCGAGCGAACAAGCTCGATCTCGGCGATGGACGCCACGTCGAAGCCGCGAACACCGGCCTCGATCAGGGTTTCGACGACCCAGCGTGAAGGGTTGGCCTTCACAGCATAGAAGACGTCGGCCTTTAGATTATCCTGGAACCAGCGCGCCGCTACGGAAACCGAACGCGGCCGCACGAGGGCGACGGGACGTTCAGGGGACCGCTCACGGACCAGGTCCAGGGGAAGCTGATACGTGCGCAATTCACGTAACCCCCTGCTAATTGTTAAACCCAGACCGGCGTTAGCGGCGCAGACAGGACCTACGGGGTCCGCCGGAAGCCGCGATATGGGGACTTCGAACTGTCATGTAAAGGGGTTTTTTCGTGGCGGGGCCTGGGTTTGACTGTCACAAACCGCCTGAAACGCCGCTGAGCCGCGCCGAAAGGGCAACCTTGGCCGTTTTGCGCCGTTCCGAAGCCTGGAGGCGTGCATGAATCGGTGGCTGTTCTTCTGGCGCAAGTTGCGGCGCCAGCTCTGGGTGCGGGCGACCGCCTATGCCGGAGTGGGGGTGGCGGCTGCGCTGCTGGCCGCGAGCCTGGCGCCCTGGGTGCCGAAAGACATGGCCGAAAGGCTGGGCGGGGGATCGGTCGAAGCCATACTGACGATCCTGGCCTCAAGCCTTCTGGGGGTCGCCACCTTTTCGGTCGGCGCCATGGTGACGGCCTATACGTCGGTGTCGTCCGCAGCCAGCCCGCGCGTCGCGGCCCTGGTGACCAGCGACGAGGAGACGCAGAAGTCGCTGGCGACCTTCGTCGGCGCCTTTCTCTACGCCATCGTCTCGGTGACGGCGATCAACGCCCACTATTACGGCCAGGAAGGCCGGGCGATCCTGTTTCTGGTCAGCCTGGCGATGGTGGGGCTGGTGGCGTTCCGGCTGCTGGCCTGGATCAACCGCCTGTCCAGCCTGGCGCGGGTCGGGCACATGATCGACCTGGTGGAGCGCTATGCGCTGGAGGCGCTGACGCAGCGCCGCGACACACCGCTGATAGGCGGACGCCGGGGGCGGCTGGCGCACGGCGCGGCGGTCACGGCCCACGCCACCGGCTATATCCAGAACGTCGATCCCGAACGCCTTCAGTCGATGGCCGAGGCGCGCGACTGCGAGGTGGAGGTGGTCGCCGCACCCGGCGCCTTCGTGCGGCGCGGCGGGGTTCTGGCGCGCATCAGCCTGCCCGATTGCGACGCGGATGCGCAGGAGGATTTCCGCTCGGCCTTCGCCGTCGGGGACTCGCGGTCCTACGACCAGGACCCGCGCTTCGGCCTGATCGTGCTGGGCGAGATCGCCGCCAAGGCCCTGTCGCCCGGCGTCAACGATCCGGGTACGGCGATCCAGATCATCTCGTCCGGCGTGCGCCTGATCGACGCCTGGGTCGGGGACGGGCCGGAGGACGAAAAAGGGACGAAACGCGACCGGCTGTTCATGCCCGGCATCGTCGATGCGGATCTGCTGGACGACGTGTTCGGCCCGGTGGCCCGCTACGGCGCAGGCGACGTGGCCGTGGCGGTGCGGCTGCAGAAGGGGCTCAGGACCCTGGCGACCACGCCGTCGCTGGCCCCTGCGGTCCAGGCGCTGGCGCGCGAGGCGCTGGAACGCAGCCGCGTCGCCCTGCCGATCGCGGCCGACGTCGCACGGGTCGAGGCCGCGGCCGAAGGCCGCTGAACCGGTCGGGTCTGGACGAGGTCGCACGCCGTGTGCGATTAACACTTGCTCAAGCGCCCGTGACGCGTCATGCGGCGCCCCTTCGTCACAGCCTCCCAGCGAGTTCATGAGTTCATCCGCAGCCGCCGTCGCCTCCGGGTTAGTCCTGGCGCGTGACGTGTCGAAGACCTTCGGATCGCGAAAGGCGCTGGACGGCGTCTCGATTTCCGTCGCCTCGGGCGAGATGGTCGCCCTGATCGGTCCGTCCGGCTCGGGCAAGTCCACCCTGCTGCGCTCGATCACCGGCCTGCAGTCGATCGACGCGGGCGCGGGCGTCATCCAGGTCTTCGGCGAGACGGTTCAGAAGGACGGGCGGGTCACGGGTTCGGTGCGCAAGGCGCGCGGCAAGCTGGGCATGATCTTCCAGCAGTTCAACCTGGTCGGCCGCCTGAGCCTGTTCTCCAACGTCATGCTGGGCGCGCTGGGGCGTCTGCCGTCGTGGCAGGGGCTGTTGGGCATTTGGCCGCAAGCCGACAAGGACAAGGCCATGGCGGCCCTGCACCGCGTCGGCGTGAGCGACTACGCCGCCCAACGCGCCAACACCCTGTCGGGCGGCCAGCAGCAGCGCGGCGCCATCGCCCGCGCCATCGTGCAGGGGGCCAAGGCCATCCTGGCCGATGAACCCGTCGCCTCGCTGGACCCGGTGTCCGCGCGCAAGGTGATGGAACTGCTGGTCGAGTTGAACCGGCGCGACGGCATGGGGGTGATCGTCACGCTTCACCAGGTCGACTACGCCATCCGCTATTGCGACCGCGTCATCGCCCTGCAAGGCGGCAAGATCGTCTATGACGGTCCGTCAACGGGGCTGGACCAACAGCGCCTGATCGAAATCTACGGTCCCGAATTCGAGGACGCGTTCTGGGAGACCAAGGCATGAGCCTGTCCCGTATTTCCGCCACTCGCCGCCTTTTCGCCGCCGGCGCGGCCGTCATGGTCATGGGCCTAGCTGCTTGCGGCGGCGGCGACGACGCCAAGACCACGGGCGGCGCGCCGAGCGAGATCACCTTCTCCATCCTGTCGGCCGAAGGTCAGGCCTCGGCCGGGCCGCTGTGGCAGCCGCTGCTGGACGACATGTCCAAGGCGATCGGCGTGCCGGTGAAACCCTATTTCGGCTCGAACTATACGGTCCTGGTCGAGGCCATGCGCGGCAATCACACCCAGGTGGGCTGGTTCTCGGCCAAGCCCGAGGTCGAGGCCATCGATCGGGCCAACGCCGAGGTCATCGCCCGCACCGTCAACCGCGAGGGGCTGGACAGCTATCAGTCCACCCTGATCGTCAAGAAGGGCTCGGGCATAACGCTGGACAAGGTCCTGGCGTGCGACAAGCAGTACAATTTCGGCATCGGCGACGCCCAATCGACGTCGGGCACGCTGGCGCCCCTGACCTTCCTGTTCAATCCGCGCGGGATCACTCCGGCCCAGTGCTTCAAGACGGTGCGCTCGGCCAACCACCAGGCCAACGCTTTCGGCGTCGCCACCGGCGTGATCGAGGTGGCCACCTCCAACAGCGTGAACACCCTGTTCATGCGCAAGGAAAACCCGCAGCTGGCCGGTCAGATCGAGGACATCTGGACCTCGCCGCCCATCCCCGAGAGCGGCATCGTCGTGCGCGAGGACCTGGACCCGGCGCTCAAGGAAAAGATCCGCAGCTTCTTCCTGACCTACGGCCAGGGCGAAGGCGCCGAGGCCGAGCGCCAGCGCAAGATTCTGGCGGATCTAGAATATTCCCGCTTCGCCGCCGCCGACGACAGCTATCTGGACCCCATCCGCGAAATGATCGCCGACCAGAAGCTGGGTGAAGCGCGCGCCAAGGGCGACACAACGGGCGTCGCCGCCGCCGAACGCGAGCTGCAGCGCCTGCGCAGCCTGCGCGAGGTGCGCCCTTGACCGCAGCCGCCATCCCTGCGGCCGCGATCCCGGCTGCGCCCAAGAAATCGACCCTGGCCTGGGTCGCCGACATCCTGGTGTGGGGCGGCGTCGCGGCCGTGCTGCTGTACAGCATCGACGCGGTGGACCTGGGCAACCTGTCGCGGCTGTTCGCGGGCAACGACAGCACCCAGCTGTTCGTCCACGACCTGCTGCGTCCCGACTTCAGCGACTGGAAGATGTTCGTCGCCAAGATGTGGGAGACGGTCCAGATCGCCCTGTGGGGCACCTTCCTGGCCGTGCTGCTAGGGATTCCGCTGGGTCTGGCGGCGGCGCGCAACATCGCGCCCGCGTGGGTGGTGACGCCGGTGCGCTGGATCATGAACCTGCTGCGTTCGGTGCCCGACCTTGTGATCGGCCTGCTGTTCGTGACCGCCGTTGGCCTGGGGCCTCTCGCAGGCGTCCTGGCCATCACGCTGAACACGGCCGGGGTTCTGGCCAAGCTGTTTTCCGAGGCCGTCGAGTCGATCGACAAGGGGCCCGTTGAGGGCGTGCGCGCCACCGGCGCGGGCAAGCTGCACGAGATCGTCTGGGGCGTGCTGCCGCAGGTGGCGCCGCTGTGGACCTCGTTCGCCCTGTATCGCTTCGAATCCAACAGCCGGTCCGCGACCGTTCTGGGTCTGATCGGCGCGGGCGGCATCGGTCAGGTGCTGTTCGACAGCATGAACGCCTTCAACTTCCAGGCCGTGTCGGCGATCGTCATCGTCGTGGTCGTGGCCGTGACCCTGATCGACACCCTGTCGCAGGTCATGCGTCGCCGCCTGCTGTAACGGCGTTCTGACCCTACGCGGGAAATCGTCACAGACCTGTTCGTCGGACTGTCACAATCCTCTGGTCTAAGCGTCGCGAAACGTATGCTCAGGGAGAGCTCAGGATGATCCGCACACTGAAACTGGCGGCTTCGGCCGCCGCCCTTCTGGCCCTGGCGGCCTGTGGCGACAATGGCGGGTCGGCTTCCGGCACGCGCTCGGGCATCTGGGCGGCCGGGTCGTCGACCGTCTTCCCCTTCGCCACCCGCGTGGCCGAGACCTACGCCCGCGCCTCCAGCGGGGCGGCCCCCCGCGTCGAGAGCCTGGGCACCGGCGGCGGCATCCAAGCCTTCTGCCAAGGCGTCGGTCCGACCACGCCGGACATCGCCAACGCCTCGCGCCCGATGAAGGCGTCCGAGTTCGACATGTGCCAGAAGAACGGCGTCACCGATATCGTCGAGCTGAAGATCGGCTTCGACGGCATCGTCATCGCCACGGCGCGCAACGGCAACGGCTTCAACTTCGAACTGAACGACCTCTATGAGGGCCTGGCCAAGGAAGTTCCCGGCGCGAACGGCCAGTTCGTCGCCAACCCGGCCACGACCTGGAATCAGGTCAACGCGAGCCTGCCGAACCAGCGCATCCAGGTCTATGGCCCGCCGCCCACCTCGGGCACGCGCGACGCCTTCCTGGAGCTGGGCATGACGCCGGGCGCCAAGCTGGTTCCGGCCGCCGCCGCCGTCGAAGCTTCCGACGCGGATCGTTTCGAAGCCCTGGCCCACACCCTCCGCGAGGACGGCGCCTGGATCGACTCAGGCGAGAACGACAACGCCATCGTCCAGACCCTGAGCCGCACCCCCGGTTCGTTGGGCGTGTTCGGCTATTCCTTCCTCGAGCAGAACCTGGACACGGTGAAGGCCGAGACCATCGACGGCGTGACGCCCAATGCTGAGACCATCGCCGACGGCTCCTATCCGCTGTCGCGCAGCCTCTACATCTATGTGAAGAAGGCCCACATCGGTGTGATCCCGGGCCTGCAGCAGTTCGTGCAGGAGTTCCTGTCGGAAGGTTCGGCCGGCAAGGGCGGCTATCTGGCCGACCGCGGGCTGATCCCGCTGCCGGAAGATCAACTGGTCGCCCAGCGCGCCGCCGCCTCGGCCATGACCCCGATGCAACGTCCCGCCAAATAAGGGCGGAACCCGACCGCCGCCCCGCCCCTTCTTTCGCCGGTCCGCACCGGCTAGAAGGGGCGGGATAGCTGTCAGGATTTTTTGATGACCACCACGCCCGCGCGCCTGCGCAAGGCCGTACTGCCCGTCGCGGGCCTCGGCACCCGCGTTCTTCCCGGCACCAAGACGACGCCCAAGGAACTGCTGAACGTCGTCGACCGGCCGATCCTGTCCTACATCGTCGAAGAGGCGCGCGAGGCGGGGATCGAGCACATCGTCTTCGTCACCGGCCGCTCTAAGGGCGCGATCGAGGACTATTTCGACCACCAGATCGAGCTCGAGGCCCAGCTGCTGGCCAAGGGCAAGACCGAAATCCTCGAGATGATGAACGCCGAGTTGGCCACCGCCGGCGAGATGAGCTTCACACGCCAGATGCAGCCCAAGGGCCTGGGCCACGCCGTCTGGTGCGCCCGCGACATCATCGGCGACGAGCCCTTCGCCGTCATCCTGCCCGACGTGATCGTGGACTCGCAGCCGGGGGCTCTTAAGCAGCTGGCCGAGGTCTATGCCGAGACCGGCGGCAACATCATAGGCGTGGAATCCGTCCCCCAGGACCAGACCCACAAATACGGCATCGTCGATCCCGTGAGCCGCGACGGCGCCCGCATCGTCATGAAGGGGATGGTCGAAAAGCCCGCCGCCGGGACCGCCCCGTCCAATCTGTCGATCTCGGGCCGCTATATCCTGCAGCCGGAAATCTTCGACCTGCTGGCGACGCAGGAGCGCGGCGCCGGCAACGAAATCCAGCTGACCGACGCCATGGCCCGGCTGATGAGCCGCCAGAGCTTCACCGCCGTGGAATACGAAGGCGTCACCCACGATTGCGGCGACAAGATCGGCCTGCTGAGAGCCAATGTCGCCCTGGCTCTGAAACGTCCGGACCTGGGCCAAGCCGCTCGGGCTGCGATTTCGGCGCTGCTTTAAAGGCGAGCATGCCTCTTCCTCCCCTGCGGGGGAGGGTCGTCGCGCAGCGACGGTGTGGGGGCGGCCAAGCGAGGCCGCACCGATCTGAGTGTGAGTGACGTGTCGCCCTGCCCTCTCCACCCGGTCTCACCTTCGGCTCGACCACCCTCCCCCGCAGGGAGAGGGAGAAGGCGTTGAGCCAACCTCTCCACCCTGCTAACCCTCCGCGCAAATCATCAGGAGACGAACCATGGCCGCTTCCGAAGGCTGGAACATGCCGACCGGCGAACTCATGAAGGGCAAGAAGGGCCTGATCATGGGGGTGGCGAACGCGAATTCGATCGCCTGGGGCATTGCCTCGCAGCTGGCGGCGCAAGGCGCGGAGCTGGCCTTCACCTATCTGGGCGAGGGGCTGGAGCGTCGCGTGCGGCCGCTGGCCGAGAGCGTGGGCGCCAAGCTGCTGATCCAGGCCGACGTCACCGACGACGCCTCGATGGACGCCGCCTTCGCCGAGTTGGAGAAGGAGTTCGGCACGATCGACTTCGTCGTCCACTCGGTCGCCTTCGCCAACAAGGACGAGCTGAAGGGCTCGTTCGTCGAGAACACCAGCCGCGACAGCTTCCTCTTGGCCATGAACATCTCGGCCTTCAGCTTCGTGGATGTGGCCAAGCGCGCGTCGAAACTGATGCCGAACGGCGGGTCGATGGTCACCATGACCTACCTCGGCTCGGAACGCGCCATCCCGAACTACAACACCATGGGCGTGGCCAAGGCGGCGCTGGAGGCGGCGACCCGCTATATCGCCCGCGACCTGGGACCCAAGGGCATTCGCGTCAACGCCATCTCGGCCGGCGCCATGCGCACCCTGTCGCTGGCGGGTATCTCGGGCGGTCGCGGCATGATCAGCCAGGGTCGCGCCATGTCGGCGATGAAGGAAGACACCTCGATGGAGGGCGTCGCCGGCGCCGCCCTGTGGCTGTGCTCGGACCTGGGCCTGTCGACCACGGGTGAGGTCGTCCATGTCGACGCCGGCTTCCACATGATGGGTCTGGCGGGCGACGAGGAATAGGGCCTAGCCGCCTCGCGGATGGCGTTCGAAGGCGAAGCGGTCGCGGATTCGGTCGCCGAAGAACCGCCCCTTGGACGGGGCGGTCTCCAGACCTTGCGCAATGTCCGGCGGCACGGACTGATAGTCGTAGCGGTCGCCTGAGGTGAAGGTCACGCTCAGGCGACGCCGCGCCGGGTCATAGTCGAACCGCCGAATGACGGTCGAGGGCATGACGCCCGCCGTCAGTCGCGCAGCGAGGCCGGAACCTGGCCGCCGTTTTCGGCCAGCTTCTTCCAGACGGCCTTGGACAGGGCGATATTCTGCTCGGCCGAGCCGTGCTCGCCGGCGTGGACGTTCAGCTCCTCGGCCAGCTCCTTGCGGGCGGCCAGGCTGGAATCCAGATCCAGCAGCTTCAGCAGATCGACGATGGAGGTGCGCCAGTTGCCGCCGCCGCCCTTGGACTGCGCCAGATCGCTGAGCACCGCCTCGACATCGACGGGCGGCAGGGCCGGCGCCGTCATCGGAACGGGACCGGCGCTCGGCGTGGGCGGCGCGCCGGTGGCGGTCGGCGATGGCGCGGGGGACGGCGCCGTTTTCGGCTTGTGGCCGGTGATCTTGTTCCAGATCGAAGAGAAGATGCCCATCGGTCGCGCTCCTGTTGGTGTGTCCAGACAACGCGACCGATAGGCGAGGGTTCAGCCGCGCGCCGGAATCTCCAGACCGCGCCGCACCGCCGGGCGGGCCAGGCCGCGTTCCAGCCAGGCGGCGACGTGGGGGAAGTCGTTGAAGCCGACGATCTCGCCCGCCTCATAGAAGCCGATCAGATTGCGGACCCAGCCCAGGGTCGCGACGTCGGCGATGGAATAGTCGTCCACGATCCAGTCGCGGGGCGCGCCGCCGTCATTGGCCAGTCGCGTCTCCAGCACGCCCAGCAGGCGGCGGCTTTCGGCGACGTAGCGATCGCGGGGACGCTTGTCCTCATAGTCCTTGCCGGCGAAGCGGTGGAAGAAGCCCAGCTGGCCGAACATCGGGCCGATGGCGCCCATCTGGAACATGACCCACTGGATCGTCTCGTAGCGGGTCGCGGGATCAACCGAGAGCAGCTTGCCGGTCTTTTCGGCCAGGTAGATCAGGATGGCGCCGGATTCGAACAGGGCCAGGGGCTTTCCGCCCGGCCCGTTCGGATCGAGGATGGCGGGGATCTTGCCGTTGGGGTTCAGCGACAGAAACTCCGGCCCCCAGGTCTCGTTGTTGGTGATGTCGATCAGGTGCGGCTCATAGGCCAGGCCGACCTCTTCCAGCATAATCGACGCCTTCACGCCGTTGGGCGTCGGCAGGGAATAGAGTTGGATGCGGTCGGGATGCTGGGCCGGCCAGCGTTGGGTGATCGGAAAGGCGGACAGGTCGGTCATGGCGGGCCTCGCGTGTTGAGGCCTCTATTTCGGGACCGTCTCGCGGTTTCGCAACAGCGGCCGGCGCCATTTGATCGCGGGCTTGTGTCTGGAACCGTACCCCGGACGGCGCCAGCTTGACCGTGAACGATCCTCCGGTCGTAGCAGGGAGACGCCCCATGGCGCACAAGTTCGAAGTCTATCAGGACAAGGCCGGCGAATACCGCGTCCGCTTCAAGTTCAACTCCGAAGTCATTTTCTCGACCGAGGGCTATTCCGACAAGTCGGGCGCCAAGCGCGCGATCGAGTCGATCAAGAAGCACGTGGTCGACGCCCCGGTTGAAGACGCCTAGTCGGGCTCGCGCTCGCCCACCTCGGTCGGCGGCGCGGCCAGCAGCCAGCCGTCGGCTAAGTGCAGTTCGGGTGTCGCTTCCTTGGTGAAGGGCAGATACCAGGTCGGGCCGCCGGTCGCGGGGGCGATCTCCAGCATGTCGTCGGCGCCGAAGTTCTGGACCGACTTGACTGTGCCCAAGACCGCGCCTGCCGTGTCGCGGACCTCGATCCCCAGCAGGTCGGCGAGGTAGAATTCGTCCTCTTCCGGTTCCGGGAAGCGGTCGCGGGGGACGTGCAGTTTGAGCCCACGCAGGGCGTCAGCCTCTTCCTTGGTGGCGATCTCCTTGGCCCGGCCGACGACGCCGGCCTTGTCGGGCCGCGTCGCGGTCAGGGTCAGGGCGACCGTGCCGTCCGCGCGAAGCAGCGGGCCATAGGCGGTCAGGGCGAGAGGATCGGCGGTGAAGGCGGTCACCCGCACTTCGCCCCGCACCCCGAAACCGCCGCCGATCTGGCCGACGAGGATCAATCTGCTGTCCGTGGTCATGGGTCGTCCTTAGCGCATGAAAAAGGCGGCGTCGAAAGACGCCGCCTCGATCATCGTCAAAGCGAAAGGCTTAGCCTTCGGCCTTTTCTTCGGTTGCTTCTTCGGCAGCCGGAGCCTCTTCGGCGGCGGCTTCAGCAGCAGGCGCTTCTTCGGCCGGAGCTTCTTCAGCCGGGGCTTCTTGGACCGCCGGGGCAGCAGCGGCGGCGGCGGCTTCTTCCTTGGCGCGGGCGGCGGCTTCAGCGGCCTCGACCTTGGCGGCGGCTTCGGCTTCCAGGCGGTCGGCTTCGCGCTGGGCGCGTTCGGCGGCGCGCTCTTGCGCCTTCTTGCCGGGCTGGGCCTTGTTCGGGTTGTTCGACTGGGTCCACTTGACCTTCTGGCCCAGGGTCTCGTCCTGCGACAGGAAGCGGGCGACGCGGTCGGTCGGCTGAGCGCCCTTGCCGAGCCATTCGGCGATACGCTCGACCTTCAGGGCGACGCGCGGGGTGGCGCCGTCCTTGGGCAGCATCGGGTTGTAGCTGCCGACCTTCTCGATGAACTTGCCGTCACGGGGCGAGTGCGAGTCGGCGATGACGATGTGGTAGTAGGGGCGCTTCTTGGCGCCGCCGCGGGCCAGACGAATCTTCAGCATTTCAGGTCTCTTTCTAGGACGTCGTTATTTCTTGGGAGGGAAGCCCGGAAGGCCGGGCAGGCCTCCCGGAAGTTGTCCGCCACCCAGCCCGGCGAGCCGGTCCTGGATGGCTTTCAGGTCGTCGGCGCTGGGTTCGGGCGTCTTGCCGCCGCCCATCGCCTTCAATCGGTTCAGATCGGGGCCGCCCCCCATGCCGGGGATGCCGCCGCCGAGGCCGCCCAGCATGGCGGCCATCTGCTGCATCTTCTTGGGTCCGCCGCGCGCCATCGACTTGACCACGTCGGCCATCTGACGGTGCTGTTTGAGGACCCGGTTCACGTCCTGCACATCCACGCCGGCGCCGGCGGCGATGCGCTTCTTGCGGCTGGCGTTCAGCAGGTCCGGCTTCTTGCGCTCGGTCTTGGTCATCGAGGAGATGATGGCTTCCTGGCGCAGGATCATGCGGTCGTCGATGCCGCTCTCGGCCATCTGGCCCTTCATCTTGGCCACGCCGGGCAGCATGCCCATGATGCCCTGAAGCCCGCCCATCCGCTTCATCTGCTGAAGCTGACCGGCTAGGTCGTCCAGGTCGAACTGACCCTTGGCCAGCTTGCGGGCCATCTTCTCGGCCTTGGCCTGGTCCAGGTCCTGGCTGGCCTTTTCGACCAGGGCGACGATATCGCCCTGGCCCAGGATGCGGCCGGCGACGCGGCGGGCGTCGAACACGTCCAGCGCATCGACTTTTTCGCCGGCGCCCAGATATTTGATCGGCAGGCCGGTGACGGCCCGCATCGACAGCATGGCGCCGCCGCGACCGTCGCCGTCGGCGCGGGTCAGGACCAGGCCCGTCAGGGGCAGGCGGGCGTGGAAGGCGGCGGCGGTGCGAACCGCATCCTGGCCGGTCAGGCTGTCAGCGACCAGCAGGGTCTCGACGGGCTTGGCGATGTCGGCGACCTCGGCCACCTCGTTCATCAGCCCTTCGTCCAAGGTGATGCGACCGGCGGTGTCGAGGATCAGGACGTCGAAGCCCTGGAGCTTGGCCGACTGCAGCGCCCGGCGCGTGATCTGGACGGCGCTCTCGCCCGCCACGATGGGCAGGACGGCGACGTCGATCTGTTTGCCCAGCTGCGCCAGCTGTTCCATCGCGGCCGGACGACGCGTGTCCAGCGAGGCCATCATGACCTTCTTGCGATCGAACTTGGTCAGGCGCAGCGCCAGCTTGGCCGAGGTCGTGGTCTTGCCCGAGCCCTGCAGGCCGGCCATCAGCACCACGGCGGGCGGACTGGTGTTGGTGTTGAGGGGAACCGGCTCTTCGCCGCCCAGCATCTCGATCAGGCCGTCATAGACGATCTTGACCACCTGGTCGGCGGGGCGGACCGAACGGATGACCTCTTCGCCCGTCGCGCGCTCTGTGGCGAAGGCGATGAATTCCTTGACGACGGGCAGGGCGACGTCGGCCTCGAGCAGGGCTACGCGCACTTCGCGCATCGCCTCGGCGACATCCTTTTCGGACAGGGCGCCGCGCCCGGTGATCCGGTCGAAGACGCCTGTCAGCCGCTCGTTCAGAGCCTCGAACATTCACTACCTCGTGTGGCGCAAGTGAAACGGCTCCATACGACAACGGCCCCCGGCGACGATCACGTCGGCGGAGGGTTCTCGCCGGGCTCGTCCATCAAAGATGGGGTCGTCCCGGTGGAGACGCGAGGTTCACTTGCGTCGGAAGCGGCGGCTTATGAAGGAAAACAAGGCGGAAGGCAACCGAAGCGAGTCGATCACGCTTTAAACCCGATGTTCGCCAACGCATTTAGCGGATTGTCATCATCGTGCTAAGAGCCCCGCCCTTTATAGGGGCGGCGATGTCGCCAACGTTTTTGACTTCAGGAGAAGCACGCATGAGCAAGGTGCTGGTTATCGGCGCGGGCGGCGTCAGTTCGGTCGCGGTCCACAAGATGGCGATGAATGCGGACATCTTCTCGAATATCACCCTGGCGAGCCGCACGAAGTCGAAGTGCGACGCCATCGCCGCCTCCGTGAAGTCGCGCTTTGGCGTCACCATCGAAACGGCCGCCATCGACGCCGACGATGTCGCGGCGACCACCGCCCTGATCAAACAGGTGCAGCCGGCCCTGGTCGTGAACCTAGCCCTGCCCTACCAGGACCTGGCCATCATGGACGCCTGTCTGGCGGCCGGCGTGAACTATCTCGACACCGCCAACTACGAGCCGCGCGACGAGGCCAAGTTCGAATACAAGTGGCAGTGGGCCTATCAGGAGCGGTTCGAGAAAGCCGGCCTGATGGCGCTGCTGGGCTCGGGGTTCGACCCCGGCGTGACCTCGGTCTTCACCACCTACACCAAGAAGCACCTGCTGGATTCGATCGAGACGCTCGACATCCTGGACTGCAACGGCGGCGACACCGGCCTGCCGTTCGCGACCAACTTCAACCCCGAGATCAACCTGCGCGAAGTGACCGCTCCGTCGCGTCACTGGGAAGACGGCCAGTGGGTCGAGGGCCCGGCGCTGAGCCACAAACAGGCCTTCGATTTCGAGGGCGTGGGTCAGAAGAACATGTACCTCATGTATCATGAGGAGCTGGAATCGCTGGCGAAATTCTACCCCGAGATCAAGCGCATCCGCTTCTGGATGACCTTCGGCGACAGCTATCTGAAGCACCTCGAAGTGCTGGAAAACATCGGCATGACCTCGATCGAGCCGATGATGTTCCAGGGCCGCGAGATCATCCCGATCGAGTTCCTGAAGGCCCTGCTGCCGGAACCCTCGTCGCTGGGTCCGATCACCAAGGGCAAGACCAATATCGGCACCATCGCCACCGGCCAGAAGGACGGCGAGGCCAAGACGGTCTACGTCAACAACATCTGCGATCACCAGGAAGCCTATGCCGAGACCGGCAACCAGGCCGTCAGCTACACCACCGGCGTGCCGGCCATGATCGGTGCGGCCCTGATGCTGACCGGCCAATGGAAGGGCGCGGGCGTGTTCAACATGGAACAGCTGGATCCCGATCCCTTCATGGACATGCTGAACAAGCACGGCCTGCCGTGGAAGGTTCAGGACCTGGACGCCCCTCTCGACTTCTAAGGCTCAGACCATGGCCATGCAGACCCAAGCCGGCGGACCGGGCGCCTTCGCCCGGTTCGATCTGAACCGCGTTCCGTCGCCCGCCTTCGTGGTCGACGAGGCGGCGGTGCGTCGCAACCTGTCGGTCCTGAAGGACGTGGGGCAACGCGGAAACGCGCGGGTTCTGTTAGCCCTGAAGGCCTTTTCCATGTGGTCGCTGGCCGACGTCGTCGGGGAATACCTCGACGGCGTCTGCGCCTCAGGCCTGTGGGAGGCGCGGCTGGCGCGGGAGTTCTACAAAGGACACCTGACCACCTATTCGCCAGCCTACAAGCCCGCCGACCTGCCCGAGATCCTGCGTCTGTCGGACACGGTCATCTTCAACGCCCCCGACCAGATCGCCCGGTTCGCCGACATGATCGCGACGGCGCGGGGCGAGGGCGAGACGTTTGACATCGGCCTGCGCCTGAACCCCGAGCATTCCGAGGCCGAGGTCGCCAAATACGACCCGTGCCAGTTCGGCTCGCGCCTGGGGTTTCCGGTGTCGCAGCTGAAGCCGGAACATCTGGACGGCGTCGACGGCCTGCACATCCATGCCTTGTGCGAACAGGGCTTCGAGCCGCTGGAGCGGATCTGGGCGGCGGTGGAGCTGACGTTGGCGCCGCTGTTGGCCGATCTGAAATGGATCAACCTGGGCGGCGGGCACCATGTGACGCGGGCCGATTACAGGCGTGACGATCTGGCGGCCTTCCTGCGCCGTCTGGGAGAGACGCATGGGCTTGAAGTCTATATCGAGCCGGGCGAGGCCGTGGCGCTGGACGCCGGCATACTGATCGGCGAGGTGCTGGACACCTTCGACAACGGCATCGCGGTCGCCATCACAGACATTTCCGCGACCTGCCACATGCCCGATGTGATCGAGGCGCCCTATCGTCCGGCCATGCTGAACGAGGGCGAGGCGGGCGTGACCTATCGCCTGGGCGGGCCGTCGTGCCTGGCGGGCGACATCATCGGAGATTACGTCTTCGAGACGGCGCCAACGGCGGGGACGCGAATCGCGTTTCTGGACCAGGCCCACTATTCGATGGTGAAGACCAACACCTTCAACGGGGTGCCGCTTCCGGCCATCGCCCTGTGGAACAGCGAGACGGACGCGCTGAAGTTGGTGCGCGAATTCGACTATTCGGAGTTCCGCGACCGACTGTCCTGATCGCAAAAAGGGCGGCTCGCGCCGCCCTTCCCGTCCTATTCTTCCTTCGGTTCGTCCGCCGCCGGCTCGGCGTCAGGCTTGGGCGTCGAGCCCGGCTCGGTGACGACGATGCCTTCGGGCGCGGCCGGCAGTTTCGACAGGTCGCCGCCGGCGCGCAGCACATCCAACGCCCGCTGAAGCTGATAGTCCTTTTCCTTGTCGAAGGCCTCGCCGGGGGCTTCACGCGGCGTGTGCGGGCCCTTGCGCTCGGCGCCGATAGAGGCGTCCAGCGCCGTGGCGTAGGCGGCTTCGGAATAGATGAAGCTGGAGCGCGAGACGATACGGGCCTCGGCTTCCGAACGTGCGACCTCCAGGTCCGGCTCGATGCCGATCTTCTGGATCGAGGCGCCCGACGGGGTGTAGTAGCGCGCGGTCGTGATCGACAGGGCGCCGTCCTGGCCCTGACGCAGCGGAATCACCGTCTGAACCGATCCCTTGCCGAAGCTGGTCAGGCCGACGACCGTCGCGCGCTGATGATCCTTCAGGGCGCCGGCCACGATCTCGGACGCCGAGGCCGAGCCGTAGTTGACCAGCACCACCAGCGGCAGGCCGCCGGTCATGTCGCCGGGCTTGGCGGAATAGCGCTGGATCTGCTCGGGCTTGCGGCCGCGCTGGCTGACGATCTCGCCGCGCTCCAGGAAGGCGTCCGACACGTCGATGGCGGCGTTCAGCAGGCCGCCGCCGTTGTTGCGCAGATCGAGCACATAGCCCTTCACGCCCGGCTTCTCGGCCTTGATCTTGGCGATGGCCTCGTTCAACTCGCGGCCGGTGTTCTCGTTGAAGGTCGAGACGCGCAGATAGCCGAAGTCGCCCTCGACCCGGCCGGTGACCGACTGGACCTTGATGACCTCGCGGGTCAGGACGACCTCCAGCGGATCGGAGCCGTCGCGCAGGAAGGTGACCTTGACGCTGGTCCCGACCTCGCCGCGCAGCTTTTCCGACACCTGGCTGACCGTCAGGCCGGCCGCGTTCTGGCCCTCGATCGACGAGATGACGTCGCCCGCCTGGACCCCGGCCTTGGCGGCGGGGCTGTCGTCCATCGGCGAGATGACCTTCACCATGCCGCCGTCGGCGCTGATGGTCAGGCCGACGCCCGAATACTGGCCCTCGGTGCGCTCGCGCAGCTCGTCGTAGTTGGAGGGCGGCAGATAGTTGGAGTGCGGGTCCAGCGCCGTCATCATTCCGGCCAGCGCGGCCTCGATCAGCTTCTTGTTGTCGACTGGGACCACATAGGCCTGCTCGACGATGCCGACTACGTCGCCGAACAGCTCCAGCATGCGGAAGGTTTCGTTGCGGGGAGTCTGGCTAGAAACGGCGGCGGCGGATCCGCCGAGCACCAGTGCGGCGCAGCCGACGAGGAGCAGTTTACGCATTCGGTCTCTTTCGGTCGGGCCGATCATCAGAGGCGCCCGTGGGAGGGTAAGGCCCCGCAGTCACGACCAAATCGTGGCGACGCGGCGTCGGGCCGATAAAATCAGCGTCCGAGCAGAATGCAAAGCTCTATTGCAGGTTCATCTCAGCCAAGGCCCCGGATCGATGGGCCGTTCGTCGCGGCGCAGCTCGAAATAGACGTCGCCGTCGGGACCGCTGCGGCCCAGGGTCTGGCCGTCGGCGACGCGGGCGTCGGCCTGGACGTCCACGCTTTCCAGTCCGGCGATGACCGCACGCCAGCCGGGGCCCAGATCCAGCACGACCACCTGGCCCCAGCCGGTCAGCGGCCCGGCGTAGGCGACCTTGGCGTCGGCCGGTGCGGCGACGGTCGCGCGGTCGGCCCGCCAGCGCCAGCCGGACGTTCCCTCGCCCCAGGTCTGGCTGGGATCGCCGGCGACGGGCGAAGAAAGCCGCGCGCGACCGGCGGGCAGGCGGGCCGTCGGCGCCTCGGGCGCCTCGGTCGCCGGCACGGCCCCGCCCAGTTCGCGGATGCGGCGTTCCAGCACCTGGGCGGCGCGTTCGGCGGCGCGCGCCTCCGCGTTCAGGACGGCGGTCAGGGCGGTCTTGCGCGCGGTCAGGTCCTCGATTTCGGCGCGGCGATCGCCTTGCGCGCTCTCGGTCGTCAGCAGACGTTCGGACGACAGGACGGCGAGACGACGGATGCGCATGATCTCCACCTGACGATCGGACAGGGTCTTGGCGCGCTTTTGAAGGTCCGGGGTCATCGCCTTGAGCAGGATCGAGGCGCGCACCGTGTCGATGGCCTTGTCGGCGGGCACCAGCAGGGGCGGCGGCGGGCGGCGGCTCATCATCTGCAAGGCGCTGAGCAGACGGCCCTGGGCGCCGCGCTCGCGAGCCATCTGGGCGACCAGTTCGGCCTCGCGCGCGCTGAGCTGGCGCAGACGCGCGCGCTGGTCCTCGATCTGGCGGTCGTCGGTCTGTTCGTCGGCACGCAGGTCGGCGAGACGGCGCTCCAGCCGCGCGAGTTCGTCCTTGGCCGCGTCCGCGTCGGCGCGCAGGCGACGCGCGCGCACGGCCTCGTCGCGATATTGGGCCTGAATGCGCGACAGCTCGCTCTCGGGCGCCTGCCTGCCCGCAGCCGGCGCGGCGCAGACGAAGCCCGTCAGCAGGGCGAGGGAAAGAGCGGTGGCGCGACGCATGTCAGTCGCGATGATAGGGCGATCCGGCCAGGATGGTCACGGCCCGATAAAGCTGTTCCGCCAGCATGGCGCGCGCCAGGGCGTGGGGCCAGGTCTGGGGCCCGAAGGCCAGGGTGGAGGCGGCGGCGGCGCGCACGCTCTCGTCCAGTCCGTCCGCCCCGCCGATGGCAAAGATCAGGCGGCGTTCGCCCTGGTCGCGCAGTTTGGCGATGTGGTCGGCGAAGGCGCGCGATGAATAGGTCTTGCCGCGTTCGTCGCAGGCGATCAGATGCGATCCTTCCGCAGCGGCGAGGATCAGCTCGGCCTCCGGCGCCTTGCCCGGCTTGCGGGCCTCAAGGTCGATCAATTCGAGGGGGCCGAGGCCCAGCACGCGTCCCGCAAGGGTGGCGCGCCGGGCGTAGTCGTCGGCGAGCGTCGCCTCAGGCCCCCGGCCCGGTCGGCCGATGGCGACGACGCTCAGCTTCACGGTCTTAGTCGCGGACCATGCGGTGGGCGGAATCGACGGCCCAGATCTTCTCGATATTGTAGAAGGTGCGCACTTCCGGGCGGAACAGGTGGACGATCACGTCGCCGGCGTCGATCAGGACCCAGTCGCAGTGCGGCAGCCCCTCGACCTTGGCCTTGCCCAGACCGTTTTCCTTCAGCGTGCGCAGCAGGTGATCGGCGATGGCGCCGACGTGGCGGTGCGAGCGGCCGGAGGCCACGATCATGGTGTCGGCCATGGCGCTTTTGCCCTTCAGGTCGATCAGGACCATGTCCTGGGCCTTGTCCTCGTCGAGGCGGCTCAGCAGGGCTTCTTCGAGCGGGGTGGAGCCGATCGGACGCGGGGCGGAATCGCCGAACGCGTGGGAGGATTCAGATCCGTCTTCGGAATGGAGAGGTTCGATAGCATCCATCTCGTGCGCCGTGTTCGAAACGGCGGCGTCTTGCGTATCATACGCGGGCGAGGGGGTCAGCGGAGGGCTCCGGGAGCATTGACTAAAGAAGCCCTTTAGCACGGATGGGCCGCAACGTGAACCGGCGCCCGAATCATACGGCGATCACGAGGTGGCGTGTCGCCCTGTCGAGGTCCGGATCGCGGTGGAGGACAGAGGATTGAGCGGCGCCGTCAGATAGGTCCAGGCGGGCGCGGCGAGCGTGGGCAGAAGGCCGGCCTGCTGGGCGGGAATGCGGAACCCGGCGAACCGGGCGGCGGCCGGGGCGGTGCGGCTGTCCAGCAGGGAACCCGGCCGGGCGATCACCGCGACGGGCATCAGCCGCATGATGTCGGTCCAGCCCCTCCAGCGATGGAAGCTGGCCAGATTGTCCGACCCCATCAGCCAGACGAAATGCACGCCCGGATGACGCGCGACCAGGAGGCGAACCGTATCGACGGTCCAGGTCACGCCCGCGCGCGTCTCGAAATCCGAAACGATCATGGACGGGCCGCGGGCCTGGGCGCGGGCCGAGGCCATGCGGTCGGCCAGGGGGGCGCTGTGGCGGGCGTCCTTCAGAGGGTTCTGCGGCGAGACCAGCCAGACGACGCGGTCCAGGTCCAGCCGGCGCATCGCCGTCTCGCCCACGTGCGCATGGCCCTCGTGGGCGGGATTGAAGGAGCCCCCGAACAGGCCGACCTTCATACCCGGCGTCAGGATCAGTCCATCGCGCAGCGCCCCGGATCGGGGGCCGGCGCCTTTGGGCGCGGGACCGGCGTGGAAGAAGGACAAGCGGCGTCTCGGGCGGCGGGAGTTTTGCTCAGCGGCGCCCTTATAGCGCGGGTCTTTGTTCAGCCTACAGAAATCATTCTCAGACGGCGGCTTCGAACAGGGCGTCGCGCGCGACGTCGGCGTGGGTCATGGGAAATAGGTGGCCGCCGCCGGACACGACCTCGACCGTGACGTTGGGCGACACGCGCGGCGAGACCGGCGCCTGGGTCAGGGCGCCGTGTTCGGCCTTCAGGATTCTGACCGGCCCAGGATAGCGCCGCAGCGCTCGCCAGGGATCGTGCGCCTGGGCCGCATAGTTGGCGGCCTCCCAGGCCGGCGTGGCGGTGAGGCTTAAGCCGCCCTCCCCTTCGCCCTTTTGCTCACTCAGGCCTTCCGACAGATAGTCGGCCAGCACCATGTCGGGCCAGCCCTTGAAGGCGCCGCGCCCGCGATAGGCGGCCATGGCCTGTTCGCGGCTGTCGAAAAGGCTGCGGCGGCGCAGGGTCGCCTTGGCGATGGGAATCGCCGCCATCAGCCGATGGGCGAAGGGCAGGTTGAAGGCGAAGACCGCCGAGCGTTTCCAGATCACCGGATCGAACAGCACCAGGCTGGAGACCCGGTCCGGCCGTTCCGCCGCCGCCAAAAGCGAGGCCGTGCCGCCCATCGAATGACCGGCCATCACGACCGGCGGACCGTCGATGGCCTCGAGCAGGGCCAGCAGGTCGTCGCGGTGATCCAGCCAACTGGTCTTGGGTCGCGTGAACACCGGCAGGGTCGAGCGGCCGTGCCCGCGCAGGTCCGGCGCCCAGATGCGAAGCGAGGCCGAAAGCGGCGACAAAAGGCTGCGATAGGTGGCGGCGTTGAAGCCGTTGGCGTGGGAGAAGACCAGATCGACCGGTCGGTTCGGATCGCCGAAATCCAGCACCGCCATCTCGCCGGCGCCCCAGCGATTGTCGATCGGCACGGTCAGGCGGCGCGGCGGAGACATCAGCGCCGCATCCATGCTCAGGCCGCCTCGCGGCAGGCGGCGCAACGGCCGTGCGCCTCGATCGTGGTGCGGGCGATGGCGTAGCCGGCGGCGGAGGCGGCGGCGGTCATGGCGCTCTGGTCCGGCCCGCTGACCTCACGTGTCGCGCCGCAGCAGTCGCAGATCAGGAAGGCGGCGGCGTGGGCGGCGTCCCCGTCGTCGCTGCAGGCGACATAGGCGCTGATGGAGGCGATCCGGTGCGCCATGCCCAGCCGCTCCAGAAACTCCAGGGCGCGATAGACGGTCGGGGGCTTTGCGGCCTGGCCGTCCTCGCCGAAGCGCGCGATCAGGTCATAGGCCTTGACCGGCTCGCCCGCCGCCAGCAGCAGCGACAGGACCCGACGGCGCTGGGCGGTCATCCGCTCACCGGCCTGGGTCGCGCGCGCCTCGGCTGACGCCAGGGCGCGGTCCAGCGCGCCGCCGTTCAGGCCTGAGTGGTCATGATCGTGATCGCAGGCGGAACCCATGCGCCACAGCTAATGGCTGGGAGCCCCTACTGCAACCGACGCATCGCGGGTTTGCCGCTGGGACAGGGTTGGGCTAGAAGGCCCGCCTCATATCTCCATCCAGAGCGTCCTCGCTTCATGACCGACACGAACAACTCGCCGCTCGAGGGCAATGTCCTCTTCTATATCAACCCCGAGCCGCTGGATCAGGGCGTGCACGGCGCGCTGGGCGTCAATCCGGCCGACAAGCCCTACGCCTTTGTCGCCCAGACCAATATCGTGCCGCTGACGGTGACCGAGTTCGCCGCCGCCGCCCTGTCCTATCCGATCATCTTCACCGGCGAGAACCGCCAGCCCGTCGTGGTCATGGGCCTGCGTCAGGGCGAGAACCTGTTCGTCGCCGACGACGGCGAGTTCCGCGGCGACGCCTATGTGCCCGCCTATGTTCGCCGCTATCCGTTCGTCTTCGCCGACGACAAGCAGAACCAGCGCCTGATCCTGTGCATCGACCGCGGCGCGGCCATCGTCGCCGAGGGCGGCCAGAACCCGCTGTTCGTGGATGGCAAGCCCAGCGACTACACCAATATGGCGATGGAGTTCTGCAACAACTTCGAGCAGGAGCGCCAGCGCACCGAAGGCTTCGTCAAGCTGGTCAACGACCTGGACCTGCTGGACATCCGCGAGGCCCTGTTCACCCCGCGCAACGCCGACGGCACGCCGGGCGAGCCGCAGAAGCTGGCCGAATACTACGCCGTTTCGGAAGACAAGCTGCGCGCCCTGCCGGCCGAGAAGCTGGCCGAACTGCGCGACAACGGCGCGCTGGGCCAGATCTACGCCCACCTGGTGTCGCTGCTGGGCTGGGACCGCCTGATCGCCCTGACGTTCCTGCGTCAGGCGCAACCGGCGACCGTCAACTAGGCGATCGACGATCCGAGACGTTCAGCCCCGCCGGTCGCCGGCGGGGCTTTTCTTTGGCTCAACGCCGCGAGAACAGGGCGCGCGTCAGGCAGGAGAAGACCAGCCGCCCGGCCTCGTCCAGCAGGTCGTGCGAGGCGATGACGATGCCCTTCTCGTCGCCGACCGGATCCTTGCCCATCACCGTCATCCGCCCGCGCAGCAGTTCGCCGGCGGGCGGATTGCGCATGTAACGCAGGCCGTCGACGGCCAGGACCTTGGTCTGGGCCCAGCCGCCGGACTTGTCGGCCGCCAGACGGCTCCACAGCACATAGACCATGGCGTCCGGCGCGCCGTAGGCGGCGTCCCACCCCGGCGAGAACCGCTCGATGAAGACGTCCATCGCCGCCTGATCGACGGCGCAGGCGCCTAGCGGCACGACCTGCCCCACTTCCAGATCCTCGAAATGGACGTGCAGCGGATCGCTCATGGACGCGGCTTTCTCTGAGGGCTTCAGGCGGGTTCTTCGGAAACGCGGACCAGCAGCTTGCCGTCGTGATCGCCGGTGAACAAGCGGTTCAACGAGTCCACCGCCCCCTCCAGCCCGTCATCGACGTGAACCTTCCACTTCACCCGGCCGTCCGCCAGCCACGGCCCCATCTCGGCGACCATTTCGCGGGCGCGTCCCGCATAGTCCAGAACCAGGAAGCCCTGGACGTTCAGTCGGTGGGTGATCAGGCGGGCGAAGTTCGGCGACGGCGGCGCCTTGGTCGCATTGTAGGCCGACACCAGGCCGCAGACGGCCATTCGGCCGTGAATCTTCAGACGGTTGAACACGGCGATCATGATGTCGCCGCCGACATTCTCGAAATTCAGGTCCACGCCGTCCGGCGCCAGGCGGTCCAAGGCCTCGCCCACGTCCTCGTTCTTGTAGTCGATGGCGGCGTCGAACCCGAGATCGTCTGTCAGCCACGCGCATTTCTTGGGTCCGCCTGCGATGCCGATGACGCGGCAGCCGCGCTGCTTGGCGATCTGGCCGGCGATCGAGCCGACGGCGCCCGCCGCCGCCGAAATCACCAGGGTCTCGCCAGCCTTGGCCTTGAGCACGTCGGTGACGCCGAAATAGGCGGTCATGCCCGTCATGCCGAGCACCGACATATTCGCCGTCAGCGGCAGGCCGGGCGCACGATGAACCGGCCGAAGCCCACCCTCGGGCACGGCGGCATAGTCGGCCCAGCCGCCGGACGTCGGCGTGACGACGTCCCCGACCTTGAAGCGGTTCGACCGGCTGGATTCGACGACGCCCAAGGTCAGGCCGCGCATGACCTCGCCGAGCCCCACCGGCGGCAGATAGCCTTCGGAATCGTTCATCCAGGTCCGGTTGGTTGGGTCCAGCGACAGATAGACAGTGCGGACCAGCACTTCGGATTCCTTCAGATCCGGAATCGGGGTCTCGACCAGTTCCAGGTCGCCCGGCTGGATCAGGCCTTTGGGCCGCTGGCGCAGCACCCACTGGCGGTTCGTCTTGCCATTCGCCGAAGCCATGCCGGTCTCTCCTGTCCGCTCGTTCTTGAACTTTACCTTGGCGCGTGCGCGCGTCGGGGTCGATACCAAAGAAAAAAGCGGCCCTTTCGGACCGCTTTGGAGTGGCATCATCGAGAATGAGGCGCGGAGGCGACAGATCGGCTTTCGCCAATCTTTTAAGTCGGGGGGCGTCGCCGCCTCCGCATGCCGATAACGACGAATTCAGGCGCCGGTTCCCCACCCCTGCTGAATTTCTTCCAGGCGAGATGCCGCCTGCCCAGGGCGACCGTCTGAGCGCGCAAAGGCCCCGGCTCATGACAGCGACCGGGGCCTAGGAAGACGCCTGGATTTAGGCTGCGACTTTCTGGCGCGACGGGTGGAAGAACAGCGCCTGGCTGATCGCCGCCTTCACCGTTTCCGGCTGGAAGGGCTTGGTGATCAGGAAGGTCGGCTCGGGCCGTTCGCCGGTCAGCAGCCGTTCCGGGAAGGCGGTGATGAAGATCACCGGCACGTCCATGTTCTTGAGGATGTCCTTGACCGCATCGATGCCCGAGGACCCGTCGGCCAGCTGGATGTCGGCCAGGACCAGACCGGGCTTGTGACGCGCGACCGCCTCGATGGCTTCGTCATGGGTCGTGGCGGTGCCGGTGACGCGGTGGCCCAGTTCCTTGACCAGGCTCTGGATGTCGGCCGAGATGATGGCCTCGTCCTCGATCACCAGCACATCGGTGGCCAGTTCGGCGTCGATGTCAGACTGGGCGTCGGCGATCAGCCGCTCGACGTCGCGGGGATCGGCCGACAGGATCTGCGCGGCCTCGGAAGGCGTGAACCCTTCAAGCGCGGTCAGCAGAAAGGCCTGGCGCGAACGCGGCGCGATCCGCAGCAGGCGCTGAGACGCATCATTGCCCGTCGTCTCAAGCGCGCCGGTCTCAAGCTGGGCGCCGGTCGAGGACCAGATGGCGTGGAAGACATGATAGAGAGCCACGCGCGGCGTCATATCCGGCGAAAGCTGCTGCTCGCCGGCGGCCAGGGCTTCGAGTGCGACGCGGACATAGTTGTCGCCCGTGGATTGATCGCCCGTCAGAGCGCGTGCGTAGCGACGCACATAAGGAAGATGCGGCGCAAGTCTGGCCAGAAGGCTCATTAAGGTAGTCCCCGACAAATCGCGGCCCGGCTCACAAGGCAAGGCGCTACAGAGGCAGACAACGTCCCAAACGCAGCCCGGTTCCGCCACGTCTGAAGAAGCTTGAGCATAAAATGCGTCGGAGATAGGAACCCCAGAGCGTCGGCGACGTTACCGACCGCGTGTTTTACGCTGCATCCTGGGTGGGCGGTTCTGTCTATGATTGATTCTACCGACGCCTCGCGGCGCAAAGGCGCCGATAAAACGGGGGAGGCGGGGCTGGAAGAAGCTCGACTTCGTCAACAGGCCATCGGCGTCAAGCTGCGGCACATGTTCGACGAGGTCGTCAACGAGCCCGTGCCTGACGAGTTCCTTGAAATCCTGAAACGCGCCGACGCCAAGGCGTCGGGCGGTGGCGCATGAGCGGGTCTCGCCTCGGCGCCGCGCCGAAGCCTGCTTCCGCCGACGACGAAGGCTTCAAGCGCGAACTGGTTCAGCTGATCCCGCACCTGCGCGCCTTCGCTCGCACGCTGACCGGCGATCCGACCGCCGCCGACGATCTGGCGCAGGACGCCATGATGAAGGCGTGGGACGCGCGCGCCAGCTATCAGATGGGCACGAACATGAAGGCCTGGACCTTCATGATCCTTCGCAACCAATTCTATTCGGAGAAGCGCCGGTCGTGGCGCCAGTCACAGCTGGACCAGGAGGCCGCCGAGCGGACCCTGGTCGCCGTCGACGATCCCGAGGCGCCGGTCGCCCTGGACGAACTGCGCCAGGCCTTGAAGACCCTGCCCGAGGAACAGCGTGAAGCGCTGATCCTGGTCGGCGCCGGCGGCTTCGCCTACGAAGAAGCCGCCGAGATCTGCGGCTGCGCGGTCGGCACGGTCAAGAGCCGCGTCAGCCGGGCGCGGCGCGCCCTGCAGGCCACGCTCGAAAAGGGCGGCTACGGTCGCGACGGCAAGGCGGCGGGCGACGCGATGCGCTCCATCCTCGGCGAGGCCGACAGGCTGGCCGGCGCCAGGAACTAAGGCGCGGTGTCCGAGCCGACCAGAGCCGAACCTTGGCCGCGCCTCGGTCGAAAGTGGAATGCAGACCGGTTTCAGGGCATCCGCTTTCGGCTGGGCGCCGCCATGGCCATGGCGCTGTTGCCGATCTTCGTGCTCAGCCTGATTCAGACCCAGGCGGACTTTCGTCGTCAGGCTCAGGATCGCCAGGTCGATCTGCAAGTGGCCGCCGAACGCAGCGCATCGGACGCCAAGTCCCAGCTGGACAGCGCCCAGGTGCTGTTGCGCGCGCTCAGTCCCGACGCGGTCGGCCCCTATTGCACCCCGCGCCTGACGTCCCTCGTCGGTCAGCTGGAAGGTTACGAAGGCCTCTATCGCATCAGTCCGACAGGAGAAGCGGTCTGCGCGTCCGGCCGGGCTGATGTGCGTTCCGGCGTGGCCCCCGCCGCCCAATCACAGTGGTTCCAACGGCTGCGCAGCGGCGAAGAGCTGGTGGTGACGCGGGCGCCGGACGACGCCGGCTATAAGACCGCGCTTATCGTGGCGATCCGCGCCGAGCGGCCCATGGGCCGGTTCGACGGGGCCATGGCCGCCGTCATCCCTCTGTCCGCGCTTCAACCGGACATCGACGACCCCGCCCTGCCCTCCGGTTCGCAGGCCGCCCTGACCGACAGCGCCGGAAACATCCTGGTCGCCAGCGACGCCGACGCCTTCCGGCTGGCGGGCGGGGGTGACCTGTCCGGCTGGGTGGCGCGGGCCCGGGACGAGGGGTCGGCCGTGTTCGAGGCCAAGGATATTCAGAACCAGCGTCGCGACTACGCCGGCGCGGCGCTGGCGGGCGGCGACCTTTACGTCCTGCTGTCGGCGCCGGCGCCGGGCCTGCTGTCCTGGGCGCGGCTCAATCCGATCGGGACGTTGCTGCTGCCGTTGGGCGCGTGGCTGACGGCGTTCGCTGCGGTGATGTTGCTGTCCGAGCGTATCTTCATTCGCTGGCTGGACTATCTGGAGCGGGTCGCGGCCATCTATGCGCGGGGCCGGTTCTCGGTTCGGCCGTTGCAGGCGATGAACGCCCCTGCCGAAATCCGCACCATGGCCCGCACCCTGGATGAGATGGCCGAGGCCATCACCGTCCGGGACCGGGAACTAACCGACGCCCTGGCGGAAAAGGACGCGCTGATGCGCGAGATCCACCACCGGGTGAAGAACAATCTGCAAATCATCTCGTCCCTGCTGTCGATGCAGCAACGGGCCCTGACGGACGCCCCGGCCAAGGCGGCGTTGGGCGATACGCGCCAGCGTATCTCGGCCTTGGCCCTGATCTACCGCACCCTGTATCAGAGCAACGACATCCGACACGCCGACGCGCGCGAGTTCCTGAACGAGCTGGTCGGTCAGCTGATCGCCAGCGAGGCCGGGCGCGGGCCCGTAGTGATCAGTTCGGTGGACGCCGATTCCCTCTATGTCGATCCCGACAAACTGGCGCCCCTGGCCCTGTGGCTGGTCGAGGCGGTGAGCAACGCCCAGAAGCACGCCTTCTTCGGGCGCGGCGGCGAGTTGAAGGTGCGGTTCCGCGTTCACGGCGAGACCTCGGTGCTGGAGGTCGAGGATGACGGACCCGGCGCGCCGCCGAGCGCGGAGGCCGGGGTGGGTCGCACCCTGATGAGCGCCTTCGCCAAACAGCTGCGCGGCGAGACCGAGTTCGCGGCGGCGCCGGGCGGGGGCACCATCGCCCGCATGACCTTCGCCACGCCCGAGGCGCTGACGCCGGTGGATCCGGCCGACAAGGCCTGATCGCACGGAACCGTAACCGTGGCGCCGCGTTGTTGTGGCAAGACCGGCGGAGTTCACCCCGGCTAACCTCGGAGCTTTACTCATGCGCAAGATTTTCGTTCTGGTCGCCGCCGCCGCCGCCCTGACCACCGCCGCCTGCAACACCGTCGAAGGCGTGGGTCGCGACACCCAAGCCGCCGGCTCGGCCGTTTCGGGCGCCGCTCAAGACGCCAAGAACTGATCACGACGCAGCCTCGGCTGCATCTGGACACTTGCAAGGCCCCGCTTCGTCGGGGCCTTGTTCGTTTCAGGACTTCATCAGGAGATTTCCGTGAACCAGACCGCTCGTAACGCCGGCCTCGCCCTGCTTCGCCAGCACGCGCTGATCGCCGGAGAACCTGTCGCGGCCAACGGCGGCGGCATCGCGGTGGACGATCCGGCGACGGGTGAGATTATCGGCCATGTTCCCGACCTGGGCGCCGCCGAGACCGAACGCGCCATCCAGGCGGCGGCCGACGCCTTTCCCGCCTGGTCCCGCTCTGATCCGCACAAGCGCGCGGCCTTCCTGCGCAAATGGGCCGAACTGATCGACGAGAACACCGAGGGCCTGGGCGCCCTGATGGCGCTGGAGAACGGCAAGCCGTTCGAGGAGGCCAAGGGCGAGGTGACCTACGCCAACGGCTTCATCAAATGGTTCGCCGGGGAAGCGGAACGCCTGATCGGCGAGACGCAGGACAGTCCGCTGGGCCATCTGCTGCTGACCTACCGCGATGCGGTGGGGCCGTGCGCCCTGATCACCCCCTGGAACTTCCCGGCCGCCATGCTGACGCGCAAGCTGGGGCCCGCCTTCGCTGCGGGCTGCACCGCCGTGGTCAAGCCGGCCAGCCAGACCCCCTTCACCGCCATCGCCCTGGCCGAATTGGCCTATCAGGCCGGCCTGCCCAAGGGCGCCCTATCCATCGTGACTGGCGAGGCGTCGGTGATCGGCAAGACGCTGACCGAAAGCCCCCTGATCCGCAAACTGTCCTTCACCGGCTCGACCGGGGTCGGCCGCAAGCTGGCGGAACAGTGCGCCCCGACCCTCAAGCGGGTGTCGATGGAACTGGGCGGCGCCGCCCCTTTGATCGTCTTCGCCGACGCCGACCTGGACCTAGCCGTCGCCGAGACCATCAAGGGCAAGTTCAGAAACTCGGGCCAGACCTGCGTTTGCCCCAACCGGGTCTATGTCGAACGGTCGGTCTCGGAGGCATACGCCGAAAAACTCGCCGCCGAAGTGGCCAGGATCAAGGTCGGCAACGCCTTCGACGACGGGGTCAAGGTCGGCCCCCTGATCGAGGACAAGGCCATCAATAAGGTCGAGAGACACGTCGCGGCGGTCAAGGCCGACGGCGGGCGGGTGCTGACCGGCGGATCGCGCCACGCCCTGGGCGGCCGCTTCTTCCAGCCGACCGTGACCCTGGGCGGCGACGACGCCCTGTTCCGCGAGGAAGAGACGTTTGGGCCGATGATCCCCGTCTTCGCCTTCGACACCGAGGAGGAGGCGCTGGACAAGGCCAACGCCAGCGAGTTCGGCCTGGCGTCCTATCTGTTCACCCGCGACCTGGACCGCGCCATGCGGTTCAGCCGCCGGATCGAGGCAGGCATGTGTGGGGTCAATACGGGTCTGATCTCCACCGCCGTCGCCCCCTTCGGCGGGGTCAAACAGTCCGGCTACGGCCGCGAGGGCTCCATCCACGGCATCGACGAATATGTGGACGTCAAGACCGTCACCTTGGCGCTGAAGTAAAAGGCAGCGTCCACGCCGGGTCTGGAAAAGAACGCGCGTCTTTCCCGGCCCCGGCGCTATATCTTCGGCCGCGCGATCCGCCCGCAGAGGCGGACCGTTCACCACCCCAGGAGAGGTTTTCATGCGCGTCGGCGTTCCCAGCGAGATCAAGACGAACGAACACCGGGTCGGCCTGACGCCGACGGCGGTGCGCGAATATGCAGCCCACGGCCACGACGTCTCGGTTCAGCGCGGCGCCGGCCTAGGCGCCGGCTTCACCGACGCCGACTACGAAAAGGCGGGCGCGACCCTGGTCGCCGACGCCGCGACGATCTTTGCGAACAACGACATGATCGTGAAGGTCAAGGAGCCGCAGAAGGTCGAGTGGGAGATGCTGCGCGAGGACCAGATCCTCTACACCTATCTGCACCTGGCGCCCGATCCCGAACAGACCAAGGGCCTGCTGGCGTCGAAGTGCGCCGCCATCGCCTATGAGACCGTGACCGACGCGCGTGGCGGCCTGCCGCTGCTGGCGCCCATGTCGGAGGTGGCCGGCCGGATCGCCGTCTTCTCGGCCGCCGAGACCCTGCTGAAGCACAATGGCGGCATGGGCCTGCTGTTCTGTGGCGTGCCGGGCGTGGCCCCGGCGCGGGTGCTGGTTCTGGGCGGCGGCGTGGTCGGGCTGAACGCGGCGCGGATGGCCATGGGCCTGGGCGCCGAGGTGGTGGTGCTGGAGCGGTCGATCCCGCGCATGGCCTATATCGACGAGATCACAGGCGGGCGGGTCATCACCCGCTATTCCTCGATCGGCGCGATCGAGGAAGAACTGATCAAGGCCGATGTGGTGATCGGCGCCGTCCTGGTGCCGGGCGCCTCGGCGCCGAAGCTGGTCAAGCGTGAACATCTGAAGACGATGAAGCCGGGATCGGTCCTGATCGATGTCGCCATCGATCAAGGCGGCTGTTTCGAGACCTCGCACGCGACGACCCACCAGGACCCCACCTATGTCATCGACGGCGTGGTCCATTACTGCGTCGCCAACATGCCGGGCGCCGCGCCCCGCACCAGTTCCGAAGCCCTGAACAACGCCACCCTGCCCTTCGGCCTGGCTCTGGCGGACCACGGTCTTGAGGCGCTGAGGAAGGACCCGCACCTGGCGCGCGGTCTGAACGTGCTGAAGGGCGAGATCACCTATCCGGCGGTGGCCCAGGCCCTGGGGATGGACTGGAGCGATCCGTTCGGGGTGTGGGCGAAGGGGTGACGCGCTATCCTTGTCCTGCAAGGGAGAGGGCGGCTGTAAATTTTCGTCGTCTTGCGGCATAAGCCCGCGATGAAGTTCCTCGACCAGGCCAAGATCTATATCCGCTCCGGCAACGGCGGCGCGGGCTCCGTGTCGTTTCGACGCGAGAAGTTCATTCCCAACGGCGGCCCGGACGGCGGCGACGGCGGCAAGGGCGGCGACGTCTGGATCGAGTCCGTCGATGGGCTGAACACCCTGATCGACTATCGCTACCAGCAGCATTTCAAGGCCCAGACCGGCCACCACGGCCAGGGTCGCCAGATGCACGGCGGCAAGGGCGAGGACATCCATCTGAAGGTGCCGGTCGGCACCCAGGTGCTGGACGAGGACAAGGAAACGGTCCTCTTGGACATGGATGCGCCCGGCAAGATGGAACTGCTGCTGAAGGGCGGCAACGGCGGCTGGGGCAATGTGCGCTTCAAGGGTCCGACCAACCAGGCCCCGACCTACGCCAACCCCGGCCAGGACGGTCAGGAACGCTGGATCTGGCTGCGGCTGAAGCTGATCGCCGACATCGGCCTGGCGGGTCTGCCGAACGCGGGCAAGTCGACCTTCCTGTCGGCCGCCAGCGCCGCCAAGCCCAAGATCGCCGACTATCCCTTCACCACCTTGGCGCCGAACCTGGGGATGGTGGACCTGTCGCCGTCCGAAAGGTTCGTCATCGCCGACATCCCCGGCCTGATCGAGGGCGCCAGCGAGGGCGCAGGCCTGGGCACGCGCTTCCTGGGTCACGTCGAACGCTCGGCCAGCCTGATCCACCTGATCGACGGCACCCAGGACGATGTGGTCGAGGCCTACCGGATCATCCGGGGCGAGCTGGAAGCTTACGGCGAAGGCCTGGCCGACAAGGCCGAGATCCTGGCCTTGAACAAGATCGACGCCCTGACGCCGGAAGCCCGCGAGGAAAAGGCCGCCGAGCTGGAGGCGGTCGCCGGGCGGCGGCCCATGCTGGTGTCGGGCGTGTCGGGCGAAGGCGTGCCCGCCCTGCTGCGCGCCGCCTGGGCCGAGGTGAAGAAGACGCGCGGCGCCCTGGCCGGCGACAGCGAGGCGGACCAGACCAGCGGCTGGCAGCCCTGATCAGCCCTCGGGTGCAGTTTCCGACTTAGGCCGGGCTCTTTTCGGCGCATCGGTCTTCTTGGTCTCGTCGGCATAGGGTTCGCCGTCGCCGGAAAGCAGGATCGCCATCCAGCGCGAGCCCCTGAACTCGGCCAGGATGGCCATGGCCATGACCGCCAGCGGCGTGGACAGGAACATGCCGACCACGCCCCACATCTTGCCGCAGAAGGCCAGGGCCAGCAGCACCACGACCGGATCGATGTTCTGGTTGTCGCCCTGCATGCGCGGCTGAATCAGATTGCCGACGATGAACAGGATGGCCTGCAGCCCGATCAACAGGATCAAGGCCGGCCAGTAGCTGGGAAACTGCACCAGGGCGAACAGCGGCGGCGCCAGCCCCGCGACCGCCCCGCCCAGCACGGGGATGAAGCCGACGATGAAGATGACGAAGGTCCAGAACTCGGCGTTCTGAAGCCCGACTGCGCGCATCAGAATCCAGGCCACGACGCAGATCATCGCCCCCGTCACCGACTGCACCCAGATATAGCCCTCGACCCCGCCGCGCACGCGCTGGAACACCGCCACCGCCTCGTCGCGCTGGGCCTTCTGGGGGAACATGGCGACGATCTTCTTTCGAAAGCCGACCTGCGAGGCCAGAAGGAACCCGAGATAGACCAGGACGAAGAAGGCGCCCGACGCCACGCCCTGCACCTGGAAGGCCATGGAGGTCAGATAGCCGCGTACATCGACGCCGTTGATCAGGTCCTGGGCCGTCGGCGGATTGTCGAGCCGAACAAGGCCATAGACGTCGCGGATAATCTGATCGATGCGCGGGCCGATGTTCTGGGACACGCCCGAGGCCTCGCCGAAGAAGCTGGCCGCGCCGTTCACGATGATGGCGATGGAGGCGAAGAAGGCCAGGACCACCAAGGTCAGGGCTGCGATCCCGGCCCAGCGGTGGTTCAGCGGCGTGCGCGCCTCGACCGAGCGCTTCACCCCGTCGATCATGATCAGCAGGAAGATGGCCATGGCCAGCGGGGTCAGGATGTCCCGCAGCCAGTAGATGGCCGCTCCCGCCGCCACCGTGGCGATGACGCCCAGGGCGTTGCGCGACACGGCCGACGACGGCATGGAAACGGGGTTCTTCATGGCTTCGCTTGTCGGCGGCGCAGCGGACGGCGTCAACACGCGCTGAACGGCGACGGTTCCGGCGCGAACGGCTCTGCGCTAGACCTAGGCGATCATATCCGGAGACCTGCATGTCCGACGCCCTTCTCGGCCTGTTCCTGGGCCAGTCCGACGCCGCCGAGCCGCAGTCGCTGCTGTTCAACCGCGCCAACCGCCACGGCGTGGTCGCTGGCGCGACCGGCACCGGCAAGACGGTGACGCTGCAGATCATGGCCCAGGGCTTTTCGGACGCGGGCGTGCCGGTCTTCTGCGCCGACGTGAAGGGCGACCTGTCGGGCATCTCCCAGGTCGGAACGCCGAACGAGAAGCTGACCGCCCGGGCCGAGGGAATGGGCCTGACCCTGACGCCGCGCTCCGCCCCGACGGTCTTCTGGGACCTGTACGGCCAGAAGGGCCATCCGATCCGCACCACGATCAGCGAGATCGGCCCGGTGCTGATGGCGCGGATCCTTGACCTGAATGACGTGCAAGAGGGCGTGCTGACCGTGGCCTTCCATGTGGCGGACAAGGAAGGTCTGCTTCTCCTCGACTTCGACGATCTGAGAAGTCTTTTGGCCTATGTTGGAGAAAACGCTAGCCGGATCGGCCGGGAAGTCGGCGCCGTCGCTCCTACGTCAATCTCCGCCATTCAGCGAGCGCTGCTGCAGTTGGAACAACAGGGCGGGGCCGCCTTCTTCGGCGAGCCGGCGTTGAATCTGAACGACATGATCCGCGTCGGCCTAGACGGCCGCGGCCAGGTCAATGTTTTGGACGCCACCCGGCTAATGAATAACCCGCGCCTATACGGCGCTTTCTTGCTTTGGTTGCTGTCAGAGCTGTTCGAGCAGATGCCCGAGATCGGAGACCCTGAAAAGCCGCGCTTGGTGTTCTTCTTCGATGAAGCACATCTTCTTTTCCGGGATTCTCCCAAATCCCTCCTCGAGAAGATCGAGCAGCTTGTCCGTTTGATCCGATCTAAGGGGGTAGGCGTGTATTTTGTTACGCAGAACCCGGCCGACGTCCCGCCAACGGTGCTGGGACAGTTGGGCAACCGTATCCAGCACGCCTTGCGGGCTTATACGCCGTCGGAGCAGCGCGGCCTAAGATCAGCTTCCGAGAGCTTTCGGCCCAATCCAGCCTTCGACACGGCCGAGGCCATTCAGGGTCTGGGCGTGGGCGAGGCCTTGGTCTCGGTGCTGGACGAGAAGGGCGCGCCCACCATCGTGGCCCGCACCAAGATTCGCCCGCCCGCCTCGCGCCTGGGTCCCGCGACCGACGCCGAACGCGCCGCCATCATGGCCGCCAGCCCGGTGCGCGGCCTGTACGACCAGGTGCTGAACCGCGAATCCGCCGCAGAAATCCTGGCCAACCGCCACAGCGCCGCCGATCAGGCCGAGGCGCAGGCCCAGGCTCAAGCGAAGGCCCAGGCCGACGCCGCCAAGGCTGCGGACATTCAGGCGAAGGCCGACGAGAAGGCTGAAAAGGAACGGGCCAGGGAACAGGCCCGCGCCGCACCGCGTCCTGCGCCCGCCCCGCGCGCGCGCGCCTCCAACCGTCAGACGCCGATGGAGGCCCTGACCAAGTCGGTGTTGCGCACCGCCGGATCGACCCTGACCCGCGAACTGATGCGCGGCATTCTGGGCGGGCTGAAACGGCGCTAGGTCGGGGCAGGGTCTTGCAACGCGGCGGGGGCGAGCGCATCTCCCGCCCATGTTCATCCAGACCGAACCCACGCCCAATCCGAACGTGCTGAAGTTCCTGCCCGGCCGCGACGTGTCGCCGGCCGCCGCGCTGGAATACCGCACCATCGACGAGGCGACGGCCTCGCCCCTGGCCGAGGCCCTGTTCGAGCTGGAAGGCGTCGACGGCGTCTTCTTCGGCGCCGACTATGTGTCGGTCACCCGCCAGCCCCAGGGGCCGGACTGGTCGGAGATGAAGGCGCCCATTCTGGGCGTCGTCATGGATCATTTCGTCTCGGGTCAGCCGCTGACGCGGGGCGCGAGCGCCGAGGCCGACGGCCATGCCGAGGACGACAGCGAGATCGTCGCCGAGATCAAGGCCCTGCTGGACAGCCGCATCCGCCCGGCCGTGGCCCAGGACGGCGGCGACATCCTGTTCGATTCCTTCGACGAATCGACCGGGGTTCTGAACCTGCGCATGCGCGGCGCCTGCGCCGGCTGCCCGTCGTCGTCGGCGACGCTGAAGGCGGGCGTCGAACAGATGATGCGCCACTATGTGCCGGAAGTGACGCGGGTCGAGCAGACGATCTGATCGACAGAACGGTTTCGTCCTCGCCAGACTCGCCGTCGGGCGCCATCCTAGGTTGGTGCCCCGTTCGTTCCTGATCCTGAAGTTCTCCGCCTCGGCGAAGCCCTCGCCGCCCTGCGACGCGAGCGCGGCCTGTCGCAGGCCGAAGCGGGCGCCCGGGTGAACATGACCAGCCAGGGCTGGGGCTTGTACGAATCCGGCCGACGCCCCGGCCTGTTCCGACGCCCTGGCGCTGCTGGTGTCCGGCAAGGCCGAACCGCCGACGACAGCCGTTTCAACTGGTGTGGAAGGCCGGGGGCGCACCTTCGACGGCGGACCTGCGACCCTGAACCGTATTCGGGTCGGCAACCTAGACCTGTCGCCCTGGGCGGAACCCGGCGTCCAATTGGAATACGAGCCGAATCTGTGGCCCCGGCAGGGCCAGGGCTGTGTGATCGAGATGTCGGACGGGACGACGCGGGTGCGGCTCTTCGAACGGGCTGACGAGCGGGAGCTGCACGTGCGCGGGGCGGGAGGGCTGGACCGAACCGAGACCATAGACCGCCGTCTGATCGTGCGAACCTCCGCAATCGTCGCCCGACTAGAACAATGAAACGAAAACGTTGCCTTCTCGGTTAGGTTGTGAAACTGTCCGCTTATGGACAAGGCTGACGTTAAAACACGCAGGACGGCTCGCGCGGTCGAGCCTCTTGATGCTCTTGTCGGCGGGCGGATCATGGCCCGCCGCACGGCGCTCGGCCTGTCGCAGACGGCCCTTGGCGAAATGGTTGGCGTCAGCTGCCAGCAACTTCAGAAATACGAAGGCGGACGAAATCGGATTTCGGCGGCGCGTCTGCATCGCCTCGCCCTGGCCTTGGGACTTCCCGTCGAGGCCTTCTTTCCCGATCGACCCGAGGCGAGCGACAATCCCGAACTGGTATTGATCCGGTCCCTGGCCACCACGCCCGAAGGGCGGGCCATGGCCGACGGCTTTTCCCGCATCGACGACCGCGCCGTGCGCCAGGCCCTGACGCGACTGGTGGAGGTTCTCGCCAGAGCGGCCTAGAAGGCCGTTCATGAGACTTCTGGTAATCGATACGGCGCTTGGCGCCTGCACGGCGGCGGTGTTCGAGGACGGCCGCCCCCTGGCGATGCGGTTCGAACCGATGACCAAGGGCCATCAGGAGCGTCTGGGCGGTCTGGTGCGTGATGCGATGGCCGAGGCCGGCGGCGAACTCGACGGCCTGGACCGGATCGGCGTCACGGTCGGGCCGGGGTCTTTCACCGGTCTTCGCGTCGGATTGGCTTTCGCACAGGGCCTGGGCGCGGCCTTGGATCGACCGGTGGTCGGCGTCTCGGCGCTGGACGCCCTTGCCGCCTCGCTGGACGAGGTTGCAGGCCCCGTCGCCGCCCTGATCGACGCCCGCAGGGGCCAGGTCTATGCGCGCATGTTTTCGGACGGCCTTCCCCTCGGCCCCGACGAGGCCCTGGCGCTGGAAGACGCGGGGGTAACAATCACGCAACTCGGGCCTGATGTCCGTCTGGTCGGCAATGGTGCGGCCGTGCTGGTCGCCGCCTTCCCCCAGCTGAAGTTCGCCCCGCTGGACGACCGCGTCGCGCCCTCCCCCCAGGCGCTGGCCCGTCTGGTCGCCGCCGCCGATCCCGAAACGCATCCGCCGCGGCCGCTCTATCTTCGCGCGCCGGACGCCACGCCGCCCAGCCGCTTGCCCGGCCAGCCGCGCCAAGCCCTCGCATGACGGAGACCGACCCGGCCGTTCTCGCCGACATCCATGCGGAGGCCTTTGCGGCGTCCTGGAGCGAGGCGGAGTTCGCGGACCTGCTGGCCCAGCCCGGCGTCTTGGCCGTGGTCGAGGCCGACGGCTTCATCCTGATCCGCGTCGTGCTGGACGAGGCGGAGATATTGACCCTGGCGGTTCGTCCAAAGGCGCGGCGGCTAGGCTTTGGCGGGGAGTTGGTCGGGCGCGGCGCCGTGGCGGCGACGGCCGCCGGGGCGGCGCGCCTGTTCCTGGAGGTGGCCGAGGACAACGTCGCCGCCCGCGCCCTGTATGACCGCGCTGGTTTCGGCCCGATCGGTCGTCGCAAGGCCTATTACGCCCAGCCCGACGGCGGCCGTACCGACGCCCTGGTCCTGGCCCGCGATCTCTCTTCCGATCAGAGCAAGGTGGCGCTTCCCTGATGCCGCTCAAGCCCCTATTCTAGCACCATGGACCGGATCGAAAAACTCTGCGCCGACCGCGGCATGCGTATGACCGAACAGCGTCGGGTGATCGCCCGCGTGCTGTCGAACGCCGAAGACCACCCCGATGTCGAGGAGCTGTACCGCCGCGCCTCGGCCATCGACCCCCACATCTCGATCGCCACCGTCTATCGCACCGTGCGCCTGTTCGAAGAGGCGGGCGTGGTCGAGAAGCATGACTTCGGCGATGGCCGCAGCCGCTACGAAGAGGCGGGCGACGACCACCACGACCACCTGATCGACACCAAGTCGGGCGAGGTGATCGAATTCTTCGACGCCGAGATCGAACGCCTGAAGTCCGAGATCGCGGAGCGGCTGGGCTTCCAGCTTATCGGCCACAAGCTGGAGCTTTACGGCGTGGCGATCGAGGGCGCCGAGCCGTCCAAGCGCGAAGGCCTGATCTTCACCCGCCACGCCGCACGGGTCGATCCCGCCGACGTGGATGCAGGCTGACCACCTGTCTTGTCGCCGCACGTCCGGGCGATCATAAGCCCCGGATGACCGAGACACTGGCTCCACACGCCGAGACGATGGCCGCGCCCGAGAAGCGTCTGTTCATCAAGACCTACGGCTGTCAGATGAACGTCTATGATTCGGAGCGCATGGCCGATGTGCTGCGTCCGCTGGGCTATGCCGTCACCGAAGACGTGAAGGCCGCCGACTTCGTCATCCTGAACACCTGCCACATCCGCGAGAAGGCGGCGGAGAAGATCTACTCCGAGCTGGGCAAGCTGCGCGAGATGCGCGACGTCCGGCGCGAAACCGGCAGCGACCTGACCATCGCCGTCGCCGGCTGCGTCGCCCAGGCCGAGGGCGAGGAGATTATGCGTCGCCAGCCGGCCGTGGACATCGTCGTCGGCCCCCAGGCGTACCATCAGCTGCCCGAGCTTCTGACCCGCACGGCGCGGGCGCGGGGCGAGCGGATCGGCGCCGACTTCGCCCCCGACGACAAGTTCGACGCCCTGCCCGCGGCCCGTTTCACCGAGGGACCGACCGCCTTCCTGACGGTGCAGGAGGGATGCGACAAGTTCTGCACCTTCTGCGTCGTGCCCTATACGCGCGGCGCCGAATGGTCGCGGCCGATGGCCTCGGTGCTGGAAGAGGCGCGGCGTCTGGCCGGACGCGGCGTGCGCGAGGTCACCCTGCTGGGCCAGAACGTCAACGCCTATGACGGCGAACGGCCGGACGGGAAAAAGGCGACCCTGGCCGAACTGGCCTATGCCCTGGCCGAGATCCCCGGCCTGAACCGCATCCGTTATACGACCAGCCACCCCAACGATATGGCCGACGAACTGATCGCCGCCCACGGCGAGCTGGACGCCCTGATGCCCTATCTGCACCTGCCGGTTCAGGCAGGGTCGGACCGAATCCTGCGGGCGATGAACAGAAAGCACGGCCGCCAGAAATATTTCGACCTGATCGACCGCATCCGCGCCGCGCGACCGGACATCGCCATCGCGGGCGACTTCATAGTCGGCTTCCCCGGCGAGACGGACAAGGAGTTCGAGGACACGCTGGATCTGGTGCGGCGCGTGAACTACGCGGGGGCCTTCGCCTTCGCCTATTCGCCGCGTCCGGGCACGCCCGCCGCCGGCATGGGCAAACAGGTCGAGCCGGAAGTCGCCAAGGAGCGGCTGCACCGCCTGATCGCCCTGCTGACCGAACAGCAGACCGCCTTCAACCTCGCCCAGGCCGGCCGGACCCTAAATGTGCTGTTCGACAAGCCCGGCCGACACGGCCACCGTCGCCAAGCGATCGGTCGATCCCCATATCTGCAATCTGTCCACGTCGATGACGCGGATCATCTGATCGGACAGATCGTTCCGGTCGAGATCGTTGCGGGCCAGCAGAACAGTCTGATGGGCCGGCTTATTGCTCAAGAAAAGGCGGCCTAGTGGCGCGAGAATCCGAATTCGTCCCGTTGAATGACGCCGAGCTGCGTGCGGTCGTCGGGCCGAACAGTCGTCACGTCGCCCTGATCGAGGACGCCTTCAAGGTGCTGGTCGAGGCGCCGGGCGGCGGGGTTTCGGTCAACGGCGGCACGCGTGACCGCACCGACGCGCGCCAGGTCATCGAGGATCTTGCCAAGCGCGCGGCCCTGGGCGCCGAGGTCACCGAGGCCGACGTGCGCGCGGCCCTGGGTCAGGCGCGGGGCGGCAAGGGTACGCCGGGCATGGCGGCGGCGGGGGTGTCGCTTCCGGGCGGCAAGCGCGGCTCCATCGTGCCCAAGACCAAGGCCCAGGCCGCCTATCTGGACATGCTGGGGCGGTGCGAACTCTCGTTTGGCGTCGGTCCGGCCGGCACCGGCAAGACCTTCCTCGCGGCCGCCTATGGCGCTTCGCTGCTGCGGCGGGGGCAGGTGGACCGTCTGGTCATCACCCGCCCTGCGGTCGAGGCGGGCGAGAAGCTGGGCTTCCTGCCAGGCGACCTGAACGAGAAGGTCGATCCCTATCTGGCGCCGATCTGGGAGGCGCTGAACGACATTCTGGGCGCCGAGGACGTGCAGCGCCGCCGCGACAAGGGCGAGATCGAGGCCGCCCCCATCGCCTTCATGCGCGGCCGCACCCTCAGCCACGCTTTCGTCATCGTCGACGAGGCGCAGAACACCAGCCGTCTGCAGATGAAGATGGTCCTGACCCGTCTGGGCGAGGGCGCGCGGATGGTAGTGACGGGCGATCCGTCGCAGATCGACCTGCTGAACCCGCGCGATTCCGGCCTGGCCCACGCCCTGCGCATCCTAGACGGGGTCAAGGGCGTCGGTATCCTGAAGTTCGAGGCCTCGGACGTCGTGCGCCACGCCATGGTCGAGCGGATCGTGCGCGCCTATGACGCCGACGCCGCAAAAGGTCGTCCGGCCCCGGACCTCGAAGATCCCGCATGATCGAGATTGAAGTCGAGGCCGAGGCCTGGACCGGCGCCCTGCCGGACGCCGAGGCCGTGGTGGACAAGGCGGCGAAGGCGGCCTTGGGCGTCGTTGAGGGCGACATCGTCATCCTGCTGACTGACGACGAAAGTGTTCGCGCGTTGAACGCTCGGTTCCGCGACAAGGACAGGCCGACCAACGTCCTGTCCTTCCCTGCGCCGGAAAACGCCGCGCCGCATTTGGGCGACATCGTCCTGGCCTACGGCGTCTGCGCGACCGAAGCCGAGGCCCAGGGCAAGACCCTAGCCGATCATCTGAGCCATCTCGTCGTTCACGGCGTGCTGCACCTACTGGGCCGCGACCACGAGGACGACGGCGAGGCCGAAGAGATGGAGGCCGAGGAGCGCGAGATCCTGGCCCAGATCGACGTCGCCGATCCCTACGCCTCCGAGCAGCAGGACTGACCCCATGTTTCCCGACGCCCTGCTGGACCGTTTCGCCGCCCCGATCCGCGCCCTGCCCGACAAGAAACGCGCCCTGACCTGGCGGCTGATCCGCATCGGTCTGGCGCTGCTGGCCGGCGCCGGGACCGCCTTCGCCCATCCGCCGTTCGGCGTGCTGATCGGCTTGCTGGGCTATCCGCTGCTGATGATCCTGTCGGAGCGATCCGCCACCGTGCGCGGCGCCTTCTGGATGGGTTGGCTGGCGGGCTTCGCCTATTTCTTCATCGGCTGCTGGTGGGTGGCCGAGGCCTTCTTCGTCAATCCCGAACAGGCGTGGATGGCGCCCTTCGCCGCCAGCTTATTGCCGGCCGGTCTTGGTCTGTTCTGGGGCGCGGCCTGCGCCCTCTATCGCCGGTTTGCACCGCTGGGCGCGGTTAGGGTGTTGTTGTTCGCGGCCCTGTTCTGCGCCGCCGAATGGCTGCGCGGCCATGTGCTGACCGGCTTTCCCTGGAACCCGGCCGGCGCGACCTGGCGTGCGGGCGGCGGCATGTCCCAGTTCGCCTCGGTCTTCGGCGTCTATGGGTTGAGCCTGGTCACGGTCGCTGCGACGGCCGCCTTCGCCCCGCTGATCGGACCGGGCGCCAGGCGCAGCCGACTGATCTCCGCCGGCTTGGGGGCGCTGGCCCTGATCGCTGTCGGGTCTTTCGGCGCCGTCAGACTGGCGCAAGCCGACCTGCAGTTCACCGATACGATCGTACGTCTGGTCCAGGCCGACGTGAAGCAGGAGACCAAATGGTCGCCAGAGGCCTATCGCTCCATCGTCGATCGTTACGTCGCCCTGACGGGACAGGCGGCGGCGCGCACGCCCGATGTCGTGGTCTGGCCCGAGGGCGCCCTGCCCGCCTCGGCCAACGACGTCTTCGCCTCGACCGACGCCCAAGCCATCGCCGGCGCCTTGCGGCCCGGACAGACCCTGCTGATGGGTCTGGCGCGCGGCGAGGCGGACCCGACGGCGCCGGACGGCGGGCGCTATTACAACAGCCTGTTCGCCTTAGCCGACGAGGGCGGGGCGGGCCTGAGGGTCGCCGCCGTCTATGACAAGCACCGGCTGGTGCCGTTCGGCGAATATCTGCCGCTGGGCGGGATCATGACCAAGATCGGCCTGCGCAGCCTGGTGCATATGCCCAGCGATTTTTCCGCCGGACCCACGCCGGCGCCGATTTCGATTCCAGGCGCGCCGCCGGCCCAGGTGCTGATCTGTTACGAGAGCCTCTATCCCGGCTTCACCCCCGGCGCAGCGGGTCGGCCCGAGTGGATCGTCAATGCGTCCAACGACGCCTGGTTCGGCGCCACATCCGGCCCGCGTCAGCACCTGAACCTAGCCAGCTACCGCGCCATCGAGACCGGCCTGCCCATCGCGCGCGCCACGCCGACGGGCATTTCAGCCATGATCGACCCCTGGGGCCGGATCGTGGACGGCCAGCGGCTGGACCCCGGCGTCATGGGGGTGATCGACGCGCCGCTGCCTCGCCCCACCGACATCACGCCCTATGGTCGGTGCGGCGACTGGCTGTTCCTGGCGGGCCTGCTGGCGGCCTGCGCCCTATCCTTGTGGCCGTGGGTGTCGCGATCTAGGGTAGGTTCGAATCGGTCTGCGATCTGAGCGGGGAAAGATATGGCGCGCGAAAAGGACGAGGATCCGCACCCCGTTGATCGTCACGTCGGTCGTCGCGTCCAGGAGAAGAGGCTGAACCTCGGCCTGACCCAGACCGCCCTGGCCAAGGCCGTGGGCGTCAGCTTCCAGCAGGTCCAGAAATACGAGAAGGGCACGAACCGCGTCTCGGCCTCGAAACTGTTTGAAATGGCCGAGTTCATGAAAGTGGGCATCCCCTTCTTCTTCGACGGCTATTCCGCCCATCAGCCGGGTATGGCCGAGGAGGCCGCCGCCGACTTCGACCACGACTATCCCATGACCAAGCAGAGCCAGGAAATCGCGCGACTGGCGCCCCGCCTGCCGCCGCGAAAGCAGAAGGCGGTCGTCCAGATCATGCGCGAGATGCTGGACGAAGGCGGCGACAACGACGCCTGAGGTCTAGCCGACCGCCACGACCTCGACCGACTGTCCCGCCACCACCGCCTCGTCGCCGACCCGCTTGCCCATCAGGGCCCGGGCCAGGGGCGAGACGTGGCTGACGGAGCCCCTGGCCGGATCGGCTTCGTCTTCGCCGACGATGCGCCAGGTCTGGGCGCGGCCATCGTCGCGCTCGATGGAGACCGAGCCGCCAAACCGCACCGCGCCGTCGTCCTCGGTCGGCTCGACCAGTTGGACAGAAGCCCGGCGGGCGGACCAGTAGCGCAGGTCCCGTGTCGCACGCGCCATGGCGGTGCGGTCGCTTTCGATGGACCCCTGAACCTGGGCGGCGGTGTAGGCGGCGCGGGCCGAGGCCAGTTCGGCCTCGATCAGGGCCAGCCCCTCGGGCGTGACCAGATTGGGATGGGGCGAGATCGGGCGGTCCGCCAGGTCGGCGGCCGTGGCCTCGAGATCTTCTTCGCGGGTGAATGCAACGCTCATGGCACGGAACATAGCGATGACGGCGCCTATAGCCAGCGGCGCCGCAAGCGCGCAAAGCCACGCCATGCAACAGTCCCCCCGCTCGACGCCCTCCCGACCTGTCCATGTGATCGGGGCCGGTCCCGCCGGACTGATGGCCGCCGAGCGGCTGGCGCTGGCGGGGGTCTCCGTCGTGGTCCACGAGCGCATGCCGTCCGTGGCGCGCAAACTGCTGATGGCGGGGCGGGGCGGGCTGAACCTGACCCATTCGGAGCCGCTGGACCGTTTCCTGACCCGCTATGGCCCGGCACAGCCGACGGCCGCCGGGTGGATCGACCAATTCACGCCCGCCGACCTGACCGCCTGGGTGGAAGGTTTGGGGCAAGAAACCTTCATCGGCTCCAGCGGTCGGGTGTTTCCCAGGGCGATGAAGGCCTCGCCGCTGGTGCGGGCCTGGCTGGCGCGGCTGGACAAGCTCGGCGTCGAGATCCGCACCCGGTCGCGCTGGACCGGATGGCGCGACGGCGCCCTGGCGTTCGAGACCCCGGATGGAGAGCGGCTGGAACGGCCGGACGCCGTGGTCCTGGCCCTGGGCGGCGCCAGTTGGCCGCGCCTGGGCTCCGACGGCGCCTGGAGGCCCTGGCTCGAGACTGCTGGCGCGTCGGTCGCGCCCTTCCGCCCTGCCAATGTCGGGTTCGACCTCGGCTGGTCGTCCCTGTTCCGAGACCGGTTCGCCGGCCAGCCGCTGAAGGGCGTCGCCGTGACCCATGGGGACAAGACGGCGCGGGGCGAGGCGATGATCGCTCGCTATGGAATCGAAGGCGGCGCCATCTACGCCCTGTCGGCGGCGCTGCGGGCCTCGGTCGAGGCGGACGGGCGGGCCGATATCCAGATCGACCTGAAGCCGGACGTGGCGGTCGGCAAGCTGACCGACCGGCTGTCGAAGCCGCGCGGCAAGGCCAGTCTGTCGAACCATCTGCGAAAGGTGGTCGGACTGGAGCCGGTCGCCGTCGCCCTTCTGTACGAGGCCGGTCCCCTGCCCGTTTCGCCCCGCGCCCTGGCCGAGCGGATCAAGGCCATGCCGCTGACTCTGACGGGCGTGCAGGGGTTGGAGCGGGCGATATCCTCGGCCGGGGGCGTGGCGCTGGACGGCGTCGATGAGCGGCTGATGCTGGTCGCACGACCCGGCGTCTTCGTCGCCGGAGAGATGCTGGACTGGGAGGCGCCGACCGGCGGTTATCTGCTTCAAGCCAGCTTCGCCTCGGGCGTCGTCGCGGCATCCGGCGTGATCGACTGGCTCGACAGTCGGGACTGAGGAAGGCAGGGTCGGGCCTCGCCGAGCAGGAGTTTCCCGATGCGACACGCCCTTTCCGCCGTTTCCGCCCTCGCCCTGACGATCGCCTGCACGCCCGCGCTGGCTCAGGAGACGCCGAACATCGACGCCGCGCGGATGAACGAGGCGGTGCGGGTTCTGGCCTCGGACGACTTCGAAGGCCGCGCGCCCGCCTCGCCCGGCGAGGAGAAGACCGTCGCCTGGCTGGTGGAACAGTTTCGCGCTGCCGGCGCCGAAGGCGGTGGGCCGGACGGAGCCTTCGTCCAGGTCGCCCAGCTGTCGCGCACCCGCCAGGACGGCCCCGCCGCCATCGCCGCCCAGGTCGGCGGCAGGACCATCGCCCTTGAGCGCGGCCCGGACGTCCTGGTCTCCAGCGACCGCCCCAGCGACCACATCACTGTGACCGACGCCCCTGTGGTCTTCGTCGGCTATGGCGCCACCGCGCCGGAACGCCAGTGGGACGACTTCAAGGACGTGGACGTGCGCGGCAAGGTGATCGTCGTCCTGGTCAACGATCCCGATTTCGAGGCGCCCGCAGGTGATCCGGTCGCCGGCGAGTTCGACGGTAACGCCATGACCTTCTATGGCCGCTGGACCTACAAATTCCAGGAGGCGGGCCGTCGCGGGGCCGCCGGGGTGTTGGTGGTGCACGAGACGGCGGGCGCCGGCTATGGTTGGTCGGTGCTGCAGAATTCGTCGTCCGCGCCCAAGTTCGACATCGTCCGCGCCGACCCCGACGCCGAACGCGCGCCCTTCCAGGGCTGGATCCAGCGCGCCAAGGCCGAAGAGTTGTTCACCGCCGCCGGCCTCGACTTCGCCGCCCTGAAGGACAGCGCCCGCAGCGCCGACTTCAAGCCGGTCGTCCTGCCCGGCGTGACCATGAGCGTCGATTTCGGCCAGATCGCAGACCGGGTTCAGACGAAATCCGTCCTCGCCCGCATTCCCGGCTCCGAACGGCCGAACGAGACGGTGATGTACGGCGCCCACTGGGACGGCTTCGGCGTGGGCACTCCAGACGCCTCCGGCGACAAGATCTACAATGCGGCGGTCGACAACGCCACCGGCGTCGCGGCCCTGCTGGAACTGGCTCACGCCTTCGCCGAGGGGCCGCGACCGAAGCGGTCGGTCGTGCTGGCCGCCTGGTCGGGCGAGGAGGCGGGCCTGTTGGGCTCGACCTATTACGCCGCCAATCCAGTCTGGCCGCTGGAGACGACGGTCGCCAACATCAATGTCGACAGCCTGCTGCCGGGAACCGAGATCGACCCGAACGTCGTGGTCATCGGCAAGGGCAAGAACCAACTGGACGACGTCCTGGCGCGTCATGCGACCGCGACGGGCCGCACCCTGATCGCCGATCCGGCGCCCCAGGCCGGGGCCTTCTATCGCTCCGACCACTTCCCCCTGGCCCTGCGCGGCGTGCCGGCCCTGTTCCCGGCGGCCGGCTTCACGGGCGCCAGCGCCGCCAGCCGGGACTATGTCGAGAACCGCTATCACCAGCCGTCGGACGAATGGGATTCGACCTGGCGCATGGACGCCGCCGCCGCCGACGTGGCCCTGATCTACGCCGTGGGCCGCGACCTGGCCGATTCCGACGCCTGGCCCGAATGGAATGCGGGCGCCGAGTTCGGCCCGGCCCGCGATGAATCCAAGGCGGCCCGCCGCTAGGGGCGGCGTCAGCCTTCCAGCTGAAGCTCGGGCGCAGCGGCCGTGGTCACCGCGCCCAGCGGCAGGTGCAGGATGAAGGCGGCGCCCTTGCCCGGCTCGCTCTCCACCTCGGCCCAGCCGCCGTGCAGTTCGACCAGGGCCTTGACCAGGGCCAGGCCGACGCCGGGGCCGCCGCGCTCACGCCGCACGAACCGGTCGAAGACGTGGGCCTGCAGGTGATAGGGGATGCCGCGCCCGGTGTCGGATACGGTCAGCCGCACCTCGGACGGGCCGGTCTCGGCCGTCAGGGTCACGGCCCCGCCGCTGGACACCGCGCGGGCGGCGTTCTCCAGCAGGTGCTCCAGCGCCTGGCCGATCCGGTGCGGGTCGGCACGCAGGGTGCGCAGGTCCGGCGGGCAGGTCACGGTCAAGGTCGCCCCGCGCCCCTCGACCTTGGCGCGAATCTTTTCGCTGGCCTCGACGAACAGGTCCGAGACCCGCATGTCGCCCAGCGACAGCTCCATCTCGCCGGCGTCGATCTGGGCCATGTCCAGCACGTCGTCGATGGAGCGGGCCAACTGGCTGGCGGCGACGCGGATGGCGCCGGCATGCTGGCGGCTGCGCTCGGGCAGGTCGCCCATGGTCTCCAGCAGTTCGGAATAGCCGACGATGGTCGTCAGGGGCGTGCGCAGCTCATAGGAGACGCTGCCCACGAACTCGCGCTTCAGCGCCTGGCTTTCGGCCAGGGCCTGTTCGCGCTGGACCAGGGCCTGTTCCAGACCGCGGCGGGCGGTCACGTCCGAGAAGGCGACCAGGGTCGCGCCGTCCGGCAGCGGCCGGGTCTGCCAGGCGGCGACGCGTCCATCGACCGTGCGGCCCTCGCCTGAGATCGCCACGCGGCTTTCGGGATCGGGATCGGCGACGCGCGCCTTCAGCCCCAGCCAAAGGGCCGGATCGGGCAGCACCGCCTTGCACAGTTCGGCCAGGGCGTCGAAGTCCGAAGCCGCCGCGATCCGATCGACCGACAGATTCCAGAAGGTCTCGAACGCCTCGTTGTGCAGCCTCAGCCGACCGTCCGAGCCGAACACGGCGACCGCATCGTTCAGCTTGTCCAGGGTCGCGCGCTGGACCTGGATCTGGGCGTTGAACCGGCTGCGCAGCTTCAGTTCGTCGGTGATGTCCGAGAAGATCAGCAGGATGCCGCCTAGCGGATGCGGCTGGCGCACGACACGCAGGGTGCGGCCGTCCGGCAGGGACCAGCTGTCGTCCGGCGAGGCCTCGGACGCGCCATAGAATTCCAGCTCGCGCGCCTTCCACCCGGCGTAGTCCACCACCTCGGGCAGGCTGCGGCGCTGGCGCAGGCGGTCCAGAAGCTCGGCATGGGTCGGGCGTTCGTCCAGCCAGGCCGCGTCGATGTCGAACAGGGTCTGGAAGGCGGTGTTGTGGAAGGCCAGCCGCTTCTGAGGGCCGAAGATGGCCACGGCGTCGGCCAAGTGGTTCAGCGTCTCGTCATGGGCGTCGACGTGGCGGCGCAGGGTGTCGCGTGTCTCCTCCGCCTCGGTCACCTCGATGGCGAAGGCGGTGACGGCGCCGCCGCCCGCCGGCTCGGCAATGATTCGCCAGGCGCGCCGCGCGCCCCCGCCGGTCGTCCAGCGGAAGCCCTCCTGACGAACGCCAAGGCGCGCCGCCTCGGCGACCAAGGCGTCGGCGCCGCGGTCGAACGACAGACCCTTCTGGATGGCGTCCTCGACAGTTTCGGCGTTGATCTCGGCCAACCAGGCGCGGTTGGCCCAGGCCAGTTTGCCGGTCCCGTCCACCACCCATGTCGGGGTTGGCGAGGCGTCGCCCAGCATGGCCAAGCCGCTCTCCGTCGCATCCGCGCCGGTCAGGGTGAAGCGCGAGGCCGGCGACAGCCGCAGCCAGGCCGTGCCGCCAGCGACCCGGCCCTCGATCCGCCACGGCTCCACGTCGTCCAGCGCGACCAGCCCCTCGAACGCCTGACCCGAACGGACCAGGGCGTCGATCAGGGCGTCATGGCTGTGTTTCAGCTGGGCCAGGATCGCCCCGCCCACATCGTCGCCGTCCGGCGCCAGACGGGCGATCAGTTCGGCCGAACCGATAGGCGCGCCCGCCGCCATGCCGTCGGGGGTCAGGGCCATGCTGATGTCGTCGAAGGCGCGCAGCATGGCGTCGTGCCGGCCCAGGTCCGCCAGGGCGGCGACGCGTTCGGCCTCCGCCTCGACCGCGGTGGCGTTCAGCCGTCCACGCAGCAGCAAGGCCCAGGCGCTGACGGCCATGGCCAGTCCGGCTGCGCCCGCTGTGGCGACATAGGCGATGTCGGCCTCGGCCATTCTTGTCCCTGGAGAGTCTGCGCCCCGATTCGGTAACCATACCCCAAGCGCGAGAAAATGCGGCAGTCTCGTGATCGCGTCACTGCGCCCTGTTGCGAACCCTGGCCCGGACGGCGATAGCGGAGACATGACCGATCCCGTCGCCCCCTCCCTCGACGACTTCGCCCGTATCGCGCGCAAGGCGTTCGACGCCCTGCCGGCGCCGTTTCGTCAGGCCGCCGGCGAGGTGGTGTTCCGCATCGACGACTTCGCCGACGAAGCCACGCTGGCGGAGATGGAGATCGAGGACCCGTTCGAACTGACGGGGCTGTATCACGGCGTGGACATCGGGCGGCGCGACAGCCTGGGACCGGCGGCCGAGCCGTCGCGCATCTTCCTCTACCGCCGTCCTATCCTGGACGAATGGTGCGAGCGCGGCGACGTGGGGATTTCCGAACTGATCGCTCACGTCCTGATCCACGAGATCGGCCACCACCTGGGCCTGTCCGACGACGACATCCACGCCATCGAGGACGAGGACTGAGCCTACTTCGTCGCCGGATAAGGCGTCGTCACCGCGCCGGAGATCATGCCGGGGATGGCCTCGCCCAGGCCCAGCAGGATGAACTGGATGGCCAGGGCGCACAGGATCAGGCCCAGCACCTTGACGATGATGGCCATGCCCACCTCGCCCAGCAGGCGGCTGAGCGACCCGGTCAAGGCGAAACAGACGAAGGACACGGCGCAGGCGGCGGCGATGGCCACAAGCGAGCCCATGGTCCCCGCATAGCCCAGCTTGGCCGCCTCGCCCGCCTGAATGATGACCGCCGAAATGGCGCCGGGGCCGATCATCAGCGGAATGGCGAAGGGCACGACCAGCCGCTGGAACCGCCGGCGCGCATAGCCGCGCACGTCCTGGCTGTCGAGCAGGGCGTCCTTGTCGGCGAACATGGCCAGGAAGTCGCCCCGCGCCATGTCCAGCCCCAGGAACAGCAGCAGTATGCCCCCCGCGATGCGGAACGCGGCCAGCGAAATGCCGAAGAACTGCAGCAGCCCCAGGCCGGTGAACAGGAAGAAGGCGAGGAAGACGGCGGCGAAGGCGCAGATCAGGGCCGAGACCGAAATCCGCTGGCGCAGCGTCGCCCCGGCCGTGGCGGCGGCGAAGATCGGCAGGTTGCCGATCGGGTCCAGAAGCGCGAACAGGGTCACGAACAGGTTGACACCCAAATCGACTGCGTTCATCGCCTGTCCTCGCCCTCAATCCGTCACGCCGCCCTGCCGACGCACCCTCGCGTCCGGCATAGCCGCTCAGCGCGAGTCCGTCGATGACCCAGACCAACACCGTGGCGCCCAATCGCGGTCCCGACGAGCGGATCATCTGCGCCCTGGACGTGCCGACCGCCGCCGAGGCCGCCGCCCTGGTGTCGCGGGTCGAGGACGCGGTGGGGTTCTACAAGATCGGGTTGCAGCTGTTCGCCGTCGGCGGCATGGACCTAGCGCGCGAGCTGAAGGCGCAGGGGCGCAAGATCTTCCTGGACTGGAAGCTGCACGACATCGGCGCGACGGTGGAGAAGGCGACTGCGAACCTGGCGAGCGCCGATTGCGACCTGCTGACCGTCCACGCCCGACCGCAGGTGATGGCGGCCGCAGCGCGCGGCGCGGCCGGTTCGAACATGAAGGTGCTGGGCGTCACGGTCCTGACCAGTCTGACGGCCGAGGACCTGTCGGCCGACGACCACAGCCTGTCGCCCGCCGCACTGGTCGAGCTGCGCGTGCGCCAGGCGCTGGACGCCGGCATCGACGGCGTCGTCTCCAGTCCGCACGAGGCGGCCCGGGTGCGGGCGCTGGCCATTGAGGCGGGACGGCCGGACTTCCTGATCGTGACGCCCGGCGTGCGGCCCGTCGGCGCCGCCCAGGACGACCAGGCGCGGTCGGCGACCCCGCAGGAAGCGCTTCAGGCCGGGGCGACCCATCTGGTGATCGGCCGTCCGATCACGGCCGCAGCCGACCCGCGCGCGGCGGCTCTCAGCATCGCACAGGACATCGCCCTGATCTGAGGTCCAGACCAGGGCGACGGTTCGTCATCAATGTTCGCTTAGCGAGGCGATCAGCCCCGCTCGCCCGGCTCCTGGGCGTAGCCGTGATGGCGCGGCGGGGCCTGTGGTGCGACGGCTTCCGGCGGCGGCAGGTCGCCGTAATAGCCCTGAGGCGGGGGCGGAGGCGCGGGGATGGTGTTCACCTCGGGCGGCGCCACATAGACCTGGGCCGGCGCGACGTTCACCGGCGCCGACTGAACATAGACGGGCGCCTGATCGACATAGACCGGACCGCCGGTCTCGATCTGCGGCGGAGCCATATTGACCTGGCCGGGCGCGACCTGGATGCGTTGCGGACCGATATTGACCGGGGCCGACTGCACATAGACCGGGGCCTGATCGACATAGACTGGCGGGCCGACATCGACCTGGGCCGGCGCCAGGTTCACCTGCGACGAGGCCACCTGAATGCGCTGCGGGCCGATGTTGACCGGCGGCGCCTGCACATAGATGGGCGGCTGCTCGATATAGGTGGGCGGACCCATCTCGATCTGGGGCGGGGCCATGCTGACCTGCGACGGGGCGACATAGATGCGCTGCGGCGCGATCTGGACCGGCGGCGCCTGGACATAGACCGGGGGCTGCTCGACGTATTGTTGTTCGTAGCGCTGCTCATAGCGCTGTTCGTAACGCACCGGCGGGCGAACCGGCGGGCGGCAGTTGCAGTCGGCCGGGCGACCCTGCTGATACGGACGCCAGCCGACATAGTCGCGGCCGAAGCCATAGACCGGATAGCCGACAGGCGCGCTGACGGGGGGCCGTCCGACCAGGACAGAGGTCGTGCTCACGCCGCCGCCGTAACCGCCGCCGTAGTAGCCGTCCGAATAGCCGCCGCTGCCGACATAGGTCGTGCCGCCGCCGACATAGCCGCGCTGGAAGCTGGACGAGCTGGAATAGGACCGGGCGTTGATCGCCGAATAGCTGGAGGCGCCCGCATAAGCGTTCGCATTGGCGTTGGCGTAGGCCCCGCCGTTCACGTTCACATTGACGTTGTGGTTGGCGTTATAGTTGCCGCCGCCGTAATGGCCGCCACCGCCTTGGTAGCCGCCGCCACCGCAGCCGCCGCCGCAGCCGCCGGGTTGACCGCCATGGCCGCCGCCATAGCCGCCGCCGTGGCCGTGGCCTCCAGGCCCTCCGGCGAGAGCGGGCGCTGCCGAGAGCAGCAGAGCCGCCGATGCGGCGGTAAGTATCGACTGTATCGTCACGGGACAGACTCCTCTGAGTTGTCCCTGCACTGGCAAATCCGGCGCCTGTTTCTTAAGCCGTGGTTAACCGTTTTCCCCGCGCCGACAGGATCAGAGGGTCAGAAATCGACCGCCAGCCCCTTCTTCTCCCAGTCGCCGAAGCGGGTCGGTTCGGGACCGGACGGACCGCCGTATTCCGTGTCCGCCTGAACCGCCTCCTGGCGCGCGCGACGATCGGCCGCCTCCTGAAGGGCGCGACGGGCGGCCTCGCTGACGGGCCGTTCGGGCGTGGCGTGGGGCACGTCGGCATTGAAGGCGGGGGTCGGCGGAGCCGTTTCGGCGTCGTTGTCCGGGCCGGGGGTGGGATGTTCGGTCACAGGGCGGCTCCCTTGAGGCTTGATGCGCCTTCTCTCAAATAGAGGATCAAACCCGTGACGCCAGACACAGCGGCCGGATCGGGTGACGGAACCGCGATGAATCACCTGAAGACCTTCATCCTGCTGGCGGCGATGACGGCCCTGTTCGCAGGCGTCGGCTATATGATCGGACGCGGTCCGGGCATGGCGATCGCCCTACTGCTCGCAGGCGGGATGAACCTGTTCAGCTACTGGAACGCCGACAAGATCGTGCTGAGGATGTACCGGGCCCAGCCTGTCGACGAGCAGCACCCCAACGCCGTGGTCCGAAACTATGTCGCCGACGTGCGCCAGATGGCCCGCGACGCCGGCCTGCCCCAACCGCAGGTCGCCATCATTCCCAACGACCAGCCCAACGCCTTCGCCACCGGCCGCAATCCCCAGAACGCGGCCGTCTGCGCCACCACCGGCCTGCTCGACATGCTAACGCGCGAGGAGGTGCGCGGGGTGATGGCGCACGAACTGGCCCATGTGAAGAACCGCGACACCCTGATCATGACGGTGACGGCGACCATCGCCGGCGCCATCGCCGCCCTGGCCAACTTCGCCCTGTTCTTCGGCGGTGGAGACGACCGCGAACGGCCGGGCGGGATCATCGGAACCCTGGCCCTGATGATCCTGGCGCCCATGGCGGCCGGTCTGGTGCAGATGGCGATCAGCCGGGGCCGCGAATACGAGGCCGACCGCGTCGGCGCCGAAATCGCGGGCGACCCCGAGGCCCTGGCCAGCGCCCTGCAGAAGATCGACGGCTACGCCAAGCGGATCACCAATCAGACGGCCGAGCGCAATCCGGCCTCAGGCCAGATGTTCATCATCAATCCGCTGGCGGGTCGCGGAGCCGACAACCTGTTCTCGACCCACCCGGCGACGCTCAATCGCGTCAAGGCGCTGATGGAGCTGGGCGCCAAGATGGGGATGCAGCCGCGCACCCGAACGCCGGACCTGGCCCAGCCTCGCCCCGCCGCCGGCTTCACGACCTCGACCACCGGCGTGCCCGCGGCGCCGACGGAGCCGCGCGGCCCCTGGGGCTGAACATGGGGCTGATCGTCGCGGCCTGAACACGGTTTGCGGTTTGCACTCCGTAGGCGGATCGCATCAGATGCGCTCCTGTTCAGCCATCGGTCTTTCTTGGGGAATCCATGTCGCGTCTGCTCGCCTTCGTATCCGCCGCCGCCCTTCTCGCCACGCCGGTCGCCGCCCAGTCGGTGGACCGCGTCGCCGTCAACGGCATCATCGACCAGGGGCTGAACCACAGCCAGGCGATGCAGACCGCCGCCTATCTGACCGACCGGATCGGCGGGCGGATGACCAACTCGCCCCAGATGCGCGAGGCCGAGCGGTGGGCACAGCAGCAGTTCCGCGATTACGGCCTGTCCGACGTGCGCGCCGAAGGGTTCGAGTTCGGGCGCGGCTGGTCCATCGTCCGTTCCAGCGCCCGTATGACCGCGCCGCGCCCGCTGGACCTGCGCGCCATCCCCGTGGCCTGGACGCCGTCGACCAATGGGACCATCAGCGGCGGCGTCATCGTGGCCCCGATCTCCAAGGTCGAGGACTTCGACAAATGGCGCGGCAAGCTTTCGGGCAAGATCGTCATGCTGTCTCAGCCCGGCACGGGGTCAGAGCCGACCGAGCCGGCTTTCCGACGCTGGACCAGCGCAGAGCTGGCCGAGCGCAACGTCTATAACCAGCCGCAGCATTCACCGGCCGCCATCGAACGCTCGCTGAAGACCGTCAACTTCGCCAATGAACTGGACGCCTTCCTGGTCGAACAGGGCGCCCTGGCCTGGGTGCGGATTTCCCAGCGCGACGGCGGCCTGCTGCACGGCACGGGCTACACCTATCAGGTCGGCGCCACGCCTAAACTGGCGGGGATGGAGCTGGCGGCCGAGGACTATCGCCGCCTGGCGCGCCTGGCCCTGACCGATGCGCCGCCGACGCTGGAGCTGAACAGCGAGGTCCGGTTCCACGACGAGGACGTCAACGCCTACAACATCCTGGCCGACATCCCCGGCACGGCGCGCGGGACCGAATACGTCATGGCTGGCGCCCACTTGGACAGTTGGGTCGCCTCGGACGGCGCCGTGGACAATGCCGCCGGCAGCGCGGTGGTCATGGAGGCCGCGCGCATCCTGAAAGCCCTGAACGTGCGGCCCAAACGCACCATCCGTTTCGCCCTATGGAACGGCGAGGAACAGGGCATTCTCGGCTCGCTGGCCTACGTCGACCAGCATCTGGCGACGCGTGCGCCGTCGAACGATCCGGCGCTGGCGGGCCTGTCGAACAATCGCACCTGGCGCAGCCGCTGGCCCGTCGAGCCGCGCGCGGGCTATCGCGACCTGGTCGCCTATTTCAACCTGGACAACGGCTCGGGCAAGATCCGGGGCATCAACGCCGAGGGCAATGTCGCCGCCGCGCCGATCTTCCAGGAATGGCTGGCGCCCTTCGCCAGCATGGGGGCGACGACGGTCTCGCTGCGCAACTCGGGCGGCACCGACCACGTCTATATGCAGACGGTCGGCGTGCCCGGATACCAGTTCATCCAGGACCCGCTCGACTATTCCAGCCGCCTGCACCACACCAGCATCGACAGCTATGACCATCTGAAGGCCGAAGACCTGCGTCAGGCGGCCGTCATCCTGGCCAGCTTCCTGCTGAACGCCGCCAACCGCGACGAGCACCTGCCCCGCATGCCGCTGCCGACCCAGCCGACGCCGAGCGACCCGTTCGAATATCCGGCGGACTAAAAGATCGCCTACCCTCTCCCATAGGGAGAGGGCTTGAGCGCCCGAGAGCGTCAGCGATCGGTCTTGGCGCGAAAGGGTGAGGGGTTACACTATGCGACGCGATCAGCACCGTAACCCCTCATCCGGCCCTTCGGGCCACCTTCTCCCAACGGGAGAAGGGACCATTCTGTCAGATCACGCCCGCTCCACGCACATCGCCACACCCATGCCGCCGCCGATGCACAGGGTCGCCAGACCCTTCTTTGCGCCCGACCGCTTCATCTCGAACAGCAGCGTGGTCAGGATGCGTGCGCCCGAGGCGCCGATGGGGTGGCCGATGGCGATGGCGCCGCCGTTGACGTTGACCTTGGCCGGGTCGAGGCCCAGCTCCTTGACCACGCAAAGGCTCTGGGCGGCGAAGGCCTCGTTGGACTCGACCAGATCAAGGTCGGCGACGCTCCAGCCCGCCTTCTCCAGCGCCTTCTTGGACGCCGGGATCGGCCCGGTGCCCATGATCGACGGATCGACGCCCGCCGTGGCGTAGGAGGCGATGCGGGCCAGCGGCTCCAGCCCGCGCGCCCTGGCCTCGTCCGCGCTCATCAGCACCAGGGCGGCCGCGCCGTCGTTCAGGCCGGACGCATTGGCGGCGGTGACGCTGCCGTCCCTGGCGAAGGCGGGCTTCAGCTTCTGCATCAGCTCCAGCGTCGCGCCGTGGCGGATGTACTCGTCCTTATCGACCGTCACGTCGCCCTTGCGGCCGGGAATGACCACGGGAACGATCTCGTCGTCGAACTTGCCGGCGTTCTGGGCCGCCTCGGCCTTGTGCTGGCTGGCGAGACCGAATTCGTCCTGGGCTTCGCGGCTGATCGACCATTTGTCGGCGATGTTCTCGGCCGTCTGGCCCATGTGATAGCCGTTGAAGGCGTCCCACAGCCCGTCCTGGACCATGGTGTCGACCAGGGCGACGTCGCCCATCTTGTGTCCGTTACGCAGGGCTTGGGCGTGCGGCGCCTGGCTCATGCTCTCCTGTCCACCAGCGACGACGATCTTCGCATCGCCCAAGGCGATCTGCTGGGCGGCGATGGCCACGGCGCGGAGGCCAGAGCCGCAGATCTGGTTCAGGCTCCAGGCGGCGGCTTCCTTGCGCACCCCGGCGCCGACCGCGGCCTGGCGCGCAGGCCCCTGACCGGCGGCGGCCTGAAGCACATGACCCAGGATCACCTCGTCCACCTCGTCGCCCGAGACGCCCGCCCGCTCCAGCGCCGCCTTGATGGCGATCTCGCCCAGCTGGGACGCCGGCAGGGACGACAGCGCGCCCAGGAAAGAACCGACCGGCGTACGCGCGGCGGAAACGATGACGACGTCGGTCATGGGATTTCACTCTCTGCTGAATAGGTCTGCGTGGCCGTTTTGCCGCATCGCAGCGTGTTCGTCACCTGCGACGATAGGAGCCCGGCCGGATTCAGCCAATCGTCATCCTGTCGGCGCATTATCAGGGAACGATAGACGCGATCCACGGATTGGAAGGGCCATGCTCCGCACGCTGAAACGTCTCGTCACCCACGTCTGCACGCCGGACGAACTGGACATGATCGACCACTATCCGACCCGCGCCGAGAAACTGGCGGACCTGTGGGTCCATATCGTCGGTCTGATGCTGGCGGCGGTCGGCGGCATCATCCTGGCGGGTCTGGCGGGCGTCTATGCCGGCATCGGCGGCGTCATGGCGACGGCCATTTATGCGCTGTGCCTGGTCGGCATGCTGACGGCCTCGACCATCTACAACTGGACCAATCCCTGCGCCGCGCGGCCCGTGCTGCGTCGGCTGGATGAGGCGGCCATCTTCCTGATGATCGCCGGCAGCTACACCCCCTTCACGACCCAGCGGTTCGAGGGCCTGTGGTCCATAGGCTTCACCACCCTGATCTGGACCCTGGCCTTCACGGGCGCGGGGGTAAAGCTGTTCGCGCCGCGCATATCGGACAAGTTCTGGAGCGGCGTCTATGTCGTCTTCGGCTGGCTGGCGGTCGCGGCCCTGAAGCCGATGGTCGAGACGGTGCATCCCGTCGCCCTGGCCCTGCTGGTCATCGGCGGCCTGATCTACACCGCCGGCGTCTTCGTCTTCGTCAGCCCACGCGTGAAGTTCCGCCGCGCCATCTGGCACGGATTCGTCGTTACGGGCGCGACCGTCCATTGGACAGCGGTGCTGGTCGGCGTCGTCCTGGCCCCGGCGATGAGCCACGGCTGATCCGTCCGCACACTTTCTGTGTGGGGTGCGCATTGACGCCCCCTCTGGCGCTTCGCGGCGCAAGGGGGGATAGTGATGCGTTGCAACATCGCGAGAACAAGCGTGGCTGACGAAAAAACCAAGGGTGGAAACAAGAACGAGGCGAATGCGGTCGTCATCAAGAAGTATGCGAACCGCCGTCTCTACAATACGCGGACCAGCGCCTATGTGACGCTGGAGGACCTGGCGACCATGGTGCGCGAGGGCGTCGATTTCGTCGTCTATGACGCCAAGACTAACGACGACCTGACCCGCCAGATCCTGACCCAGATCATCTTCGAGGAAGAGAGCCGGGGCGAGGCCCTGTTGCCCGTCCAATTCCTGCGCCAGCTGATCGGCTTCTACGGCGGCTCGATGCAGGGCGTCCTGCCCTCCTATCTGGAGATGTCGCTGGCCAACTTCGGCCGCCAGCAGGAACAGTTCGCCAGCCAGATGAGCCGCGCCTTCGGAACCGGCGCCGGCGCGACCATCATGGAGGACGCCGCGCGCGCCAACATGGCCATGTTCGAACGCGCCATGCAGATGTTCCCCCCCTTCGCCCGGGCTCGGCCCGAACCGACGCCCGCCGAGCCCGAGGAAGGCCTCGCCCCGGCGCCGGAGGCGCCCGACGCCCTGGACGAAATGCGCCGTCAGATGGACGAGATGCGCCGCCAGATCGACAAGCTGGCGGGCGCCAAGCCCAAATGACCGACCGGATTCAGCCCGTCGGCGGTCCGGACCGCGTCGATCGCCGCGAAGGCGAACGCCGCGAGCGGGAGCGACGGGCCCGCTCGGCGTCGCGCGCCTTGGTCCCGGTCGATGCGCCAGAGCCCGTCGAGCCCCAACCTGCCCCGGCAAGAGCTGCCGTCCCCCCGGCCTCCGAGGCCGGAGCCGCCGCCTTCGTCGCCCAGCAGATGGGTCAGAGCGGCCAGAAGCGCGGCCTGCGCGGCGGCCCGCCGGTGCTGGATGCGGCCCGTTCCGCCTATCTCGGAACCGAATATTCTGGCGCCGCCGAGCGGCGCCCGCCGACCGGCAAGACGGCCAAGACCGACATCTGACGCGGCGGCACGGGGTTTGCTGGTGATGGGGCCTGACGCCTCTTGCCGGACCCGCCCATGCCCGCCGCCCTCACCCTCGCCGCCAAATTCCTCGACGTCGCCGTCGTCGCCCTCATCTTCACGGCTTTTTCGTAGGGCCTACCGCGCCGACCGCGACTTGAGGCACATCGTTTTGGGCCTATCGGCCTTCGGCCTACTTGAGGCCGTGCCCCTCACGCCCCGCCGAAATCGAAATCCTTGCGCGACGAGATAATCGTCACGATGAAGCCGGCCAGCACGTCCAGCAGGATCATGATCACGATCAGGAAGAAGGTCGAGGTCGCGAACCCCGGCAAGAGCAGGAACTCCACCAGCACGGCGATGAACAGGATCATCGACAGGGCGTGATTGATGATGGCGACGCGCTGGCTGGACGTCGACTTCACCAGCTCGAAGAACAGCAGGATCAGACCCAGGAACAGGATCAGGTCGCCCGACCCGATCGTCCATTGCGCGCCCGACGTCATGGTGATCGAGAACAGAGGATCGCGCAGCAAGGCGTCCGCCTGAACGACCGCGCCGCCGCCCGAACCGCCGAACAGCACCACGATATTGTAGAGCACCACGGGGATCAGCAGCAGCGGAATGGCGATCAGCATGGTCGGTCCTTGTTCGCGCCCGACCTGACGGCCACGCTTGTTCATCATGAATAGCGCCGTTCTTCGTCGCCCGCCATCGCCGGCTCAGTCCCTGGGGAAACCGCCCGCACGGCTGAGCGCCGACGGCGCCGGCCGGCCGATGGCCTCACCGATCCAGCGCGCCGTGGCGATGAGAGCGTCCAGGTCATACCCAGTCTCGAACCCGCCCCGCGCCAGCATATAGACCAGGTCCTCGGTGGCGATATTGCCCGTGGCGCCCGGCGCAAACGGACAGCCGCCGATGCCGCCGACCGAGGCGTCCAGCACGTCGATCCCGGCCTCGACCCCTGCATAGGCGTTGGCTAGGCCGGTGTTGCGGGTGTCGTGGAAATGCAGGCGCAGGGTCGCGTTCGGCGCGACCTTCTTCGCCGCCTCGACTTTTCGCGTCACCGCCCAGGGATCGCCCGCGCCGATGGTGTCGGCCAGACCGATCTCGCCCACGCCCATCTCGGCGATGGCCCCGACCATGTCCGCGACCTGATCCACCGACACCTCGCCGTCGAACGGACAGCCCCAGACGCAGGAGATCATGGCCGACAGCGACGGCGCGCCGTCGGTGGCTTCGGCGTTGTGCCGCCGCGCGACGATCTCGCCCAGCATGACCAACTGATCCTTCACCGCCAGGCCCTGGTTCTTCAAACCAAAGCCGTCGGTGGCCGCGACGGAGACATTGACCTCGTCCACCCCGGTCGCCAGCGCCCGATCATAACCCTTGCCGTTCAGCACCAGGCCGATGCGGCTGCGTCCCGGCTCGCGCGGCAGGGCGGCCATGACCTCTTCAGCGCCGGCCATCTGCGGCACATATTTGGGATGGACGAAGGAGACGGCCTCGATCCGCTTTGCCCCCGCCCCTTCCAGCCGTCGCACCAGATCGGCGCGGACGGCGGGGGCCAGCACGGCCTTCTCGTTCTGCAAGCCGTCGCGCGGACCGACCTCGACGATCTGGATAAAGCGGCCCATCACGAGCCCCCTGCGCCGCCGCCGGACCCGTTTCTGGGCGGCGGCGCATAGACGGTCAGGTTCATCTCGTCCCCGCCGGAGTAGTTGTAGCCGCGCACCACGCCCACGGCCCGGCCTGACACGCCCAGCCGCCCGGCGGCGGCGCGGAAGGCGTCGGCGTCGCGCGCCTCGACGATGGCCGGCCGCCCTTCGGCCAGCGCGCGGGCGGCGCCTTCGGCGTCCGTCAGATCGGTGTCGCGTCCGGTCAGGAAGACGAAGCTGGGCTCATGGAAGGTGGTGATGGCGACCGGGCCGGGGGTGCGACCCTGTCGCGGGTGCAGATCGGCCGCCTCCAGCGTCTTCTCCAGCTGGGGGGCGATAGCCAGGGGGCGCAGCTGCCGGATCGTGCCGGCCAGCGCCCCGTGCGCCACGATGCCGAAGGCCAGCGAGGCGACCAGGGCCGCGACCGGCGCCCGGTTCAACAGCAGGAAGCCGCCCATGGCCGCCGCCGCCAGGGTCGTGACCACGGTCAGGGCGGCCCAGGTCTGGGCCGTCGAGGTGCCATAGACCGTCAGCCCATAGACGGTGATGCCGATGATCAGCAGGCCGGCGAAGGCCGCCAGCACCGCGCCGGTGATGCGCGAGACCTTGCCGATCGGCCGCGCCAGGGCGGCTGCGGCCAGCAAGGCCAGCGCCCCGAAGGTCGGCAGGGTGTAGTGCCACAGCTTGGTCGGAGCCAGTTCGAACATCAGCCAGCCGGGAACCAGCCAGCAGACCAGGAACCGGATCGCCGGCTCGGCCCGCCGGCTCCAGCCGGTCGAGACCGCGGCGGGCAGCAGCAGGGTCGAGGGGAAGAACAGCAGGGGCGCCAGCAACAGATACATGCCGGGGAAGCCCGAGTGGCTTTCGTGGGCGCCCGCGATCTTGGGCGCCAGGTCGCCGCCGATGGCCTCGCGCCAGAACCCGCCGTCGGTGGCGATGGTGATGGCGATGGCCCACGGCCCGACCATCAGGGCGACCAGCGGCAGCCCCCAGCCCCAGCCGAGGCGATAGAGCCATTTCACGTTCCGGTCCCAGATCGACAGGGCGATGATGGCCAGGGCGATGACCAGAAACCCGATCGGCCCCTTGATCAGGATCGACAGACCGATGCCGATCCAGAACAGCAGCTTGTGCAACCGGATCGGTCGTTCGCCCGCCTTGGTCGCCATATAGATGCGCGCCAGCGCCGCCATGGCCAGGGTGGTCGCCCCGCACAGCATGGCGTCGGTCTTGGCGATCCCCGCCTCGGTGGACAGCAGGAAGGTGGCCCCCATGATGGCCCCGCCGAAGAAGCCGACCCGGCCGCCCAGCATGGCCGACCCGGCCCAGGCCACGGCCCAGGCCGCCAGCATGGCCCCCAGCAGGGACGGGATGCGGTAGGGCGCGATCTCGCGGTCCTCGACGTCCGAGGTCAGGCCGACGGCGACGGCCTGCATCCAGTAGATGCCGACCGGCTTCTTCCAGCGCGGCTCGTCCTGATAGCGGATATCGACATAGTCGCCGCTTTCCAACATCTGGGACGTGGCCTGGGCGAACCGGCTCTCGTCACGGTCCAGCGGCGGCAACAGCAGCAGTCCCGGCAGGCCGGCGATCAGCGTCAGCAGCGCTGCGAGGACCGGGCCTCTCCAGCCGGCGATGCGGCGATCCAGATCGAAAGTCTTCATATGAGACTCCTTACACGGCGACCGCGCCGTCGTCAGCCGTCTCCCCTAAGCAGCCGATCTCGTCTATGGAGCGCCAATGACCGTCGAGACACCCGAGATTTCAGTCGTCGTTCCCGTCCACAACGAGGCCGGCGCCGCCGTGCCCCTGGCGCGAGAGATCGCCGCCGCCTTCGACGGGCGTTCTTATGAGATGATCTTCGTGGACGACGCCTCCAGGGACGCAACCCTGGCCGAGCTGAATGCCGCCATGACGGAGCTTCCCACGCTGCGTGTTCTGGCCCACGCCAGCAATGCCGGCCAGAGCCGCGCGGTTCGCACCGGCGTCCTGGCGGCCCGCGCGCCGGTCGTCGTCACCATGGACGGGGACGGCCAGAACCCGCCCGCCGACGCGCCACGCCTGGTGGACGCCTTGCTCGCCGCCCCCGCTGACGTCGGCCTGGTGGGAGGCAAGCGCGCCAAACGCCAGGACAGCGAGGCCAAACGCCAGGCCTCGATCTGGGCCAACCGCATCCGCCGCCGCCTGCTGGGCGATGACGCCGACGACACTGGCTGCGGCCTGAAAGCTTTCCGCCGCGACGTCTTCCTGCGCCTGCCCTACTTCGATCACATCCACCGCTATCTGCCGGCCCTGATGATCCGCGAGGGGTTCAAGAACCAATACCTCGACGTGGATCACCGCCACCGCGAGACGGGCCAATCGAAATACACCAACTGGGGCCGGCTGCGCGCCTCCTTCTCGGACCTCTTGGGCGTCATGTGGCTGAAGACCCGCTCGCGCAGGCCAGGCGCGATCTCGGAGTTCTGAGACAAACTCACCTCCCCATCGGCGCAGGCCGATGGGGAGGACAGATCGCGTAGTGATCAGGAGGGGGCGACCCGAACTGGGGTGATGACCCCGCCGGCCTCTGACACCCGGTCGCCCCCTCCTGGCGCTCGCTGACGCGATCGCCTGTCCTCCCCGTTCGCCTCCGCGAACAGGGAGGTAAGCCAAACAAAAAGGGCGGGGTCTCGCGACCCCGCCCTTCTGCATTTCAGCGTCGGAGGGCTTGGACTTAGAAGTCCATGCCGCCCATGCCGCCCATTCCACCCATGTCGGGGGCCGACGCGCCGCCCGACTTCTTGGGAGCGTCGGCGACGGCGGCTTCCGTGGTGATCAGGATACCGGCCACCGAAGCGGCGTCTTGCAGGGCCGTGCGAACGACCTTGGCAGGGTCGATGACGCCCATCTGCACCAGGTCGCCGTATTCTTCGGTCTGGGCGTTGAAGCCGAACGAAGCGTCGCCGTTTTCCAGAACCTTGCCGACCACGATCGAGCCTTCGACGCCGGAGTTTTCGGCGATCTGACGGATCGGAGCCTGCAGAGCGCGACGGATGATCGCGATGCCGGCGTTCTGGTCGGCGTTGTCGCCCTTGACGTCGGCCAGGATCTTGGAGGCCTTCAGCAGGGCGATGCCGCCGCCCGGAACGATGCCTTCGTCAGCCGCGGCGCGCGTGGCGTTGAGGGCGTCGTCGACGCGGTCCTTCTTTTCCTTCACTTCGACTTCGGTCGAACCGCCGACGCGGAGAACCGCGACGCCGCCGGCCAGCTTGGCCAGACGTTCCTGCAGCTTTTCCTTGTCGTAGTCGGAGGTGGTGTCTTCGATCTGGCGCTTGATCTGGGCCACGCGCGCTTCGATCTCGTCCTTGCCGCCGACGCCTTCGACGATGGTGGTGTCGTCCTTGGTGATCGAGACCTTCTTGGCCTTGCCGAGCATGTCGAGCGTGACGCTCTCAAGCTTGATGCCGAGATCTTCCGAGATGACCTGGCCGCCCGTCAGGATGGCGATGTCTTCCAGCATGGCCTTGCGGCGATCACCGAAGCCCGGCGCCTTGACGGCGGCGACGCGCAGGCCGCCACGCAGCTTGTTGACGACCAGGGTCGCCAGGGCTTCGCCCTCGATGTCCTCGGCGATGATCAGCAGCGGACGGCCCGACTGCACCACGGCTTCCAGGATCGGCAGCATGGCTTGCAGCGAGGTCAGCTTCTTCTCGAACAGCAGGATGAGCGGCTCTTCGAGTTGAACCTCCATCTTGTCGGCGTTGGTGATGAAGTAGGGCGACAGGTAGCCGCGGTCGAACTGCATGCCTTCGACGACGTCGACGGTGGTGTCGGCGGTCTTGGCTTCTTCGACGGTGATGACGCCTTCGTTGCCGACCTTGGCCATGGCCTGGGCGATCAGTTCACCGATTTCGCTGTCGCCGTTAGCCGAGATGGTGCCGACCTGGGCGATTTCCGAGTTGTTCGAGACGGGCTTGGACTTGTCCTTGATCTCTTGCAGGACCAGCGTGACAGCCTTGTCGATGCCGCGCTTCAGATCCATCGGGTTCATGCCGGCGGCGACGGCCTTGAGGCCCTCTTGCACGATGGCCTGAGCCAGGACGGTCGCGGTGGTGGTGCCGTCGCCCGCCTTGTCATTCGTCTTCGAAGCGACTTCGCGGATCATCTGGGCGCCCATGTTCTCGAAGGCGTCTTCCAGCTCGATCTCTTTGGCGACCGACACGCCGTCCTTGGTCGAGCGCGGAGCGCCGAAGGACTTCTGGATCACGACGTTGCGGCCCTTGGGACCGAGCGTCACCTTGACGGCGTTGGCGAGGACGTTGACGCCGCGCAGCATCTTGTCGCGCGCGTCGGTGTTGAAGTGTACGATTTTAGCGGCCATGCGGGCAGCTCCTTTGAAAAGGTGAGTGGTGAATCGAAAGTCGTGATTGGTGCGGTTCGTAAGAGCGCGATCACGCGCCGCTCACGAGTCACGCATCACGATTCACGTTCAGGACAGGACGCCCAGGACGTCCGACTCTTTCATGATGATCAGGTCGTCGCCGTCGATCTTCACTTCCGTGCCCGACCACTTGCCGAACAGGATGCGGTCGCCGGCCTTCAGTTCCAGGGCGTTGACCTTGCCGGATTCGTCACGAACGCCGGGGCCGACGGAGACGACTTCGCCTTCCTGCGGCTTTTCCTTGGCGGTGTCGGGGATGATGATCCCGCCCTTGGTCTTGGATTCTTCTTCAACGCGCTTGACCAGCACGCGGTCGCCGAGCGGACGAAACGCCATCGGTTCTCTCCCTTGATCCCCCGGATGGGGCGATTTGAAACGGTCGGTCAGCCTCGTCGCGATCGCCGTTTTGGCAGCCGACCGTCGAGAGTGCTAACGCGAGCGGGAGTTAGGCAGAGGGGGCGACGCCGTCAAGCGCGGACGCACGAAACTTCCGCGACAAATGAACCGGAAATGAACGCGCCCCTCCGGCCGCGTTCAAGCACGGCGGGTTAGAACCAACCCAACGCTCGACGCATTCCCTTGTCGGACCTTCGATCGAGCACAAAAATAAAGGAGATCGACCATGTCGAAGATGCTGAAGATCACCGCCGTCGCCGCCGCTCCCGTCGTGGCCATGACCCTTATGGCGGCGCCCGCCTCGGCCCAGTCCTATCGCGATCGCGACAACAACAGCGGCCAGAACGCCCTGATCGGCGCTGCCGTCGGCGGGCTGGCCGGCGCCCTGGTCGGCAATGGCGACGGGACCTACATCGCTGGCGGCGCCCTGGCTGGTGCGGCCCTTGGCGCTGTGGCGACCAATCGCGGCTCGGGCTGCGAATACTATCGCGGCGGCCGCTGCTACCGGAACCAGGGCCACTGGGAGCGCGATCACGGCATCAACAGCCGCGACCCTCGCTGGGAACAGCGCCGCGACTACCGCGACTACCGTCGTGACACGCGTCACGACCGCCGGGACTATCGCCGCGACTACCGCTACGACCGCCGCTGGTAAGCCGGTCCCAGTACAAAACGACCCGAGGGCTCGGCCGCAAGGCCGGGCCCTTTTTCGTCAGCCCATCAGCCGGGTCATCAAGGCGGAGGTGGACGGGTCCAGATCGGCGGACGGAGCGCCGGCGTGGACGTCCTTCAGGATCGCTTTGGCCAGCACCTTGCCCAGTTCGACGCCCCATTGGTCGAAGCTGTTGATGTCCCAGATCACGCCCTCGACGAAGGTCTTGTGCTCATAGAGGGCCAGGAGCGCACCCAGGGCCTGGGGCGTCAGCCGCTCCATGACGATGGCCGTCGAGGGCCGGTTGCCGGTGAAGGTGCGATGAGAGGCCAGACGCCCAGCCTGGTCCTCCGACAGCCGCTGGGCCAGGCCTTCCGCCTTGGCCGCCTCGATCGTCTTGCCCAGCATCAGGGCCTGCCCCTGGGCGATCGCATTCGACCAGAGCGGCGATTCCGGCGCATCGGCGTGGGTTTTGGCCACGATCACGAACTCGGCCGGCACGGTCTGCGGACCCTGGTGTATCTGCTGGAAGAAGGCGTGCTGGCCGTTGGTGCCCGGCTCGCCGAACACCACCGGGCAGGTCTGGCGCGTCACCGGCGTGCCGTCGCGATGCACTCGCTTGCCGTTCGATTCCATCTCCAGCTGTTGCAGGAAGGACGGCAGGCGGCGCAGAGCGTGGGCGTAGGGCGCCACCGTCCGCGCGGGGCGGTTCAGCCCGTCGACGTTGAACACCTGGGCCAGGGCCAGCAGGATCGGGGCGTTCTTTTCAACCGGCGCCGAGACAAAATGGTCGTCCATGGCCGCCGCCCCGGCCAGCATCTGTTCGAACACGTCCCAGCCCAGGGCGATGCCGCACGACAGGCTGACCGCCGACCACAGCGAATACCGCCCCCCGACCCAGTCCCGGAAGGCGAAGGTGCGGCCGCAGCCGAAGGCCTCCGCCTTGTCCGGCGCCGCCGTCACCCCGATGAAATGTTTGGTCATCCCCTCGGCCGGCAGGGACGCGGCCAGCCAGGCCTTGGCCGCCTCGGCGTTGGCCAGGGTTTCCTGGGTGGTGAAGGTCTTGGACACCACCACGACCAGGGTCGTCTCGGGGTCCAGCCCCGTCAGGGCCTCGGCCATGTCGCGCGGGTCGATATTGGCGACGAACCGCAGGTCGATCCCCGGGTCCAGCGGACGCAGCGCATCCCAGACCACGCGCGGGCCCAGGTCAGACCCGCCGATCCCGACATGGACGATGGCCTTGAACGTCTTGCCCGTCGCCCCCGCCTCGGCGCCCGAACGCACGGCGTCGGCATAGGCCTTCATGTCCGCCCGCACGGCGTCCACCTCGGCGGAGACCGGCTCGCCTAGGGCCTTGAAGTCGGCGCCGGGTGCGGCGCGCAGGGCCGGGTGCAGCACCGCCCGCCCCTCGGTCAGGTTGACGGCCTCGCCGCCGAACAGGGCGGCGCGCCATCCCTCGACATCGCAGGCGCGCGCCAGGTCCAGACAGGCGTCGAAGGCCGCCTTCGTCCAGCTCTGCTTCGACAGATCCAGATAGAGCCCCGCCGCCTCGACCGACAGGCGCGCCAGTCGGTCGGGATCGGCGGCGAACTGATCCACGATCCGGGTTTCGGCCGCCTCGGCGGCGGTGCGATCAAAGGTTTTCCAGGCGTCGTCGCGGCTCATGGCGTCCTCGGTCGATAGGGGCGTTGGAGAGGGTAAACACTCGTTTACGGGTCGGGGGTAAACAGGTTCAACGTCCTAGCCGACGGTGAAACAGGAAGTCATCCCCATGTCCTGCGGCCTTGCTCTCACGATCGCCCTGGCGATGTCCAATCCCGCCGTCGCCCTGGCGGCGGATCAGCCGGCCGCCGTGCCCGGGGCGCCGATCTCGGTGGCGAGCGAGCCGCTGTTCGCCGACATCGTCTCGCGCTCGGGCAGTCTGAAGGCCATGGTCGATGGTTGGGCCGCCGCCAAGGCCGCCGATGACGCCGCCTTCTTCACCAGCCAGGCCTTCACCGGCTTCAAGGCCCAGGCCGGCGAATTGGCCGCTCTGGACATGCAGGGCCATTTGATCCTGAAGGAGCGCGGCACCGACGGCGACCTGAAGTGCATCCTGCGCGGCATCTCCGAGGACATCCCCAAGAAGGTCGAGGCGGTCCAGGCGGCGGCCGACCCCGCCGAGCGCGCCACCGCCCTGTCGGAACTGTCGTATTTGCTGAACGACAACGTCGAAGTCATCACCGCGCCGCCCAAGCCGGAAGTTTGAACCCGAGCTAGAGGGCGCCCAGCGTCTCCAGGACGCCCTTGCCATAGCGATCCAGCTTGGACTGACCCACGCCGGAAATCGCCCCCAGACTGTTCAAGTCGCCCGGCTCCGCCTGGGCGATTTCCAGCAGGGTCTTGTCCTGGAAGATGACATAGGGCGGGACGTGCTGTTCGGAGGCGCGGTCGCGGCGCCAGGCGCGCAGGGCCTCGAACCGGGCGCGGACGTCGGCGTCCATCGTCTCCAGCGCGGCGTTGCGGCCCTCGCCGGTGCGGTCGCGGCGATTGCGCGGATTGCCCGAGCGCGTGCCGGCGTCGAAGCCTGCGGGCACGCGGCGAACCTCGATCTTGCGTTCGGCCTTGTAGACGGCGCGCACCGCCTCGCCGTCGCCCAGACCGACTAGGGGCTTGCCGTCGTTGGCGTCCTCGACCAGCAGGCCTTCGAACAGCAGGTGATCGACAATGTCGCGCCAGCCGTTGGGCGAGATGTCGGCGCCGATGCCCCAGGTGGACAGCTGTTGCTCCCAGGGCTGGACCGCCTTGGTCCGGCCGGTCAGGTGGTCGACGATCCGGCCCCGCCCGAACCGGCCGCCCAGCCGCTGCACCGCCGCCAGGGCCTTTTGCGCGGGGACGGTGGCGTCATAGAGCTGGGGCGGGTCGCCGCAGATGTCGCAGACGCCGCAGGGGTCCGCATCGGTCTCGCCGAAATAGCGCCGCACGGCCTGGGCGCGGCAGACGGCGCCGTCCAGCATGGCGAACAGCTGGCGAGCCTTGCGCACCTGGACCTGTTTGACCTCCTCGGCCATCGGCCGGCTGTCCAGCCGACGCAGGGCCCAGGCGATGTCGGACGGGCCATACAGGGTGATGCCCTCGGCCGGTTCGCCGTCGCGGCCGCCCCGGCCGATCTCCTGCCAATAGGCCTCCAGCGAACCGGGCGGATCGGCGTGGATCACGAAGCGCACATCGGCCTTGTCCACCCCCATGCCGAAGGCGATGGTGGCGACCATCACGGCGCCCTCCTCGGCCAGGAACCGCTCCAGCCGGCGGTCCCGCTCCTTGGCGTCCATACCGGCGTGATAGGCGATGGCGTTGGTGCCGGCGTCGCGCAGCGCCTGGGCCACCCGGTCGCAGCCGTCGCGGCTGCCGCAATAGACCACGCCTGACTTGCCCCGCCGTTCGCGCACCAGTTCGATGACGCGGGCGTCGGTCTTGGCGCGCGAGGCGCTTTCCTTGCGCTCGGCCGACAGTTGCAGGTTCGGACGCGCAAAGCTGTCGACGAAGACCTTGGCTTCTTCGAGCCGCAGCGAACGCAGGATGTCGTCGCGGGTGCGGGCGTCGGCGGTGGCGGTCACGGCGATGCGCGGCACATCAGGGAACCGCTCGACCAGCAGACCCAGGTTGCGATAGTCGGGGCGGAAGTCGTGGCCCCATTGGCTGACGCAGTGGGCCTCGTCGATGGCGATCAGGCTGAGGGGAAGCTCGGCCAGCCGGTCCATCATGGCGCCGGCCGCCAGGCCTTCGGGCGAGACGTACAGCAGGTCAAGATCGCCGGAACGGGCGGCCGCCCAGATGGCCGAACGTTCGTCCATCGAGACGCCGGAATCGAGACGAGCGGCGGCGACGCCCTGCTGTTTCAAGGCCTCGACCTGATCGGTCATCAGGGCGATCAGGGGCGAGACCACCAGGCCCAGGCCGGGGCGCAGGATGGCCGGGATCTGATAGCAGACACTCTTGCCCCCGCCGGTGGGCAGGACAGCCAGCACGTCGCGCCCGGCCAGGATCTCGTCCACCACCTGGCTTTGCAGGCCGCGGAAATCGCCGTGGCCCCAGACGCGCGACAGCAGCGACCGGGCGTCGTCCAGACTGGGTGTTGGCGCGGGGCGGGTCTGGGTTTGCGTGGCCGGCATCCGAGAGTTGTGCACTATTTGTTCCGGCCTGCGAAGACCCCGGGCCGCTTTCGCGGGAGCGTCCCACCAAGGCCGGGGCGTCAGGTCAGGCGGGCCGAAGCCTCAGTGAGCGGGGGCTTCGGCGAACTGGCCGCCGACCCGGTAGCGCCACAGATAGGACGGGGCGATGGCCGCCATCCCGGCCGGATGGTCGATGCCGAGCGCGCTCAGGCCCAGGGCGTCGGGCGCGACCACATTGTCCTTCTCCAGCATCAGCACCTGATCGCGGGTCAGCGGCGGGGTGACGCCGACGAACCGGCTGAGTTGCAGCAGCGAGCCCAGGGGCTTGGCGAAGACGAACGGCACCGAGACCAGCATCCGGTCGCGGCCGGTCTCGCGGCGCACCAGCTCCAGCACTTCGCGGAAGGTGTAGAGGCTCGGCCCGCCCAGTTCGAAGGTGCGGCCCGCCGCATCGACGCGGGTCACGCCGCGCGCGATGGCCTCGGCCACATCGCCGACATAGACCGGCTGGAACTGGGTCTCGCCGCCGCCGATCAGCGGCAGGAAAGGCGACATCGTCGCCATGGCGGCGAAACGGTTCAGGAAGCCGTCGCCCGCGCCGAACACCAGCGACGGACGCAGGATCACCGCGTCGGGATAGACGGCGCGCACGGCTTCTTCAGCCTTGGCCTTGGACTTCCCGTAGGCCGAGGGGCTGGCGGCGTCGGCGCCGATGGCCGAAATCTGGACCAGGCGTTTGACGCCCGCCGCCCTGGCGGCCTCGGCGATGGTCTTGGCCGCCTCGGTATGGACGGCGTCGAAGCCGCGCTTGCCGCCTGCGTCGTGAAGGACGCCGACCAGATTGACTACGGCGTCGGCGCCGCGCACGGCGGCGGCCACGTCCTCGGCGCTGGTGATGTCGCAGCGCATGAACTGGATCTGACCGGGATCGCCCAGCGGCTGGATCTCGATGGCCAGGACCGGATTGCGCACGGCCACGCGAATGCGCCAGCCGCGACGCGCCAGCGCGCGCACCGCCTGCGACCCGATAAAGCCCGACCCTCCGAAGAGAGTCACGACGCCGGGGGCGAGGTCAGCCATGGGGAAAGCTCCAGTCGAAATCCGTGCTGCGGGATAGACGATAGGGCGCCGCACCGCAACGCGGGCGTTCACGGCGACGCTGGCGATCCGCCCGTCGTCGCCCATCTGGTGTGGATGAAGCTTTTCACCATCGGTTACGAAGGCGCGACCCAGGCGGAGGTGATCGCGCGCTTGAAGACGGCGGGGGTCGAGACCCTGGTCGATGTCCGCGCCGTCGCCGCCTCGCGCCGCGCCGGCTTTTCCAAGACGATCCTGGGCGAGAGCCTGAAGGCCGAAGGGATCGACTACGTCCACCTGCGCGGCCTGGGCACGCCCAAGGCCGGCCGCGACGCCGCGCGCAAGGGCCGGGTCGCCGAGATGCGCGCCATCTTCGCCGATCACCTGGCCGAACCTCAGGCCCAGATGGAGTTCGCCCGGCTGAAGGAATTGGCCGGGGATAAGCGCGTCGCCCTGCTGTGTTTCGAGGCCGACCACGCCGGCTGCCACCGCGCCGTCCTGGCCGAGCGGCTGGCGGCCGAGGACGGGATGACGGTGATCGACCTGTAGGACGGGCCGCAGGATTTCAGACTCGGTGCGAAAAACAGAGTCTGAATCGTCTGAAATCGCCGGTGATGGCCCGCGTCGGCGCGTCCGTGACCAAGCTGGTCGAGTGAAGCATTCAGACCCTGGTGCTGGAAAAACAGAGTCTGAATAGTCTGAATCGTCTGAAATCACGCTGGACGCAGTCGCGTTTTGGCCGTGCATCACTCGAGCTCCCCCCGGCTGTCCGGCCATTCGGCGCAAGTATAAACCGGGTTGGAGGCCTGTTAGGTGGATCACCGTCCTATTGGACGAAGGCGTTGAAATCCTTGGAGCGGGACCAGCGTCATTAGGAGGGTTGGGCGCGGCGGACACATGGCCTTCGGCGCCGCTGCCCCCTCCCCGCCAGGCGGAGAGGGGGGGGCTGATGGCTTACGGACGGCCGACCAGTTCGTCGACCGAACCGCTGGTCACGGGGTGATATAGCGGTCGGGCCTCGGCGTAGATGCGGCGCGCGATGGGGCGGCCCCAGTCGCCCTCGTTCCATAGGGTCTGGAACAGGGGCATGACGAACTTGCGCCGGCCCTGGCTGGTCAGGAACTTTTCGGCCGTGGCGACGGCGGGCTGGTAGCGGTGCGCCAGGGCGATCTGCAGCCAGGCGAAGGTCAGTTCGGTATTGCCTTCGTTGGCCAGGTTCAGGCTGCGCTCCAGATCGGCCAGCTGCGCATCCGTCAGCCAGTCGGCGTTTGCGCGCAGGCCTTCAGGACGCCAGCCCAGGAAGCGCTGGCGCTGTTGGGTGTTCCAGTCGGCCCAGGGAATGGCCGAGGCCGGACCCTTGTCCTTGAAGAAGGCGACGGCGGCGGCGTCGACGGGGACGAAGGCGTTCGACACCGGGGCCACGGCGTTGGACGGCAGGCCGGGCTGATAGACCCAGGCGTCCAGTTGCAGTTCGGATTCCAGGGCCGCGTCGCCCTTCACCAGATGGGTGCGGATGTCGTCCAGGAACATGGCCGTCGTCATGGGCCGATAGGCGTTGCGGTCGAAATAGCCGCGCAGCCAGGCGTCGAACCGCTCACGGCCCGTGATCCGCTCGATAGTGCGCAGGAAGGCCGAGCCCTTGTCGTAGGCGATGGTGTTCATGCCGTCGTCGGGGTCGCGCCCCTTCAGGTCCAGATGCAGCCGGGTGTCGGCGGCCGGCAGGGACTTCAGCTCGTCCTGAAGCCCGTCCCAGCTGAGCACCTGTTCCTGCACCGCGCGGTCATGGCCGTAGAGCGACTCCATGATGCGGTTCTCGAAATAGGTGGTGAAACCCTCGTTCAGCCAGAAGTCGTTCCAGGTGGCGTTGGTCACCAGATTGCCCGACCACGAGTGCGCCAGTTCGTGCGCCACCAGCGACACCAGCGAGCGGTCGCCGGCGATGATGGTGGGGGTGGCGAAGGTCAGTTTGGGGTTCTCCATCCCGCCGAACGGGAAGGAGGGCGGCAGGACCAGCAGGTCGTAGCGGCCCCAGCGATAGGGGCCATACAGCTTCTCGGCCGCCGTCACCATCTGGGCGGTCGGCTCCAGTTCCCAGGCGGCGGCGCGCAGGCGGCCGGGCTCGGTCCAGACCCCGGTGCGGCCGTCGAACGGCGCGAAGGCCAGGTCGCCTATGCCGACCGCGATCAGATAGGGCGGGATCGGATTGTTCATCCGGAAGCGCCAGGCCTTCATGCCGTTTCCAGCAGGTTCGCCCTGCGGCGTCAGATGGTCGGCGCTCATGACCACGGTCAGATCCTCGGGCGCGACGATGCGGGCCGAATAGGTCTGGCGGATGCCGGGGCTGTCCTGGGTCGGGACCCAGGTTCGGGTCAGGATCGCCTGGCCCTGGCTGAACAGATAGGGCTTTTCGCCGCCCGCCGTCTGGGCGGGGTTGAGCCATTGCAGGGCCGCCGCATCCGGCCGCGTTGAATAGCGGACGGTGATCTTGCGCCGCTCATTGGCGGCGAAGGCCGGGAAATAGACGGTCAGGGGCTGGCCCTTGATGGCGTCGTTGTCGCCGACGACATAGCGCAGCGGCTGGCCGGCGGCGTCGCGCACGTCCTGAATGTCCAGGTTGCGGATGTCCAGGATCACCTCATTGGCCCCGGGGACGGCCAGGATGTCCAGGGTCGCCGTACCCGACAGGGTCTTGGCCTCGAAGTTCGCGGTCAGGTCCAGCGCCACATCGACGACGCGGGCGATCTCGGGCCGGGCGTAGGTGTGGCTGTCCACGGCCTCAGGGCCGGGCGCGGGGGCGATGGCGGGCGGGGTCATCGAGGCGCCTCCTGCGGTCGTGGTGGAACAGGCGCTGACCCCCAGGGCGGCGGCGAGGGCGAGGGCGGAGACGAGACCGAAGGCTTTGCGCTTCATCGAGGCTTTCCGGGGCTGACCGTAAGGATTGGCCGGAGAACGCGCGGAAACGCCGAAAAGATCAAGCCTTGGCGGTCGTCTTCGCGGCCGGCGGCAGATGATGGGCCCGGAACAGCCGCCCCCGTTCGGCGAACAGCACCCAGCCCAGGGCGATCAGGCCGAAGACCGTGAAGCCCAGCGACATGGGGATCGTCGTCCCATTGAACTGCTGACCCACAGCGAAGCCCAGCAGCGAGCCGACGACGGTGGAGACGAAGCCCTGGATCGAGGCGGCGGTGCCGGCGATATGGCCCATCGTCTCCATGGCCATGGCGCCGAAGTTGCCGGCGATCAGGCCGAAACAGAACATGGTCAGGGTCTGCAGCACCGCGAAGGTCCAGATCGATTCATGCCCGCTGATCGCCACCGCCGCATGGACGGCCGAGATGGTCGTGAAGCCGATCAGGGCCGTGTGCGAAATCTTGCGCGACCCCAGTTTCACCACCATCCGCGCATTGACGATCGAGGCCACGGCGATGCCGCCCGCGATCAGGGCGAAGACCGCCGGGAAGGCCGCCTCGGCATGAAACACGTCGGCGAAGATTTGCTGCGAGGAGTTGATGAAACCGAACAGGGCGCCGGTGATGGCCGACATGGCCAGCATGTAGCCGACGGCGGTCCGGTCGGTCAGGGCGGTCTTGTAGGCCGCCGTCAAGCGCTTGACCTGAATGGGCAGGCGATCCTCGGGCTTCAGCGTCTCGGGCAGGCGCAAGCTGGCCCAGACGATCAAACCCACGCCGATCAGGCCCAGCCCGGCGAAGATCCAGCGCCAGGGTCCGACCAGCATGATCATCTGGCCGATCGACGGCGCCAGGATCGGCACGCCCAGGAAGACCAGGAAGCTGAAGGACATGACCCGCGCCATCGTGCGGCCGTCGTACCGGTCGCGCACGATGGAGACGGCCAACACGCGGGTGCAGGCGCTGCCCAGACCTTGACCGATGCGGGCCAGGATCAGCATGTCGAAGGTCGGCGCTAGCGTCGCCAGCAGGCTGAAGGTCACATAGACGCCCACGCCGGACAACAGGACGGGCTTTCGCCCAAACCGATCCGCCAGAGGGCCGTAGAACAGCTGGGCGCCGCCGAAGCCGAGCAGATAGGCGGTCACCACCCACTGACGGCTGTTCTCGTTCGCCACCCCCAGATCCGCGCCGATGTGCGGCAGGGCGGGCAACATGGAATCGATCGCCAGGGCGTTCAGCGCCATCATCAGGGCGATGAGACAGACGAACTCGACGAAGCCGAGCTCCTTCTTGGCGGGCGCTGACGCGAGGGAAGAGGACATTTGCGCCAGATGCTCCGTCACGCCCCGATCCGCAACCGCAACCCTGTCATAAATTGCTGCAATGCAGCGAAATCGGGGCGGCGAAATCGAGATTGAAGCCGCGACGCCTCGCCATTGTCACGAAGCTTCGCTAGAGGAAGTCATGACAGAACAGATGACAGCACAGGCGGCGCTGGACCGCCTCGAAACCCTCTACACCCAATCCGTGACCAACCTGCGCGACGCCGTGCGGGATTTCGTCAACACCGGCGAGCGGCCCGATCCGCTGAAACGCGCCGACGGGGTGTTCGCCTATCCCGAACTTCGCATCCGCTGGGACGGGGATCGCCCCCAGGACCTGGAGCCGCGCGCCTACGCCCGGCTGTCCAAACAGGGCGCCTACGCCACCACCATCACCCGACCGGACCTGTTCCGCCCCTATCTGACCGAACAGCTGGGCCTGCTGGAGCAGGAATATAATGCGACCTTCGAGGTCGGGATCTCGCGCCAGGAAATCCCCTTCCCCTATGTGACCGACGGGCTGGAGGTCGCGCTGGACCGGTCGATGACGGCCGCCCTCGCGCGCTGGTTCCCGACCACCGACCTGGCCCATATCGGCGACGAGATCGCAGACGGCCTGTTCGAGATGGGCGGCGACTTCCCCCTGTCGCACTTTGACGGTTTGCGGACCGACTTCTCGCTGGCGCGGCTGAAACATTACACCGGCACGCCGGTCGACGATGTTCAGTCCTATGTCCTGTTCACCAACTACAATCGCTACGTCGACGAGTTCGTGCGCTGGGCCATCGAACAGCTTCAGACGCCGGGCTCGCCGTATGAGACCCTGTCCTGCGCCGGCGGCGTGGTCATCACGCGCGACACGCCCAACCCCGAGGCGGCGATCAGCGACACGGCCTGGAAGAAGCACCAGATGCCGGCCTATCACCTGACCGCGCCGGGCCATAAGGGCGTGACCCTAGTCAATATCGGCGTCGGCCCGTCCAACGCCAAGACGATCACGGATCACCTGGCCGTCACCCGTCCGCACGTCTGGCTGATGATCGGTCACTGCGGCGGCCTGCGCGCCAGCCAGACCATCGGCGACTATGTCCTGGCCCACGCCTATCTGCGCGACGACCACGTGCTGGACGCGGTTTTGCCGCCAGACATCCCCATCCCCTCGATCGCCGAGGTCCAGCGCGCGCTTTACGACGCGACCAAGTCGGTCAGCGGCATGCCCGGCGACGAGGTCAAGCTGCGCCTGCGCACCGGCACGGTGGTCACGACCGACGACCGGAACTGGGAGCTGCGCTATTCCAAGTCGGCGCTTCGTTTCAACCAGAGCCGCGCCGTCGCCATCGACATGGAAAGCGCCACCATAGCCGCGCAAGGCTACCGCTTCCGCGTGCCCTACGGCACGTTATTGTGCGTGTCGGACAAGCCGCTGCACGGCGAGATCAAACTGCCGGGCCAGGCCAATCGCTTCTACGAAGGCTCGATCTCCGAACACCTTCAGATCGGCATTCAGGCCGTGGACCTGATGCGCAAGGAAGGCCCGCGCCTGCATTCGCGCAAGCTGCGCGCCTTCGACGAGCCGCCGTTCCGGTGAACCAAACCGTCTCCTCCCCACATCGTGGGGAGATGGCGCGGCGCGCCTTCGCGCCGTGACGGAGGGGCTCTTTACCGCACTACCAGCGCCTGTGGGACGTCGAGAGCCCCTCCACCGCTGCGCGGTCCCCCTCCCCGCAAAGCGGGGAGGAGACGGATTTGCGGGTCGTCAGACCGCCGCCTTCTCCAAGGCCCCCGGCTCGATGGGACTCGGGGCCGTCTGGGCCTTGCGGGTGTCCTGACGACGCGGGAGTCGCCAGATCTGGTGCGATCGGTAGCTGACGCCGTCCCAGGCCAGGGCCGTGACCGTGATGGTCTTGGCGTCCCAGTCGATCTGGTTGAAGCCCGGCGGCGCGCCCCGCTCGCGGTGCGACAGGGTTCCGCAGCCGACCGCATAGGAGCAGCGATCCGCCAGCGGGATCGGCATGGCGAAGGGCACATGGACATGGCCGGTCATGATCAGATCGACGCCCGCCTCGGCGAAGATCAGCGCCGCCTCGTCGCCGCGCTTGACGTCGCCGGTCATGGGCGTGCCGACCATCTCGATCAGCGGATGGTGGCAGGCCAGGATTCTTAGCGCGCCGATGGGCGCCTGGCGCAGGGCCTCAGCCGCGCGCCGCGTCTGATCCAGATCGATGACGCCCTTGGACCAGTTGGGCCGCGCCTGCCAACCGCGCGCGGTGACCACGCCGCGCACCATGACCGTATCGCTGAGGAACTGACCGTCGTGGGCGGGAAAGCCGGTCGCCGTCTCGAACGCCCGCCACGGATGCAGCACCCGCGCCACCGCGTCCCAATAGGGCACGTCGTGATTGCCCACGATGACGAAGCGCGGCTCGGGCATGGCCCGCATCCATTCGCCCGCCGCCGTGAACTCGTCGGGGAAACCCTTCTGGGTGATGTCGCCGGTGATCAGCACCAGATCGTTGGGCGTGGCGTGGGCGTAATCCAGGGCGGCGGCGCAGGCGTGTTTGTGCTCGCAGCCGAAATGGACGTCGGAAAACTGAAGAACGCGCCCCATCAGACGCTGTCCTCGGCCGAAGGCGGGCGGGGCGCAAGAGCCCTGAAGGCCTTGGGCACGAAGCGGATCACGGCCTCGGGCTTCAGCAGGATCGGCTCGCCGTCGATCACGGCCGGGATTTTGGAGCGGGCCCGCACCTCGATCCGTTTGGCAGGCCGGGTCGAGACCGCCGGATCCTGGCGCCAGTCGCTGAACAGGGCGGTGGCCGCCAGCCGGAAGGCCTGGGTCGTGTCGCTGGGGTCCATGGCCGCCGCCTCCAGTCCGACGAGATCGTCCATGGCCTTGGAGATCATCGGGCTGATCAGCACAAGGGCCTCGGTGCGCCGCTTCTCGCCGCCGTCCAGGCTGAAGCGCAGCCGACCGGAGAAAGCGCGCTTCAGGGCGCGGCGGCCATACTGCCAGGCCAGCTTGATCTTGCCGGTCCGCATCGCCTCACGCGCCGGCGCCCACAGGGCGGGCGATCCGAGAATGGCGGCACAGTAGAAATATTCGCCCTGCACCTCGCCGCCCGAGACGGACTGGGGCTCGCCCTCCTCCAGCGCGCGCTTCAGCGCCAGCTTCCAGTCGGCCGTGCCGTAGAGCGCCTTGGGCAGCATGTTCATGGTCCCGCCCGGCAGGGGCGCGATCATCGGGCCGTCCGGCTTGGCCTTGGACGCCACCGAGCGCGCCGTACCGTCCCCGGCCAGCACGAAAATGACGTCCGGCTTGGCGGCGAAGGCTTCGGCGATAGCCTGATCGAAGTTCCCGCCTTCCAGCACCACGACCTGGGTTTCCAGTTCATAGTCGGCCAGAATGTCCTCGGCCTCGCCAGCGGCGCGCGGCCCTACGCTGCCGGACAACGGATTGACCAGGATGACGGCGCGCTTCAGCGGCGCGTGTGGCGTCAGGATGCGCGTTTCGGCGGCTTCCATCGGGGGACTCGAAACGTCTGTCATGGCGGCCGAACGTCCCGCAGCGCCGCCCGTTCCGCGCAAGCGTGGCCATATTTCAATTGCGCTCGCCCGACGCGCCGACGATTGTGAGTCCATCCTCCGGCCGGCGTGCAGGCGCAAGGAACCTAAGCGGGACCGATACGTTTGCCGATCCAGGGGACACCCCAGGGACAAAAGGATTTCACCATGAACAAGGCGATTATCGCGATTGCAGGCGCCGGCCTTCTGGCTTCGGCCTGCGCCAGCGACCCGTACGGCTACAATAGCGGCGGCGGCACCAACCAGACCGTACGCCAGGGTGCCATCGGCGCAGGCCTCGGCGCTGTCGCCGGCGCCATCATCGGCAACAACGTCGGCGGCGGCAACGCAGCGACCGGCGCCCTGATCGGCGGCGCCCTCGGCGGCGCAGCTGGCGCGGTCCGTGGTTCCAACCAAGACCGCAACAACCAGCAGCGTTACCGCGACAGCCAAGGCCGTTACTACTACTGCTACGACAACCGCCAGGACGAATGCTACTGGGACAACGGTCAACGTCGTTATTGATCAATGACTTGCCGGTCGCGGAACTCAGCGATCGGCGGTAGGTTGAGGAGGCGGTCGGTCGGAAGACGGGCCGCCTCTTTTGCGTTTGGGCCGGCGTCGCCGGAGGAGGGCTGAGATGAAGCGATCGACCGGACTTGCGATGGGGGCCGTGGCGGCGATGACGCTGGCGGCGTGTGCGCCGACGCCGAAGCGGGCGGCGCTGGTGATGGGCGAGTCGCCATGCATGTCGGGGCGGTTCGATGTCTATTTCGTCGAGAACGAAGCGCGGCTGACGGACGCGGCCGAGGTGGTGCTGCAGGCCGCCGCCCAGAAGGCCGAAGGGTGCGACGTGCGGCGGGTGCGGGTGCTGGGCCTGGCCGATGCGACGGGAGCGGCGGACGCCAATATGAGCCTGTCGCAGCGGCGCGCCCGCGTGGTGGCCGAAGCTTTGGCGCGCGCCGGAATGCCCGCGCCGGCCTTCGAACTGAGCGCCGCCGGGGATGCGGGCGCGACGACAGCGTCCGGCACGGACGAGCCGCTACGTCGCCGCGCCGAGGTGGTGATCGAGGCCGGCCCGCGCTGAGGCGATGGCGCGGGGCCGCCCGAGGGGTTAGTTAGGCGCCAGTCCTCAACTCCGGAACCTGCCGCTTGCGTCCCTTCGCCCTCCTCGCCGGCCTGTTGCTGGGCCTGTTGTCTCTTTCGACGGTCCAGGCCCAGCCGGTCCAGAGCCAACCCTCCGGCCTGGTCGCGTTCGGCCCGCAGCGAACCGAGCGGATCGAGGCGGAACTGGTCCCCCTGTCCCAATGGACGGCGCCGGGATCCACCGCTGTCGTCGCCGTGCGTCAGAAGATCGCGCCGGGTTGGCACACCTATTGGCGCAATCCCGGCGATTCGGGCGGGGCGACCAGCCTGGTCTGGACCCTGCCCGACGGCGTGACCGCCGATCCCATCCTGTGGCCCCTGCCCCGCCCCCAGCGGCTGATGAGCCTGATGAACTACGGCTATTCGGACGAGGTCCTGCTGCCCGTGCCGGTCCATGTGCCGGCCTCGGCCCGACCGGGCGAGGTGCTGACCCTGACGGCGGACGCCCTGTTCCTGGTGTGCAGCGACCAGATGTGCGTGCCCGAGCCGCTGACCCTGTCGCTGGCCCTGCCGGTGCGCGACGGCGCCGCGCCCCTGGCCCAGCCTTGGGGGGCCGAGATCGAACGGCTGGTGGAGACCGCTCCGCGTCCCGCCGGGATCGAGGCACGCCTGACGGCGGACGGCGGCCGTCTGACCTTGAGCGCCACGGGCGGGCCGCTGGCCGGCGCGGATGTCGGACAGGCCTATTTCTTCCCCTATGACGGCGGGCGGATCGACCATGCCGCGGTCCAGACGGGCGAAAAAGGCTCAGCAGGCCTGAGCCTGACGCTGACGCCCGGCCGGGGCGCCGCCGCTTCGCCCTTGGCCGGGGTGCTGGCCACCGACAAGGGCGCCTGGGAGATCACGGCCCAGCCCGGTCCGCCGCTGGCCGGCGCACAAGGACGCGGTGCGCTGGCGCCGCTGGACGAGGCGGCCAAGCCCGAGGCGAGGAGCCTGCTGGCCTTCGCCCAGGCCCTGGGTCTGGCCCTGCTGGGGGGGCTGGTGCTGAACCTGATGCCCTGCGTCTTCCCGGTCCTGGCGATGAAGGCCGCCTCGCTGTCGGCGGCGGCGCATGATCCGGCGCAGGCGCGGCGCGACGGCCTGGCCTTCACCGCCGGGGTGCTGGTCAGCTTCTTGGTGCTGGCGGGGGCGCTGCTTGCGCTGAGGGCGGCGGGTCAGGCGATCGGCTGGGGGTTCCAGCTTCAGTCGCCGGGCGTGGTCGCGGCCTTGGCCCTGATCATGCTGCTGGTCGGGCTGAACCTGTCGGGCGTCTTCCATGTCGGCGCTGGGATGCAGAACGCCGGGTCCGGGCCGCTGTCGCGCCTGCCCGGCGCGGCCGGCGCCTTCTTCACCGGCGTTCTGGCCGTGGTTGTCGCGGCCCCCTGCACCGCACCCTTCATGGCGGCGGCCCTGGGCGCGGCCCTGGTCCTGCCGTGGCCGATGGCGTTGGCGGTCTTCCTGATGCTGGGGCTGGGCCTGGCCCTGCCCTATCTGGCGATCAGCCTGTCGCCGGGCCTGCTGTCGCGTCTGCCCCGGCCGGGCGTCTGGATGGAGCGGCTGAAGGGCGTGCTGGCCTTTCCCATGTATGGGGCGGCGCTGTGGCTGATCTGGGTGTTCACGCGACAAGGCGGCGTGGATGCGCTGGGCCTGTTGCTGATCGCGGCCCTGATGCTGGCCTTCGGCGCCTGGCTGTTCGGTCTGGCGCAGAGGAGTCGTCAGGAGGGCAGGCGGTCGGTGATCGCCACGGTCGCCGCGACCCTCGCCTGCGTCATCGCCATCGGCCTGGCGGGCGCCGCAGCCGGCGCAGCGCGCGAACCGGGCCCATCATCGCCCGACGGCGAAGGCGGCCCCCTCGCCGCCCAGCCCTGGTCGGCCGAGGCGGTGGCCCAGGCGACGGCGGCGGGACGTCCGGTGCTGGTCAATCTGACCGCCGACTGGTGCGTGACCTGCAAGATCAACGAGCGCGCGGCCCTGTCCTCGCCCCGCGTCGCCAAGGCGATGGCGCAGGCGAACGCCGCCTATCTGGTCGGCGACTGGACCCGCCGCGACGACGCCATCACCCGCGAGCTTCAGGCCCACGGCCGATCCGGCGTGCCGCTTTATCTGCTGTATCGACCGGGCCGGGCCGAGCCCGAGGTTCTGCCGCAACTGCTGACCGAGGGCGTGGTGATCGAAGCGCTGGAGGACTGAGCCTCAGCTCAGGAACCGCTGCACCGCCGCCATGAACCGCTGCGGCTGCTCGATCATCACCTGGTGTTCGGCGCCCTCGATCCGCTCGAACCGGGCCGTACGCGGCAGTCCGTCGAAGCCGTAACGATAAAGCCCCTCCAGACGGTTGCGCGGACTGTCGGGATTTGGGGTCCAGCCATAGACCGCCGTCACGGGGGCGGTGATCTGGGCCAGGCGGGGCCGCAGATCGACGGTCAGGGCCTCGTACAGCCCCTGGGCCAGCACCCGCCGGTCGCCGCCCTGAAGGCCCAGGCCCTGGAACACCATGTCGCCCGCCAGGCCCAGGTCGCCGCCCAGGGCCGCCACCTGGGACTTCAACGCCTGGTCGCCGAACAGCAGCAGAGCCTGATAGCCCAGCCGCGCCAGAGGCTCGACCTGGGCCGAGGTGGCGCGGGCGTCCACCAGGGACGGGAAGAAGGGCGAGGAATCGACCACCATCACCCGTCCGATACGATCGCCCATGTCCGCGGCGACGCGCAGAGCGATCTGACCGCCCAGCGAATGGCCGATCAGGGCGGGACGATCGATCCGCTGCTCGCGGATATAGCGTTCGATCTCGGCCGCCGCCGGGCCAGCGAGGCCCCCGCCCGCATTCGCGCCGATATCGGTCTGGCCGAAGCCGCGCAGGGTCACCAGATGGACCCGGTATCGGTCGTCCAGCCGGTCCGCCGTCGAGCGCCAGGCGTCGCCGGTCGATCCCAATCCCGGAATGAACAGAATGTCCGGCCCCGCCCCCCGCGTCTCGACGATGATCCGGCTCGACTGGAAGACGGGCGCAGGCGTCGCAGGATAGGGCTGGGGGGCCGTTTGGGCCTGGACGGCGGCGGGCAGGACGACGAACAGCGCCGCCAGAAGCGAGACGAAGGGACGGATCATGATCCGCTCCTAACGCCGGATCGCGGCGATCGGTTGACGGATCACCTAAGGATCACCGCCCCTTGAAGTCGGGTTTGCGCTTTTCGACGAAGGCGGACATGCCTTCCTTCTGGTCTTCGAAGGCGAATAGGGAGTGGAACAGGCGGCGTTCGAACTGGACCCCTTGCGTCAGGGTGGTCTCCAGGGCGGCGTTGACCATTTCCTTGTTGGCCATGACCGCCAGCGGGCTTTGCGAGGCGATCCTGGCGGCGATCTTGCGGGTCTCTTCCAGCAGGGTCTCGTGCGGGAAGACGCGCGAGGCGAGGCCGGCGCGTTCCGCCTCCGCCGCGTCCATCATGCGGGCGGTCAGGACCATGTCCATGGCCTTGGACTTGCCCACCAGACGGGTCAGGCGCTGCGAACCGCCGATGCCGGGGGCGACGCCGAGATTGATCTCGGGTTGGCCGAACTTCGCCTTGTCCGACGCCACGATGAAGTCGCACAGCATGGCCAGCTCGCAGCCGCCGCCCAGGGCGAAGCCGTTGACGGCGGCAATGATCGGCTTTCTGAAGCGTGTGATGCGGTCGTGGCCGAGGGCGAAATAGTTGCCCGTGTACATCTGGGCGTAGGTCTGGTCCGCCATCTCCTTGATGTCGGCGCCGGCGGCGAAGGCCTTGTCGCCCGCGCCGGTGAGGATGAGGCAGCGCACGCCGTCGTCGTGCTCGACGCTGTCGAGGAAGTCGGCGAGGTCCTTGAACAGGGCCGAGTTCAGGGCGTTCAGCGCCTCGGGCCGGTTCAGGGTCACTACTGCATAGCCGTCGGCATGACGTTCGATCAGCAGGTTGGAATAGGTGTCGGCCATGTCGGTCTCCTGTTTTGGCGTCGGTCTAGCGCCTGGCGCGCAGCAGGGCGAGGGTCATGGCGAAACGGATCAGCTCCGACAACACGACGCAGCCCATCAGGCCGTTGGCGATCAGCACCAGCAGATTGGCCGGCGTCACCGCCGTCAGCAGCCGCGACAGGACCGGCTGGTCGATCCAGCCGACGACGAACAGGGCGGCGGCCGCCACTGTGATCATGGCGATCAGCGCCATCAGCGAGATGTGGCTGGCCTGAAGCGAGGCCTTGCGCTCGGCCGCCCCCTCGCGCGTGTCGGCATGGGGCAGCAGGCGGGCGACCAGGGTCAGCGCCCCCTCGGCGATCCCGATCAGCAGCAGGCCGAACAGGAACAGCCCGCCCATTTCGCCCGCGAACCCCGGCGTCGCCAGATCGCCGACCCGGATCCGTTCGATCAGTTGCCAGAGATAGAGGCCCCAGACGACCACCGTCGTGACGATGGCGATCCACAGGTGACGTTCGCGAAGGCTCATCCGGCGATCTGGCACGAAAGCGGCGGCGAGATGAAGGCCTAAAGCCCGGCCATTTCCGCCAGTTTCAGCACGGTGTTCCAGTTGCGCCCCGTGCCCATGCCCAGCATCCGGGGCGTGGCCTTCTTGAAGATGGCCGACTGGCCCTGGCCGTTCGGGAACCAGAAGTAGAGGACGTCGCCTACGGCCTCGACCCGTTCGCCGCCCTCGGCCAGGGCGCCGGCGGCCTCCACGGCGCCGGTCTTGATCCCGGCCTTCATCACCATGGCCAGGACCTTGGCGGGATGGGCCGCCGCCTCCGTGGCGAAGGGATTGGCGGCGATCAGGGCGGCCCACTGATCGGGGGTGCGGACCATGGCGGAGATCGTCAGGTCGAAGCGGCGCTTCATCTCCGCCTCGACGGCGGCTTCCAGATCGGCCGGCGCGCGGTCGCTTTCGACCACCAGATTGCCGCTGGCCTGGAGAGTGCGCGGGTTGGTCAGCCCCATCGCCTCGGCCATGGCCCGCTGCTCGCCCACGGGCGCGCGGACGCCGCCCGTGTTCATGCCGCGAAACAGGATGATGCGCTGGCTCATCAGCTTACCGCTTCTGGCAGGACGGGCAGTAGAAGGTGGAGCGGCCGCCCTGGACGATGCGGGCGACGACGCCGGTGCATTTTTCACCCCGACAGGGCTCGCCCTCGCGGCCATAGACGTCGAACCGGTGCTGGAAATAGCCTTGGCCGCCCTCGGCGTTGGCGAAGTCGCGCAAGGTCGAGCCGCCCGCCGCGATGGCGTCGGTCAGGACGTTCCGGACCTCGGTCGCCAGCCGTTCCAGCCGCGCCTTCGACACCGATCCGGCCGCGACCAGGGGCGAGATGCGCGCGCGGTACAGGGCCTCGCACACATAGATATTGCCCAGGCCGGAAACGATCCGCTGATCCAGCAGACTGACCTTGATGTTCTGTTTCTTGCCCGCGAACGCCTCGACCAGATGCGCGCCGGAAAAACCGTTGCCCAGGGGTTCGGGGCCCAGGCCGGCGAACCAGGGATGGGTCTCGACCTGGTCGGTGGGGATCAAGCCCATGAAGCCGAACCGGCGGGCGTCGGCATAGCCGATGCGGGTCGCGGAGCCGTCGCGTATGGCGCAGCCGCTGAAATGTTCGTGCTTGCCGGCGATGGGCGCCGCCTCCTCGAACTCGCCCAGCAGGGTTCCGTCCAGGGTGAAGCGGCCGGTCATCCCCAGGTGGGTGATCCAGGTCTCGCCGGTCGACAGGGGCATGAGCAGATATTTGGCCCGGCGGTCGATCCGCTGGACCGTGGCGCCCTCCAGACGTTCGACGAACCGCTCGGGGAAGGGAAACCGCAGGTCGGGCCGGTTGATCCTGACCCGCGACAGCCGCGCGCCCTGAAGCACCGGCGTCAGGCCGCGTCGGACGGTTTCGACCTCGGGAAGTTCAGGCATGAAGCGGTCCTAGCCCGCCCACGCGGCCCCGCCAAGCCGAGGCCATCACGTCGCCGTCGCAAGACCGACACGGCGACGACGCGGTTTCCTCATCGGGGCGACACGACCGGCGGGCATGGAGGGCGGACGACTATCCGGGGGGACGATCGTGACCGACTTCACCATCGACGCCTTGCCCACGCCCACGCGCAAGGCCGCAGCGAGATCGAAGACGCGGCCGTCCAGCGAAGAGGCCGCCATCATCGCCGCGCCGCCATCGTGGGACTGAGCGTCGCCTTCCTGATGTTTCCCGGCGCGGACCTGGCGGTCAGCGGCCTGTTTCACCGTTCGCGGGACGGCTTCTATCTGGCGCACGATCCCGTGCTTCGCGCGCTGAGGAAAAGCTCGACCCTGGTCATGTCGCTGATGCTGGCGACGGCGATCGGGCGGTGGGGCTGGCGGGTCATGCGACGGCGCAAGTCCGATCTGGCGGCGCGGCGAGCCCTGTTCGTGATCGCCGGCCTGGCCCTGGGGCCGGGGCTGGTGGTCAACAGTCTGTTCAAGGAAGTGTGGGGTCGGGCGCGGCCCGTGGACATACGGATTTTCGGCGGCGACGATGTCTTCACCGCCGCCTGGGCGCACAGCACGGCGTGTCAGTCCAACTGCTCCTTCATCTCGGGCGAGGGGGCGGGCGCGGCCTGGATGGTGGCGGCGGCCCTGGTGCTGGCGCCGCGCCGCTGGCGGCCGGTCGCGGGCGGCCTCGCCCTGGCCTACGCCGTCAGCCTGTCGGCCAATCGCATCGCGTTTGGCGGGCATTTCCTGTCGGACGTGCTGCTTTCCTGGGCGGTGACGGCCCTGGTGCTGGCCCTGCTTTATCGCGGCCTGAAGATCGCCTCCGCCGCGTTTCGTCGGCGCAAGCTCCGCACCCTGAGCGTCGCGACCGCCTGAGACCGGTTGCCGCCTGAGACAGAATGCGCTTACGTCCGCCGCGAACGTGGGGACTTTTTCGATGACTGACGCCGCCGCCGCCCCGAAGGGCCGGCTTGAGCTTACCCTTCGCGCCCTGGTGCTGGGCGTGCTGCTGGCGGTGGTCTTCACCGCCGCCAACACCTACCTGGGCCTGAAGGTGGGCCTGACCTTCGCCTCGGCCATTCCGGCGGCGGTCATTTCGATGGCCATCCTGCGCAGTTTCCGCACCTCGACCATCTGGGAGAACATGACCGTCCAGACCGTCGCCTCGGTCGGCGGCGCCATGAGTTCGATCATCTTCGTCCTGCCCGGCCTGGTGATGATCGGTTGGTGGCTGGAGTTTCCGTTCTGGGAATCGACCCTGATCTGCATCTTCGGCGGGATCTTAGGGGTGACCTTCTCGATCCCGCTGCGACGCGCCCTGGTGACCAATGGCGGCCTGCCCTACCCCGAAGGCGTCGCCGCCGCCGAGGTGCTGAAGGTCGGCTCGCGCGGCGCCGAACAGACCGAAAGCGCCGTACGCGAGAACAAGTCCGGCCTGTGGGTCGTGGTCGCCGGCGCCGTGGTGTCGTCCGGTTACGCCCTGCTGGTCGCGGGCCGCGTCTTTGCAGGTGAAGCGGCGAAGTTCTTCAAGCTTCCGGCCGCCCTGGGCGGCGGCGCGACGGGCGTGGGCTTCGGCATGCAGTTCGCCCTGCTGGGCGCCGGGCATCTGATCGGCCTGACGGTCGGCCTGGCGCAACTGTTCGGCCTGATCCTGGCCTGGGTCATCGCCGTGCCGATCCTGACCAGCCCCGACACCATCGCCTGGCTGACGGCGCACGGCCTGCCCTCGATCGCCGCGACCCTGCCGGCCGGGACGGGCGCCGAAGAACTGGCCATGACGGTGTGGAGCCGCGAAGTGCGGTTCATGGGCGCCGGCGTCATCGGCGTCGCCGCCATCTGGACCCTGATCAAGCTGGCCGGGCCGCTGATCGGCGGCCTGACCTCGGCCCTGGCGGCCCAGTCCAAACGCTCGCACGGCGAGGTGCTGGAACGCACCGAACAGGATATTCCGATCAAGATCGTCGGCGCCGTGTCGGTTGCGGCCCTGATCGCCATCGCCGGCCTGTTGACCTGGGTCGCCCTGGCCTCGCCGACGCTGGCGGCGTCCGCGCCCCTGCTGGTCATCGGCGGCCTGGTCTATGTGGTGCTGATCGGCTTCGCGGTCGCGGCCATCTGCGGATACATGGCCGGCCTGATCGGATCGTCCAACAGCCCGGTGTCCGGCGTCGGCATCCTGGCCATCATCGTAGCGTCCCTGCTGATGCTGGGCGTGATGAAGATCGCGGGCGTGCCGGCCGACGGCTCCATCATCGCCTTCGCCCTGATCGTGACGGCGGTCGTCTTCGCCGTCGCCGTCATCGCCAACGACAATCTTCAGGACCTGAAGACCGGCCAGTTGGTCGACGCCACGCCGTGGCGCCAGCAGCTCGCCCTGATCGTCGGCGTCATCGCCGGCGCCCTGGTCATCCCCTTCATCCTGAACAAACTGAACGGCGCCTTCGGGTTCGAGGGCGGCCCTCCCGGCATCGCCAACGAGCCGCTGGCGGCGCCCCAGGCGACGCTGATCTCGGCCCTGGCGCGCGGCGTCATCGGCGGCGATCTGCGCTGGGACCTGATCGGCCTGGGCGCGGTGATCGGCGTGATCATCATCGTGCTGGACGCCGTCGTGTCCAAGTCCACGAACGGCAAGATCAAGCTGCCGCCCCTGGCCGTGGGCATCGGCTTCTATCTGCCGGCGGCCGTGACGACGATGCTGGTCATCGGCGCCGTGGTCGGCTGGTTCTACGACAAGGCGGTCAAGACGACCCGGTTCGCCGACGTGGCGCGCCGCATGGGCGTGCTGCTGGCGTCCGGCCTGATCGTGGGCGAGAGCCTGTTCGGCGTCTTCTACGCCAGCGTCATCGTCGGCACGAACAGCGAGGCGCCCTTCGCCATGATCCCGGAGGGCTCCGGCTGGCCCGCCATGCTGGTCGGGATCATCGTCTTCGCGGCGGCGGTGTTCGGGCTTTACAGCTGGACGCGCAAACGGGCCGAGAAGGTCTGAGCCTGACGCCTGATCAAAGAAGAAAGGCCGCCCTTCGGGGCGGCCTTTTGCATTTCAGGTCCGCGTCGCCACCATCATGTAGTTGATGCCCGCGTCGTCGGTCTGGCTCCAGCGGTCGTGCAGCGGGTCGTAGTTGAGACCGTAGGGGCCTTCGACCGTCACGGGCTCGGCCGCCAGCATCGACCGGATCTCGTCGGGCTTCAGGAACTGGCGCCAGTCGTGCGTCCCGGCCGGCACCCAGCGTAGAATGTATTCCGCCGCCACCTTGCCCAGAGCCAAAGACTTCAGCGTGCGGTTCAGCGTAGCGACCATCATGACCCCGCCAGGCCGGACCAAACGCGAACAGGCGCGCACGAAGGCTTCCGGGTCGGCGACGTGCTCGATCACCTCCATGGTCAGAACCACGTCGAACGGCCCCGCGCCCTCGGCCTCGATCTGTTCGACCGTGGCGGCGCGATAGGCGATGTCCAGGCCGACCATGTCGGCGTGCGCCCGCGCCGTGCCGATGTTCTCGGACGAGGCGTCGATAGCGGTGACGGTGAAACCCATCCGCCGCATCGGCTCGGCGATCAGTCCGCCGCCGCAGCCGACGTCGAGCAGGGTCAAGCCCTCGAAGGGCGCGCGCGCCTTGGGATCGCGGTCCAGGCGCGTGCAAAGCTGGTCGCGGATCAGGGCCAGACGCGCCGGATTGAACCGGTGCAGAGGCGCGAACGGCCCCTTTGCATCCCACCATTCGGCCGCCTGGGCGGAGAAGCGGGCGACGTCGGCAGGGTCGATCGATGCGCCGAACGCGGCGTCTGACGAATTTTGCGAAAAACCATGCCCTTCGCGGGGTAGGCGAGACGGTGCGGCGTCGCTAGAAGCGGTCATGACGCGAGGGATGAACCTTCGCGCCCTTTCACGCAAGCAGGGGGCGGAACGCCACGATGACGCGGCCTGATAGCACACGACTGGTGATGAAGTTCGGCGGCACCTCGATGGGTGATCTCGAACGGATTCGTCGCGCGGCGCGGATCGTCGCGGCCGAGGTGTCTGCGGGCAAGAAGGTCGCCGTCGTCGTCTCCGCCATGGCGGGCAAGACCAACGAACTGGTCGCCTGGACCGACGGCGCGGGTCCGGCCGCCGCCGGCCTGCCCCTGTCGGACGACGAATATGACGTGGTTGTCGCCTCCGGCGAGCAGGTCACCTCGGGCCTGCTGGCCGCGACCCTGCGCAACATGGGCTTCAACGCCCGCTCGTGGATGGGCTGGCAGGTGCCGATCATCACCGACGACGCCCATGCCCGCGCCCGCATCATCGACATCCCCGGCGAGAAGCTGGGGGCCGCCGTCGATTCGGGCGAGATCGCCATCGTCCCCGGCTTCCAGGGCGTGACGACGGACGGCAAGATCACCACCCTGGGCCGGGGCGGATCCGACACCTCGGCGGTCGCGGTCGCGGCGGCCCTGGGCGCCCCGTGCGACATCTACACCGACGTGGACGGCGTCTATACGACCGACCCGCGCATCGAGAGCCGCGCGCGCCGCCTGGCCAAGGTGTCGTACGAAGAGATGCTGGAGATGGCGTCCCTGGGGGCCAAGGTGCTGCAGACCCGCTCGGTCGAGCTGGCCATGGCCAAACAGGTGCCGGTCCGCGTCCTTTCAAGCTTTATCGAACCCGACGCGAATGGCGTCATGCCCGACAAGGGTGGAACCCTGATCTGCGACGAGGAGGAGATCGTGGAAAAACGTATCGTGTCCGGTGTGACCATGAGCCGTGACGAGGCCCGCATCACCCTGCTGGGCCTGTCCGACCGCGTGGACGCCCCCGCCGACGTCTTCACGCGGCTGGCCGAGGCCAACGTCAATGTCGACATGATCGTGCAGAGCCAGTCGCGCACGGCGGGGACGGTCAACCTGACCTTCACCACGGGGCGCCGCGACGCCGTGCGCGCCGCCGAACTGATGAACGCCGCGCAGGCGCAGCTCGGCTTCGAGGAAATCCGCGTCGACGAGGACGTGGCCAAGGTCTCGGTGGTGGGCGTCGGCATGCGCAGCCATGCGGGCGTCGCCCAGACCATGTTCAAGGCCCTGGCCGACAAGGGCGTCAAGTTCCAGGCCATCTCGACATCCGAGATCAAGATCAGCGTGCTGATCGATGCGGCCTACGCCGAACTGGCCGTGCGCGCCCTGCATTCGGCTTATGGGCTGGACGCGGTATAGGGTGATTTCAGAAGGCGCATGAGCGCCGGGGCGCGGGAGACATGATGCCGGCAGGCGGCGCGATGACCAGGGGACCTCGGATCCTCCTGCGCCAGATCCGCGAGGCTCTGGGCGGGGCCGGCGCGGGCGCGACCCCCGCGCAGGACCGTCTGAACATGGTGGTGAAGATCATCGCCCGGTCGATGGTCGCCGAAGTCTGCTCCATCTATCTGCGCCGCGCCTCGGGCGAACTGGAGCTGTTCGCCACCGAGGGCCTGAACCCCGACGCCGTTCACAACACCCGCCTGCGGCCCGGCGAGGGTCTGGTCGGCGAGGTGGCGCGGCTGGCCCAGCCGATCAGCCTGTCGGACGCCCCGTCACATCCGTCCTTCTCCTATCGGCCGGAGACGGGCGAAGACCCCTATCACGCCTTCCTGGGCGCCCCCTTGCTGCGCGGCGGCCGGGCCATCGGCGTGCTGGTCGTCCAGAACCGCACCGAGCGGCGCTATGACGAGGAAGAGGTCGAGGACATCCAGACCATCGCCATGGTCCTGTCCGAGACGGTGTCCTCCGGCGAACTGCTGGATCAGGACGAGCTGCGCGACGTCGAACTGGCGCCGCACCGACCCGAGCGGCTGAAGGGACAGAAATTCTCGGACGGCCTGGCCTTCGGTCATGTGGTGCTGCACGAGGCGCCCCTGCCCCCCGAAAAGCTGCTGTCCGAAGACCCGGCGATGGAGGAGGCGCGGCTGAAGCTGGCGCTCGCCACGCTGAAGACTGGCCTGGACGTCATGCTGGACAAGGGCCAGGGCCTGGCCGGTCCCTCGTTCGAGGTGCTGGAAACTTACCGGATGTTCGCCGACGACCGGGGCTGGAACCGGTCGCTGGAAGAGGCGGTGCGCAACGGCCTGACGGCCGAGGCGGCGGTGGACCGGGTGCGTAATGAACACCGCGCCCGCTTCGCCCAGGCGCGCGACCCCTATATTCGCGAACGGCTGCACGACTTCGAGGATCTGGCCAACCGGCTGCTGCGGGTGCTGGCGGGCGACAAGCCGGGCGAGCGCGAACTGCCCGACGACGCCATTCTGGTGGCCCGGAACCTGGGGCCGGCCGACCTGCTGGAATATCCGCGCGACAAGCTGAAGGGCCTGTTGCTGGAAGAAGGCTCGGCCGCCAGCCACGCCGCCATCGTCGCCCGCGCGCTGCAAATCCCTTGCGTCGGTCGCCTTATGGGCCTGCGCGACCGGCTGTCGGAAGGCGACATGGTCATCGCCGATGGCGAGACCGGCGAGACCTATCTGCGGCCCCGCCCCGACATGCTGGAGGCCGTGCAGTCGCGCATGGCCGTACGCGAGCAGCGCCAAGCCGAGTTCGCCCAGCTGCGCGACGTGCCGGCCGTCACCCTGGACGGCCAGAGGATCACGGTCCTGACCAATGCGGGCCTCGCCGTCGATCTGGAGAACATGGTCGAGACGGGCGCGGAGGGCATCGGCCTGTTCCGTACCGAGTTCCAGTTCATGGTCTCGGACGAACTGCCCCGGCTGAATGCCCAGACGGCGCTCTACAAGCTGGTGCTGGACGCGGCGGGCGACAAACCCGTCACCTTCCGCACCCTGGACATCGGCGGCGACAAGGTCCTGCCCTATCTGGAGGCCGAGCGCGAAGAGAACCCGGCCCTGGGCCGTCGCGCCATCCGGCTGGGACTGGACCGGCCGTCGCTGTTGCGGATGCAGCTTCGTGCGTTGCTGGCGGCGGGGGCGGGGCGCGAGCTGAGGGTCATGTTCCCGATGATCGCCACGGTGGACGAGTTCCGGGCCGCGCGCGAACTGGTCGACATCGAATGCGCCTGGGCCAAGCGTCGCGGGCGCGCCCTGCCGGCCCTGCTGCGGGTCGGGGCCATGGTCGAATGCCCGTCGCTGCTGTGGCATCTGGACGCCCTGTTGCCGCTGACGGATTTCGTCTCCATCGGCACCAACGACCTGTTCCAGTATATGTATGCGGCCGACCGGACCAATCCGCTGGTCTCGGACCGTTACGACCCGCTGTCGCCGCCGACCCTGCGCGCGCTTCAGTCGATCCAGAAGGCCTGCGCCGACACCGGCACGCCGGTGTCGATCTGCGGCGAACTGGCGGGCCGGCCGCTGGAGGCCTTCGCCCTGATCACGCTGGGCTTCACCCGCCTGTCTGCTCCGGCGGGCGGGGTCGGGCCGGTCAAGCGGATGATCCTGTCGGCGGACCTGACGGCGGCGCGGCGCGGCATGGCCAATCTACTGAACCTGTCCACCGGCTCGGTGCGCAACGAGATCGAATCCCTGGCGCGCAAGCTGAACGTCGCCGTCTGATCCTGGCCGCTGCGACGTGCGCGGCGTTGCTGGCAGGCCTGCAATCCGCTATCTCCGCTCCTATCCAGACGGCGCTCGGGCGCGATGTCGTCCGAACATGGGATCAGGCGTAATGGCGCGGAATGCGGGGCCCGCCCCCGACACGGTGAACACGGGTTCGGACGGGCACGATCTGACGGCCGCCTTCACCGACGCCGCGACCCTGGGCGACGGCCTGCGCGACGCGCGCGAACGGTCGGGCAAGGCCCTGGCCGAACTGGCCGCCGAGACCAAGGTGCATCGCCGGTATCTGGTCGCCCTGGAACAGAGCGACTGGTCCTCCCTGCCCTCGCGCGTCTTCGCCCTGGGCTATGTGCGGGCCTACGCCTCGGCCCTGTCGGTGGACGAACAGCTGGCGGTGGAGCGGTTCAAGCGCGAAAGCCCCGACACCTCCGTTCCGCTGAAGGCGCCGATCGGCATCGCCTTCGAGGACGTGAAACGCCATTCGCCGCGCATCGTCGCCGGGGTCGTGGTCGTGGCCCTGGGCGTGATCGGCTGGAACGTGTTCCAGCGCATCAGCCTGCATCAGACGGCCCACCCCTCGGACATCGCCGCCGTACCGAAAAGCTGGGCCGGCGGGGATGATCCCGATCCGCAGATCGCCCTCAGCGCCCCCATGGCCGCGCCCCCCGACCAGACGACGCCCGCCCTCTACATCACGCGCGGGCTGGAGGCGGAACTGACCGGCGTCGATCCGACCGATCCCGCCGTGATCGCCGCCGCCGCCAACCCCGAGCCGGTGCAAAAGGCTTTCAATCCGCGCGGCGCCGTATACGGCGCCGCGGCCAACGCCTCGCAGGTGGTGATCCAGGCCAAGACGGCCGGCGCCCTGGTCGTGCGGCTGGGCGACGGACAGGCCCTGTTCGCACGGCAGATGGCCCCGGGTGAAGCCTGGCGCGCGCCCATCGGCGTGTCGGCCACGGTGGACGTGTCGGACCCCGCCGCCTTCGACGTCTATCTGAACGGGGAATACGACGGCGCCCTGGCCGGTGTCCTGACCCCCCTGGCCCAGTTGAACAGCCGCGCCGAACAGGCCGCGCGCCAGCTGGCCGCGAACCAGGCTCGCATTCAGGCACAGGCCCAGGCTCAAGCCCAGGCGCGCGCCAAGGCCCTCGCGCAGTCGCAGGCCCAATCTTCGGCCCAATCGTCGGCCCAGACGACGGCTCCCGCCCCGACCACGGCGAACTGAGCAGGCGCCGTGGTCCCGCCGTCATCATCGGCCTATATGATCCTTCCATGAGCGATCACACGCACGTCCGACCCTGGCGCCATATCGAGCGTCGCAAGAGCCGCCAGATCCGCGTCGGCTCCGTCCTGGTGGGCGGCGACGCCCCAATTAGCGTCCAGTCGATGACCAATACGCCGACGACCGACGCGGCGGCGACGATCGATCAGATCCGGCAGTTGGAAGAGGCCGGCGCCGACATCGTGCGCGTCTCCTGCCCCGACGTGGAATCGACCCAGGCCTTCAGGACCATCGCCCGCGAGGCCAAGGTCCCCTTGGTCGCCGACATCCATTTCCACTACAAGCGCGGCATCGAGGCGGCCGAGGCGGGCGCCGCCTGCCTGCGGATCAATCCCGGCAATATCGGCTCGGCCGACCGCGTCCGCGACATGATCCAGGCCGCCAAGGACAACGGCTGTTCGATGCGGATCGGCGTCAACGCCGGGTCGTTGGAGAAGGAACTGCTGGAGAAATACGGCGAGCCCTGCCCCGACGCCATGGTCGAGAGCGCGCTGAACCATGCGCGCATCCTGCAGGACCACGACTTCCACGAGTTCAAGATCTCGGTGAAGGCGTCCGATCCCTTCCTGACCGTCGCCGCCTACCAGCAGCTGGCCGAGGCCATCGACTGTCCGTTGCACCTGGGCGTGACCGAGGCGGGTCCCTTGCGCACCGGCACGATCAAGTCGGCCATCGGCATGGGCAATATGCTGTGGTCCGGGATCGGCGACACCATCCGCGTGTCTCTGGCCGCCGATCCGGTCGAGGAGATCAAGGTCGGCTTCGACATCCTGAAGTCGCTGGGCCTGCGTCACCGGGGCGTCAACATCATCGCCTGCCCGTCGTGTGCGCGCCAGGGCTTCAACGTCATCGAGACCGTGACCCTGCTGGAAGAGAAACTGGCCCATATCTCGACGCCGATGAGCCTGTCGGTGATCGGCTGCGTCGTGAACGGCCCGGGCGAAGCCCTCTATACCGACGTGGGCTTCACCGGCGGCGGCAAGGGCGCGGGCATGATCTATCTGAACGGCAAGATCGCCCACAAACAGGCCAACGACGGCATGATCGACCACATCGTCGACCTGGTCGAACAGAAGGCGGCCGAACTGAAAGCCGCACGGGCGGCGGAGCTTCAGGCGGCGGAATAGGCGAACTTTTCTCCGCCTCCGCTCTCGACTTCAGATCACCTTGAACAGCCGCAGGGCCTGATAACCGGCGGACAACAGCACGACCGCGCCGACGCCGTAGGTCAGCACCCGGCGGGGCGCGATGCGGGCGATGATCCCGGCGAAGGGCGCCGCGATCAGGCCCCCGAGGATCAGGCCCAGCACCGCCATCGCATGGCTCGAAACGCCCTCGGCCTCCTGCCAGTGGCCGGTCAGCAGGGCGGCGAGGAAGGTCGCCGAGATGGCCGAGGTGACGAAGAACTCCGCGGTGTTGGTCGTGCCGATGGAGGCCCGTGGGTCCTGCCCTGAGCCGACCAGGGTGGTGGTGACCGTCGGCCCCCAACCGCCACCGCCGATGGCGTCGAAGAAACCGCCGACGACGCCCAGCGGACCGGCGAACTTCAGCGGGAAGATACGCTCTCGCGTCTGGCGGGTGGCGCGCCAGATGATCACGGCGCCCATGACGGCCAGATAGAGGGTGATCCACGGCTTCAGCAGGTCGCCGTCGATGCTGGTCAGGACGAAAGCGCCCAGGCCGCCGCCGACCACCCCGCCCAGGGCCAGGGGCACGAACAGCTTCCAGTTCACGTTCTTGTTGACCGTGTGCGACCCCGCCGAAGCCGCCGTGGTGAAAACCTCGGCGGCGTGGACGCTGGCCGAGGCGGTCGCGGGCGGCACGCCGAACGACAGCAGCACGGTGGAAGAGATCACGCCGTAGGCCATGCCCAGGGCGCCGTCGACGACCTGGGCCAGGAATCCGACGAGCAGGAAGAGAAGGAAATCTTGCATGGTCGCTCCGCGTGTCGGGCGACGTTGGGATCGATTACCCTAGTGCGTCAATAGGAGAAGAATTGGCGACGGCTTGCAGCAGGGTTCGCGTCTCGAACACCGTCGCCATCGCATCGCGCCCTTCGGTCAGGATCGGCCGCAGGGGACAGGTCTCGACATCGGGACAGGTCTCGCACGGTCGATAGGCCGTGCGAGAGGCGCAGGGCGCCAGGGCCAGCGGCCCCTCCAGCGCCCGGATGACATCGGCGAAGGTGATGGCGTCCGCCGCCGCCGCCAGGGCGTAGCCGCCGGTCCGCCCGCGGCGCGACACCAGCAGATGGCGCCGACGCAGGTCCAGCAGGATGGCCTCCAGAAACTTGCGCGGCGCGCTGGCGGCGTCGGCGATCTCGGCGATCGTCGCCGGGCCTCCGCCAGGAAGCCCCGCCAGATGGATCATGGCGCGCAAGGCGTAGCGTGACCGGTTCGACAGCATCGCCCGTGATCGCGCGCCGCGCGCCGCGACGCAAGGCGGTTCGACCAGCGGCATCGTTGGGCTGGTTTGGCCGGCATGACGTTCCAATCGACATGACCGGCCCTGCCGGGGTAAGGACGGCCCCTCTCGTTCTCCAGGATATTTCCGACTTGCGACTGCCCCAGGCCCGTCTCGATCAGGTGCTCGACCGCTTCCACGAAGTCGAGGCGCGCATGGGCGCGGTCACCGACGGCGCCGAGATCGTGCGGCTGTCCAAGGAACATGCGGAGCTGAAGCCCGTCGCCGACGCGGTTCAGGGTCTGGCCCGCGCCCGCGCCGAGATGGCGGATCTGGAAACCATGATGGCCGACCCCGAAATGGCGGCGATGGCGCAGGACGAGCTGCGGACGCTGGGCGAGCGCCTGCCCGATCTGGAGCGCGAGGTCGCCCTGCTGCTGGCGCCCCGCGACGCCGACGAGAACGCCTCGGCCGTGCTGGAAGTGCGCGCCGGCACCGGCGGGGACGAGGCCGCCTTGTTCGCCGGCGACCTGTTCCGCATGTATTCGCGATACGCCTCCACGCGCGGCTGGCGGGTCGAGCTGGATTCGGCGACCGAGGGCGACGCCGGGGGCTACAAGGAAATCATCGCCACCGTCACCGGCGACGGCGTGTTCGGCCGGCTGAAGTTCGAGAGCGGCGTCCACCGGGTGCAGCGCGTGCCGACGACCGAGTCGCAGGGGCGCATCCATACCTCCGCGGCGACGGTCGCGGTCCTGCCCGAGGTCGAGGACGTCGAGATCGAGATCCACGACAAGGACATCCGCATCGACACCTTCCGCGCCTCCGGCTCGGGCGGCCAGCACGTCAACACGACCGATTCCGCTGTGCGCATCACCCACCTGCCCACCGGCATCATGGTGACGTCGTCGGAGAAGTCCCAGCACGTCAACCGCGACAAGGCGATGAAGAACCTGCGCGTCCGACTGTACGACATGCAGCGACAGGCCAAGGACCTGGCCCGGTCCGATACGCGCAAGTCCCAGGTCGGATCGGGCGACCGGTCGGAGCGGATCCGCACCTACAACTATCCGCAGGGCCGGGTCAGCGATCACCGCATCAACCTGACCCTGCACAGCCTGCCCCAGATCATGGAAGGCGACATCGACCCCCTGCTGAACGCCCTGATCGCCGAGGATCAGGCCGCGCGCCTGGCGGACCTGGAAGCCGAGTTCGGCTGATCAGCCCAGCACGCCGGTCATCGGCAGCCACAGCACCAGGCCGGTGACGACGGTGTAGCCGGCGAAGGCGTGGACCGATCGATGGCGGCCGCAGGCGGCGGGATCGTTCAGATTGAAGCGGTTGGCCCACAGCAGATAGAGGGCCTGGATGGCCCACCCCGCCAGAAAGGCCGCCACGGCCCAGGCGCTGAGAGCCGTAAGCGCCACGCCCGACGCCAGAACCAGCACGCCGCCCAGAGCGATGACGCCGTCGGCCAACCGGTCGTTGGTCGAGACGGACATCAGTTCCGACAACGCGCGTTGCAGTCGCCAGTTGAGCCAAGCCTGATACAGAAGCATCAGCCCGCCCAAGACGTAAAACACCCCTATCGCGCGCGCCGCCCACTCCATGGCAGGAATAAGGCGCCATTTTCGGCGGTTGTAATGCACGAAAACGCGCGCAGGTTCAGGATGGTGACGGACCGGCGCAAAATAGACACAACCGTTGGTCTCTCAACCTTCCCGCCGCGCCTCTGCGGCCAGGGCGCGCACCACGGCGGGTCGGGCCTGCATCCGCTCGAAATGGGCCTGGACCTTGGGGAACCGGGCGATGTCGACGCCGTCGCCTTCCAGCCAGGCCGAAAAGGTGAACAGATAGGGGTCCGCCACCGTATAGGCGTCGCCCATCACCCAGTGCCCGTCCAGACCGGCCTCGATCAGGGCGAAGCCGTCACTCATGTTCTGCGTCACCTTGGCGGCCATGGTCTTCTGGGCGGCGACGTCGTCGCTCCAGCGCGAGGCGCGCGGCCCGTGGGCGTGGGCGACGTGGACCGTCGTCGCCAGATAGAGGTTGAAGGCCTGCATCCGCGCAAAGGCGAAGGGATCGACGGGCGCCAACAGGCCGGACGGCGCCAAGGCGGCGATATAGGCCAGGATGGCCGGGCTTTCAGTCAGCACCCCCTGGTCGGTCGCCAGGGCGGGGACGCGTCCCTTTGGGTTGATCGACAGAAACGCAGGCTGGCGCTGATCGGCCTTGGCGAAGTCCACCAGCCGGATGTCGAAGTCCAGGCCGGACTCCTCCAGCGCGATATGGCTGGCCCGGCTGCACGAGCCCGGCGACGTATGGAGGGTCAGCATGATCGAACCTCGGATCGAAAAAAGAAGAAGGCGGCGAGATCGTCGCCGCCTTTCAGGGTCTTTTACAGGTCCAGCAGGGCCCGTTGCGGATCTTCCAGCAGTTCCTTGACCCGGACCAGGAAGGTCACGGCTTCCTTGCCGTCGACGATCCGGTGATCGTAGCTGAGGGCCAGATACATCATCGGGCGGATCTTGACCTCGCCGTTGATGGCCATCGGGCGCTGGACGATGTTGTGCATGCCCAGGATGCCCGACTGGGGCGCATTCAGGATCGGCGTGGACATCAGCGAGCCATAGGTGCCGCCGTTGGTGATGGTGAAGGTGCCGCCCTGCATCTGGTCCATGGTCAGGTCGCCGTCGCGGGCGGCCTTGCCCAGGGCGCCGATGCCCTTTTCGATGCCGGCGAGGGTCAGGGTGTCGGCGTCGCGCAGGACCGGAACCACCAGACCCTTGTCGGTGCCGACGGCGACGCCGATGTCGTAGTGGTTCTTGTAGATGATGTCCGTGCCGTCGATCTCGGCGTTGACGGCCGGGATCTCATGCAGGGCCGCGACGACGGCCTTGGTGAAGAAGGACATGAAGCCCAGCTTCACGCCGTGGCGTTTCTCGAACACGTCCTTGTACTGGGCGCGCAGCGCCATGACGTTGGTCATGTCCACCTCGTTGAAGGTGGTCAGCTGGGCGGCCGTGTTCTGCGATTCCTTCAGGCGACGGGCGATGGTCTGACGCAGGCGCGTCATCTTCACCCGCTCTTCGCGCGGACCGACGGCACGCGGGGCCGACGGGGCGGCGGCGGCAGGGGTCGGCGCGGCCTGGCCGATGGCGGCGATGGCGTCGGCCTTGGTGATGTTGCCCTTGGGCCCGGTGGCGGCGATGGCCTTCGGATCCAGATTGTTCTCGCCGACGACCCGCGCGACGGCCGGCGACAGGGTCTCGTTCTTGGCGCCGGAGACCTGGGCCGAGCCGGTGTTGGCCGGAGCAGCAGCCGCAGAGGCGGCGGCGGCCGGTGCAGCAGCGGCGGCGCCCGAGCTCGAGCCCGAACCCGAGATGGAGCCTATCTTCTGGTTCGGGGTGACGGTCGCGCCCTCGTCGGCGGCGATGGTCAGAACGCCGTCGGCGGGGGCCGAAACCTCGACCGCGACCTTGTCGGTCTCGATCTCGACCAGCAGTTCGTCCTTCTTGACCTGGTCGCCGGACTTCTTGAGCCACTTGCCCATCGAACCCTCGGCGACGCTTTCGCCCATCACCGGCACGGTAATGTCGATCGCGGCGGCTGCAGCGGCTGCGGGCGCCGATTTGGTTTCAGCCTTGGCGGCGGGAGCGGCCTTGGCTGAGGCGGGAGCCGACGCGCCTTCGGTCACGGCGCCCAGAACCGTGCCGGGAACGACGGTGTCGCCCTCGGCGGCGTTGATGGCGCCCAGGACGCCATCGGCGGGCGAAACGACTTCCAGCGAGACCTTATCGGTCTCGAGCTCGACCAGCAGTTCGTCCTTCTTGACCGGATCACCGACCTTCTTGGTCCATTTGGCGATCGAGGCTTCGGTGACGGATTCACCGAGTGCGGGGGTCAGGATGTCGGCCATGTCAGGTCCAGCTCGTCTCTAGGTCGGTCTTTTATACGTGTATCAGGCGAAGGCTTCGGTCGTGAAGGCGTCGAGTTCCTTCAGGTGCCGGCTCATCAGGCCAGCGGCGGTCGAGGCGGAACCGGGACGGCCGACGTAGCGGGCGCGCTTGGAGGCGACGTCCAGCTTGTCGAGCGTCAGCTCCAGCCACGGATCGACGAAGGTCCAGCCGCCCATGTTCTTGGGCTCTTCCTGGCACCAGACGACCTCGGCCTTCGGGAAGCGGGCCAGTTCCTTGCGCAGGGACTGGATCGGCCACGGATAGAACTGTTCCAGACGCAGGATGTAGACGTCGTCCACGGCCTGGCCGTCCTTGGCCTTCTTCTCGCGCGCGTCCAGCAGGTCGTAATAGACCTTGCCCGAGCACAGGATGACGCGGCGGATGTCCTTGTCCGCCTTGATCTTGATCCCGGCGACGTCGGGGCGGGTCTGGGCGTCGTCGTGCAGGACGCGGTGGAAGGCCGAACCCTCCGCCAGGTCCGCCATCGACGAGACCGCCTTCTTGTGACGCAGCAGGGACTTGGGCGTCATCAGGATCAGCGGCTTGCGGAACGGCCGATGCATCTGGCGACGCAGGATGTGGAAATAGTTGGCCGGCGTGGTGCAGTTGGCGACCTGCATATTGTCTTCGGCGCACTGCTGCAGGAAGCGCTCGAGGCGAGCTGAGGAGTGTTCCGGACCCTGGCCTTCATAGCCGTGCGGCAGCAGCATGGTCAGGCCGCTCATCCGCAGCCACTTGCGTTCGCCCGAGCTGATGAACTGGTCGATCACCACCTGGGCGCCGTTCACGAAGTCGCCGAACTGGGCTTCCCACAGGACAAGCGTATTGGGGTCGGCCAGCGAATAGCCGTACTCGAAGCCCAGCACCGCCTCTTCCGACAGGGCCGAGTCGATGACCTCGAAATTGGCCTGGCCTTCGCGCAGGTTGTTCAGCGGGATGTAGCGCTCTTCGGTCGTCTGATCGATGATGCCCGAGTGACGCTGCGAGAAGGTGCCGCGCACCGAATCCTGACCCGACAGGCGGATCGGGAAGCCTTCATCGACCAGCGAGGCGAAGGCCAGGCTCTCGGCCGTGGCCCAGTCCAGACCCTGGCCCGAGGTGATGGCCTCGCGGCGACCGTCGATGACGCGCTTCAGCGTCTTGTGCATATCGACGCTGTTGGGGATCGTGGTCAGGCGGTGACCCAGGTCCGTCAGCTTGGCCAACGGCACGGCGGTGTCGCCGCGCAGCTCGTCCTTGGGCGTCTGGAAGCCCTGCCACTGGCCGTCCAGCCAGTCGGCCTTCTCGGCGGACCAGGTCTTGCCCGCATCGAACTGTTCGTCGAGGAAGGTGTCGAACCGCTCCAGTTCGGCGTCCACCTCGGCCTGGGTGATCACGCCCTCGGCGACCAGGCGCTGCGAATACAGTTCGCGCGTGGACGGCTGGGCGCGGATCTTCGAATACATCAGCGGCTGGGTGAAGGTGGGGTCGTCGCCTTCGTTGTGGCCGAAGCGGCGGTAGCAGAACATGTCCACCACCACGTCCTTGTGGAATTTCTGACGGTATTCGGTGGCCACCTTGGCGGCGAAGACGACCGCCTCGGGATCGTCGCCGTTGACGTGGAAGATCGGCGCCTGAACCATCAGGGCGACATCCGACGGATAGGGCGAGGAGCGCGAGTTCCGCGGGCTGGTGGTGAAGCCGATCTGGTTGTTGATCACGAAATGCATCGTGCCGCCGGTGCGGTAGCCCTTCAGCCCCATCAGGGCGAAGCATTCGGCCACCACGCCCTGGCCGGCGAAGGCGGCGTCGCCGTGGATCAGCAGCGGCACGACCTTGGAGCGATCCAGCGCCCACTGGCCCTCGGGCACGCCCTCGTTGGCCTCGCGGATATCGAACGCCTGTTTGGCGCGCGCCTTGCCCAGGACGACCGGGTTGACGATCTCGAGGTGCGACGGGTTGGCGGTCAGCGACAGGTGAACGTGGTTGCCGTCGAACTCGCGGTTCGACGAGGCGCCCATGTGGTATTTGACGTCGCCCGAGCCGTCGATGTCGCTCGGCACGGCCGAGCCGCCCTGGAATTCGTGGAAGATGACCTTGTAGGGCTTGCCCATCACAGCGGCGAGCACGTTCAGACGGCCGCGGTGGGCCATGCCCAGCACGACCTCGTCGACGCCCAGATTGCCGCCACGCTTGATGACCTGCTCCAGCGCCGGGACCATGGCCTCGCCGCCGTCCAGGCCGAAGCGCTTGGTGCCGGGGAAACGCTTGTGCAGGAAGCGTTCGAAGCCCTCAGCCTCGATCAGCTTGTTCAGGATCGCCAGCTTGCCTTCCTTGGTGAAGGCGTTCTGCTCGAACTTGTCGGCCCCCTCGAAGCGCTGCTGAAGCCAGGACTTCTCGTCCGGCTCGGCGATGTGCATGTACTGGATGCCGATATTGCCGCAGTAGGTGCGCTTCAGGATGTCCAGCACCTCGCGGATGCTGCCGGTCTGAAGGCCCAGGACGCCGTCCAGGAAGATCGGGCGATCCAGGTCGGCTTCGCTGAAGCCGTAGAAGGCTGGCGTCAGCTCCGGGTTTTCGACCGGCTGTTCGATGCCCAGCGGGTCGAGATTGGCCTGCAGATGGCCGCGCACCCGGTAGCTGCGGATCAGCATCAGGGCGCGGATGGAATCATGGGCGGCGGCGCGGATGGCGTCGCCTGAAACCTCAGTTGGTGCGGCCTTGGCGGACGCGGGCGCTGAGCCCGGCTTCTTGGGATCGGGTTTCGGAGCCGGCCAACGGCCGTCGAAGACGCCGGTCTCCTCGGTGGGTTCGGTCGCGACGCCCCGTCCCCAACTTCCCGCTCCCGCCGAGGCGGTCACCAGCGCGGCGTTGTCGCGCAGCTGGTCGAAGAAGGCCTTCCATTCCGCAGAGACCGAGCCGGGGTCCTTGGCCCACTTCTCCTGAAGCTCCTCGACGTAGGCCGCATTGGACCCGTAGAGGAAGGAGGTCTCGGCAAAGACCTGGTTCAGCCGACCCGCATCGTCCGCCATCGTTCTCGTCTATTCCCTGGGCCCGCCGGACACATCTCCGTGAGGGGCGCGCCTGTCATATAGGCTCGCTTTCCTTATGGGTCATGACCGAAACAGGGCATTTGGGTGAGAAATTCGTCGCATATGCGAAGAAAAACGCCCCCGGCCTGAGCCGAGGGCGTTCATCACCGCCGTAAGCGGCATTTTTTGTCCTGCTCTCAAGGGAGGGCAAGGCGCCTGAGCGCCCTCGCGCCTCAGCCCTTGAGGACTTCGACCAGGGTCTTGCCCAGGCGAGCGGGCGATTCCGACATGCGGATGCCGGCGGCTTCCATGGCCGCGATCTTGGATTCCGCATCGCCCTTGCCGCCCGAGACGACGGCGCCGGCGTGGCCCATGGTGCGGCCCTTGGGCGCGGTGCGTCCGGCGATGAAGCCTGCCATCGGCTTCTTGCGGCCCTTCTTGGCTTCGTCGATCAGGAACTGGGCCGCGTCTTCTTCCGCGCCGCCGCCGATTTCACCGATCATGATGATCGAGGTGGTTTCCGGGTCGGCCAGGAACATTTCCAGCACGTCGATGAACTCGGTGCCCTTGACCGGGTCGCCGCCGATGCCGACCGCCGTGGTCTGGCCCAAGCCTTCGTTGGTGGTCTGGAACACGGCTTCATAGGTCAGGGTGCCCGAACGCGACACGATGCCGACCGAGCCCTTCTTGAAGATGTTGCCCGGCATGATGCCGATCTTGCACTCGTCCGGCGTCAGGACGCCCGGGCAGTTCGGACCCAGCAGGCGCGACTTGGAGCCTTCCAGGCGGCGCTTGACGTTGACCATGTCCAGCACCGGGATGCCTTCGGTGATGCAGGTGATGAAGGGGATCTCGGCGTCGATGGCTTCGATGATGGCGGCGGCCGCGCTCGACGGCGGGACGTAGATCACCGAGGCGTCGGCGCCCGTGGCGTCCTTGGCTTCCGCGACCGAGGCGTAGATCGGCAGGGTTTCGCCGTGCGAGCCGGTCCAGTTCGTGCCGCCCTTGGTCGGGTGCACGCCGGCGACCATCTTGGTGCCGTGATAGGCCAGGGCCTGTTCGGTGTGGAAGCCGCCGGTCTTGCCGGTCAGGCCCTGGACGATGATCTTGGTGTCTTTGTTGACGAGGATGGACATGGGTCTATCGATCTCTGGAATGTGTCAGTCAGCAGGGCGGTGGCGGTGAGGCGATAGCCTCAGCCGACCGCCGCGACGATCTTCTGGGCGGCGTCGTCGAGGTCGTCGGCGGCCGTGATGGCCAGGCCCGACTCGTTCAGGATTTTCTTGCCCAGTTCGGCGTTGGTGCCTTCCAGACGCACGACCAGCGGCACCTTCAGACCGACTTCCTTCACCGCGGCGACGACGCCCTCGGCGATGACGTCGCACTTCATGATGCCGCCGAAGATGTTGACCAGGATGCCCTGGACGTTCGGGTCGGCGGTGATGATCTTGAAGGCCGCAGCGACCTTCTCCTTGCCGGCGCCGCCGCCGACGTCGCAGAAGTTGGCCGGCTCCTTGCCGTACAGCTTGATGATGTCCATCGTCGCCATGGCCAGGCCCGCGCCGTTGACCATGCAGCCGATGTTGCCGTCCAGCGAGACATAGGCCAGGTCCCACTTGGACGCTTCGATTTCCTTGGCGTCTTCCTCGGTCTCGTCGCGCAGGGCCTTCATGTCGTCGTGACGGAACAGGGCGTTGCCGTCGAAGCTGACCTTGGCGTCCAGGACGCGCAGATGGCCGTTCTCCATGACGATCAGGGGGTTCACCTCCAGCATGTCCATGTCCTTCTCGACGAAGGCCTTGTACAGGGCGGGGAACAGCGACTTGCCGTCTTCGGCGGCGTCGCCGGTCAGGCCGTAGGCGGCGTTGATCTTGGCGACGTCGGCGTCGGTCACGCCCGTGGCGGGGTCGATGACGATGTTCTGGATCTTCTCGGGCGTGTCATGGGCGACGGCCTCGATGTCCATGCCGCCCTCGGTCGAGACGACGAAGGCCACGCGGCCGTACTGACGATCGACCAGCAGCGAGCAATACAGTTCGCGGTCGATGTCGGCGCCGTCCTCGATATAGAGGCGGTTGACCTGCTTGCCGGCGTCGCCCGTCTGGGCGGTGACCAGGGTGTTGCCGAGCATGTCCTTGGCGTTCTTGACCACGTCCTCGATCGAGAAGGCCAGGCGCACGCCGCCCTTGGCGTCGGCCGGCAGTTCCTTGAACTTGCCCTTGCCGCGTCCGCCGGCGTGGATCTGCGACTTCACGACATAGAGCGGGCCAGGCAGTTGCTTGGCGGCGGCTTCGGCCTGATCGGCCGAGGTGATGGGCACGCCCTCGGCGACCGGGGCGCCGAAGCCTTTGAGGACCTGCTTGGCCTGATATTCGTGGATGTTCATGGGGGACCGTCGCAACCGCTGCTGGGAGAGTTGCGGGGCTTATAGGCCCCCCGCGTTCGCAGGTGCAACAGGCGGTGGTCCGACTTTTAGTCGACCCAGTCCCTCTTGAGGGTGCGAGAGGCCCCGATCAGCAGGATGGCCGCCAGCACATAGAAGCCCATGCCGGTATAGATGGCCCACCGCAGGCTCTCCTCGCCGAAGCGCGGCGCCAACAGGTCGCTCATCCAGCCGAAATAATAGAAGCCGACTGCGATCCCCAGCAGATTGTTCAGCAGCAGGAACAGGGCCGAGGCGGTGGAGCGCATGGCCGCCGGGACCAGATGCTGGACCGCCGCCGTGATCGGTCCCAGCCAGGCCAGGTTCAGACCCGTCGGCAACAGGAAGATCAAAAAGGCCAGGGTCAGTTGCTGCGCATGGCTGCCGCCGCCAGGCAGGACCAGGCCGATCAGCCACGGCGAGTTCATCGCCAGGATGAAACAGGGCGCCGAGATCAAAAAGGCGATGGCCGGCGTCAGCGGATAGGCGCCCTTGCCCTTCCTCGACAGTTTGTCGGCGATCATGCCGCCCAGCCAGATGCCCAGGATGCCGCCGATCAAGGCGATGCCCGCGTAGTAGATGCTGGTCTGACGCAAGGTCAGGTCGAAGCTGCGCATGAAGAACAGGGGCAGCCAGCCGGCGACGCCGTAACCGCACACCGACGACGAGGCGGCCCCCAGGCCCAGCAGCCAGAAGCTGGGCTTACGGATCACCACCGAGGCCGTGCGACGCGCGATCATCAGCGATATGCCGATCACCATCGCCAGCAGGCCGCCGAAGGCCAGCACCAGCGGATTGCCCAGCGACGTGCCCATCAGCCAGCTCAAGGCCCCGAGGATCAGCAGGCCGGCCCCCAGTCCCAGCATGATCTGGGCGGCGATCTTGCCGGCCCGGTCCGTGCCGACGGGGGCGGCGGCTAAAGCCGCAACCTGGGCCGGGGTCTTGATCGCATCGGTTCCGCCCCGCCTGGGATCGCGCACCGTCAGCCGCAGCAGCGGCGCGACCAGCACACCCATCAGGCCGACCACGACGAAGGCGGTGCGCCAGCCGTAGGTCGCCGCCAGCAGCCCGCCGACCAACGTCCCCGCCGCCATGCCCAGCGGAATCCCGAAGGCGAAGGCGGCCATGGCGCGCGCGCGCTGATGCGGCGGGAAATAGTCGGCGATCAGCGAATAGGCCGGGGCCACCCCGCCCGCCTCGCCGATGCCCACGCCCATCCGGCACAGGAACAGCTGGCCGAACGAGCCCGCCATGCCGCACAGGGCGGTGAAACCCGACCAGACGGCCAGCGCCCCCGTCATGATCCAGACCCGGCTGTAACGGTCCGCCATCCAGGCCAGGGGAATGGCCAATGTCGAATAGACCGAGGCGAAGGCGATGCCGCCCAACAGGCCGAACTGGCTGTCGGACATGCCGAATTCTTCCTTCAGCGGCGCAGCGAGAATGCCGATGATCTGGCGATCCAGGAAGTTCAGCATGTAGATCAGGATCAGCACCGCCAGCACATAGAAGCGGTAGCCGGGCCGCTCGGGCCGCGCACCGCCTTCGACGGCCTTGTCCTCGACCGTCAGCGTATCCGTCGTCATCGGCGTTTCCCTCGGTGCGTTCTTCTTGTTGACGCGAGCCTAGCCCCAAGCCCCGTCGCTGCAAAGCTGACCCTGAAAACATGAGGGGCGGCGGCCCGGAGACCGCCGCCCCTCGCGTCAGGCGTTCCTGGTCGCGATCAGAACCGGTAGGTCAGACGCGCCGAATAGGTGGTCGGCGGGCCGTAGAAGGCGCTGATCGAGTTGTTGTAGGTGGCCCCGGCGAAGTTGTAGCCCCCGACCTTGTAGCGGACGTCGGTCAGGTTGCGACCGAACAGACCGACCTCCCATTGTTTGCTGGGCGCGATCCAGACCACGCTGGCGTCGGCCAGAACATAGCCGTCCTGGTCCAGGATGGGATCGGGCGCGTCGAACAGGTGGTAGTCCGAGCGGTAGGACAGCGACGGGGTGACGAGAATCTCGCCGCCCAGGATGTCGCCCCGCCAGGTCATGCCGTAATAGGCCGACCATTCCGGCGAGTTCTGGGGCTGGCGGGTGTCGGAGATATCGACCGGCGTACCCGTCACCAGGGTGACGAACTCGTCGAACTCGTTCTTCAGATAGCCCAGCGAGAAGTTGGCAGTGATGTCGTCGGTCAGGAAGGCGGAGCCCTCCAGCTCGAAGCCGTAGATGGTCGAGGCGCCGGCGTTGTCGACCACCGAGGCGATGCCGACGGCCGGCGCCGTCGCCACCTGCTGGGTCGTGATCTGCTGGTCCTTGTAATCGGAATAGAAGACCGCCGAGGCGAAGTTCATCCGCCGGTCGAACGCCGACCCCTTCAGGCCCAGCTCATAGGTGGTGACCGTCTCGGGCTGGTAACCATCGACCGTCTGGGGCACCAGGGCGGCGTCGCCGCGCATGTCCCAGCCGCCGGACTTGAAGCCCTGACCGACCGACGCGTAGCCGGTGACCTCATCGCTGAAGTCATACGAGATGCTGGCGCGCGGCGTGAACTTCTCGAAGGTGTCCGAGGCCGTGTAGTTGGTGCGGGTGGCGAAGATCGGACGATCGACACCGCCCGTGAACGGCGACGGCGTTGCGCCCAGATAGAACAGACGCAGGACCGAGGCGTCCTTGTCGTCCCTGGTGTAGCGGCCACCCAGAGAGACGTGCAGACGGTCGGACAGGTCGTAGCTGAAATCGCCGAACACCGAGAACGATTTGGTGTCCACCGAACCGGCCGCTGCAATGGCCAGACCCAGGTTGCCGGCGATGGTGTCGAAGGCGCCTGAAGATGTTCCGTCCAGATAGAAGACGCCAGCCACGCCAGACCAGCGGTCGCCCGTGAACAGAGCCTGGAATTCCTGGGTGAATTGGTCGTCCGAATAGATCGCCGGGACGTCCAGCGTCGGCGACGGCGTCTGGTCGAAATCGATGACCGTCGCGGTGTCGCCGCTGCGATAGGCAGTGATCGACTTCAGGGTCAGCATGTCGTTGACACGGTATTCGCCGGTCAGGGCCACGCCCTCGGTGACCACCTTCTGCTCGCCGGTGATGCCGGCGTAGGTGTCGTATTCATTGGCCGGCGGCGTCCACAGGCCGTCGGTCGAGACGACCTCGCGGTGGCCGTGGCGAGGGCTGGAATCGTCCTCGACCCGGTCCCAGGCCAGACGGAAGAACAGGCTGTCGTTCGGCGTCCATTCGGCGCTGGCGCGATAGGCGGTGACGTCCTTGTCGTACTGGTCCTGGCCGGTGTTCAGGTTCTTGCCGTAGCCGTCGTGCTGATAGGTGGCGACCGCTCCGCCGAGGGCGAAGGTGTCGCCCACGGGGACCGAGCCGGAGACCAGGAAGTTACGCTCATTATAGGAACCGACCTCGGCGCGCGCCGTCAGGCTGGGATCGCGATCCAGGCGTTTGGTGACGTATTTGATCGCGCCGCCGATGGTGTTGCGGCCGTACAGGGTGCCCTGCGGTCCGCGCAGAACCTCGATGCGCGAAATGTCGAAGATGTCGAGCACCGCGCCCTGGGGGCGGGCGACATAGACGTCGTCGATGTAAAGACCCACGCCCGGCTCGAAGCCCCACAGCGGATCCTGCTGGCCGACGCCGCGGATGAAGCTGATCAGGGTCGAGTTTGAGCCCCGCGCGATCTGCACCGTGGCGTTCGGCGTCTGCTGTTGCAGGGCGGTGATGTCGGTCGCGCCGGTCTGTTCCAGCCGCTCGCCGCTGAGAGCCGAGACGGCGACCGGCACGTCCTTCAGCTGTTCGTCGCGACGGCGCGCGGTGACGACGATGTCGTCGACGGTCGCAGCGTCCTGATTGTTTGCGGCTTGAGCCGCCGCCTCCGCATCCTGGGCGACCGAGGCCCCCGCAAGCACGCCCCACGCCGCGCCGGCCAGCAGCGCGCACTTCACATGACGATTCATGATCGAAAAACCCCTATGTCGTTTCCAGCCGTTGACGCTTTTATTCAGCGTTCAATGATTTTCACGAAGGTGGACTCGTTTCGACCGGCTGTCAAACGCCCAGCTTCCCCAGAGGCATCACCATCGTCGGGCGTGGCGCCGTTGCACCAGGGCCCGCGCCCGCCTAGCCTTGCGGCATGAGCAAGCCGGACGCCGCAGCCCCCGCCCCCCGCCCCGTGGCCGCCGCGCGTCGCAAGGCGGCTGGAGCGACCCCGGCGCGGCGGGGCCGTCCGCCCAAGGCCCAGGCCAAGGCGGCGGGCGAGACCCGCGACCTGATCCTGGACGCGGCCGAGGACCTGTTCTCCAAACACGGCTTCTACGGCGTCACCATCCGCGAAGTGGCGCGCGAGGCGGGCGTGGATACGGCCCTGGTTCACTATTATTTCGGGGCCAAGCGGGAGCTGTTCGACGCCGTCTTTCTGCGTCGGGCGGAGGTGTGGAACAACGACCGGGTCGCCGCCATCGACCGTTACGCCGAGGCCGCCGGGGCCGACATGACCCTGGAAGGCCTGCTGGAGGCCTTCCTGCGCCCGCCGTTCGAATGGTCGCTTAAGGGCGGGCCGGGCTGGAAACACTATTCCGCCCTGGTGGCCCAGACCAACGCCAACCCCACCTTTGGCGGCGAGACCATGGCCCGCTATTTCGACCCGGCCATCCACCGACTGATCGAGTTGATCTCCGTGGTGCTGCCTGACGCCAGCGAGGTCGATCTGTACTGGGGCTATCACAATCTGTCCGGGGCCCTGACCCTGACCCTGGGCGAGACGGGGCGGCTGGACCGGCTGTCGAACGGCCGGGCGCGGTCGGGGGATCTTGAGACGGCGGGCGACTATATGGTGCGGTTCGCGGCGGCCGGCTTCCGCGCCGTAGCCGGGATGTCGCCCCGCCCGGACTGATCAGTTCGGGCCGAAGAAGATCGCCCACATCAGCCGGCCGGGCAGGAAGGTGAAGGCGCCGGCGACGATCAGGCCGCCGACGAACATGCCCGTCATGGCGCGCCGATGGTCCGCCACTCGGTGACGCCGTGCGGCATAGACCGCCATCGGCAGGGCGATCACCGTCCAGCCGCTGAGCAGGTGGATCAGCGACAGGCCGGCCGGACCGCCGGGATTGAGTCGGTGGATGAAGAAGGAGCTGACCGCCGTCGTCGCCATGGCCAGCACCCAGATCCAGCCCAGGGTCCGGTGCAGCCGGTTTCCCTTGACGCCGATCAGCAGGACGACGCCGATCGCCAGGGCCGTCAGGGCGGCGGCGACGTGGATCTGGATCGCCGTCGGCGAGCTCAGCAGCAGCCGCCAGTCGGGCGCGTGCGGGGTGAACCCCATCCGCGCCAGCCGCCCGTCGTCGACGGCCAGATAGGCGACCAGGGGCGCGATCAGCAGGAACAGGGCCAGGGCGGACGAGGCGCGGCGAGACAGACGAGGCATGGGAAGATCTCCGTTTCCCCGGCCTTGCCGCAGCGCTCCGCCGACCGCATTCGGCGTTTCGCCAACGCCCACCTCCGCTGCGTCAACGCCCACCCGTCTTCCGTTGGGCGGGCTTTCATGATCTCAAGGCGCGATCTTCCAATGCCGAAAGCCGCCATGACGCCTCTTGCCGCCGACCGTCGTCGAAGCTTCCTGCGCGGCCTGGTGGTGGCGATCCTGGCCGGCGCCTTTCTGGCCGTCACGGGGGCGTTCGGGACCGCCGGCGCGAGCCTGGGGCCACGACTGGCTTACTGGGTGGTGGTCATGGTGTTGGGCGGGCTGTGGGGTCATCTGTGCAGCGCAGGGGTAAGCCGGTATCTGGACGTGGACGAGCGGCCGTGGCTGACCATCGCCGTCATGGTGGTGGTGATCACGGGGCCGCTGTGCGTCATCGTCTGGGCGGCGACAGGCCTGTTCTTCGCCCAGAGGCTCTATCCGCTGGGCGTCCTGCCGCAGCTGGTCGCGCCGGTCCTGGTCGTCACGGCGGCGGTGACGACGCTGAACGTCTTCCTGGGGCGCGCCCGACCGGTCCAGACCCATGCGGCGACGCCACAGGCCGCTCGGCCCGTCCGGTTTCTGGATCGGCTGCCGATGAGGCTGAAGGGGGCGACGCTGCGGGCGGTCCAGGCCGAGGACCACTATCTGCGCATCCACACCGACCGGGGATCGGACCTGATCCTGATGCGGCTGTCGGACGCGGTGGAGGAGCTGGAGGGGCTGGAAGGCGCCCAGACGCACCGCAGCTGGTGGGTGGCGCGCGACGCGGTGCGCGGGGTCGAGCGGGGCGACGGCCGGGCGACCCTGACGCTGGAGGCCGGCCTGTCCGCGCCGGTCAGCCGCCGCTACGCCCGGATGCTGCGCGACGCCGACTGGTGGTGAGCGATCAGGGCGCGGGCTGGGTCTTCAGGGCCGAGGCGGGCGCAGCGCAGCCGTTCAGCGTGTCGTCGCCGATCTGAACCTGGGCGGTCAGCGGATAGGTGCGGTCGCTCATGCCGTCCGAACATTCGGTGGCGATCAGGGTGACGTTCAGCGCCTCGCTGAGGTCGGTGGAGCTGGCGAAGGTCGCCACCGTGCCCTGCACCGTCGCCCCGTGGTTCGGCGCCCGCTGGGTCGGCTGATCGACGCGGGTATAGATCAGGGCGTCCGGCGTAATCTCCACGCCCCAGAAGGGTTCGGTGCCCAGCGCCCGCACCGGCTTGCCCAGATCGACGCCGCCCAGGGTCGCGGCCGTCTCCGGCGCAGCCGCCGCTTTCGGCGCGTTGGCCTCGCGGTCGTAGCAGCCGGCCAGTGCGGCCCCGACCAGCAGGACGGGCAATATGAAACGCATGGACGGCCTCCCTTTCGTCCCTTCGCAGGTGTGGTCGCGTGCGGCCTCGGTCAAGGGCGGAGCCTGGGTTATGCTGGCGGGATGTCGATTCGCCCCAGCGCCTACGAGTTCTTCGCCGGGGGCGGTCTGGCGGGGCTGGGCCTGTCCGGCGCAGGGCTGGACACGGTCTTCGCCAACGACATGGATGCGGCCAAGGCGCGGGCTTTCATAGCCAATCATCCGCACACGCCGTTTCGCCAGGGGGACGTCTGGGGTCTGACGGTCGAGGACCTGCCGGGGCGGCCCGATCTGGCCTGGGCCTCGTCGCCCTGTCAGGACGTCAGCCTGGCGGGCGCGCGGGGCGGGCTGGAGGCCGGACGGTCGGGGGCCTTCTGGGGGTTCTGGCGGCTGATGCAGGGGCTGGCGGCGGAGAACCGGGCGCCGGGCGTCATCGTGCTGGAGAATGTGATCGGCCTGCTGACCTCCGGCCAGGGGCGGGATTTCGCCGCCGTCTGTGAGGCGATGGCGAAGGCGGGCTACGCGGTCGGGGCGCTGGAGATGGATGCGGCCCACTGGCTGCCCCAGTCGCGGCCGCGTCTGTTCGTGGTCGCGGTGCAGGGCGAAGCGCCGCAAGCGGCGGGGCCGATCGCGCCCTTCCATTCGCCGCGCCTGGTCGCGGCCCATGAGCGCCTGCCCGAGGCGGTCAAGGCGGCCTGGGCCTGGTGGTCCCTGCCGGCGCCGGCCCAGCGCAATCTGGACCTGGCCGCCGCTCTGGAGCCGGACGAAGGCATGAACTGGCTGGAGGACGGGGAGGCCGTGCTGGCCCTGGCGGCGCCATTGCACCGTGCGCGGATCGCGGCGGCCGTGGCCTCGGGCCGGCGCTGCGTCGGGGCGGCCTATCGCCGGGTGCGGACCGAGGACGGCCGCAAGGTCCAGCGGCTGGAAATCCGGTTCGACGGCTTAGCCGGATGTCTGCGGACGCCGGCGGGCGGGTCGTCGCGGCAGTATGTGGTGGTGTGCGACCAAAGCCGGGCGCGGGTGCGGCGGCTGACGGGGCGCGAGGCGGCGCGGCTGATGGGGGTGGGCGAGGACTATCGCCTGCCGTCCAGCGAGAGCGCGGCGCTGAAGCTGATGGGCGACGCCGTCGCCGTGCCGGTGGTTCGGGCCCTGGCGGAGGGACTGTTGCTGCCCGCCCTGTCGGATCGCCGGGCGGCGGCCTGAACGGCGAAATTAAAAAAAGAGAGTGCACTTTCGTGCACTTCTCCGGCGAGCGTGGGCGGCGAAAAGCGGGGCCTGAAAGCCGTTCGACGCGTTCAGGCCGGGGATGGCGATGTCAAAGACCGGCGGCCATCATAACCCCGATCGACATCGTGCGCAGGTAAAGGCCGCGAGCGAGCGTCAACCGCCTGAAAACAAAGCGGCTGGTCTTTAGAAATAGGATGGCAGGCGGCGGAAACCCATCAGGCGCGACCGCCGGAACCGCAAGCGGTCCGGCGGCGCGATTGGGATCAGCGCTGGACCCACTGGCCCTGGGCGTTGCGATACCACTGGCCCGAGGAAATGCGGGGCAGCAGTTGGGCCTCGAACATGCGGGCGCCGGCCACATCGGCCGAGGTGCCGGCGTCGGCGGCGCTGCGGGCGTAGGCGGCGCGGCGGCCGGCGTTGGTGGCGTCCACGGCGGCGCGCAGGCCGGCGTCCGAGGTCGGGGTACGGAAGCCCAGATAGCCGTCGGCCTGTTCGCCGACCACGCCGGCGGCCTTGGCCTGGTCGATCTGGGCCTTTTGGGCGCTGGTCTGGGCGACGGCGGCGCCGGCGACGCCGAGAGCGGCCACGGCGGCGCCGATGACGAAGAGTTTGCGGAAGGTCATGTCAGCCTGTCCCTTTCAAAAGAAGCGGGCGTTCAGAAGAGATTGGGGTTCTGCTGGAGCAGGGTCTGCAGTTCCTGATCCAGACGAACGCGCACGTCGGCGTCAAGCTTAGCGTAGATCTGGATCGGCGCGACCTCGAGACGGATGGTCGGGGCGCAGGCCGCGAGGGCGACGACGACCGCTCCGAAGCCGAGGCCGGCCAGTTGGCGCTTGTGGATCATGACGTGGGCTCCGGTTCGGCCGAGAATGATGCGTCTAATAGCACGTCGCCAAGTGAACGCGCGCTGAATGGTGAAGTTCATTCGGCAGGCGCCGGCGTCGGGTCCTGCTGACCCTCGTCGACTTGGCCCTGACGGGCGCGATTGACCGCCAGCAGGTCCGAGATCAGCTGGTTGGCGTTCAGGGTGGTGTCCAGGGTCAGATCGATCTGGGTGTTGGACGGCAGGGGCAGTTTGCGGTTCAGGAACTCGCGGCTGATCAGCTCGGCCAGGGTCAGGCGCAGCTCCTGGCGCTGGGGCGGATCGTGACGGCCGCGAATGTGGAACAGCACCGCCACCCGCCCGCCGTCGAGGCTGTTCACATCGGCGCTCAGCATGTCGAAGGACAGATTCTCCATCGCCTGATAGGCCAGGTCCTCGACCATGTTCTCGGACACCTCTCCGCCGCCCCCGCTGGCGGCCACGTCGGTCAGGACCTCGCGCTTGATCGACAGCCGCCCCGGCTGGACCGCCTCCAGCTTGCCGGCGGTGATCTTCAGCCCGGTCTTGGGGTCCATGATGAAGGGCAGACGGCCCGAGACCACCGCGTCCAGCAGGACCTTGTCGTCGAAGCCGGTGTCGGCGACCACGTCGCCGAGCTGCACCCGGTCGAGAACGATCACGCCGCTGTAGGACTGGGTCGCGTCCAGCGGCACGGTGAAGGGCTCGACCGAGACGGTTCCGCCGCCCGCGACGACCTGGGCGCCGTCGATCAGCACCCCGGCTTCGTCGATGGAGAAGGTCAGGTCCAGGGCCGTGACCGCCGTGCCGACCTCCAGGCCGTCGGCCGTCAGCTTCTGGTTCGGGGCCGTGATCAGGGGCGTCAAACTGCTGAACACCACGTCGCCGCGCAGGCCCTTGACCGCGCCCGCCGGGCTGACGAAGTCCAGACCGGGCGTGACCAGACGCCCGCTTGAGGTCGGCTCGGCGTCCTTGGTCCAGTCGAAGCGGCCGTCGAAGCCGACGGAGCCCGTCACCGGCGACTGGACGAAGTCCGCCACCAGGGGGCTGAGCATCGCCGGCTGAAGGCCGTTCTCGGCGAAGGTCACATCGGGGGCTGTGATGACGACGCCGCCCGCGCCCGTGCGGCCGTCGTGCGCCAGGGTCAGTCGGCCCAGCGTCTGCGCCGCCGCCTCGCCCGTGCCCTTCAGGTCGAAGGCGCCGGTCCAGCGTTCTTTGGCCAGGGTCGCCTGTCCGGCGGCGGCCAGGGCCTCGAACCGTTTGGGCAGGATGGCGTCCACGGCGCGGACGTCCGCCACGGTCGCCGTCAGGCCGACGCCGGCCTTGGTCCCGTCGACGACCACCCGGCCCGAGGCGTCGGCGAACCGCATGCCCAGGAAGGGCGCCTGGGCCGAGACCTGGTCGAAGGCGCCGACGACCCGCCAGACGCCGTCCTTGGATGTCAGCAAGGGACCGCCGGCGGGGCACAGTTGGCCGGCGACCTGATGCACGTCGTTCTCGTCCAGCTCCAGCCGCTCGACCGTCAGGTCCACGCAGTCCGGCGTCGTATAGGTCAGCCGGCCGTCGGCCATGGCCAGGACGCCCCGCGTCCGGGCGTCGATGCCGCGCGCAAGGTCGAAATCGAGACGGGCGCGGCCGTCCAGCGTGGCCTCGAACCCGGTCTCGGTCAGGCGCCAGTTCGGCACGGCGACGGCCATCTCCGGCAGGCCCTTTCCGCGCGTCGCCGTCAGGGTCAGCGCCCCGCCGCCTAACCGGCCCGGCTCGGCCTGATAGGCGCCCTGCCCGGCCTGGGCGACCGTCAGGACGCCGCCGTTCGCGGGGGTCAGGGTGACCGGACGCGGCAGGGCCACGGTCGTGCCCGCCGACCCGGTGGCGAACCGGATCGCCGGGGCGTTCAGGGCGAAGCGTCCGAGCGCGCGCTTCATCTCGGCCAATTCGGCGATGTCGTCGGCGGCGACGGGTCCGAACAGGGGCCAGGCGCCGTCAGCGGCGCGCAGGGCGCCGTCGGCTGCGATCCGCGTCACCCCGTCGTTGACGAGGTCCAGGTTCAGGTCGGCGCGCCCCCGCTTCAGCGCCAGGTCGCCGAAACCGGCCTGGTCGAAGGTCGCCGTCACCGGGCCGGTCGCCTCGAAGGCCGCATCCCGACCGCCGAAGGACAGGGCGCGTGACGTCAGGGACAGGCGGCGCACATTCGCCTGGCCCGATCGGCCGGAGGCGGCCGTCAGGGCGACCGGGCCGTTCACGCTCCAGCGCACGTCCTCGTCGCGCGAGACCGCCAGCCGGGCCTTCGTCGCCGTCGCCGCGACGTCTGCGATGCGCAGGTCGGCGCCCTCGACGGACGCCGCCGTCAGCCGGGTCGTCGTCGCCCCTTCCAGCCGGAAGGTCTCGATCCAGCCGGAGACGGACCCGTCGAAGCGGGCCGTCACATCGGCGTCGCGCGCCAGGGTCTCGCCGGCGCCCAGAACTCCGCCGGTCAGATGCGCGTCCAGCACCACCCGGCCGTCGCCGCGCCGGGTCTTCAGATCGGGATAGGGCAGATCGCCGGTCAGGGTCAGGCGCGCCGCCTCGCCCCGGGCGGCGGGCGTGTCGAAACCGTCGGCGGCCGCAGAAAGGCTCAGCGCCATCCGGTCGCCGGTCGTGGTCAGGTCCAGCGTCGCGGACAGCCCACGCGCCGCGATCTCGCCGCTCTTCAGCGCGGCTGCGGGCAGGCGCGCGGCCAGCCGCATCAGCTTGCCGTCGTCGATCCGGGCATCGGCCAGCAGCTGGATCGGCCCGTATTCCGTGTCGAGCCGCGCCCGACCGCCCTCGACGATGACCAGGGGGCCGCGCGCATCGGGACGCGGCGGGGCGCCGGTGAACTCTTCGACCAGGGGATCGAGCGACCCCAGCGACAGCTGGCCCGCCTTCCAGCTGGCCCGCACCACAGGCCGCACCAGCCGGATGCGGCTGGGCGTGACGCCGAGGCCGGTCTTGGACCACGGCAGGGCGACGGCGTAATCGACCTCGGCCCGCTCGACCACGACATCGGGGTTCCTGGGGTCGCCGATGCGGATGCGGCCGACGAAGCCGTCCATCTCGATCCGCTCGACCTCGACGTCGGCCTGGATGCCGCGCTGGTCCAGCCAGCCCACGAGCACCTGACGCGCCACCGCACGGCGATTGAGATAGAGCGCCGTCGCCGCCACGGCGACCAGGACCGCCAGGATCAGGACGACCCAGGCCGCGCGGCGCATCAGGCGGCGGCTGAAGGGGCGGGTCGTGCGCGCGGGTCGAGGGGATTTCGCCGGATCGTCGGTCAAGGAGATGGATCGCGTGGATGAAAAACAGGTCGCCCGATCACCATCGCCATCCTGATCCCAAGCACAAGATCAAAGCGCGACCGTTAAACATTCGGCGCGCGATCCTTCGCAGCCAAGCTGGGCGACAAAGGGGCGCTGCGCCTGAGTCATCGCCGTGATCGTGAGGCGATGATTTGCTCGCGCGACCCCGCGCCTTACTGTTCGTGACTACGCGATTCTACGGATTTGATTGAGCCGTTAAGGGTTTGTAACGGTCTGTCTTCCCAAAGTGAGACAGGCGGGCTATAGCTCCGCCTTCGCGTCCGGGATGATGGGCGCGGGCTTTGAGATGAAGTACCGCTTTGGCGCCGAAGGGCGTCGCAATACGTCGGGGACCGATGGCTCAGTTCGACCCACGCCGCCAGCCGATGCGGCTCGCGCCGCACATGCTGACCGCAGTCGCCGCGATCTCGGTGGCGATGATCGCCGGTAGAGCCTATCAACCCGCTCAGGCCGAAGAGGTTCCCGCGCTGACGTCGGCCCAGATGGCGGCCATGGAAGCGCAGGCCTTCGCCGCCGCCAACGCCCCCGCCGGCATGACCGCGCCGGAAGCCGTTCCCGTCCAGATTCGCCGCGGCGAAACCTTCGAGCAGGCCGTCGCCCGCACCGGCGTCGCGCCGGAAGAAGCCAGCGCCGTCGCCGCCACCGTCGCCAACGCCTTCGACCTCGCCGACCTGCGCGCAGGCCTGCGTTTCGAGACCGCCATCGCCAAGCCGCGCAACGGCCGCGGCGACGCCCGCCTGATCGGCCTGACCATGCGCACCGGCCCGGCCAGCCAGCTGACCGTATCGCGCAGCTTCGACGGCGCCCTGCGCCTGCGCTCGCTGGAAGAAAAGGTCACGCACGAGACCGTGGTGCTGAAGGGCGACGTCGAACGCTCGCTGTCCGCCAGCGCCCGAGAACTGGGCGCCACCGCCTCGATCGTCCGCTCGGCCAGCCGGTTGTTCGCCACCAAGTTCGACATGCAACGCGACATCCGCGCCGCAGACGAGTTCACCATGGTCTTCGACCGCGACGTGACCGAGGCCGGTCGCACCGTGGACGTCGGCGACCTGATGTACGCCGAACTGCGCGGCGTCACCTTCTATCGCTTCAAGCCGGCCGGTTCCAAGGACGCCCAGTTCTTCGACGCCTCGGGCAAGAACCTGCGCTCGGCCATGATGCGCACCCCGCTGCAGAGCTTCCGCCGCATCTCCTCCAGCTTCGGCGTCCGCACCCATCCGATCTCGGGCTATCGCAAGATGCACCAGGGCATCGACTTCGCCGCCGGCGCCGGCACGCCGGTCGTGGCCCCCGCCGACGGCGTGGTGGTCGAGGCGCGGCGCTGGGGCGGCTATGGCAACTGGCTGCGCATCCGTCACAACAACGGGCTGGAAAGCGGCTACGGCCACCTGTCGCGCTACGGCTCGGGCATCCGCGCCGGCCAGCGGGTCAGCCAGGGCCAGATCGTCGCCTATGTCGGCTCGACCGGCGCCTCCACCGGCCCGCACCTGCACTATGAGCTGTGGCGCGGCGGTCGGCGGATCAATCCGGCCGGCGTGAAGACCCAGGAAGGCACCGAACTGTCGGGCGCCGACCTCGCCGCCTTCCGCGCCGAAAAGGCCCGTATCGACCGCATCATCGCCTCGGGCGGACAAAAACGTCCGGCCGTGCAGCAGGCCTCGGTCGACGGCCTGCGCCCCGCGCGCGGCTAGATCGGTTCAGCCGACCAGCCGGGGCGTCGATCGCCCCTCGGTCGGGCAGGACAGGCCGTGCACCGTGACGTCGGCCTCGCCCAGCTTAAGCCCCAGCACGTCCAGCACCGGGTTCAGCACCCCGTCCAGCACCGGGCCCAGCGGCGTCAGCAGCTGACCCAGGGCCTTGGTCAGGTCGCCGAGACCCAGGCCGAGACCGACCACGTTCACCGTCACGTCCAGCCGCTGCAACAGGCTGGCCACCAGGCCGCTGGCGAAGCTGCGCGACGCCACGGTCTTAAGCCTTTGGGCCTCGATGTCCGCCGCATCGAACGTCAGCGGCTTGAAGCCCGCATCGGCCGCCTCCACGTCCGCCTGACCGGTGACGTTGACCAGACCCAAGACCGACAGCAGGGTCGCGGGGCGGGGTGACAAGCCGGTCTTGAAATCGTCCAGCTTGGTCTCGTCGATCGCGCCGATCATGGCGCGCGCCACGCCCGGCCGCACCTCGACCTGAACCGACCGCGCAGGCCCGCAGGACAGGGATTTCAGCCGCGCCTCTGACGCCGCCAGCTCGACCAGTATGGGCAGTTCGACCCGCGCCAGACCCGACAGGGACTGGGCCGTCTTGGCCCGCACATAGAGCCGCGCCTGGGCCGTGCGGATCACCGGCTGGCCGTTGGCCGTGACCGTCAGCCAGGGCGACCGGTTGGGCCGTTCGCCGATCGCCAGGCTGGTCTTCAGATCGGCCAGGCCCGCCGGCACGTCCAGTTTCAGGGCGATCTGGCGGTCGCCGCCCGTCTCCAGCATGGCCATGACCAGATCCATGGCCGAGACCGAGGCGTCCAGACCCTCGCGCACGCCCTGGGGCGCCTGGGCCTCCACGCCGATCAGTTCGCCCAGCGCCACCTTGGTCCCGACCGAGGCCGAGGCCAGCCGCCCCAGGGCGCCGCCGTCGTCGCCCCCGGCCAGCCGCTCCAGAACCTTCAGCGCCCGCCCCGCATCGACGGTCGTGCCCAGCAACTGATCATAGTCGCCGACCTCCAGCCCCAGGTCCGTCGCCAGGGCGTCGGTGAAGCCCAGCAGATTGACGTCCAGATCCGCCAGCGCGCGATAATCCATGACGCTGAGCGACACCTTCGAGCCGGTCAGGCCGCTGAGGACCTGATTGGCGACGCCGCCGTCCAGCCGCGCCAGCCGAGAGCCGACCGAGATCATCGCCTTGGGCATGGCCCCCGCCTCAACCGCCGCCGTGGCGCGACGATGCACCCGCACCTCGTCCCGCCCCAGCAACAGGCGCGAGAAGAACAGGGGCGCGCGACTGGTCACCTCCACCCGCGCCGCATTGGGCGTGCCGCCGTCGGGGGTGAAACGCTGATCCCTCGCCTTTTCGGGGTCCGGCGCATAGACGCCCAGCGTAGTCGCCACCGTCACCGAGACGTCGGGCGCCACATTGGCCTGGACCGTCGCGGACGCCGCCTGGCGCACGATCGCCTCGCCCTGCGCCAGGTTCTGCACCGCCGACAGGGCCGCCAGATCCGCCGCCCCCTGAACGCGGCGGGTGTGCAGGACCAGGGCGCCCAGATCGATCACCGCCGCCGTGATCAGGCACAGGACGCCGCCCGCCACGGCCGCCATCACCGCGACCGCCCCGCGACGATCCCCGCCGAACCGCCTGCGAAAGCGGGTCATCGGTCGTCGCCCACATGGATGACCGCCGCCCGTTCGATGACCATGGGCGGACGCGGCAACATGCCGCCCAGCGCCATGACGGCGCTGTCGCTGGCGTCATAGACCACCACGACCCGCAAGCGCCCGGCGTCCTCGGCCACCCGGATGCGGGTCCGGTCCGGGTCCAGCGCGACGCCCTTGACCGCCTGGGTCACCTCCTGCCGGGCCAGGGCCTCGCGTTCGGCCACGTCCAGCCCGCCGATGGCGGCCCGCGCCCCTTCCGACGCCAGGGCCTGGACCGACTGGGCCATCAGGAACCAGCCGCCATACACGACGATGCCGATCAGCAGCAGGATCAGGATCGGCCCGACCAGGGCGAACTCCACCGCCGCCGCGCCCTCGCGCCTTCGCCGCCTTGCCTGAACGATGGGGCCGTGCGTCCGCATGCCAACCTCGCGATCTGCTCGCTTAGGTTGTAGTTCCGGCGCGGTTAAGGGTTCGTATAGGCGATCAGAACGCCCTCCCTTCGTGACCCGCGGCGCTAAAGGCCCGCGAAGTCGACAGCCTTGGCGAAGAGTTCGCCGCGGCTTTTGACGTCCAGTTTTCGGTAGGCGTGCTTGATGTGCGTGCGCAGGGTCTCGATAGAGATGTCCTGCTTCTGCGCGATCCGGCCGGTCTCGACGCCCGCCAGCATCATGGTGACGATCTGGGTTTCACAGGGCGTCAGGTGATGAAGCTGCAGCATGGCCTCGTAGGACACGGGATCGGCCATCCGATGGGCGGCGAAACCGATGCTCGCCTCGTCGTCCGGAATGAGCTGTTGCGCCCACAGCAGCCACTGCCGACCCGACTCCGGCGGGGTGATCCCGAAGAGCGCGGCGTCCATCGGCGCGTTCGTCAGCAGGCGTCCCAGGATGCCCGATGTCTTGTCGTTTTCGGCGACCAGGACATCGTTGATCACGCGAAACCCGCCGCCGCCGTCCTTGAGCATGCGATAGGCGGCGTCATTGGCCCAATGGATCCGGCCGGAGCGCGAGAGCAGCATGCGCGCTCGCGGATCCGTATTGACCCAGGCCGCGATCGCGCGAGACCAGGCGGGCGTCTCGTCCCGATCGTCTTCGAACATCAGGACCGTCTGGTCCGAGTCGGGCTCCTGGATCGAATGACCTCCTGAAAGGAGCCCCGTCACGCCTACCATCATCGCAGCCTCCCCTTCATACCGTGACGCTTGATACGACTTCGGCTCGTCGAGACGATGACAAGCTTTCGCAAGTTCTCGTTCGATCTTCACAATAACCAATAATAATCAAATTGGCATACCCGAGTTAGGGGAGGACTCTTGTCTGGCGACCGGGAACGGCATGCATCGTCTCTGGACCCGCCATGGACGGGTCTCAGGCGCCTTTCTCGCCGCCCATCTGGCGAGAAAGGCATGTTTTCCATCAAATATAGGGCGGCGATATCCCCCGCCATCCCCGAACTAGGTGATCCGTCTGCGGACGGCCTACTATTCAGATATACTATATCGACCGCGATTAGGTCAGGCCGTTAACCTTTTTCAAGTTCTGACCAATAATAGGCGAATGTCCAGAACATCGTCATCAGCAAGGCGGCCACCGATCATGTCTTGGCGCGGAATTTCATCCCGCGACTGACTTTGCCCTCGCTTCAATCCCTTGAGATGTCTCAGTTCTGACGATTCGTTCAGGCCGTCGGCGCATCGCTACGCCGCAATGCGGAGGCGCCCCATCATTCGCGCAAGCCTGGCGAGCCGCGACCGATGCGCGCCGCCCGATCCGACGACGGCTCGACAAACCTGGCGCCACAATTGACTAGGCGATCAGACGTAACCGCTTTGGCGATGCGGCCCCCTCCGCCTCAGACCTAGATGACCCCGTTGCTTCTGGAGGTTGCAATGCCCGGATTCATAAATCCGTTCGGGGACATCTAACGAAGACTTGGAGGATATCATGCGTGCATATCTCGTTGCAGCGGCGACTGCTGCTGCCGCGCTGCTGGCCATGCCGGCGGCGTCGAACGCCCAAACCAACGTCACGGTCTCGACCAGCGTGACCAACTTCTGCGGCATTGGCCTGGCCAATGTCGCCGGCGGCAATGTCGCGGTCGCCAACGGCGCCCGCCAGAAGGTCACCACCCTGCGGATGTCGTGCAACGCCGCCACCGGCGCCAAGCTGACGTCCAGCGCCGCCAACGGCGACTTCAAGTCGCCCGCCGGCGTGCTGATCAACTATGACTGGGATCTGGCCGTGCCGGAAATCCCCAGCCTGGGCTTTGCGGCGGTCGACACCTATCCCGGCAGCCCGGCGATCATCACCAACTCGGGCGGCTACAGCCAGAAGCTGGCGGACGGCATCTACGGCGATCTGTTCCTGAACCTCTGCTACAACGTTCCCGGCGGTTCGGGCGTCGGCGGCACCCAGGGCGATCCGTCCAACCCCGGCTCCTCGGGCTGCGCGGCCTCCCCCTCGGGCCCAGGCGCGGCGTCGGCTCCGGCAGGCACCTACACGGAAATCTTCACCTTCTCGCTTGATCCGGCCTGATCGCAGCGAACAGGGCCGTCCTCGGACGGCCCTGTCTTCTTTCGTGTTTCTGCAAGATGGGGGCAGTCATGAGACATCGGAACCTTGCGACAGTGTTGGCCGTCGGCGCCCTGCTGACCGGCTATGTCGCATCCAGCCAAGCCATGGACGTGTCGCCCATGGTGGCCAAGATCACGCCCGCCGGGTCCGGCTCCAGCTATCGGATGACCGTGCGCAACACCAGTTCGACGCCGGCGACGGTCGAGATCGAAGTCTATCGCATGCAGGTGGACGACACCGGCGCGCGCAGCCTGGTTCCGGAAGAGAACGACATCGCCACCTTCCCGGTGCAGTCGGTCATTCCGCCCAACCGGGACCAGATCGTTCAGGTCCGCTATCTCGGCGATCCGGTCGAGGAAGGGCGGATGTATCTGGTCCGCGCCGCCCAGTTGCCGATCAACATGCAGACGACCAACGCCGAGGGCGAGGCGGGCGCCGATGTCCAGGTCGCCTTCAGCATCAACACCTATGTCTTCGTGGCCCCGGCGCGCGCCAAGGCCTCGGTCGAAATCAGCGCGGTGTCGCGCGCGCCCAACGGCGACATCCTGATCAGCGCCCGCAATCCCGGCGCCGGTTTCGCTCATCTGCGCGAGGCGCGCTATACGCTGACCACCGCCGACGGGCGCGCCCATGAGGTGGCCGCCGCCGATGTCGATGTCGGCGACGTCAGCGTCATCCCCGGCGGCGGCGCGCGGCAAATCCGGGTGCCCGCCGCCCTCGCCTCGTCCATCGCCGGAGACGTCACCGCCTCGATCGTCCTTCTGTGAGGATGGGCGATGGCCGCCACGTCAAGCCGACGGCCCGCCGCCCGCAAGGTGCGGCGATGGGGCGCGATCGCCTGTCTAGGCGGCAGCCTGGCCGCAGCCGCCAACCCCAGCGTGGTGCAGGGCGCCGACGAGGTCATACGCACCGCGCCCGACTATGACGGCGGGGGCGCGACAGGCCCCTGGATGGCGACGGCGGCCATCGACCGCCCAGCCCCGGCGGCGTCTTCGGATCTGAACACGACGGCGTCGCCTGGCGCCCAGGATCAGACCCCCTCGGCCCGGCCGATGCCTGTGCTGAGCCCGATCCAGGGGCCGCTGACGCTGGAGGGCAAATATCTGGGCGACATCAGCGGCGAGGTGGGCGTCCAGGGCGAGGGCCTGGTGGACGCCGCCGGTCTGATGGATCTGCTGGGCGCCCAATTGGCGCCGTCGGTGCGCGAGGCGCTGACCGGCCGGATCGCGGCCCAGTCGAAGGTCGACATGGCCGACCTGAACGTCGAGGGCTTCTCGCTGGTTTTCGATCCATTGTCGCTGACCTTCGTGGCGACCCTCAGCCCCCAGGGCCGCGCCCAGCGCCGGATTGGCTTTTCGCAGGAGGAGAACGTCGATCCCGCCGCCTTCGACCAGCCCGCCGACTTCTCCGCCGCCGCCAACATCACCCTGGCCCAGCAGTATTCGCACAACGAGGACCGGTTTTCGCCGATGCAGGGCGGCGTCGACATGTTCGCCAACTTCGGCGGGTTCGACGGCGTCACCCTGACGGCCGGCGTGGACTATGACGGTGCCGCATCCGGGGATCGGTGGCAGCGACGCGAAATCCGCCTGACCAAGGACCTGTTCGGCTCCGCCGTGCGGCTGACGGCGGGCGAATTCGCACCTCCGGTCGAGAGTTTTCAGGGGTCGCAGCGCTTTCTCGGCGTCTCGGCCGCGCGGGCCTATTCCACCATCCGGCCCTTCCAGAACGTCCGCCCCTCGGGCCGCCGTCAGTTCATTCTGGATCGGCCGGCCCTGGTGGTGGTCGAGGTCAACGGCGTCATCGTCGAACGCATCCGGCTGGACGCCGGTCCCTATTCCCTGGGCGACTTCCCGTTCGGCGAGGGCGCCAATACGGTCCGCCTGCTGGTCGAGGACGACAACGGCCAGCGCGAGATCGCCGTCTTCGACCTGTTCGGCGGCGCGGGCCTGCTGGATCCGGGCGTGGTGGACTTCGGCGTTTCGGCCGGGGTTCTGGAAGAAGGCGGCCAGCTGGAATACGGCTCGACCCTGGCCACGACCGGTTTCGTCCGCAAGGGCCTCAGCGACGTGCTGACCGTCGGCGCCAACGCCCAGCTGGCGAACGGGCGCGGGCAACTGGGCGGCCTGGCCACCTGGGGCTCGCCGTTCGGCCTGTTCCAGTTCAGCGGCGGCGGCAGCCACAACGGCGACACCGGCGCGACCGGCTATGTCGCCGCCCTCGACTATCTGCGCGAGGCGACGCTGGGCCGCGACGTCGATCTGCGCTTTGTCGCCTCGGCCCAGGCTACAAGCCGCTTCTTTCAGAGCGCCTTCGACGAGACCGCCTTCAACCGCGAACAGTGGCGGGCGGCCGCTCGCGTCCTGTTGCGGATACGGGACTATTCGATGACCGCCGGCGCGGCCTTCGTGAAGGGTCGCAACCAACGCGATCGTACGGACCTCAGCCTGTCCCTGGGCCGCAGCTTCCGCAAGTTCGCGGTCAACCTGGCCTGGCAGCAGGGCACGACCGAGGACGGCCGCAAGGAGGACCGCTTCGGCTTCACCCTGACCTCGCGCTTCGGCGGACGGTGGAGCGGCGCGGCCCGCTACGACAGCGACAACGACTTCCGCGAGGTCGGCCTGTCGCGCGCCTCGTCCGGCCGACTGAACGACGTCAGCGGCAATCTGCGCCTGTCCCAGGACAGCACCAATCAGGCCGTGTCCGCCGACGTGCGCTACATCAACAACCGGTTCGACGCGGAGGTGGTGTCCAACCGCCTGGTGTCGTCCGAACCCGGCGGCGTCACCCGGCAGGAATCGCTGTGGCGCGTCTCGACCATGATCGGTTACGCCGACGGCGCCTTCGGCGTTGGCCGCGCGTCGCGCGAAGGCTTCGTCATCGCCAGCCGCCACCCTACCCTGTCGGGCGCGCGCATCAGCCTGACGGACTCCAGCGGCTATGAGATCGCCCACAGCGGCTGGCTCGGCCCGGCCATGGCGGGGATCGATCGCGGCTATGGCGTGCGCCGGTTCGAGATCGCCGCCGATCCCCTGCCCGCCGGATACGACCTGGGATCGGGGGTCGTGACGGCCTTCCCCGGCTTCGGCAGCGGCTATCGCGTCATGGTCGGCAGCGACGCCTCGCGCACCGCTCGGGGCGTCCTGATGTCCCCCTCCGGCCCGGTCGGCCTGGCGGGCGGCGCGCTCCAGCGGGTCGATGGCCCCGCCGACGCCGAGGACAAGCCCTTCTTCACCAACCGTAATGGTCGCTTCATCGCCGATGGCCTGTCGCCCGGACGCTATCGGATCCTCATCCAGGGCGTCGCCGTCGGGGAGTTCGTCATCCCCGCCAATGTGGAAGGAATCGTCGATGTCGGTGAAATTCGCACCACCCCGTGACCCTCGGCTGTTCGCAAGGGCGCGCGGCTGGCTGCCGTCTCTGCTGGTGGCGGCCGTCGCCCTGTGCGCCGCCTTCGAGTGCAAGGCCCAGAGCTGCGACCTGGCCCTCGCCCAGGCGCCGGGCGCGGTGACGATCAACTACAATCCGTTCGGCGCCGGGGGTTCGGCCGCCGCCCTGGACGTCAAGCTGGAGAACCGCGCCGACAGCGCCTGCGATCTGCGACTGGCCTTCGAAGACGACGCCGGAGCGGAAATCGTCGGCCTGCCGCTGGGCGGCGTCGGGGTCCAGTTCCGTCCGCGCGAGACCTCCGGCTTCACGGTCTCGACGCTGGAACCCGGCGTCTTCCATTTCACCCTGGCCGGACACACGACCCAGGAGGTCCAATTCGATGTCGCCGTCGTCGTCGAGGCCGTTCCCGAGGCGGGCGAACACGCCGCCGATCTTCAGCTGATCGTCCGGGACACGGACCGCAACGAACTGCTGCCCTCCGTCCCCGTGCGGGTGGTGCTGGTGTCCACGCCGCGCGCCCAGTTGAACCTGGCGGGCGCGGCCGGCGCATTCGGATCGGACAGCAGCGTGGAGGTGGTCGATTTCGGCGACGCCGTGACCGGCGCCACGCGACGCATCTTCGTGCAGGTGCGCGCCAACACCCCCTCCATACTGACCATAAAGTCCGAACATCGCGGGGCCATGCGACGGGTCACGGACGACAAGATCGCGACGGAGTCCAGCGTCCCCTATGCGGTCGATCTGGCCGGCGAGGCCGTCGATCTGTCGGCCCTCTGGTCCAAGGACGTCGATCCGCCTCGAACCCTCGCCGGCATGTCCTTGCCGATGTCCTTCACTCTGGGCGCCGTTGGAAGCCAGATGGCCGGGCGCTACGAGGACATCCTAACGATCGACGTTTCGCCAAATTGAATACCGCTTACGGATCAATCAGATATACCCCAAAAGGGTTAGCCAAAGCGGGCTATTACGTGCGTGCATCGGCTATGTTAACGATCTGATCACACTGACCAAATGCTGAACGTCAGCAGGGTTCGAGCGTCACGGTTTGCGGTCTTTTTCCGGCGCGAGATCCAGCGCCGACGGCCGCCGCCTGCCGTCCCGGGTTCTGCGGGTGGAGGGACCGGGGATGATCGACCAGGACATCGTGCAGGCGCCGGTGAGAACCGGCGGGTCGTTGCGGCGCTTTCAGGCGCAGACCACCGACCCCGCCCGGCCCAGGGTTCACCTGCTTAGTCGTAATGGGGAACGACTGGAGCCCCAGGACGGCGCGGCCTGGTTCGAGCACGACAGCGTCGCCCGTTTCGTCCTTGATCCTCGCGGCCGCATCCTGCGCTCAAACGCCCGCGCCCGCGCCCTGGCCGCCTCCGGAATCATCGGTTCGGGCGAGATGTTCATCTGCCCCACGCACCGCCATCGACCCGAGTTCGAAGTGCTGCTGAACCGCCTTGCCGAGGGCCGGCAGACCAGCGGCCGCATCCTGTTTCGCGCGGGCGACGACGCCTGGTGCCTGCTCGACCTCGCCGTTCTGCCCGGCGTCGAAGACCGGGTCTTCGCCTCCGCCAGCCAGGCCCGCCCCCTCAGCGCCGAACGGATCGAACCCCTGCGCGCCGTCTTCGGCCTGACGCGCGCCGAGACCTCCGTCCTGTCCCACCTGACCAACGGCGACGCGCCCAAGGACATCGGCCGCAAGATGGACATGTCCATCCACACCGTCCGCGCCCACCTGCGCGCCATCTGCATGCGAATGGGCGTCCGCGGCATCAATGGCGCGCTTCGGCTGAGTTTCCAGCTGACGACGTGAATCAAGGCGATTGCGGCCGGCGGACCTAAATACGGTTACGCCTGGCGGAGCACAATGAGCCGCCATCGCTGCGCTCAGTTCGATTCAAAATGTCGATGAACAGGAAAAGTGGCGCACCCGGAGCGATTCGAACGCCCGACCCCCAGATTCGTAGTCTGGTGCTCTATCCAGCTGAGCTACGGGTGCGGCTGCCTTGCGGCGAGGGCGGGTCTTTAGCTGGTGGATGGGGCGGACGCAAGCGGGGGAATGCAGTTTCTGCGCTGCGGCTGGTTGGCGGAAGGGGCGGGACGGCCTAGGTCGTGAGGGAACGCTCCTTTCGACCGGATTTTTTCATGCGCCTGTTTCGTCGTCGCCTGGCCGCTCTGCTCGTTCCCGTCGTCCTGGCGGGGTGCCAGGCGGGGGCGACGGGGCGTCTTCCAGCGGCGACGCCGAGCGCTGCGGGCGGGGCAAGGTTCGCGGCGGACGCCGCCACGCCCGCGCGCGGGCCGTTCGTGACGGCGGCCAATCCGCTGGCGGTCGAGGCGGGGATGAAGGTGCTGCGGCGCGGCGGATCGGCGGTGGATGCGGCGGTGGCGATCCAGGCGGTGCTGGGGCTGGTCGAGCCGCAGTCGTCGGGCCTGGGGGGCGGCGCCTTCCTGATGACCTATGACGCCGAGACAGGGAGGGTCACGGCCTATGACGGACGCGAGACGGCGCCCGCCTCGGCGACGCCGGAGCTGTTCTATGAGGACGGCAAGCCCCTGGCCTTCATGGACGCCGTTCTGTCGGGGCGTTCGACCGGGGCGCCGGGCGCGGTGGCCATGCTGGCCCTGGCGCAGAAGGATCACGGGAAGCTGGCCTGGCGCGATCTGTTCGGCGACGCCGAGCAACTGGCGCGCGACGGCTTTACGGTCAGCCCGCGCTTGGCCGGCATGATCAGCGGGCCCGCGCCGCAGGCCCGCACGCGTTGGGCCACGGCCTATTTCACCAAGGCGGACGGCCGGCGGTATCAGGCCGGCGACACCCTGCGGAACCCCGCATACGCCGAGACGATCGCGCGGCTGGCGCAACAGGGGCCAGGCGTCATCTACGGCGGGCCGGTGGGGCGAGACATCGCGGCCGCCGTGGCCGAGGGCCCGCGTCCCGGCGGCCTGAGCGAGGCCGACATCGCCGGCTACCGTCCCTTGCGCCGCGACGCCCTGTGCCGGCCCTACCGGGCCTATGTCGTCTGCGTGCCGCCGCCGCCGTCCAGCGGCGTGGCCCTGCTGCAGTTCCTGGCCATGGCCGAGGACACGCCGGACCTGGGCAAGGGCGCCGACAGCCCCGAGGCCTGGGTGGCGTTCGGGCGGCTGCAGCGGCTGATGTATGCGGACCGCGACCGCTATATCGGCGACAACGACTTCGTCGGCGTGCCGATCGCCGGCCTGCTGGATCCGGACTATGTCGCCGCTCGCGCCGCCCTGGTTCCGCAGATCGACGGGCCGGTCGCCGCCGGGACGCCCACGGGGGCGCCGCCGCGCAGCGCGGACGACACGGCCGAGCCGGGCGGCACCTCGCACATGGTGGTGGTGGACGCCTGGGGGAATGCGGTCAGCATGACGACCACGGTCGAAAGCATCTTCGGCAACGGCCGGATGGTGGACGGCTTCTTCCTGAACAACCAGCTGACCGACTTCTCCTTCACCCCGCTGGAGGACGGCCATCCGGCCGCCAATGCGGTGGCGGCGGGCAAGCGGCCACGGTCGTCGATGACGCCGACCCTGATCCTGGATCGCCAGGGGCGTCTGGTCGGGGCCATCGGCTCGCCGGGCGGCTCGAGCATCCTGGCCTATGTGGCCAAGGCCCTGGTCGGGACGATGGAGTGGAACCTGTCGATGCAGGAGGCGATCGCCCTGCCGAACCTGGTGGTGCGCGGCGACATGGTCGGGGCGGATACGGCGATGATCGCGCCGGACATCCGCGACGCCCTGGCGGCGGCGGGCATGACCCTGCGCCCCAATGCGACCGAGACATCGGGCCTGCACGGCGCCCTGTGGCGCGACGGGCGCTGGGATGCGGGCGCGGATCCGCGCCGTGAAGGCGTGGCGGTGTCGGAGGTTCGCTAGGGGGTCAGCGGCTGGGTCGCAAGGTTAGCTGGAAGGCGACCAGGCCTTCGTCCAGATCGGTGTCCAGGCCGTTCATACCGCGAAGGCCCTTGCCGGCGTCGATCTCGCGATAGACCACGCCGACCGAGGTCTGAAGGTCGCCCCGGCGATAGGCCACGCCGATCGAGGCGTCGCCCAGGAAGCTGCCCTTGTCCTGGGTGTAGCCGGAACGGGCGTAGTCGCCGTCGCGGGTGCGGGCGAAGTTATAGCCGACCGCACGGCCCGATCCGGCGGCGTAGAGATACCAGCGGGGGCGTTCGCCGAACCGTTCGCGGCCGTCGGGGGCCAGGCGGTCCAGCCCCTCGCCGATCTTCAGGGTGACGCCGGCCTCGGCCGAACGGCCCTCGCTGCCGACGCCGACGCCGGCGTGGGGCGTCAGGCTGACTTCCAGGCCCGAAGCGGTGCGGCCCCGCGCGGCGCGGAAGCCGCGCACATAGCGCAGGTCATAGGCGTCGGGCTCCAGTTCGGCCCGATCGACCGGCGTGACCGGCAGGGGCGAGCCGTCGGCGCGACGCAGCCGCCCGGCGGTCTCCAGCGTCACACGGTCGGTGAAGTCCGTGCGATCGATCCAGACGTCGCGGCGGGTGCTGGCGGACAGGCCCGACCCATCGTCGGGGCGGAAGGCGGTCGGAATCTCGATCTCGGCGCCGAATCGGGCGTCGGGCGCGACGCGGAAGCTGGTCTGGTCGGTCAGGCGAGCGGTCACGGAGCTGGGCGTATTCGCAATCGCGTCGGGGTCGGTGTCGAAGGCGTTGGGGGCCCAGGTCTGTGCGTCGGCGGCGTTCGCGCCGGCCATCGCCAGCACGCTCCCCACCCCAAGGATCCAGGCCTTCACACGCATTCGGTCTCCCCACCGATCCGCCGATCGTCACCCTGCACCAGGCGAGGCAGGACTCCAACAGACATTTCGACACGCTTTCGTCACTTTTGAACGACGAAGCGCAGCGGGAGTTCCCAAGCGAAAAGGGCCCCGCTTTCGCGCGAGGCCCTTCGGTTTCTTTTGCGCCGTCGGCCTATTGGCAGGCCAGGCACTCGTCGTAGTCGGTCTTGGGCATGGAGAAGAGGTCGGGCTGGTTCGGATCGAACACGGCCTCGGCCTTGTCCTCGGCGCCGGCGAAGGCGGCGCGCTGCACCGACTTGGAGCGCAGATAATAGAGCGACTTCACGCCGCGTTCCCAGGCCGACCAGTGCAGCATGTGCAGATCCCACTTGTTGACGTCGCCGGGGATGAACAGGTTCAGCGACTGGGCCTGGCAGATTTCCGGCGCACGGTCGGCGGCCAGTTCGACCACCCAGCGCTGGTCCAGTTCGAAGGCGGTCTTGAAGATCCCCTTCTCGTCCTCATTCAAGGCGTCGATGTGCTGGACCGAACCCTCGTGCTCGAGGATGGAACTCCAGACGGCCTCGGTGTTGATCCCCTTCTCGTCGAGCAGCCGCTCCAAATAGGGGTTCTTGACCGCGAACGAGCCCGACAGGGTCTTGTGGGTGTAGATGTTGGCCGGGATCGGTTCGATGCCGGCCGACGTGCCGCCGCAGATGATCGAGATCGAGGCGGTCGGGGCGATGGCCAGCTTGTGGCTGAACCGCTCCATGACGCCGCGTTCCTCGGCGTCCAGGCACGGACCCTTTTCTTCGGCCAGCAGGCGGCTGGCCTTGTCGGCCTCGCGACGCAGATGTTTGAACAGGCGCATGTTCCAAGACTTGGCCATGGCGCTTTCGAAGGCGACGCCCTGGCCCTGCAGGAAGGAGTGGAAGCCCATCAAGCCCAGGCCCACCGAACGCTCGCGCTTGGCCGAATAGACAGCAGCAGCCATGGCGGGCGGGGCGCGGCGGATGAAGTCCTCAAGCACATTGTCCAGGAACCGCATCAGGTCCTCGACGAACTTCGGCTCCTCGCGCCATTCCAGGAAGGTCTCGGCGTTGACCGACGACAGACAGCAGACGGCGGTCCGGTCCACGCCCAGGTGGTCGCGGCCGGTGTGCAGCATGATCTCGGCGCACAGGTTGGACTGTTTGACCTTCAGGCCCAGGTCGCGCTGGTGCGGCGCCATCTGGCGGTTCACCGTATCGGAGAAGATCAGATAGGGCTCGCCGGTCTGCATGCGGATGTCGAGCAGCTTGGTCCACAGCGAACGGGCGTCGACCGTCTTCATGACCTCGCCGTTCTTGGGCGACTTCAGATCGAACGTGTCGCCCGCCTTCACCGCCTCCATGAACTCGTCGGTGATGTTGATGCCGTGGTGCAGGTTCAGGGACTTGCGGTTGAAGTCGCCCGAGGGTTTGCGGATTTCGAGGAACTCCTCGATCTCGGGGTGGTGGATGTCGAGATAGACGGCGGCCGAGCCGCGACGCAGCGAGCCTTGCGAAATCGCAAGGGTCAGGCTGTCCATCACGCGGATGAAGGGGATGATGCCCGAGGTCTTGCCCGCGCCCTTCACCTTTTCGCCGATGGAGCGCACGCCGCCCCAGTAGGTGCCGATGCCGCCGCCGTTCGAGGCCAGCGAGACGTTCTCGTTCCAGACGTTCTGGATGCCGTCCAGGCTGTCGCTGACGGCGTTCAGGAAGCAGGAGATCGGCAGGCCGCGATCCGCGCCGCCGTTCGACAGGACCGGCGTCGCCGGCATGAACCACAGTCGGCTCATATAGTCATAAAGACGCTGGGCGTGCTCGGGATCGTCCGAGAAGGCGGTCGAAACGCGGGCGAACATGTCCTGATAGCTTTCGCCGGCCAGCAAGTAGCGGTCTTCCAGGGTCTTCTTGCCGAAGTCGGTCAGCAGGGCGTCACGCGACCGGTCCACCTGGACCGATTTCACCACCTTCAGCTGAGGACGTTCCGGCGCCTGCACTCCCGCAACACCTTGGAATTCCGTCGTCTTCAATGCCTCGCCGCCAGCCATGGTCATCCGCGTCCTGAACAGAAAAAGCCTAGAGCCACCTGCGCCGTAACCACATCATCTAGTGGCTTCTGCGCTCCCCGAGCCCACATATAGGGCGCATATGCCTAATGACCCGTCAACGGGCTTGACGGACGGTTTGTGGGCGAATCGGCGGGACAAGTCCTTCACGACTGGGGAAAAGCCCGCCAGCAAGCCAGCAACTCCCCGCTCGCCCTCTGGAGGCGACACATCACGAACGCGTGATCGGAACCGCCGCCGAGCGTAGCCGTTCCGCCAGCCCATGACCGTCCCCGACCTTCGTCCCTTTTTGATACGCGTGCTGACGGTCGCGCGCACCGAGCTCGCGGCCCTGACCGCGCTGTTCGTCGCCGCCGTCGGCGTCATGACCTTCGTCGAGGTCGCCGACGACATGACCGAGGCGGACGGCCAAGCGCTGGATCATCAGATTCTGGCCCTGATGCGACCCTATGCCGACGATCCCGGCCGTCCCTGGGGGCCGTGGTGGCTGAAGGAGGCGGCGGCGGACATCACCTCCCTGGGCGGCATATCGGTGCTGGGCCTGTTCGCCGTGATCGTGATCGTCTTCCTGCTGAGCCAGCGCAAATGGCTGTCGTCCCTGCTGCTGGCTCTCGGCCTGATCGGCGGGGTGGTGCTGAGCGAGGGACTGAAGGCGGTGTTCGAGCGCGAGCGTCCGCCCCAGGTCATGCAGGCGGTCGAGACGATCAACGCCAGCTTCCCCTCGGGCCACGCCCTGCTGTCGACCGTCTTCTATCTGAGCGTGGCGGTCATGCTGACCCGGGCCTTCCCGCGCCACAGGTTCAAGGTCTTCGTCCTCGGCGTCGGCATTCTGATGGCGCTGCTGGTCGGCCTGACCCGTATCTATCTGGGCGCCCACTGGGCGAGCGACGTCTTCGCCGGCTGGGCGGTCGGGGCGGCCTGGGCCATGGTGCTTTGGCTGGTCGCCTACGCCGTCGCCCGCTGGCAGAAACGCCGCCATGCCCCGCTGCAGGATGAACCGTCGCCAGAGCCTCAGCCAGCGCCAGAGCCGCAACCGGGCCTTGCTCCGACCAAAGTCTAGGCCGGTCGTCGCCCCCGTGACGGACTAGGGTCCGCGCCTGTACGCCGGAGACACGCCATGGACCACGCCGCCCAATACGCCGAACGTCTGAAGACCCCGGATCAGGCGGCCGCCCTGATCCGTTCGGGCGCCAAGGTCGCCATGGGCCTGGGCGTGTCCCAGCCGCCGGCCCTGCTGAAGGCCCTGGCCGAGCGTGCGGAGCGAGGCGAAGTCGAGGATGTGAACCTCTACTATCTGCTCTCAACCGCCATCGCGGGCGACACGGTGCTGCGCTACGAACTGATGGACCGGATCCGGCCATGGAGCCTGTTCCACAGCGCCATCGAACGGCGGCTGGAACAGCGGGCCCATGAGGAGGGTCGGCCCAATCCCGTCCAGTTCATCCCCACCGGCTTTCAACAGTCGCCCCGCCTTCTGTGCGACGAGGTCAAGGTGGACACGCTGGTCTGCACCGTGTCGCCGATGGATGAGGACGGCTTCTTCTCCTTCGGGACCAATACCGACTATTCCAGGCCCGTGTCGCAGACGGCGAAAACCGTGATCGTCGAGGTCAATCCGCACATGCCGCGCGTGTTCGGCGACTGCACAGTCCATGTGTCGAAGGTCGCCGGCATCGTCGAACATTCGGCGCCCCTCCTGGTCGTGCCGCGCGCCGAGCCTCAGCCGGCGGACCTGGCCATCGGGCGGATCATCGCCGGACTGGTCGAGGACGGAGCGACGCTGCAGATGGGGATCGGCGCCCTGCCCAACGCCGTCTGCGACGCCCTGAAGGACCACCGCGACCTGGGCGTCCATACCGAGATGTTGACGCCCGGTCTGGTCGAGCTGATGCAGGCCGGGGTCGCCAACCATGCCCGCAAGACCCTGCATCCCGGCGTGGGGGTGTTCGCCTTCTCGATGGGCGACCTCAACACCTATGAATTCCTGGACGGCAATCGGGGCATGGAGGCCCATCCGGTCTCCTATGTGAACGACCCGGCCGTGATCGCGCGCAATGCGAAGATGATCTCGGTCAACGCCACGCTTCAGGTCGACCTGACCGGCGCCTGCTGTTCGGAGTTCCTGAACGGGCGCCAGTTCACGGCCGCCGGAGGCCAGCTGGACTTCGTGCGCGGGGCCTATGGGTCGCAGGGCGGCAAGTCGATCATCGCCTGTCACTCCACGGCGGCCAAGGGGACGACGTCGCGCATCGTCGCGCGGCTGGACGGGCCGGTCACCACGCCGCGCAACGACACCCACATCGTCGCCACCGAACACGGCTGGACCAGTCTGAAAGGCAAGTCGTCCAGCGAGCGCGCCCGCGCCCTGATCGCCCTGGCCGCGCCCGAGTTTCGCGACGGGCTGACGGCCGCCGCCCGCGAGCAGGGCCTGATCTGACCCCCGACAGCTTGATCTACGGCCGTCGGTAGGGATTTCTACCGCCATGAAGACCGCCCGCCTGCTGGCCCTGCTCGCCCTTCTCGTCGCCGCGCCCGTCAGCGCCAGCGCGGCGCAGGGCGCCTATGCGACACAAGGGGACTGCGGCGGCCGCCCCATGACCGGCGTGCGGATGGCGCCCGGCTATTGCCTGGGGCTGGTCTGGCAGGGTTCGGGCGCCGAGGGGCCTCGGATGCCGCGTGGCCTGTTGGCGCTGTCCGGCGGCGACTGGTTGGTGACCGACCTGGGCAACTGGTATCCGAGCAACGGCGCGATCTGGCGACTGTCGTTCGGGGCGGACGGCGCGCCGCGCTGGCGACGGCTGGCCCAGGGGCTCAACATGCCGCACACGGCGGCGCGGGGGCCGGACGGGCGCCTCTATGTGTCCGAGATGAACCGGATCCTGACCCTGGATCCCGACGCGGCCGATCCGGCGGCGACGGTGCGCACGGTGATCGGCGACCTGCCGGACAACCGGCTGCATGCCAATCGTCACCCCCTGTCCAGCTTCGTTTTCGACGGGAACGGCGACCTGCTGGTCAACGTCGGCGCCCCCAGCGACCGCTGCCTAGACGCGCGCGGCCGGGCACGCACCGATGCTTCGGGCGCCTGCGCCGACAGCGCCGCGACGGCCCAGGTGCGGCGTCACGCCTATCTGGGGAATGGAAGATGGGCCGAGGACAGCACCGTCTTCGCCTCGGGCCTGCGCAATTCCATCGCCCTGGTGCGGCACCCGTCGGGGACCATTCTGCAAGGCGAGAACTCGGTCGACCTGACCACGCCCGACCATCCCTATGACGAGATCAATGTGCTGCGTCAGGGCGGCCATTACGGCTGGCCCTATTGCGTGGACCTGGCGACGCCCTTGCCCGGCTGGACCGCGGCCAAGGCGCGGTGCGGTCAGCGCGAGCGCCCGCTGGCCCTGCTGCCGCCGCACGCCGCGCCGCTGGACCTGATCTATTATGAGGGGGCGATGTTCCCCGAACTGCGCGGCCGGCTGCTGATGAGCTGGCACGGCTATCGTCGCGCGGGCGGCCGGATCGTGGCGGCCGAGACGGACGCGCAAGGCCGGCCCCTGACGGACCAAGGCGGGCGCTACGCCATCTATCCGCGCGGCTCCCTGACCTATCCGGCCGGCGCGCCCAGCATACGCGGCAAGGTGCTGACGCCGGGCTGGGACACGGTCGCAGGCCGCCAGCCGCGCGGGGCGCCGGTGGTCCTGGCGGTCGCCGCGGACGGCTCGATCTGGGTCACGGACGACCGGAACCGGGCGATCCTGAGGATCGCCCGGCCGGAGATCGCTCCCTAGACCTTGCGTGCGTCGCGCTTGGCCAGGACGCGCAGGCGGAGCGCATTCAGCTTGATGAAGCCCTCGGCGTCGTGGTGGTCATAGGCCTGGACGCCTTCCTCGAAGGTGACCAGGTCCTGGTCGTACAGGCTGTTGGGGCTCTCGCGGCCGATGATGCTGACATTGCCCTTGTAGAGCTTGACCTTGACCGTGCCGGAGACCTTCTTCTGGCTGAGATCGATGGCGGCCTGCAGCATCTCGCGCTCGGGCGAGAACCAGAAGCCGTTGTAGATCAGCTCGGCGTATTTCGGCATCAGCTGGTCCTTCAGGTGCATGGCGCCGCCGTCCAGGGTGATGCTTTCGATGCCGCGGTGGGCCGCGATCAGGATGGTGCCGCCGGGGGTCTCATAGACGCCGCGCGACTTCATGCCGACGAAGCGGTTCTCGACCAGGTCCAGACGGCCGATACCGTTGTCGTGGCCGTACTGGTTCAGGGCGGTCAGGATGGTGGCCGGGCTCATGGCCTCGCCATTGATCGAGACGGCGTCGCCTTGCTCGAAGCCGATCTCGATGACCGTGGCCTTATCCGGCGCGTCCTCGGGCGAGATGGTGCGCTGGTGGACGAACTCGGGGGCCTCGACCGCCGGATCTTCCAGCACCTTGCCCTCGGACGAGGAGTGCAGAAGGTTGGCGTCGACGCTGAAGGGCGCCTCGCCGCGCTTGTCCTTGGAGATCGGGATCTGGTTCTTCTCGGCGAAGTCCAGCAGAGCCTCGCGGCTGCGGAACTCCCACTCGCGCCAGGGGGCGATGACGCGGATGTCGGGCTCAAGCGCGTAATAGCCCAGTTCGAACCGGACCTGGTCGTTGCCCTTGCCGGTCGCGCCGTGACAGACGGCGTCGGCGCCGACCATGCGGGCGATCTCGATCTGGCGCTTGGAGATCAGCGGGCGGGCGATGGAGGTGCCCAGCAGATAGTCGCCCTCATATTGCGCATTGGCGCGGAACATCGGGAAGACGAAGTCGCGCACGAACTCCTCGCGCAGGTCGTCGATGAAGATGTTCTCGGGCTTGATGCCCAGCTTCAGCGCCTTCTCGCGCGCCGGGCCAAGCTCCTCGCCCTGGCCCAGGTCGGCGGTGAAGGTCACGACCTCGGCGTTATATTCGGTCTGCAGCCACTTCAGGATGATCGAGGTGTCCAGACCGCCCGAATAGGCGAGGACGACTTTCTTCACGGGCTTGTCGGCGGGGGCGGACATGGCGGCTCTTTCAGCAGGATCGGGCGACAGGATCGGGGAGTTGACGCGCGCATAAGACCGGGGGTCCGGCGATGCAACCTTTTCCGGGGCCGAGGCGTGCAGGGGTCGTCCCGAACATGAAGCTTTGTTCATGTTCAATGGGTCGCGTTGCCAGCGCATCGACCATCGTTATGGTCCGGACCAACTGTAATCGAGGATGTCTCGTATGCGCCGTGCCGGTTCCCTAGTCGCTGCCGCCGCCCTGCTGGCGGTTTCCACGCCCGTCTGGGCTTCTGTCGCCAACACCTCCGCCGCGAGCCAGGCCGCTGGGCAGGCCGGCGCCCCCGCCTTCCAGGCCGCGCCGGTGTCCGAACTGGTCGCCGAAGTCGACATTCCCTACACCAAGTTCACCCTGGACAACGGCCTGACCGTTCTGGTCCACGAGGATCACAAGGCGCCGGTCGTGGCCCTGTCGATCTGGTACAATGTCGGCTCCAAGGACGAGCCGGCCGGCAAGACCGGCTTCGCCCACCTGTTCGAACATCTGATGTTCGGCGGCTCGGAAAATGCGCCGGGCAGCTATTTCACCCCGATGCGCAACATGGGCGCGACGGACATGAACGGGACGACCTATTTCGACCGCACCAACTATTTCGAGACCGTCCCGACCCCGGCGCTTGAACAGGCCCTGTTCATGGAAAGCGACCGCATGGGCTATATGCTGGGCGCCATCAGCCAGGAGACGCTCGATCTGCAGCGCGGCGTGGTCCAGAACGAAAAGCGTCAGGGCGACAACCAGCCCTATGGCCTGAACCAGTACAAGCAGCTGGAGGCCCTGTTCCCCGAAGGCCACCCCTATCGCCACTCGACCATCGGCTCGATGGCCGACCTGGACGCGGCGTCGATGCAGACGGTGCGCGACTGGTTCCGCGACGGCTACGGTCCCAACAACGCCGTTCTGGTGCTGGCCGGCGACATCACGCCCGCCCAGGCGCGCGAACTGACCCAGAAATATTTCGGCCCGATCCCGCGCGGCCCGGTCAACAATCCGGCTCAGGCCTCCGTGCCGACCCTGGCGGCGCCGCTCAGCGAGACCACCCACGATCGCGTCTCCAACGCCCGCGTCGAAATCAGCTGGGCCGTGCCCGGCATGCTGGACGCCGACGCCGTGCCGCTCAGCGTGGGGGCCTCGGTCCTCGGCGGACTGGCAAGCTCGCGCCTGGACAATGAGCTGGTCCGCGGCGATCAGAGCGCCGTCTCGGTCAGCGCCTCCAACAGCGCCTTCCACCGGGTCGGCATGTTCGACATCACCCTGGACGTCAAACCCGGCCAGGACCCCGCCGCCGTCGAGGCCCGCGCCCGCGCCATCCTGGCCGACCTGATCGCCAACGGCCCCACCACCGCCGAGGTCGAGCGGGTCAAGACCCAGTATGTGTCGCGCACCGTCCAGGGCCTGGAACAGGTCGGCGGATTCGGCGGCAAGGCCGTCGCCTTGGCCGAAGGCCAGCTCTACGCCGGCGACCCGGACCACTATAAGAAGGAACTTCAGGCCTATGCGGCGGTGACGCCCGCCCAGGTCCAGGCCGCCATGCAGAAATGGCTGACGCGGCCCGCCTATACGCTGACGACCCTGCCGGGCGAACGCGAGGCGTATGAGAATGCGGCGGCCGCGCCGTCGGGCGCCAACCACACTCCGGCGCCGCCGATCGAACGCGTGGCGCGCATGGCCAGGCCCGAGATCGCCCAGGTCGCCAACGTCGACTTCCCGGCCGTCGAGCGCGGCCGCCTGTCGAACGGCATCGAGGTGGTCTACGCCCAGCGCGACGCCGTGCCGGCCACCAAGGTCGCCATCGACTTCGACGCCGGCCTGGCCGCCGACGAAGCGTCCAAACTGGGTCTCCAGACCCTGATGCTGGACCTGATGGAAGAAGGCACCCGCACCCTGAACGCCACCCAGCTGGCCGAGGCTCAGGAAACCCTGGGCGCCAGCATCACCACCGGCGCCACCATGGACAGCTCGCTGGTCCAGCTTTCGACCGTGACGCCGAACCTGCAGCCGTCGGTCGCCCTGCTGGCCGATGTGGTCAAGAATCCGGCCTTCGCCCCGGCGGAACTGGAGCGTCTGCGCGCCACCCGCCTGTCGCGCATCGCCGCCGAACGCACCCAGCCGGCCGCCCTGGCCAGCCGCGCCCTGCCGGAACTGATCTACGGATCGGCCAATCCCTACGGCCGCCCGTTCAGCGGCAACGGCGACGAGGCCAGCGTCAAGGCCATCACCGACGCCGACATCCGCGCCGACTACGCCGAATGGATTCGCCCGGACAACGCCAAGATCTATGTGGTGTCGGACAAGCCCCTGTCTGAAATCACGCCGATCCTGGAGGCCGAGTTCGGCCGCTGGGCGCCGCCGGCCGGCGCCAAGGGCGTGAAGGACTTCTCCGCGCCGATCCCCGCGCCGACGTCCAAGATCGTGCTGATCGACCGTCCGCAATCGCCCCAATCCTACATCATGGGCGGCGAAGTGCTGGCGGCCTCGGGCAAGGACGACCTGCTGGTGCTGAACGCGGCCAACAATGTGCTCGGCAACGACTTCCTGTCGCGCATCAACACGGACCTGCGCGAGACCAAGGGCTGGTCCTACGGGGTGAACGCCTCGATCGCCGGTTTCGAGCAGCGCGTGCCCTATCTGGTTACCGCCCCGGTCCAGGCCGACCAGACCGGTCCGGCCATCGCGGCGCTGAACGCCCAGTTCAACGACTTCCTGTCGGGCGGCAAGGGCGTGACGGCCGAGGAGCTGCAACGCACCATAAACGGCAACACCCGCCGTTTGGCCGGCAGCTACGAGACCTCGGGGGCCGTTTTGGGCGCCATGCGCACCAACGACCTGCTGGGCCGTCCGGACGACTACCCCGAGACCATCGCCGCGCGCACCAACGCCCTGACGGCGGCGCAGCTGGACGAGGCCGCCAAGGCCGCAATCGACCCGTCGAAGTTCGTCTGGGTCGTCGTCGGCGACGCCTCGGTGGTCAAGCCGCAGCTGGACGCCCTGGGCCTCCCCGTTGAGGTCCGCTCGGCGGCGGGCGCCGCCCAATAGGGTTTAGGACAGTCTGAAACGACGAAGGCCCGGAGAGCGATCTCCGGGCCTTTTTCGTGTCTGTTTTTCTTTCGTCATCCTCCGGCAAGCCGCGTCTTCGCGGCGCAGACCGGGGGACCCAGCGGCGCGCGTGAGCGCGAACCTGTCGCGAACGAGGTCCAGGAATGGCGCCGCAGAACATCGCCTTCGGCGCCGCTGGCTCCCCCGGTCTCGCTACGCTCGCCGGAGGATGACGAAAGGAATTAATCCAGCGTCGCGCCGGTGGTGCGCATGATCTCGGCGCGCAGTTCGGGCAGGCCCAGGCCCTTCTCGGACGACGTCAGGGCCACGACCGGGAAGGCGGCGGGGCGTTTGGAGATGGCCTTCAGCGTGGCCTCCTGCACAACCTCGCCCTCGCCCTTCTTCAGCTTGTCGGCCTTGGTCAGGACGATCTGATAGCTGACGGCGGCCAGGTCCAGAGCGTCCAGCGCCTCTTTGTCCACGCTCTTCAGACCGTGGCGGCTGTCGATCAGCAGATAGACCCGCTTCAGCGTCACCCGGCCGCGCAGATAGTCGCGGCCCAGGTCCTGAAACTTGCGCACCGTCGTCTTGGACGCCTTGGCCCAGCCGTAACCGGGCAGGTCGACCAGACGCATCCGGCCGTCCAGGTCGAAGAAGTTGACCTCGCGCGTCCGGCCCGGTTCGTTCGAGGCGCGGGCCAGCTTGTGCATGCCGACAAGGCCGTTGATCAGGCTGGACTTGCCGACGTTGGAGCGGCCGGCGAAGGCGATCTCGGGCAGGTCGGGTTCGGGCAGTTGCTCGATCTTGGCCGCGCCCATGATGAAGGTCGCGGGCCGCGCAAACAGGATGCGCGCGGCCTCGATCTCTTCGGGCGTGAACTCGGTTTCGTCGATCACGCCGGTGATTTCTTGAAGCGGGCGAAGAAGGTGTCGATCGGGTTCTCGGCCTTGTAGCGGTGCATGATCACATACTGCTGCAGGATGGTCAGGACGTTGGACCAGGCCCAGTAGATCAGCAGGCCAGCCGCGAACGGCGCCATGATGAAGGTGAAGATCAGCGGCATGAACTGGAAGATCTGGCGCTGGACCGGATCGGCCGCCGGCGGGTTCATCGCTGTCTGCAGCCACATGGTCAGGCCGTAGGCGATGGCCAGAAGGCCCAGATGCAGCGGGCCGGCCAGCAGGCCGCCGATCAGCGGCGCCATGGACGGATCCCACGGGATCAGGCCGAACAGGTTCCAGATCGACGACGGATCGCGCGCCGACAGATCCTGGATGAAGCCCAGGAACGGCTGGTGGCGCATTTCGATGGTGACGGTCAGCACCTTGTACAGGGCGTAGAAGACCGGGATCTGCAGCACCAGGGGAAGACAGCCGGCGACCGGATTGATCTTCTCCTTCTGGTACAGGGCCATTGTCTCCTGCTGCTGCTTCTGCGGGTCGTCTTTGAACTTCTTCTTGATCTCCTCCATCTTGGGCTGGAGGTTCCGCATCTTGGACATCGAAGCGTAGGCGTTGTTGGCCAGCGGGAACATGATCAGCTTGACGATGACGGTCAGGGCCAGAATGGCGACGCCGAAGCTGCCGACCAGGCCGAAGACGTTCTCCAGGATCCAGAAGATCGGCCGCGTCAGGAACCAGAACATGCCCCAGTCGATCGCATAGACGAAGCGCGGCAGGCCCAGGCTCTGCTCATAGGCCTTCAGCACCTCTGCGCGCTTGACGCCCGCGAACAGGCGCTGGGTCTCGACGGCCGTGGCGCCCGGCTGGATCGTGCGGGACGTGCCCAGCACATTGGCTTCCAGCTGCTGGCTTCCGTTCAGGTCGCGGACGCGGAATTCGGTCTCGACCGCCTCGTTCTGCTGGGGCAGCAGGGCCGCCAGCCAGTATTTGTCGGTGATGCCCAGCCAGCCGCCCGTCGAGGCGTTCTCGATCCGGGGCTCCTTCAGCCAGTCCTTGTACTTCTTCTGCTCGGTGCGATAGCCGCCGGGCTTGCCGAAGGTGCCGATCGCGCCCTCGTGGACGATGTGCGACGAGCCGGCTGCGGGCGGCACGCCCTGGCGCTGGACGCTGCCGTAGGGGGCGATGGTGATCGCTTGCGTGCCCAGGTTCTGGACCGTGTCCTTGACCGAGAAGACGTAGCGGTCATCGACCGACATCACGCGGGTGAAGCGCAGGCCCTGGCCGTTGTCCCAGGTCAGGGTGATGGGCGTGGTCGGCGTCAGGGTCGAACCGTTGGTCAGGCGCCAGACGGTGTTGGGTCCGGGCACGCCGCCGGCGACGTTGGGGCCGGTCCAGCCGAACTGGGCGAAATAGGCGTTCTGCATCCCCTGCGGGCGGAACAGCTCGACGGGTTCAGGCTTGTCCTGCACCTCGCGGTAGTCGGTCAGGAACAGGTCGTCGATGCGGCCGCCCTGAAGCGACAGCGACCCCTTCAGCGTGCCGGACTGGATCGGCACCCGCGCGGCGGTGCTCAGCGCCTGGCCGCGGTCGGTGACGAAGGTCGGCCCCTGCGGGCTCAGCGCCGTCTGTGCCGCGTTCTCGGCGGTCTGCGACTGTTCGGCCTGGGCCTGCTGTTGCACCGCGCGGCGCTCGGCCTGCGGCCGCAGCACGGCGAAATAATAGATCCCCATGATCAGGACCGAGCACACGATGAAGATGATCGTGTTGCGCGTGTTTTCGTTTTTCATGGATTCTGGCGGTCCTGGCCGGAGGTGGCGCGGGCGTGCGAAGGCTTGTGGGCCTTGGGTGTCGCCAGCCTTGTAAGCGTCGATTTCACGTCGTCAAGCAGACGGTCCCACGCACGCTCGGTCGTGCCCATGCGGGCGATGAAGACATAGTCGCTGCCGGGCACGCCGTGATCGGCCAGCATGGCCCGCGCAGCCTCGCGCAGACGGCGTTTGGCGCGGTTGCGAACCACGGCGCCGCCGATCTTTTTCGTGGCGGTGAAACCCAGTCCGATGTGCGGCGAGCCATCGCCGCGCTCCAGACGCTGGATCACCACGGCGCCGCGCGCCTCGGAAACGCCTTTGGCGGCCGCCAGGAACTGGGGCCGCCGCAACAGACGTTTGATCTGTAAAAGGTCGCTCATGCGTCCAGGTTTCAGGACGCGTAAGCCGCTTACGCCGTCAGGCGCTTGCGGCCCTTGGCGCGACGGCGCGCAACAATCTTCTGGCCGTTCTTGGTGGCCATCCGGCTGCGGAAGCCGTGACGGCGCTTGCGCACGAGTCGCGACGGCTGATAGGTCCGCTTCACGGTCGGCTCCTGACGTTAAAAGGTTGGGCGACGGGGCAAGAGGCGTCCGTCGCAGGAAGGGCGGGCGTATAAGTCGCATGTCCGCGCGAGTCAACGCTCGGACGGCATTTCGGGAACGACAAACGGATGGCGAAACGAACGGCGAAGGACTGGGCCCTGCGGCTGGCGCCGCTCGTGGCCATCGCCGGCCTGGTGGTCGCCTTCTTCGCCCTGGGCTGGAACCGCTATCTGTCGATGGACCTGATCCGCGAGCACGGCCTGAACCTTCAGGCCTATGCCCGCGCGCACTGGTGGACGGCGCTGGCCGCCTTCATCGCCGTCTATGCCTTGGCGACCGCCTCGACCATCCCTGGGCCGGTCTTCCTGACCCTGCTGGGGGGAATGATGTTCGGACCCTATGTCGGCGCCCTGGCCCAGGCGACGGGGGCCACCATCGGCTCTGTCGTCATCTACTATGTGTACCGCACCGCGATTGGCGCCTGGCTTCGCGCCAAGTTCGAGGCCGACGCCGGTTTCATGGATCGGCTGGCCAAGGGGATCGACCGCAACGCCTTCACCACCCTGTTCACCCTGCGCGTGATCCCCAGCGTGCCCTTCGTCCTGGTCAACGCCACGGCGGGGATGATGGCGGTGCCGCTGCGGCCCTATGTGATCGCCACCTTCATCGGCCTGTTGCCCTCCACCTTCATCTACACCTGGATCGGCTCGCAACTGGGGGCTCTGCTGCGCGCCGGGGTGCGGCCGGACCTGCCTCTGCTGCTGCATCAGTTCTTCTGGCCGCTGATGGGGGTGGTCTTCCTGTCACTACTGCTGCCCCTCGGCATCAAGCTTTTCCAGATGGCGCGTGCGCGGCGCGGCGCGGGGGCGCCGGCATGAGCGCCCTGTTCGACCGGATCGCCACGCGGCTGAACCTGTCGCCGGAACAGGCGACCCTGTGGCGCGAACGCCTGACGCCGCGCGCGCCGGACGGCCTGTCGGCGCGGCTGCTGCTGCTGACCGTCGCCTTCACCCTGGCGGTGGAGGCCGTGATCATGGGGCCGAACCTGGCGGCCTTCCACGAACGCTGGCTGCGCGACCGCCTTCAGGCCGCCGAACTGGCCTCGGTGGGCGTCGAGGCCCTGCCCTATAGCGCGGTCGAGGACGACACCGCCGCCGAACTGATGCGGATCGGCGGGGTCCAGGCCGTGGCTCTGACCGAACAGGGGGTGCGGCGTCTCCTGCTCCAGGCTCCCAACCTGCCCCGTGCGCCCGAGTTGATCGACCTGCGCCGCCAGGACAGCTGGGCGCGGCTGTCCGACCCCTGGCGCACCCTGTTCGGCCACCCGGACCGCTCGCTGAGGGTCCAGGCCAAGCCGCGCTACCGCTCGGGCGACTTCATCGAGATCGTCACCCCGGCCCAGCCGCTGAAGCTGGAGCTGCGCGCCTTCCTGCTGAACAGTCTGTTGGTGTCGCTGCTGGTCTCGGTGACCGCCGGCGCCCTGCTGTACGGCGGCTTGGCCCTGCTGGTGCTGCGGCCCCTGCGCCGCGTCACCCGCTCCATGGAACGGTTCGCCGCCGATCCCGAAAGCGAGGCCGAACCGCCCTCGGACCGGCACGACGAGATCGGCCGGGTCGAGCGCGAACTGTCGCGGATGCAGGAAGAGGTCCGCCAGTCGCTGCGCTCGCGCGCCCGTCTGGTGGCTTTGGGCGAGGCGGTGGCCAAGATCAACCACGACCTGCGCAACATGCTGACCTCGGCCCAGATGGCGTCCGACCGGCTGGCCAGCTCCGCCGACCCCCAGGTCGCCAAGGCCCTGCCCCGGCTGGAGCGGGCGCTGAGCCGCGCCGCCAGCCTGTCGCGCAATGTGCTGGAGTACGGCCGCAGCGAGGAGCCGCAGCCGCAGAAGACCCGCGTGGTCCTGACTAAGGCCCTGACCCTGGCCGCCGAGGACGCCGGGCTGGATCAGGACGGGGTGCGGCTGGTCAAGCAACTGCCCGCCCGGTTCGCCGTCGAGGCCGACCCGGACCAGCTCTATCGCATCCTGGTCAATCTGATGCGCAACGCCCGTCAGGCCATCGAGGCCGACCCCGGCCGCCCCGCAGAGCGCCGCGGCAAGGGCGCGATCACCGTCAGCGCCTTCGGCGAGGACGGCCTGTGCGTCATCCGGCTCGCCGACGACGGGCCGGGCATTCCCCCCCGCCTGGCCGAGCGGCTGTTCGAACCCTTCGTCAGTTCCAAGAGCTCGGACGGCTCAGGCCTGGGCCTGACCATCTCGCGCGAACTGGCCTCCCTGCACGGCGGCGAGCTGCGCCTGGTCGAGACCGACGAGGCGGGCGCGGTGTTCGAACTGCGGCTGCCCGCCTAGGCCTCAGGGTCCCGCGCGCCACCTTTTCGTCGCGGGTGCGTTGATGCGGTCTGGTTCCGCCACGGTCAAGGTTCGGCGGGTCGAGGTCTAGCCGAGGAGATCCGCATGAGCGTCCGCAAATCCCTGAGCCTAATCCTGCTGGCGACGACGGTCGCGAGCCCCGCCCTGGCCCAGACGGCTCCCTATGCGGCGCCGAGCCCCTATCGTGATCAGAGGGTCCTGCCCGACGCCAGCGATCCGGCGGCGCGCGAGGCGCTGGAGCGGGCGCGGGGCGAGGCCTATCACCGGGCCGGGGACGATCAGCAGACCGAAGAGGAGTTGCGGACCACCCGCGCTCTGAACGACGAGATCGCGGCCCAGAACGCCCTGGCGGACAAGGCGGACGCGGCCGCCCGGCTGGACTATGACGCCGCCCTCGCCCGCCGCCAGATCGAGATGAGCCAGGCCGAGGAACGGGCGCGGACGCAAGCCGAGGCGGCCCGCACGGCCCAGGAGCAGTATGACCGCGACTACGCCGCCTGGCGCGAGCAGGTGCGGCTGTGCCAGTCGGGCTTCCGCGAGGCCTGCACGGCCCGACCCGCCTGGGTCAGGCCGCAGTAGCCGACAGGGTTCAGCCGGCGACCAGACTCATGTCGCGCCGCGCCATCATGCGGTCGAACTCGGTCCAGACGCCGTCGGCGCCGTGCCAGTTTCCTTGCGTCGCCGCCTTGGAATATTCGGTGGCGCGGGCCTCGAAGAAGTTGGCGTGTTCCACGCCCGACAGCAGGGACTGCAGCCAGGGCAGAGGGTTCTCCGTCACCCCATAGACTTCCGGCAGCTTCAGCTGGCGCAGGCGCCAGTCGGCGATGAAGCGGATGTATTGCTTGATGTCCTCGGGGGTCATGCCCTGGACCGAGCCCATTTCGAAGGCCAGGTCGATGAACTTGTCCTCCATGTTCACCACCGTCTTGCAGCAGTCGACGATGTCGTCGGCGACGCTCTTGGTGACGGCGCCCGTCTCCTTGTTGAAGGCGTGGTACAGTTTGATGATGCCTTCGCAGTGCAGGCTTTCGTCACGCACCGACCAGGACACGATCTGGCCCATGCCCTTCATCTTGTTCTGACGCGGGAAGTTCATCAGCATGGCGAAGCTGGCGAACAGCTGAACGCCTTCAGAGAAGCCGCCGAACATGGCCAGGGTCCGGCAGATGTCTGCGTCGGAATCGACCCCGAACTTGCCCATATAGTCGTGCTTGTCCCGCATGGCCTCGTATTCCATGAAGGACCCGAACTCGCTCTCGGGCATGCCGATGGTTTCGAGCAGCAGGGCGTAGGCCGCGATATGGATGGTCTCCATATTGCCGAAGGCGGCCAGCATCATCTTCACCTCGGTCGGTTTGAAGACCCGGCCGTAGCGCTCCATGTAGTTGTCCTGAACCTCAATGTCCGCCTGGGTGAAGAAGCGGAAGATCTGGGTCAGCAAATTGCGTTCGTTGTCGTTCAGGGTCGAGGCCCAGTCCTTGATGTCCTCGCCCAGCGGCACCTCTTCCGGCATCCAGTGGACCTGCTGCTGCTTCTTCCACATGTCGAACGCCCACGGATAGCGGAACGGCTTGTAGGCGGCGGACGGGGTCAGCAGACCGGCGCGGTCGGGGCGGATGATCGGAGTGATGGCGTTCATCGAACTGGACCTGAAAGAGCGATTCCGGAGAGGCCCCACCATGCGGCCCGACGACCCCGGCGCCAAGGGGTAAATGGGCTATATTGCGATCACATTTACCCAAACATCTAGATGTTGTGGTTTCGTCGCACGAAGTTGGGGACGGGCCTGGGGATGACGCGCCGAGGTCATCAGGACGGCGACAGGGCTTCGCGCCCGGCGGCGCGCGGCGCGGGCGGGCTCGCGTCAGGAGATTAGGCTGCGACCCCGGATAGGGGAGCGGCGCTGTCCGCCTCGGTCTGACGCTGGGCGGCGGCGTCGAACACGGCCTCGATCGCGGCGTAGAGTTTGGCCTGGGTGACGGGTTTGGCCAGATGGCCGTCCATTCCGGCGTCGAGACAGCGGGCGACGCACTCGGGCATGGCCTCGGCGGTGACGGCCAGGATCGGCACGTCGCGCAGGGGCGCGTCCAGGGCGCGAATGGCGCGGGTGGCGGCGAGGCCGTCCATCACCGGCATCCGCACGTCCATCAGCACTAGGTCGAAGGGCTGGGTCGCCAGGGCGGCCAGGGCCTGCTCCCCGTCCCCGGCCTCGGCGGTTTCGCAGTCGGCGGCCTGAAGCATGATCCGCAACAGATCGCGGTTGGCGGGGTGGTCGTCGACGATCAGGATCCGCGTCCGGCGGCTGTCCAGCGGCGTGGAGCCTTCGCTCTCGACCCCTTCGACCGTCTCGGCGGGGACCGTCAGGGTGAAGGTCGAGCCGGCCCATTTCGTGCTTTCGACGGTCACGAGCCCGCCCAGCCGGTCGATGTGGTTCTTGGCCAGGGCCAGGCCGACGCCGGCGCCTTCATGGGCCCGGCTGGTGGTCGCGTCCGCCTGTTCGAACAGGCGGAAGACGCCGGCGCGCGTGTGTTCGTCCATGCCGCAGCCGGTGTCGGAGACGACGAAGGACAGCCGGTCGTCGATCCGATCGACGGCGAGGGTCACCCCGCCCTTGGCGGTGAATTTGACCGCATTGTTGCTGAGGTGGTGCAGGATCTGGCGCAGGCGGCGCGCGTCGATCATCACCTGGCCTTCGGCGGCGGGCGCGATCGTCAGGGTGAAGTCCAGGTGTTTGACGCTGGCCCATTCGCGCGCGGGGGCGACGGCCTCTTCGACCAGCTGGCGCACGTCGCTGGCCTTGGGCGTGACCTCGGCCCCGCCACAGGCGACCTCGAGCAGGTCCTCGACCAGCCGCAGCATGGTCTCGCCGCAATGCCGGATGGCGTCCACCTGACGCAGGCCCTCGGCGTCCAGGCCGGGGTGGCGCGACAGCAGATCGGCATAGCCGGTGACGCCGGTCAGGGGGGTGCGCATCTCGTGGCTCATCATGGCCAGGAACCGGCCTTTGACGGCGCGGGCCGCCTCGGCGCGTTGACGCGCCGCCTGGGCGACCTCGGTCCGGGCCTGCAACCGCGCCACCAGCCGCCGACGCTCGGTCGACAGGGTGGTGATCGGCAGGGCCGTGCCCACCACCGCCAGCAAGAACAGGTGGAAGACGTTCATCTGGCGCATCGCGTCCGGCACGCCTGCGAAGGCGGGGTCCGACGTCAGGCGCGTCAGGGCGACGGGGCCGTGCCCCATCATGGTCGCGGCGCCGCCGACGGCCGCGATCAGCATGACGGTCGCGGCCGTCCAGGGCGGCGACAGCCGGAACGCCGCCAGGATCAGGGGCGGAAAGACCAGGAACAGGATCGGAGCCTGGGTCTGGCCGAAGACGCCCGCAGTGGTGATGACGCACAGGGTCACCAGGGCGGCCACCTCGGGCCAGCGTGCACGGGAATCGTCCCGAAACCGATGCTGGCGCGCCAGCAGAAGCAGGGAGGTGGCGACGATCATCATCGCCAGCAGCTCCATGTCGAACAGATGCCGCATGCGGAAGCCGAGCCCGCCGACCGGGACGCGGTTGATAACGACGGCCAGAAGCCCGGCGAGAAGGGTGCTGACCGCCACGGCCGGCACGACGGCCAGGATGGCGAAACGGAACAGCCGCTTCGGACGGCGCATGTCCAGCGCGGCGCCGCAGAACCGGCGGGCCAGGACGGCGACGATCACCACCTGGATCAGGTTGAACGCGACATTGGCCACGACGAAGACGCCGGGGTCGCCGCGCACCGTATTGCTGAGCAGATTGATCCCGAGACAGGCCGCCAGCACGCCCAACGCCTGGGGACGATGCAGTTGCAGCACGGCGGCCAGCAGCACGGCGTTGGCCGGCCACATCATCGTCACCTGGAAGTTGCGGGCGCTCCACAGGCCGATCAGCTGGCAGGCGGCGAACAGCAGCACATAGGCCCACGCGGGCGGGCCGGCGGCAAGGCCGGCGTCGTGGCGAAACAGTCGCCACCGCACGTGCTTGGTCGAGGCCTGAGACACGGTCATGTCGGCTATGTGACATACAGGTCTTAACGATCCCGTTTCGGCGCGACTACGTAGTTGCCCCGATCCGACGCGCACGATCACGGAACCGGCGTGGAACGGCGCCGTTTTCCTGCCCTCGCCAAGCAGGGCCTTTCCGATGTCCGACGTGATCGCCGAACCGACCTTCGAACCGCCCGCCGACGCCCTGGCCTTCTATGAGGAGAGCCTGCGCCTGCTGAAGGAAAGCGGCATCCCCTTCCTGCTGTCCGGCACCTATGCGGTCACGGCCTATACGGGCATCCGCCGCCCGACCAAGGATCTGGACGTCTTCTGCAAGCCCGGCGACTATCCCCGCATCCTGGCCTTCTTCCAGAAGCGCGGCTACCGCACCGACGTCGAGGACGAACGCTGGATCGCCAAGGTCTGGAAGGACGAGAAACACTTCTTCGACGTCATCTTCGCCATGTCCAACGGCACGATCGCCGTGTCCGACAGCTGGTTCAGCGAGGACCGGATCACCGTCTATGGCCATCAGGTCCAGATCACCCCGCCCACGGCCCTGATCCTGTCCAAGGTCTTCATCCAGGACCGCTATCGCTATGACGGCGCCGACGTGAACCACGTCATCCTGAAACAGTCCGACGCCATCGACTGGAAGAGCCTGTTGGACCAGATGGACCTCTATTGGGAGGTGCTGGCGGCCCATCTGTTGAACTTTCGCTTCGCCTATCCGACCGAGCGCGACCGGGTGCCGCGCTGGCTGATGGAGGAGCTGACCCAGCGGCTGACGGCCCAGATCGACCTGCCGGCGCCCCGCGTGAAGGTCTGTCGCGGCCGGCTGTTCAGCCCACGCGACTATGTCGCCGACGTCGCCGAATGGGGCTTTGGCGATGTGGTCGGCAAGGGGCTGGAAGAGCGCCACGACCCGGTGAACTGAAGGAGCCAGCCATGACCGATACGCCCCAGGTCGATACCCAAAAGGACATGCAGACGCCCCAGCCGGGGCTTGAGCCGGGTCCGGCTCGAAAGATGCGCGTCGCCGCCGTCGGCGATCTGCATGTCGGCGAGACCAGCCAGCGGGCGCACCGCGAACTGTTCGAACGGGTGTCCGACGACGCCGACGTCCTGTGCCTGTGCGGCGACCTGACCAACTACGGCAAGACCGGCGAGGTCGAACGGCTTCTGGAGGATCTGAAACTGTGCCGCATCCCCATGGTCGGGGTGCTGGGCAATCACGAGCACGAGTGCGGCCAGCCCGACCATGTGACCCGGATGCTGTGCGACGCCGGGGTCAAGATGCTGACCGGCCAGGCCTATGAGATCGACGGCGTCGGCTTCGCCGGCGGCAAGGGGTTCGTCGGCGGCTTCGGCCGTTACATGCTGAGTTCGTTCGGCGAGGCCTCGATCAAGCGGTTCGTGCAGGAGGCGGTCGAGGACGCCAACCAGATCGAGAACTCGATCCGCATGCTGCGCACCGAGCGCTCGGTGGTGCTGCTTCACTATGCGCCGGTGGTCGAGACGGTGATGGGCGAGCCGCCCGAGATCCACGCCTTTTTGGGGTCTTCGCGGTTGGCCGAGACCATCGACCGCTACGACAATGTCAGCCTGGTCGTCCACGGCCATGCCCATCGCGGCGGGCCCGAGGGGCGCACCAACAAGGGGGTGCCGGTCTATAACGTCGCCCTGCCGGTGCTGCGGACCCTGGGCGACACGCCCTATCGGGTCTTTGAAATCTGAGGCGACTGGGTCAGGATGGCGCTTTCAGGGGGTCGGACGGCTCCTTTCGCGGCCGCCTCGGCCAGCTTCGGAGTATCCCATGCGTCTTCTGTCTTCCGTCGCGGCCGTCGCCGTGCTGACGTTCGCCGTTCCCGCATTCGCCACTGTCCAGGCCGAACCCCAAGCCACCCCCGCTCCGGCCGCGCCCACCGAAGAGGCGGACAGCCCCGATGAAGCCGCCTTCGAAGCCAAGGCCGAGGCCTTCGGCGAGAAGATGGAGGTCATGTCCACCGAGATGCAGGCCGCAGCCGCCCAGGCCGACAAGGCCAAAGCGAAGACGGACCTCGACGCCCTGCAGGCCCGTTATCAGACGGAGGTCGACGCCTTCGCAGACGCGCTTCAGACATTTGCCGCGACCCAAAGCGCGCCGGTCGATCAGGTCGCCGCCGCCGCTCAGCAGATCAAGGGCATTCCCGCCATGGTCCGCGCTCAGGCCGAACAGGCCGCCGCCACGCCAGCCGCCGCAGCCCCCGCCCAACCGCAGTAAGGCGCCTTACCGCGATTTCACTTGAGACGGGGCGGCGTACGGCGGAGTTTGCACGGGTCATTCAACGGGAGCCCTCCCATGATCCGCCTGCTCAGCCTGACCGCCGCCCTGGCCCTGCTGCCCCTGTCCTCGGCCCTGGCGCAAGACGCGGCGCCCGCGCCCGACTCGGCCGAAGCCAGGCTGGAAACCGCCGCCGACGCCTTCGAGGCCCGGATGGAGGCGTTCGGCAAGCGCGCCGAGGCCATCTCCGAAGACGAAAGCCTGAGCGAGAGCGTGCGCGGCCAGCGCGTCGCCGCCCTGTGGGCCGAATATGCGCCCGACGTCGCCGCCTTCACCGCCGAGGCGACGAAACACGCCTCCGAACTGGCGGCCGAGGCGCTGAAGGACATCGACGTCAACGCCCTGGTCGAGGACGCCCTGAACGATCCCGAGGTCAAACAGGCGATGGAGAACGGGGTCGCGGCCGGAACCGGCATCGCCCGCAACAGCGCCTGGACCAACCCCGATCCCGAACAGCTCGAGACCTACGGCCTGATCGCCCAATATGCGCTGGACCAGGCCGCCGACGAAGTCGTCGCCGAAGACATCGAGGCCCCCGAAGCGCCCGAGCCGCCGCAAGCGCCTGAAGCCCCGGAACGCCCGACGGCGTAACGCCGCCTCTCCTCCCCCTTTGCGTGGAGAGGAGACGCAGGTCCTTGACCGCGCTGAACGAAGCAGCGACATCGCGCCGCATGCCCGTCCTGCCCGTCGATCCGCACCTCTATTCGACCTTCCTCGGCGTGATGGCGGTGATGGCGATCACGCCCGGCCCGGCCAATCTGTTCGCGGTGGCGACGGGCGTCGAGAAGGGGCGCGCCTCGGCCCTGGTGGGGGTCGTGGGCATGAATGCGGCGACCCTGGTGTGGTTCGGGGCGGCGGCGCTGGGCCTGGGCGCCCTGGTCAAGGCCTTTCCCGCCGCCTTCAGGGTGATCGCCGTCCTGGGTGCCCTCTATGTCGCCTGGCTGGGGATCAAGGCCCTGCGCGGCGCCTTCGCCACCGCCGCCCAGCCGGACCATGTCGTGGTCAGGAAGGGCCGCAGCGCCCTGATCGACGGTTTCGCCGTCCAGATCGCCAACCCGAAGGCCATCCTGTTCTTCACCGCCGTCCTGCCGCCGTTCCTGGACGTGAACCGGCCGGTGGCGCCGCAACTGGCCCTGTTCGCCCTGGCCGTGATCGGCATGGATATGATGTCGATGAGCGCCTACGCCGTGTCCGGCGCCGCGCTGTCGCGCCGCATGCAGCAGCCCCGGTTCCGGCGCGGTTTCGGAGTCTTCGTCGGCATCCTTTTGCTGACGGCCGCCGTATTGATCGTATTGCGGCTCTAGACGCGGCCCCGCTTCGTCCTAAGTTGATCGGGACCAATGGCCGTTCATGCGTCGTTCAGCCGCCAGCGCGCCCTATAGGGCGATCAAGGAGTTGATTTTTATGAAAGCTCTACCCTTCAAGGCCCTGGCGATGACCGTCGCCGCCGGCCTGGCGCTGGCCGCTTGCGCCACCGCCACCCCCTACCAGCCCGCCGGCTTCAACGGCCAGCGCGGCGGCTATGCCGAACAGCGTCTGGAGAACAACCGGTTCCGCGTCAGCTTCGCCGGCAATTCGGTGACTTCGCGCGAACAGGTCGAGATGTCGCTTCTGCTGCGGTCGGCCGAACTGACCGTCGAAAGCGGCTATGACTGGTTCTCCACCGTCAACCGCGCCACTGACCGCGACACACGCTTCGTCGGGACGCCTGATCCCTTCTATTCGGGCTACGGCCGTTACGGCCCCTACTGGGGTCCGTCGTGGCGCTACTATCGCAGCGGCTTCTGGAGCCCGTGGGACCGTTACGGCCCGTGGGGCGCCAACGACTTCGACGTTCGCCAGGTCGATCGCTTCGAGGCCAACGCCGAAATCGTGATGGGCCGCGGCGCCAAGCCCGCCAACGACCCCAACGCCTTCGACGCCCGCGAAGTCGTCCAGAACCTGGGCCCGCAGGTCACGCGCCCGGGGATGTAAGACATCCACAGCCCTTCTCCCATCGGGAGAAGGTAGCCCGTAGGGCCGGATGAGGGTCGGCGAATAGGCCAAGTCGCACGGACCCGCCCCTCATCCTTTCGCCTTGCGGATCCGTCTTCGGCTCTTCGAGGCTCAAGCCCTTTCCCAATGGGAGAGGGCTTTTTCTTACCCCACGCGCGGCGACTTCAGCCGGCGCTTGTTGGAGTGGGTGGCCGGCGCCGTGCCCAGGGCCTCGGGCACCTCGCCCTTGAAGTAATATCGCTGCCACGCCTCCTTGGCCGCATCGGGATCGCCGCCGGCGAGGCGTTGGTTGAAGTCGGTGCGTGCGCGGTTCCAGGCCTCGAACTGGCCCTTCATCACCGGGTTGGATTCCAGGGTGCGGATGATCGGCTGGAACTGCTCGACCTTCTTGTGCTCGATCAGATTGATGAAGCAGAAGGGCTCGCCCTTCTCGAAGGTGATCCGGCCCGGCCGGGTGAAGATCCAGTTCATCGTGAAGGGGAAGGGCAGCCAATCGGTCTCGATCAGGCCGACCAGCGGCTGGATCCCGTCCTTCACATGGTTGGGCGACCCCGAGCACATCATCCCCCAGCCCGGCGGCGTGCGGAACAGATATTGCGGGTGCATGGTCAGGACGCCGCGCGAGAAGTGCGAGGTGACGAAATGGTCCAGATCGTGCTGGGGCCGGTCCGGCGTGATGACGATGTCTTCCTGACGCGGGCCGCCGTTCCATTCGGCCGAGAAGCCGAACGGGCACAGGATCTCCCACCCGGTGGTGTTGGCCATGTTCAGCGGCAGGCATCGATACGGGTGGCGGCTGATGAAGGCGTCCATCCAGTTGCGTGACTGGCGGCCGGGCACGAGGTCCGGCGGCCGGGCCGTCATCGGATAGCATTCCAGTTCCAGCGGGCGCGTCTGCACGGTATCGACCATGGACCCGTTCCTAGCGCCCCAGACCTGACTGCTCAACCATGACGCCAGACTCCGCTCCTCCACCCGCTTTCGACCGCGAGGCCCTGACCGCCTGGCTGGCCGCGAACGGCGTGGATCACGTCACCCACGACCACCCGGCCGTCTTCCGCGTCGAGGAAGGTCTGGACCTCAAGGCCGACCTGCCCGGCGCCCACACCAAGAACCTGTTCCTGAAGGATCACAAAGGCCGGCTGTGGCTGATCTCGGCCCGCCAGGACACGGTCATCGACCTGAAGCGCGCCGCCGCCGCCATGGGCTCGGGCCGCCTGTCGTTCGGAAACGAGACGCTGATGTACAACACCCTGGGCGTCCGCCCCGGCTCGGTCACGGCGCTGGGCCTGATCAACGACACGAACCGCCGCGTGACCTTCGTCCTGGACCGCCGCCTGTGGGACGCCGACATCGTCAACTTCCACCCCCTGACGAATACGGCGACGACCGCACTGGATCAGGCGGCGTTCCGGCGGGTGCTGGCGTTGCTGGGACGGGAGGCGCTGGTCATGGATTTCGGAGCGCCGGACTGACCGGCGCCCGCCACGACAAGGCCGCAGGAAACGACCTCGCCGGACTTGTATCGTCGCCGCCGTCACGCTCAGGGCCAAACGCCCCCCGGACCTAGTCCAGGGTGCGCTTGATCTCTTCGACCGTGAAGCACTCGATGTAGTCGCCTTCCTTGATGTCCTGGAAGCCCTGGAACTGCATGCCGCACTCCTGGCCCGCCGTGACCTCGTTGACCTCGTCCTTGAAGCGTTTGAGCGTGTTGAGCGTGCCCAGCTCCAGCACGACCACGTCGTCGCGCACGATACGGACCCGCGCGCCCTTGCGGACCACGCCTTCCGACACCCGGCAACCGGCGATCTTGCCGATCTTGGAGATGTCGAACACCTGCAGGACGGCGGCGTTGCCCAGGAAGGTTTCCCGTTGCAGCGGCGCCAGCATGCCCGACAGCACGCCCTTAATGTCGTCCAGCAGGTCGTAGATGATCGAATAGTAGCGGATCTCGACGCCCTCGCGGTCGGCCAGATCGCGCGCCTGTTTCGACGCACGGACGTTGAAGCCCAGGATCGGCGCGCCGGCCGACTTGGCCAGGTTGACGTCGCTCTCGGTGATGCCGCCGGCGCCGGAATAGACCGTGCGCGCGCGCACCTCGTCGGTGCTCATCTTGTCCAGCGAGCTGACGATGGCTTCGGCCGAACCCTGCACGTCCGCCTTGATGACGACCGGCAGTTCCGAGACCTTCTTGGACTGCAGCTTGGACATCATGTCGACCAGCGACACCGAGCCGCCCGACACCTGAGCCTTCTCGCGCTTCACGCGCTGACGGTATTCGGTCAGCTCGCGGGCGCGGCCTTCCGAATCCACCACGGCGAAGACCTCGCCCGGAGACGGCGCCTCGTCAAGGCCCAGGATCTCGACCGGGACGGAGGGACCGGCTTCGGTCAGTTGCTCGTTGCGCTCGTTCAGCAGGGCGCGAACCTTGCCCCACGATCCGCCGGCCACGACGATGTCGCCGCGCTTCAGCGTGCCGCGCTTGACCAGGACGGTGCCGACAGGGCCGCGACCCTTGTCCAGCTTGGCCTCGATGACCACGCCCTCGGCCGAGCGATCGGCGTTGGCGCGCAGGTCCATGACCTCGGCCTGGACCAAGATGGCTTCCAGCAGGCCGTCGAGGTTCATCCGCTCCTTGGCGGACACCTCGATGATCTGGGTGTCGCCGCCCAGGCTTTCGGCGATGACTTCATACTGCAGCAGTTCGTTGACGACCTTCTGCGAAGTCGCCCCCGGCTTGTCCATCTTGTTCACGGCCACGATCAGGGGCGCATTGGCCGCCTTGGCGTGCTGGATGGCTTCGATCGTCTGCGGCATGACGCCGTCGTCGGCGGCCACGACCAGGACCACGATGTCGGTCACATTGGCGCCGCGCGCCCGCATGGCCGAGAAGGCGGCGTGGCCCGGGGTGTCCAGGAAGGTGACCTTCTGGTCGTCCGGCAGACGCACCTGATAGGCGCCGATGTGCTGGGTGATGCCGCCGGCTTCGCCACCGGCGACGTCGGTCGTGCGCAAGGCGTCCAGCAGCGAGGTCTTGCCGTGGTCGACGTGGCCCATGATGGCCACGACCGGCGCACGCATGTCCGCCGCTTCGGCGTCGTCCGCATCGCCCAGGAAGCCGAACTCGATGTCGGATTCCGACACGCGCTTGACCGCCATGCCGAACTCCTCGGCCACCAGTTCGGCGGTGTCGGAATCGATCACGTCGTTGATCTTCATCATCAGGCCCTGTTTCATCAGGAACTTGATGATGTCGACGCCGCGCACGGCCATCCGGTTGGACAGCTCCTGAACGGTGATGACGTCGGGAATGACCACTTCGCGCGGACGGTTCGGCGCGTCGGTCGAGCCGCCCTTACGCTTTTCCTTCTCGCGTTCGCGGGCGCGGCGGACCGAGGCCAGCGAGCGCATCCGCTCGGCGGCGTCGCCGTCGCCGACCACGGACTGAATGGTCATGCGGCCTTCGCGGCGCTTGGGCTCGCCGCGTGTGCGGCTGACCGCCTTGCCGGCGTCGGAGAAGCGCTTCTCGCGATCGTCGTCGCGGCCGACCGGACGGCCGAAGCCGGCGCCGGGCGCGCGGGCCGGACGCAGAACATTGGCCTCGGCCGGAGGCGCGTTCGGGGTCGGACGACCGCCAGGGCCGGGGCGTGCGCCGCCGGGACGGGCGGCGCCGGGGGCCGGACGCGGGTTCAGAGCCGAATAGCGAACGGGCTCGGCCGGCCTGGCGCCTTGCGGACGGGCGCTCTGCGGACGGTCGGTCTGGGGCCGATCCGAATAGGACCGTTCGCCGCCGCCCATCGCCTGTTCACGCGCCGAACGACCGCCGAAGGCGGGACGCTCGGGCGCCGCGCGCTGGGGATTGCCGGGCTTGGGCACGCGCTGGCCGAAGTTGACGACCGGACGGGCAGGCGCCGCCGGACGCGCCGGAGCGGCGGGCGTCGCCGCTGCGGGCGGCGTCGGGGTCGGGGCGACCGGCGCGGGAGCCGCAGCGACGGGCGCGGCCGGCTTGGGCGCAGGCTTGGCCGGGGCGGCGGGCGCGGCGGCGGTCAGTTTGGCGGCTTCGGCGCGGGCGGCTTCGGCGGCGGCCTTGGCGGCGGCGGCCTCGTCGCGGGCGGCCTGGGCGGCGCGTTCGGTGGCGGCGGCCTGGTCGCGAGCGGCGGCGTCGGCTGCCGCCTTGGCGGCGGCGGCGGCGTCAGCCTTGGCGGCGTTGGCCTGGGTCGCCAGGGCGATGGCGCGACGACGCGCTTCCTGCTCCTCGGGCGACAGGGCGCCGCCGGCGGGCTGGGACGGGCGCTGGCCCTGCGGACGCGGCGCCTGCGAGGTCTGCTGCGGACGCGCGACATCGAAGCCCTGCGGACGTTGCGGCCCCCCGGCGCCGGCGCGGCGCTTGGTCTCGACCACCACCGTCTTGGATCGGCCATGGCTGAAGCTCTGCTTCACGGTCCCGGTCGGGACCGATCCCACAACGCGCGGCTTCAGGCTCAGCGGAGCGCGGGGCCCCGTCTGGGACGGCGTGCCGCCTGCGTTGCCCTGGCCTTCGTTGGTCTTGTCGTTTTCGTCGCTCATCCGGTCGCTTTACTCGGGGCGGAAAGGCCCGCCGTCCTCATCTAATACCCATGAACGACCGTGAGCCCGTCTCCGCCCTTGGAGACAGGCCCTCGGTCGTTGTAATCCTCAGCGCGCCCCACCTTCATCAAGGTCAGTCGGGGTTGCTCCCGCCGATCCGTCCTCGACACCGGAAACATCCCAGTGAGGGGGGCGAAGCGGCCGAAATCCAGCCAGTCGTTCGACCTCTATGGTCCACCGATCGGCCCGTCCGCCCGCAAGCAGGACGGCGTGTATCGCATTTTCCAGCCCAAGGGCCAAACTCAAATCGTCCGCCGTGAACGCGCCGCAGATCTTTGAGTTCTGATGACGGGCCAGGGCGAGGATCTTTCCGCGTCCATCGGCCGAGCCGTCGGCGGCTTCCACCACCCAGGCGGCCTTGCCCGAACGGATGTTCGCGGCGGATTTCTCGAAGCCAGAGATAAGCACGCCTTCGCGCCGGGCAAGACCCAGCTGGTCGAGACAGCGCCGGACCAGCAGCCGTTCGACGACGTCGGCCAGGTCCGCCGGGGCGGTCAGCTTGGTCTTGGCCGAGCGGGTGAAGCCGTTCTTCTTGACCGCCGCCTCGACCGAGGCGCGGCTGGCTTCGACCCACAGGCCGCGTCCGGGCAGTTTCCTGCCCAGGTCGGGAACCACCTGGCCATCGGGCCCGGCGACGAAACGGATCAGGCGAGATTCGTCCATGACCTCGTGAGAGACGAGGTCCCGGCGTTCCCTATCGATCGTTGCGTCGCGCAAGCTCATATGTGGCCAGGTCTCCCATCACGCGTTCGACGGTTCGGAGCCGTCCTCGGCGAGGACCTCCGTTTCGTCGGATGCGGCCTCGGCGCCTTCGGCCTCGGCGGGCGCGTCGCCGAACACCTGGTCCGGATCGTATTCGCCCTCGGCGTATTCGCCCTCTTCCTCGAACTCTTCCGGCGCAGGCTGCGGCAGTTCCGAAGCGTCGATCCAGCCGGCGGCGACGCGCGCCTGCAGGATCAGCATTTCGGCGTCTTCCTGGGCCAGGTTGAAGCTTTCCAGCACGCCCGGCACCTTGACCCGTTCGCCGTTCTTCACCTCATAGCCGCCGCGGATTTCGTCGGTGGCCAGGTCGGCCAGGTCCTCGACCGTCTTCACGCCGCCTTCGCCCAGGGCGACCGCCATGGGCAGGGTCACGCCCGGCACCTGAAGCACGCCGTCCTCGACGCCCAGTTCGACGCGCTTGGCGTCCAGCTCGGCGGCCTTCTTGTCCAGGAATTCGCGGGCGCGGGCCTGCAACTCCTCGGCGGTCTCCTCGTCGAAGCCCTCGATCTCCGAGACTTCATACGGATCGACATAGGCCAGGTCTTCCACCGTGGCGAAGCCTTCGGTGACCAGCAGCTGGGCGATCACCTCGTCCACGTCCAGGGCTTCCTGGAACAGGCCGGTGCGTTCGGCGAACTCGCGCTGGCGACGCTCGGAGTCCTGGGCCTCGGTGATGATGTCGATCTGCCAGCCGGTCAGTTGGCTGGCCAGGCGCACGTTCTGGCCGCGACGGCCGATGGCCAGCGACAGCTGTTCGTCAGGCACGACCACTTCCACGCGGCCGGCTTCTTCATCGAGCACGACCTTGGAGACTTCGGCCGGGGCCAGGGCGTTGACGATGAAGGTCGGCTCGTCCGGGTTCCACTGGATGATGTCGATCTTCTCGCCCTGAAGTTCGGCGACGACCGCCTGAACGCGCGAGCCGCGCATGCCGACGCAGGCGCCGACGGGATCGATCGAGCTGTCGTTGGACAGGACGGCCATCTTGGCGCGCGAGCCGCTGTCACGCGCAGCGGCGCGGATCTCGATCACGCCGTCATAGACTTCCGGCACTTCCTGGGCGAACAGCTTGGCCATGAAGCCGGGGTGGGCGCGCGACAGCATGACCTGCGGGCCCTTGGCCTCGGGCCGGACGTCGTAGATGTAGGTGCGGATCCGGTCGCCGATGTTGAACACTTCGCGCGGGATGGACTGGTCGCGACGCATGACGCCCTCGCCCCGGCCCAGGTCGACGATGGTGTTGCCGTATTCGACGCGCTTGACCGTGCCGTTGACGATCTCGCCGACGCGATCCTTGAACTCTTCGTACTGGTTGGCGCGCTCGGCCTCGCGGACCTTGCCGGTCACGACCTGGCGGGCCATCTGGGTCTGGACGCGGCCGAACTCGAACGGCGGCAGGGTCTCGACATATTCCTTGCCGACCTCGGCCTCGGGATCGCGCTTGGAGGCGTCGGTCAGGCGCACCATGGCGCTGTCGTTGAACTCTTCCAGCTCGTCTTCCGGCTGCCAGTCGTCCGCGACGATGGTGACGTGACGCGTCAGGGCCAGTTCGCCGGTCTTGTGGTCGATCTTGGCGCGGATGTCGTGGTGGGCGCCGTAACGCGACTTGGCGCCCTTCTGGATCGCCTCCTCGATCGCCTCGATGACGATCTCGCGCTCGATGTTCTTCTCTTGCGCGACCGCATTGGCGATCTGCAGCAGTTCGAGGCGGTTGGCGGAAATACCGGTGACGGCCATCAGGCGTTGTCCTCAGAAGGGGTCGTGGTGTCGGTTGTCAGTTCAGCGGCCTCACCTTCCGGCAGGCCGTCGTCTTCGGGTTCGCCGCGCGCGGCGCGAATGGCGGCGCCGCGCTTCATCAGGGCGTCGGTCAGGACCAGTTTCGCATCGCTCAACCAATCGAACGGGATCAGGGCGGTCTCGTCCTCGCCGTCCAGGTCGATCAGGACGTTGCCGTCCTCATAGCCGGCCAGCACGCCCTTGAAGCGTTTGCGGCCCTCGATCATCCGGTCGGTCTCCAGACGCGCCTCCTCGCCCTCGAACAGGTCGAAGTCGATGGGACGGGTCAGGGGCCGGTCGATGCCGGGCGACGAAACCTCCAGCATATATTCGCCAGCGATGGGGTCGGCGGCGTCGAACACCTCCGACACGGCGCGGCTCAGCTTGGCGCACTGTTCGACCGAGATGTCGTGGTCGGATGGGCGCTCAGCCATGACCTGCAGGCGCTGGCGCTTGGAGCCGGTCATCAGGCGGACGCGCACGACTTCCAGACCGAGCGACTCCGCGATGGGATCGATCAGCTCCAGCAGTTGGCGGTCCTGGGCGGTTCTTGCGCGCAAGCGACGAATATCCAAAACAAAAGCGGCGGTCCGTCCGGGCCGCCGCTTGGAACGACGCCGTTGGACGCCGGTCTAACGATGTGAGGGGCCATATAGGCCGTTCACGATCGCTTGTCAGCCCCTTTCGGCGTGGGCGGTTTCGTCGCCGCACGATACAGGCTCGCCGCCACGGCGCCGGCGACGACGATGCTGAACACGATGGAGCCCGACGCCACCACTGGTGCAGGCGGCTTGTCGCCCGTTCCGACGAAGGGGCCGATCCATAGCGTCGGCTCTCGAATGTCGAACACAAGGCCCATCACCAGGAACACGACGACATAGGCCAGAGCCGAGCCCGCACCGGCGAGGCTCCAAAGCCATGCGGGCGACTTTGACAGCAAGGCCGTCGCGGCCATGCAACCCAGCGAACCGAAGACGAAAGCCGGGATCGCGCCGTAAGCGACCGCGAACACGAAGGCCAAGGGATTAAACAAGGCGCCGGGCACAGGAATGGTGGAACTCATCAGGTGAAATCCGCAGACCGCAGACAGGGACCCGAAGAGCAACAGCGAGAACGCCGGCGCAAACAGCGCCAGCAGGATCAGAAGCAGGATATTTATCCGCCCGTCTCGCTTGCTGGCCTGTTTCATGATCCGCCCCTATGCGAGCGCCAGCTGACCCAGATAATCCATCTTGCCCAGCGGCACGCCTTCCTTGCGCAGGATGGCGTAGGCGGTCGTGAGGTGGAAGTGGAAGTTGGGCAGGACGAAGCTGGTCAGATAGCCGGCGCCGTCGAAATGCAGTTCGCGGTTGGGCGTCTTGACCACGATGGGCCGGCTCTCGGCGCCGGCGAAGGCGGCGGGCTCCACGCTTTCGATGAAGGCCAGGGTGCGGGCGATGCGGTCCTTCAGCTCGGCGAAGGTGGTCTCAGTGTCGGCCATGGCCGGATTGTCCACGCCCGCCAGCCGCGCGACGGCGCCCTTGGCCGAGTCGGACGTCAACTGGATCTGCGACGCCAGCGGCCGCATGTCCTCATACAACCGGGCCTGGACCAGAACGGCTTCGTCGAAGCCCTCCGCTGCGGCCTTGTCGAGCAGGCCGGACAGATTGGTCAGGCCGCGCACGAAGATCGGCGAGGCGGCGTCGTAGATCGAGAAGGTCATCATATGGCTCCGGTTGGCGCCATAGCTGGGCGGTGCGGCGCCGAAGCGCCAGCCCCTTTCAGACCGTTAGGCTTAAAACTCTTCCCACCCGTCTGCGGCGGCCATGGCCGCGACGCGCGGCGCGGCGCCGCCCCGGCCGACGGTCTTCAGCGCGGCGACGAGGTGGGGCGAGCGCGGCGCGGCGGCGGGCGCCGGCGCCCTGTACACGACCGGAGCCGGGGCGACGGCCGAACCGACGCGGAACTGGGCGACCGAGGCCTGCAGGCTTTCGGCCTCCTGGGCCAGCGAATGGCTGGCGGCGGTCGATTCCTCCACCATGGCGGCGTTCTGTTGCGTGACCTGGTCCATCTGGTTCACCGCGGTGTTGACCTGGGCCAGGCCGACAGCCTGTTCCTGGGCCGAGGCGGCGATTTCGGACACCAGGCCGTCGATCTCGGCGACCCGGTCCACGATCCGTTGCAGGGCCTCGCCCGTCTGACCGACCAGTTTGACGCCCGATCCGACCTGGGTGGTCGAGGTCGAGATCAGGGTCTTGATCTCTTTCGCCGCTTCCGCCGAACGCTGGGCCAGGGCCCGGACTTCGGACGCCACGACCGCAAAGCCGCGACCGGCCTCGCCTGCACGGGCGGCTTCGACCCCGGCGTTCAGGGCCAGCAGATTGGTCTGGAAGGCGATCTCGTCGATGACGCCGATGATCTGGCTGATCTGCGACGATGAGCCTTCGATGGCCTGCATCGCCTGGACCGCGTCGCGCACGATGACGCCCGAGGTCTCGGCGTCGCCCTTGGCGGCCTGGACCACGTCCGAGGCCTGACGCGCGCCGGACGCCGTCTTGTTCACCGTGGCGGTGATTTCGTCCAGCGCAGCGGCCGTCTCTTCCAGCCCGGCCGCCTGTTGTTCGGTGCGGCGCGACAGGTCGTCGGCCGCCTGCGAAATCTCGCCGGCGCCCGAACGGATGCCCGAGATATTGGCCACCACCACCGACACGGCCTGCTGCAGCTGGGCGATGGCGGCGTTGAAGTCGGTCTTCAGCTGCGCCGCCTTGGGCGCGAACTCGGCCTCGATCCGATAGGTCAGGTCCCCGTCGGCCATGGCCGAGAGGCCCTGGCCCAGGGCGGTGATGGTCACACGGTCGGCCTCGGCCTCGGCGGCCTTGTCGGCCTCGCGCGCGGCCCGTTCCTGTTCGCTCATCGAGCGCTGCGACAGGGCCTCGGCCTCCAGCCGGTCCTTCTCGATGGCGGCGTCGCGGAAGATGGCCAGGGCGGCGGCCATCTGGCCGATCTCGTCCCCGCGCGCCACGCCCGGAATCTCGGCGGTCTTGTCGCCGTCCGCCAGGCCGCGCATCCGGCGACCCAGGGCCACCACGGGCGCCGACACCGACCGGCCGATGAACCAGCCTGCCGCCCCGACCGCCAGCGCCACCAGCAGGGCCATGGACCCCAGGGTCAGCGCCGCCTTGGCCACGGCCGCCGCGATCTGGTCGGTATAGACGCCCGATCCGATCACCCAGCCCCAGGGCGCGAACCCCTTGACGAAGGAGATCTTGGGCGAGGCCTCGGTCTGGCCCGGCTTGTCCCAGTCATAGGCGACGAAGCCTTCGCCGTCGGCCTTCACCACCGCCACCATGTTCTGGAACATCAGCACGCCGTTGGCGTCCTTGTTCTGGCTGATGTCCTTGCCCTCCAGGGCCGGCTTCATCGGGTGCATCACCATGGTGGGATGCATGTCGTTGATCCAGAAATAGTCGTCCTGGCCATACCGCATCGCGCCCACGGCGGCCTTGGCGGCGTCCTGCGCCTGGGCGCGGGTCAGGCGTCCCGCCTGTTCCTCGGCCTGATAGTGGGCGACGACGCTGTAGGCGATCTCGACGGACTTCTTGGTGCGGTCGGCGATGTCCTCGCGCATGACCGCGTCCACCCGCATCAGGGACAGACCCGTGACGACCAGCAGGCCCGCCATCGTCACCAGAGCCAGGAGGTTGATCCTCCCGCCGATCGTCAACGCCTTCATCCGCCCCGTCCCATCTCAGTTGTTGGGACCAGAACTAACGAAGTTCGTTAAATAACCTTCAAACAGCGCCCTAGGTGAGACTACGCGCAGGCCGCGTCATAGTGTCCGCCGGAACTCCAGGAAGACCGGCGCGGTGTCGCCCAGCTTCTTTTCTTCATAGCGGGTGACGACATGGTCGGCCGGCGGGACGAACCAGTCCTGGTCCGCATCCCCGATCCGCTCCAGCCCCGGCGTGCGGTTCAGCCGCTCCAGCGCCCATTGCGCATAGTCCAGCCAGTCGGTGACGAACCGCAGCGTCCCGCCCGGTTTCAGGATGCGGGCGAAGGCCTGGGCGGTCTCGTCCTGCAACAGGCGGCGCTTGTTGTGCCGGGCCTTGTGCCAGGGGTCGGGGAACAGGATCAGCACCCGGTCCACCGAGGCGTCCGGCAGGGCGTCCACCAGGTCGCGCGCGTCGTCGGCGTGGATGCGGACGTTCTTCAGCCCGCCCTCCTCGACGTGGCGCAGGGCCGAGGCCACGCCGTTCAGGAAGGGCTCGCAGCCGATCACCAGCGCGTCGGGCCGCGTCGCCGCCTGGGCCGCCATATGTTCGCCCCCGCCGAAGCCGATCTCCAGCCACACCTCGGCGGCGTCGGACATCATCGCCTTCGGGTCCACCGGCCCGGCCCTGGGATCGGGCACGGCGATTTCGGGCAGCAGGGTCTCCATCAGCGCGGCCTGGCGCGGCTTGATGGGGCGGGCCTTGATGCGGCCGAACGACCGCAGCGGGCGGTCGAGATGGGGGTTTTCGTCCTCGGGACGGTCGTCGTCGCTCATGCGCCAGCCGTTAGCCGTCGCAGGGTCGGGCGTCCACCTTTCCCCCTTGCCTTTCGCGCGCGGCGCCTGTCACCTCCCGCCACCTTCAGGGAGGATTTGCGGATGAAAAGACTGGGTCTGGCCATTGCGGCGATGATGTTCACGGCGGGGACCGCCTGCGCCCAGACCGCCTCGACCCCGTTCGACGCCGTCGACCCCTTCATCGGCACGGCGGGCAAGGGCCATACCTTCCCCGGCGCCGTCGCCCCCTTCGGCATGGTCCAGCTCAGCCCCGACACCGACATCAAACCCTTCCGCCAGTCCTATGACTGGGCCTCGGGCTATCGCCACGACGACCCGACCATCCTGGGCTTCTCCCACACCCACTTCTCCGGCTCGGGCCATTCGGACCTGGGCGACGTCCTGCTGACGCCCCTGTCGGGCGAGGTGAAATGGGAGCCGGGCGACATCGCCCAGCCCGGCTCCGGCTATCGCTCGCGCTTCGACAAGGCCACCGAGACGGCCGAGCCCGGCTATTACGCCGTCAGCCTGACCGATTCCGGCGTCCGCGCCGAACTGACGGCGGGCACGCGCGTCGGCCTGCATCGCTACAGCTTCCCGGCCGGCCGGCCGGCCCATGTGCTGCTCGATTTCCGCCGCTCCATCTACGACTATCCGGGCAAGGTCCTGTGGTCGCGCATCCGCGTGCGGCCCGACGGCGTGGTCACGGGTTTCCGTGAGACGCGCGGCTGGGCCCCGGCGCGCCAGCTCTATTTCGCCATGCGCTTCTCCCAGCCCATGACCGGCCACGCGATAAAGAACGCCGAGACCGACGTCCCCTACAACGGCTTCAAACAGCCGGGCCGGACGCCGGAGGAGAAGTTGGTGCTGGAGGGCCGGGCGCTCGAGGCCGCCTTCGACTTCGGTCCGCTGGACGGCCCCCTGCTGGTCAAGGTCGCCATCTCGACCGTGGACGAGGAGGGCGCGATCCGGAACCTGGACAGCGAAGGCGGCGATTTCGACTTCGACGCCCTGCGCGCCTCGACCAAGACCGCCTGGGAACAGGCCCTGGGCGCCATCGACATCGAGGCGTCGCCGGACATGAAGACCAGCCTCTACACCGCCCTCTATCACGCCCTGATCGCCCCCAGCGTCTCGGGCGACGTGGACGGCCGCTATCGCGGGCCGGACAACCAGGTCCACACGGCAGAGGGCTTCACCTTCCACTCGTCCTTCTCGCTGTGGGACACCTTCCGCGCCGAACACCCGCTGCTGACCCTTGTCCAGCCGGAGGCCAGGAACGTGGACATGATCCAGTCCCTGCTGGCGTCCCAGCAGGCCAGTCCGCATGGCGTCCTGCCCGTCTGGCAATTCGCCGGCCAGGAGACCTGGACCATGATCGGCTATCACGCCGTCCCGGTCATCGCCGACGCCTGGATGAAAGGGCTGCGCGGCTTCGACGGCAACGCCGCCCTGGACGCCATGATCGCCAGCGCGACCTACCGCCCCTACGGCGGCCTGGGCGACTATATGGACCTCGGCTACGTCCCCATCGACCGCGAGCCCGAGGCGGCGTCCAAGACCGTCGAATACGCCTATGACGACTGGACCATCGCCCGCATGGCCCGTTCGCTGGGCCGCGATGACGTGGCCGAGACCTTCGAGCGCCGCGCCGGCTTCTGGAAGAACAGCTTCGACGCCAAGACCGGCTTCGTGCGCGCCCGCAAGGCCGACGGGACCTTCCGCGAGCCGTTCGATCCTGTCGCGATCAACTATGGGTCGGACTATACCGAGGGCAACGCCTGGCAATATTCCTGGTTCGCGCCCCAGGACCTGGGCGGCCTGGTCGGGATCATGGGCGGCGATGCGGCCACGGTCGCCAAGCTGGACGCCATGTTCGACTACGACAACACCGGCCTGGACTATTCCCACGCCGAAGACATCGCCGGCCTGATCGGCCAGTACATCCACGGCAACGAACCCAGCCACCACACGGCATACATGTATGTCTATGCGGGCCAGCCCTGGCGCACCCAGGAGCGGCTGAAGCAGATCGTCGAGACCCAGTACAAGACCACGCCCGACGGTCTGGCCGGCAACGACGACCTGGGCCAGATGTCGGCCTGGCTGATGTTCACCGCGCTCGGCTTCTATCCGGTGACGCCGGGCTCCAACGAATATGTCATCGGCCGCCCCTTCGTGGACCGCGCCACCCTGAACCTGCCCAACGGCCGCAAGTTCACCATCCGCGCCGAGGGCCTGTCGGACGCCCACCCCTACGTCGGCTCGGTCACCCTGAACAGCCGCCCCCTGGACCGCTCGGTCGTGACCCACGACCAGATCCTCGCCGGCGGCGAGCTGACCTTCACCATGACCCCGCCCCCAACCGCACCTGGGCCACCACGCCCGACGCCCGCCCGTTCTCGATGACGGATTACGGCCGTTAGGAACCATCACCTCCCCATTCGCGAAGGCGAATGGGGAGGACAGGTCGCGCCAGCGACCAGGAGGGGGCGACTCCGCCCTATCCGTCGCCCCGTCTTTCCCGCACCGCCGCCAGGATGAAGCCGAGCACGCCCTCCAGCTCATCCTTCACATGGACGGCGCGCAGTCGGATGACCTTGACCCCGCGCCCGGCCAGCGCGCCCCTATCCCCGCACGAACCCGCGCAGCACGTTCGCCTCGGTGCTCAGCTGCAGCTGGGCGTAGTCCACGCGGCGGCAGTCGGAGAACAGCAGCCAGTAGTATTTCATCTGCTCGGACCACCAGTAGCCGGGGCAGTTGTCGCCCTGGGCCATGGGCCGCGCGGTGATGTCGGCCAGGGCCGTGTAGCCGAACGCCGCCCGGCTGGTCGCCTTCATGTTGCGATAGTGGATGGCCGACAGGCTCCGGTATCGCTCGTCGCGGTCGCCCAGCCACAGGTTCAGGCAGGCGTCGGGATATTCGGGCCGCAGGCCCGTCGCCTTGGTGCGCGGACGGCGGGTCGTCACATCGATGGATTCCGGGATGATGGTCCAGGCCTGCTGCATCTCGGTATAGCTGGCCAGGAAGTCGTCGCCCTCGGCCTTCTTTCCCACCTGTCCCAGCAGGCCGGCCAGATAGGCGCCCAGTTCGGTCTGGCTGGTCCCGGTCGGTTCGCCGGTCTCGAAATCCACCATCGGGAACCACAGCCGCCCGTCATAGCGTTTGGCCTGATGCCTCACGATGGCGTCGGTGGTCTCCACCGCCCAGGCCTTCATCTCGGCGTCGCCGAACAGTTCCCAGCTGTCCCAGAGGTATTCGTAGAAACTGTCGGCATAGACGTCGATCGAGGCGTTGCGGCTGATGAACTCGCCCGTCTCGGCATGGATGTTGGCCGCCATCAGGCCGATGTCCGACCGCCGGTCCAGCGCGTGCTTCATCGCCCGCTTGGCCGCCATATAATAGCGCTCGTCCCCCAGCAGCCGGCCCAGCACCCCGAACTCGGTCGCATAGGTGCCGATCTCGGCCAGGTTGGTCTCCGGGTCGCGCACGGCCCCGGTCTTCAGGTTCACATAGCGATAGGGCAGGCCGTGAGGCGAGGCCTCGAACGCCTTCATCAGCCGGTCGGCTAAGTCCTTGGCCTTGGCCAGCAGCACCGGATCGCCACACGCCAGGTGCGCCGACAGCAGGCCGCCGACCAGGCGGATATTGGTCTCGAACACCTGGCTCTCGCCGTCGATGTCGAAGTCCAGGTTCGTCTTCACCCAGTCGAGCCCCTGCTGGAACTCCTCGTCCAGCTCCATCATCCACAGGGTGTCCAGCGCCTCGACCAGCGACAGGCCCAGGTCGTGGCCGGGAATGAAGAAGGACTGGGCCGTGCCCGAGACCGGATTGATCTCGTCCTTGCCCCAGGCCTTGGCGCGATAGTGCCCCCACGCCCACTGGAACTCCGAGCGCACATCGGCGGCCAGGGCGGTCCAGTCTTCGGTCGGGCCCTCGGTCTGTCGGGCGAAGGGCGGGGGCGCCAGAACGGCGGCCGAACCGGCGGCGAGGAAGAGGCGGCGATCAAGCTTCAGGGTCATGCCGCGATACTTCCCCAGATCGCGCGGCCTGTCATGCCCCGCGTCGCGCCAACCCCCGTCGAAATCTTTTGACGCCTCCGCCCGAACCCCCTTCTATGACGGCCGCAAGACACGTCGGGCTGGCGTGTCGTCGGGAAAAGGGGATCCGATGATCGGACATCATCTGCGGGGCGTCAGCCTCGCGGCCATGGGCTGCGCTGTGCTGGGCCTGTCGGCCTGCGCCACCACCAGCGCAGAATCTGAGGCCGCCGCGCCATCCGAGACCAAGACCCTGGCCGCCGGCCTGGATCCCTCGACAACGCTGGACCCCTATCCCTCCACCTACCAGCCCCTGCCGCGCGAGAACTTCGCCGTGGTGGGCGCCACCGTCCTGACCGGCACGGATCGCAAGATCGAGAACGGCGTGGTCGTGGTCACGGACGGCAAGATCGCCGCCGTCGGCGACGCCTCGACCCCCGTCCCCGCCGGCTATCGCGTCGTCGAGGCGCGCGGCCGTTATGTCACCCCCGGCGTCATCGACGTCCACAGCCACCTGGGCGTCTATCCGTCCCCCGGCGTTCAGGGCATGAGCGACGGCAACGAGGCGACCAGCCCGAACACCGCCCAGGTCTGGGCCGAACATTCGCTGTGGCCCCAGGATCCGGGCTTCAACACCGCCCGCGCCGGCGGCGTCACGACCATGCACATCCTGCCCGGCTCGGCCAATCTGTTCGGCGGTCGGGGCGTGACCATCCGCAACGTGCCCTCGATCACCATGCAGGGCATGAAGTTCCCGTCCGCCCCCTATACGGTCAAGATGGCCTGCGGCGAGAACCCGTCGCGGGTCTATGGCGGCCGCAACCAGAGCCCGGCCACCGGCATGGGCAATATGGCCGGCTACCGCGCCGCCTTCATCGCCGCGCGCGACTACAAGGCCAAGTGGGACAAGTGGCAGGAGGATCACGAAGGTTCGCCCCCCACCCGCAACCTGCAGAACGAGACCCTGGCCGGAGTGCTGGACGGGTCGATCCTGATCCAGAACCACTGCTACCGCGCCGACGAGATGGCGCTGATGATGGATATGGCCAAGGAGTTCGGCTACCGCATCTCCACCTTCCACCACGCCACCGAGGCCTACAAGCTGGCCCCGCAACTGGCCGCCAACGGCATCTGCGCCGCCGTCTGGACCGGCTGGTGGGGCTTCAAGATGGAGGCGCTGGACGCCATCGAGGAGAACGCCGCCCTGGTGGACGCCCAGCCCGGTTCGTGCGCCGTCATCCACTCCGACGACCCCGAACTGACCCAGCGCCTGAACCAGGAGGCCGCCGCCGCCCTGTCGGCCGGCCGTCGCGCCGGGCTGAACATCTCCGAGGAACACGCCATCGGCTGGTTCACCTCCAACGCCGCCCGCGCCATCGGCATCGCCGACCAGACCGGCTCGCTGGAGGCCGGCAAGCGCGCCGACGTGGTGATCTGGAGCGCCGATCCCTTCTCCATCTACGCCCGCGCAGACCAGGTCTTCATCGACGGCGCCCTGGCCTTCGACCGCACCAACCCCGCCTATCAGCCGACCAGCGACTTCGAACTGGGCCAGCCGGGCTACGGCCAGACCGCCGCCAACGTCACGGAAGGAGCCCGCTGATGCGCCTGTCTCACATCCTCGCGGGCGCTGTCGCAGCCCTCTCTCTCGCCGCCCCTGCATTGGCTCAGGAAACGGTAGCGATTGTCGGCGGGCGTATCCTGACCGGCACCTCCGTCATCGAGAACGGTACGGTCGTCATCCGCGACGGCAGGATCGTCTCGGTCGGCGCCGGCGCCGCCCCTTCCGGCGCCCGCGTCATCGACGCGGCGGGCAAGACGGTCGCCCCCGGCTTCGTGGCGGTGGACTCAGGCCTGGCCGGCACCGAGGTCGGCTCGGTCAGCGGCACCAACGAACTGCGCAACAGCTCCAACACCCTCAGCGCCGCCTTCGACGTCTCCTACGGCCTGGACCCCTGGTCCTTCACCCTGCCGGTCGCCCGTCTGGGCGGCATCACCCGCGCGATCGTGGTGCCCCAGCATCCCGGCTCGTCCGGCGGCCATGTGCATGAGGAGGACACGGCCGGCGCCGGCGACGGCGGCTTCCAGACGCCGGGCCTGTTCGCGGGCCAGGCGGCGATCATCGACCTGGGTCAGGGCACGGACATCCTGGTCAAGCCCCGCGTGGCCATGGTCGCCCCGTTCGGCGAGGCCGGGGCCGCCATCGCCGGCGGCGCGCGCGGCGCCCAGTTCGTCCTGTTCAAGGAGACGCTGGCCGAGGTCCGCCTCTACGCCCGCAGCAAGTCGGCCTATGAACGCGCCGGCCTGCGCGACCTCAGCCTGTCGCGCGCCGACCTTGAGGCCCTGATCCCGGTCGCCAACGGGTCCATGCCCCTGATCGTCAGCGTCCACCGCGCCTCAGACATCCAGCAGGTGCTGCGCCTGGCGCGCGAGGAAGGGATCAAGCTGATCCTGGACGGCGCCGAAGAGGGCTGGCTGGTCGCCGGCGACATCGCCTCGGCCGGCGTGCCCGTCCTGCTCAACCCCATTTCCAACCTGCCCAGCGATTTCGAGATGCGGGCGGCGCGGATGGAGAATGCGGCGGCCCTGAACGCGGCCGGCGTGGTCATCGCCATCAAGGGCAATGAGGGTTCGACCCACCGCGCCCGCGAGGCCCGCTACAACGCTGGCAACGCCGTGTCGCACGGCCTGCCCTACGACGCCGCCATCGCCGCCCTGACGGTCAATCCGGCGAAAATCTTCGGCATGGCCGGACAGTTCGGCCAGATCGCGCCGGGCGCCGCCGCCGACGTCGTGGTCTGGTCCGGCGACCCGCTGGAGCCGCTCAGCCAGCCCTCGGCCGTCTTCATCGACGGCGTCGAACAACCCCTGACCAGCCGCCCGCTGATGCTGCGCGACCGCTACCGCCAGCAGACCCCCATGCCGCCGGCCTATCGCAACTGACGACGGCTGGCCTAACGGAAAGGGCGGGACCGCAAGTCCCGCCCTTTTTCGCGTCTCAGTCCCCGCGCGACGTCTCGCCCACCATACTGTCCATCGCCCGCGCGATATTCTCCAGCGTATAGGGCTTCTGCACCACCAGCCGGCCGCGATGATCCATCGGCAGGCTGGCCTGCTCGCCATATCCGGTCGCGAACAGGAACGGCACATTCAGCTCCGCCAGCCGGTCCGCGACCGGGAAGCTGGTCCGGTCGCCCAGATTGATGTCCAGGATCGCCACCGTCGGCCGCTGCACGTCGATCTGGTCCAGCGCGCCCTGCACGGTGGCCGCCGTCGTCACCGTCGCGGCGCCCAGCCGGTTGGCGATGTCCTCGGCGTCCAGCGCTATGATCAAACTGTCCTCGACCAGCAGCACGTCGTGGCCGTTCAGCATCGTGTCCGGCGCGGTCTGCGGATGGCCTGCGGACGGCCGGGGGTACCGGATCGGCTTGGCGGCCTCCAGCGTACGCGGCTCGGACAGGTGTCGCGCGGGAATGCGATAGGTCGCGACAAGCCCCTTGGGATCATAGTCCACCGAGGCGGTCCCTCCCAGGTCATAGGGCACGGACCGGTCGATGATGGTCGTCCCGAACCCCTTGCGCGTCGGCTTGACGACCTCGGGCCCGCCCGTCTCGCGCCACTCCAGCATCAGGTCGCCGGCGGGGTTGCGGCTCCAGCTGATCGTCACCCTGCCGCCCTCCGCCGACAGGCTTCCGTATTTGTTCGAATTGGTGACCAGTTCGTGCACCACCAGCGCCATCGTCGAATAGGCGTTGGGGTTCAAAAAGATCGCCTCGCCCTGGGTCACGATCCGCTCGTGATCGCCGACGAAGGCGGCGGCTTCGGCGTCGATCATCGCCTGCATCGGCGCCGGCCCCCAGTGGTCGTCGGTGATCTGGTTGTGGGCGCGGGCCAGGGCGTGGATCCGGCCGTCCACCACCTTGACGAAGTCCGAGACGTCGCCGCCGGTCGGCTGGGACTGCCGGATCAGGCCCCGAATCAGGCCCAGGATGTTGCGGACCCGGTGATTGAGTTCGGCGATCAGCAGCTCCTGGCGGGCGCCGGCCTGCTGACGCTCGGCCGAGGCCTCGTCGGCGAGCCGCAGCACCACCTCGATCAGGGTCGCCCTGAGCGTTTCCGCCACACGCACCTCGGACGCCGAGAAGGGCTGGGAATGGCCTTCGACCAGCTGTTTCCATTCTTCGAAGCTCTGGCGCGGGGTCAGGCGAGGGCCGTTGGGACCGAATTCGACCGGCTTGTGCGGATCGCCGGCCCATCGCACCGAATGGATCAGCTCCTTGCGGAACAGGACGACATAGTCGCGCGGCGACCGCGAGATCGGGATGGCCAGCATGCCCGCCGCGTCGGAGGCGAAGGCGTCCGCGTCCGGCACGATCGCGCCGATGTGGTCTGTCGCATAGACCTTGCCCGCCGCCGTGCCGTTCAGCGCACGCACGATGCGACGAAAGTCGTCCAGAGGCGGGACCGTGCCGGAAAAGGCGTAGTTGCCGCCCAGCCAGACGCCCACCCCGTCGGCGGGGATGGCGTGGGTCAGGATGTCGCCCAGCCAGTCCGGATCCTTGAGCAGGGTCTCGTCGGACGCCACGGCCCCCAGCAGCTGGTCGGAGATGTCGCGCGCCCGGCGCTCGTATTCGACGGTGTCCTTACGCTCCCGGCTTTCCAGCCGCATCGCAAACATCTGCACGAACAGCTCAGCGACCGACCGGCGCTCGAACGTCGGACACCGGGGCGCATAGTGGTGGCAGGCGAACAGCCCCCACAGCTTGCCGTCCACGATGATCGAGATCGACATGGAGGCGTCGACGCCCATGTTCTTCAGATATTCGATGTGGATGGGCGACACGGCGCGCAGGGTCGAAAGCGACAGGTCCAGAGGCTGACCGGCCTCGTCCCGCTGAGGCAGGATCGGCGCGGGCGCGGCGTGCACATCGGCGATGATCCGCAGCATGTTGCGGCGATACAGTTCGCGCGCCTGGGTGGGGATGTCGCTGGCCGGGTAATGCAGGCCCATGAACTTGCCGATGCCGGCGCGAACGGCTTCGGCGACCACCGCGCCGTGACCGTCGGCGGCGAAGCGATAGACCATGACCCGGTCGAAGCCGATCAGGGCCCGCACCTGGCGGGCGCCCTCCCTGTAGAAGGCCGCGAACTCTGCGGTCTGGTCCAGGCGCGCGATCATGGAGCGGACCATGCCTGTGGCGTCGCCGTGCTCACCCGACGCGGGCTCCCCCTCGATGACGATCTGGCCGCCCGAGACGTGGATCGCCAGGTCGAACGCCTGCCCGCCGTCCTGCAACACGCAGTCGAACAGCCGTTCCACCGAGTCCGCGCCGCGCAGCAAGGACGCGCGGTTGCGCAGATCGTGGACCGCCCTGGGCGACAGGATGTCCTGCAGCGGTCGTCCGAACAGATCCGCCGGCGCCTCGCCGATGAAGTCCGCGATATTGGCCGACACCCGCGCGACCATCCAGTCGGCGGTCAGGGCGATCAGGAAGCCGATCGGCTGGATGGCGCCCAGAATATGGATCGGCTCGCGGTCGCAGTTGGTCAGGTCGATCTTCTGGCCAGGAGTGGGGCCGGGCGCGGGCCCAGGCGTGGGGGCGGAGTCTGTCGTCACGATCGGGAGTCCCCAAGGATGCGGTTGGCCGAGGACTCAAACGCGCGAAATACGGATGTGGCCGCGCCCGCGGCCTGTTTCAGATCGTCCGGCGAGCTTAGCCGTTCATCCAGAAGCTGAACGAATGCGCGCCAGGCCGACGGGTTCCCGTGCCTCAGAAAGGCCGTCGGCAGATCATCGGGCACGCTCCGCACCAGCATGGCGCCGCCCAGGCGAGAGCCTTCCAGAACATAGACGCCGCCCAGGATCTCCGGTTCGGTCGTGAACGTCGGCGCCGTCATCGCGTCGGGGGTGATGGACAACAGGCCCATGTCCTCGGCCAGGGCCGCCGAACGCCGACGCGCCTCCCAGTCCGGCAGGATCGCGCCCGCCCCGGCCCGGTCGAGCGCCGCCTCCACCGCCAGAAAGGCGCCGGCCTGGGCCTTGAGAAAGTCGCCGTAACCGAGGCGGTCGGACAGGTCGAACCGTGAAAACAGCGCGTCCAGCCTTTCGTGGGCGTCAGCCGTCGCCGACCTCAGGGCAAATCTGGCGTTCGCAGGGCTCAATCGTTCGTCTCATACAGGCGGCGCACGGACCGCCATGTACGGTGACCGACATAAGTGAGCGCCATCAATAGCCTAGAGGCGCAGGCGGGTCCCGGCAAGGCGAACCGACGCCGCCTCACCCCCTGCGCCGACCGTCCCCCTGTCCATTGAACGTGCAGGGCCGGGAAAACCACCGCTTCCATCCTAATGTCGCTAAATAATCCTTGTCTTTTCAAGGCTCTCGCACTCGAAAAAGACAATCGACCTGACGCTCCCTCGAACCGTGCGATAATGCCTGCCCGGTCTTTGAAATCTGAATCCGCCTCGACGATCCGACCTCACGCCATCCCGGCGCCCGCGCGAAAAGTGCACGAAAGTGCACTCTTATTTTTTATTGCGCCCGCCGTGCACTTTTCCCCCCGCCCCCGTCCGCGCTAGGTCTGGCCCCATGCCGACCGCCCTCTACATCGACGCCGACGCCTGCCCGGTGAAGGAGGAGGTCTATCGCGTGGCCCGCCGCTATGGGCTGAAGACCTATGTCGTCTCCAACGGCTGGATGCAGGTCCCGCGCGAGGCCCTGATCGAACAGGTGGTGGTGGACGCCGGGCCCGACATCGCCGACGACTGGATCGCCGAACGGGCGGGCCTGGGTGATGTGGTCATCACCGCCGACATCCCCCTGGCCGACCGCTGCCTGAAGGCCGGCGCCCAGGCGCTGAAGTCCAACGGCCAGCCCTTCACCCCGGACTCGATCGGCTCGGCCCTGGCCGGGCGGATGGTGGGCGAGCATCTGCGCTCCATGGGGGTCGCCACATCCGGCCCGCCGCCCTTCTCGGCCGCCGACCGCTCGCGCTTCCTCCAGGCCCTGGACCAGGCCGTGGTCAAGGCGCGCAGGGTCGCAACATGACCACCGTCATCCCCGAGGACGAGCTGGAGTTCCACTTCTACCGCGCCGGCGGACCGGGCGGCCAGAACGTCAACAAGGTCTCGACCGCCGTCCAGATGCGGTTCGACGTCAGGAACTCCCCCTCCCTGACCGATCCGGTCAAGGAACGGCTGATGAAGCTGGCGGGCAGTCGCCTGACGCTGGAGGGGGTCATCCTGATCACCGCCGTCCGCCACCGCACCCAGGAGCGCAACCGCGCCGACGCCATGGAACGGCTGCAGGCCCTGGTGGACGAGGCCTCGATCCGCCCCGTCTTCCGCGTCCCGACCCGCCCGACCCGCGCCTCCAAGGAGCGCCGCCTCCAGGCCAAGACCAGCCGCTCGGCCATCAAGTCCGGACGCGGCAAGCCCTCGCTGGACTAGCGGCGGCCCTGAAGGGCCGTCCGGGGCAGGGTGTCCAGGGTCAGCACCCCGTCATGGTCCGTGTCCAGCAGGCCGAACCAGCGTTCGCCGGCGGCGGCCCATTCCGGCGTCGTGATCCGCTGGTCCATGTTCCGGTCCGCCGACCGCACCGGCTGGGGCACCGACAGCAGGCCCGCCCGCGCCATCCGCTCGGCCGACTCCGACGCCGCCGAGACCTTGGGGATGTGGGGCTGGATATGGGACACGTCATCCTCCTGCCCCGCCCCTTCGCCAATCCCCATGCGGCCGCCAGATCCGCCGCGACCGCCGCCGCCCCGCCCCCGGCCCCCGTGCCCGGAACCGCGCATCGGGCCCGCGTTGGCGTGAAGGAAGGCGGCGTCGATCTGACCTTCGTAGGCGGCGATCTCGCCCGGCGTCAGCACCGTATCGCCGTCGGCGTCCAGGCGCGCGAACCAGCGCCGTCCGTCGACCGAGAACTCCTCCGCCGTCAGGCGTCCGTCATGATCGGCGTCGGCTCCGGCGAACCAGGCGGCGACCGGATAGGGCTCGCCCGGCTGCGACACGAACGGCTCGCCGAACGGGCTGATGAAGATCTCGGAGCGATCCTGCGGCGGTCCTTCCGGCGGACCTCCCGGATCGGTGGCGCAGGCGCCGAGCAGCGCCACAAGGCCGAGGCCGACGAGCGAGCGTTTCATGGACAGTGACCTTCAGGCTCAAGGACGCCCCCGTCCCACGCTCCAACGGCCCAGGTTGCGACATTCCGTCGCAACCTCAAAGCGGAATCTCAGTCCTCGGCGGGCCGGAACAGCAGGGCGGCGATCTTGTCGTCGGCGTCGAAGCCGATCATCCATTCTGTGACCTGGTTGTCGAAGGTCACCTTGAACAGATGGGCCTCGCCTTCCGGCCGCTCGAACGCCACGGTCTTGACCGCGCCGAAGCCCTTGATCAGCGTCGTCATCTGTTTGGACTGCTGGCGGATCTGCGCGGCCAGACCATCGGTGAAGACCGAATAGTCGAAGCCGGGACCTTGCGCCGCCGCGATCACGGCCCGCAGCGCCTCTTCCGACCGGGCGATGTCGGGCGCAGCCGCTGCCGGGGCGGCGGGCGCCTCCGCAGCCGGACGGGTCGGCTGGGTTTGAGCCTGGGCCGGCTGGTCGAAACTGTTCGGCACGGCGCCGGCAGCCGCCTGGGCCAGGGCGGGAACGGGGGCCAGCAGCAGGGCGGCGGCGATCAGGGTCGTCTTCATGCGAAGGCTCCGGTCAGGACAGGTAGGGCCAGAGCGAAAGGCCCAGGGCCGTCAGGGCCGCGAGAACCGCGACCGTGACTGAAGCCGCCACCCAAGCGGGAGTTCCCGACTTTTCGATGACCACCGCCGCCGGACGCGGCGGCTCCTGCACCAGGCGCGAGATGGCCCGCGCCGCCGCAATCATCTCGTTCAGGGCGTCCCTGGCCTGGGCCTGCGGTCCCAGTTCGCGCCGGATCCAGCGTTCAACCACCGGCTGGGCGGCCTTCCACAGGTCGTGGTCGGGTTGAAGCCGGCGCGCCACCCCCTCGACCGAGACCATAGTCTTCTGCAGCAGGATCAGCTCGGGCCTCAGCCGCATGTCGAACAGGGCGGTGATCTCGAACAGCTGGCCCAGCAGCCGGCCCATCGACACCTGGCTGGCGGCCCGGCCGATCACCGGCTCGCCCACCGCGCGCAGGGCCTGGGCGAAGGTCTCGACCGAATGGTGGGCGGGCACATAGCCGGCCTCGAAATGGACCCGGGCGATCCGGTCGTAGTCGCGGCTGATGAAGCCCCACAGGATCTCGGCCAGATAGCGTCGCTCGGCCGGACCCAGCCGCCCGACGATGCCGAAATCGATGGCCGTCAGGTGCGCCGGGGCGCTGGCGAACAGATTGCCCTCGTGCAGGTCGGCATGAAACACCCCGTGGTCCAGGGCCTGGACCAAGAAGGCGCGCACGACATTGTCGGCCAACAGGTCGGTATCCAGGCCGGGCAAGTCCGCCAGGGCCGGATCGGTCATGGGCACGCCCTGCGCCCATTCCAGGGTCAGCACCCGCTTGCCCACCCCATCCCAGATGACAGCGGGGGCGGACATGTATCCGTCCTTGGCCAGGACATCGGCCATCTCGCTGGCCGCGGCGGCCTCCAGCCGCATGTCCAGCTCCAGATCGAGCGAGTTGGCGATGGTTTCGACGAAGGCGGAGGGCTCCAGCCGCCGCGCCATGGGCACGAGGCGCCATACCAGACGCGCGGCCAGCCGCATGGAATCCAGCCCGTTGAAGACCCGGCGCTCGACCCCAGGCCGCAGCACCTTGACCGCCACGGCGCGGCCGTCGGCCAGGGTGGCGCGGTGCGCCTGCGCCAGCGAGGCGGCGGCGACCGCAGGACCCAGGTCAGTGAACAGGCTCTCGACCGGCCGACCCAGCGACTTCTCGATCTCGCGCCGCGCTTCTTCCAGCGCAAAGGGCGGCAAGGCGTCCTTCAACCGGCCCAGGTCGCGCGCGAACTGCAGGCCGAAGATGTCGGCGCGGGTGGCCAGGACCTGACCCAGTTTGATCGCCACCGGTCCCAGATGTTCGAACGCCTTGCCCAGCCGCTGGCCGGGCCGTCCCTGACGCCCCGCCTTGCCGGACAGCATCTGCACGAACCGGGCGAAGGGCCGGGTCCAGACGGGCAGCAGCGGCGTGACCTCGCGCGGGATCAGGGCGTCGTGGCGCGCCAGCACCCACAGCCAGCCCAGCAGGCGCAGGAAGGCCGCGACCGGGTTCTGCACCGCCACGGTCGCGGGCGGCGGCGGGGCCGTGCGATAGATCCGGCTGGTCAGATCGCCCACCCGTGATGGATGGCGGCGATCCCGCCCGACAGATTGGTCACCGACACGCGGCCGAATCCGGCGTCCTCGATCAGGGCCTTGAACGCCGCCTGGTCGGGGAAGCGGCGGATGCTCTCGACCAGATACTGATAGCTGTCGCGATCCTTGGCCACCCAGCCGCCGATGCGGGGAATGGCGTGGAAGGACCAGGCGTCATAGGCCTTGCGCACCGGCCCCGTCGTGGGGCGCGAGAATTCCAGGCACAGGAACCGCCCGCCCGGCTTCAATACGCGCCGCGCCTCGGCAAGGGCCTTGTCGATATGGGCCACGTTGCGGATGCCGAAACTGATCGAATAGGCATCGACCGAGGCGTCGGGCAGCGGCAGGTTCATCGCGTCCCCGACCGACCAGCTCATCTCCGGCTCGCCGCCCTTGTGGACGCCCGCCAGGATCATCTCGGCGTTGTAGTCCAGCACGATGACCGAGGCGTCCTCGCCCCCGCGCCGTTCCTGGGCCGCGCGCGCCATCTTCGCATAGCGCCGGGCCATGTCGCCGGTGCCGCCCGCCACGTCCAGAATGGTCTCGCCCGGACGCGGGTTCAGCTTGGCCGCCGCCGCGTCCTTCCACAACCGGTGGACGCCGACGCTCATCAGGTCGTTCATCACATCGTAGCTGGAGGCGACGGAATCGAACACGCCGCGCACCATCCTGACCTTCTCGCGCGCATCCACATCGCGAAAGCCGAAGGAGGAACGGTCGCCCGACGAATGCGGGCCGTGCGAGGAGGCGTCTGTCATGGACGACGGTCTAGCGCGTCGCCGCGCCGCCGTCACCCGATCAGACGCCGCATCAGGCGGCTTCCGGCTGCGGCAATTCCAGATCCTTCATCACCTCGCGCATCAGGCCGTAGCAGCCGCACGAGGCCGCCTCCAGCCCGTCGCGGTCCAGCACCCTCACCCAACCCCGGCCACGTTCGATCAGCTTCTTGCCCTCCAACGCCGTCCCGACCTCGGACACGGTGGCCCGTCGCACTCCCAGCATGCCGGCGATGTCGGCCTGGGTCAGGTCGAACCGATCGTCCTCGGCCCGGTCGTGCAGGGTCAGCAGCCAGCGCGCCAGCCGCTCGTCCAGCTGGTGCTGGGCGTTGCAGGCGGCGGCCTGCTGCACCTGGGCCATCAGGCCTTCGGTGAAGCGCGACAGGGCCAGGCGCAGGCTTTCGCTGGCGTCCAGCGCCTCGCCAAAGGCCTCGGCCGAACAACAGACGGCCACGCCATCTCGCTGGGATATGGCGCGGCTGGCGGCGCGTGCGTTGAACGGGCCGCACGTCACCCCCACCAGCCCCTCTCGTCCAATGGCCGCGGTCTCCACCATCTTGTCGTCGGGCAGGATCGTCATCAGCGACACGACCCCCTTGATCGGAAACCAGACCTGATCGACCGCGTCGCCCGCATCGTACAGCACCTGGCCGCGCGTCATCTCGCGCTCGCCCAGATGGGGCTCCAGACGCTTGCGGTCGGCCGCGTCCAGGGCGGCGATCCAGAGATTGTCCATCGTCCTCATCCTCCGGCCGGAAACGGCGACGCTTGTCCAGCTTATCTCAACGCGAAAGCTTGACCGGGCGTTCCGCGACCATTTCACGGCCCTTTCTGGGCGCTTGCGGCGGCCCGTCGGGCGCCTTACGCCAAAGGAAAAGAGGAAACCCCGATGACCGACGGCCGTATTGACGTTGCGGAAACACTGAAGCGGCTTCCGGCCTGGACCGCTTCCAACGGCGACCGGCCGGCGATCGAACGACGGCTGACCTTCGCCGACTTCAACGCCGCCTTCGGCTTCATGACGCGGGTCGCCCTGATGGCGGACAAGATGGATCACCATCCCGAATGGTCGAACGTCTACAACCGGGTCGAGGTGTTGCTGACCACCCATGACGCGGACGGCGTGACCGACAAGGACGTCGCCCTGGCCCGCTTCATCGACCAGGTCGCCGCCGACATGGGGGTGACGTCGTGAGCGCGCCGCGTCCGGGCCGCGTCGCCGGCAAGACCGTCCTGATCACCGGCGCCGCCGGCGGCCTGGGCGAGGCCATGGCCCTGATGCTGGCGCGCGAGGGCGCCCGCGTCGCCGTGACCGACATCGACGGCGACCGCGCCGGCCTGCTGGCCGCACGGATCAACGCCGAAATCCCCGACGCCGCCTCCGCCTATGACCACGACGTGGCTTCTGAGGCGGACTGGGAGCGGGTCATCGCCGCTGCCGTCGCCGATCTCGGCGGCCTGTCGGTCCTTGTCAACAACGCCGGCGTCGGCGGCCCCCTGGCCTTCGTCGAACAGGACACGGTCGAGAACTGGCAGCGTCAGTACGAGATCAACCTGCGCTCCATCATGCTGGGCGCCAAACACGCCATGCCGCACCTGCGCGCCGCCGCCCACGCTTCGATCATCAATATCTCTTCCATCGCCGGCCTGGTCGCCGCCCCCGGCATGGGCGCCTACAACGCCACCAAGGCCGCCGTCTGGATGTACACCAAGACCCTGGCGCTCGAGGCCGCCAAGGCCGACTGGAACGTACGCTGCAACTCGGTCCATCCGGTCTTCATTAAGACCCCGATCCTGGATCCCTTCATCGCCATGGCCGGCGGCGACGAGGACAAGGCCCACGAACGCCTGGCGCGCGGCATCCCTCTGAAGCGCATCGGCGAACCGGACGACGTCGCCTATTGCGTCGTTTACCTGGCCTCAGACGAATCCAAATTTGTCACCGGTTCCGAGTTCAAGATCGACGGCGGCATGACCGCGCAATAGGACGCGAGCGCCTATTGCTTTCTTAGGGGCCTATCGCGCTTCGCGCTGCTTGAGGCTTTAGGCCTCCGTGTCGTGCCGATGGCGGATGCTGCTTTGAAGTGATCAGACGTCCTCATCCGCGCATTCGGGATTGAGACCGCCCGCGCCTTGCTGTAAGCGGCCTTCTCCGGCGTCACGCCGCATGCGCACCCGTAGCTCAGCTGGATAGAGTACTGCCCTCCGAAGGCAGGGGTCACAGGTTCGAATCCTGTCGGGTGCGCCACTTCGGTTTGAAACCGAGACCCACCCAAATGGTGAAATCCCCGTGAACATTGGACGCCAACGGTCTTAGCAGGTCTTTTCGCGAACCAATGATCCAAGCTTCGGTCTTGCTGATGACCTCTACGCGACGCGTTAGAGCCGCAGATGGTCGCGGCGTTATCCACATTCGCGGTCCCTCAACCTCCGGTGGGCTGCTGTTTCAAAGCGATTCTCAGTTTCCGTAGTGATGGCTGGCGCGATGCTCGACCGAAGCCGTGCTCTTTCCACGAATGGCCTCGTTAAAGTGCTGTTCTGCCCTCGCCGTCGCCGCACTTGTAGATGCGTCCGCGGTAGTCGATCGCACCCGACTGGAACTCGCCGGGGCTGAGGCCGAGTTGGGCGCCGCCGGCGGGATCGGCGGAACGGCTATGGATAATCTACGGTGGTTCAGAACGTCAGCGCGACGACAGTATCGAGTTAGAGAACGGTTATAAGGGTCGGAAACGCGGCGCTTTGCACAAAGTTCTAAAGATGAGCCCGCTAACGCCGGGCGACTAGACCCAAAAATTCCCACCTTTCGCATCATTTTCAAGAAACCGTCATGCGCGAGGAGCATATATTGGTTCTTGATCATCAGCTGCGTCTGCGGCTGGCGGTAACGATCTATGAAGACCATCCGACGGTAGTGGATAATTCTCAGGATCGCCCATGGCCGCGCACTTACGCCAACCGTCGCCAGCGTTCGACAGGCCGCGATCTAGACTGCCAGCCAGAGCAGACTGCCGACCAACGTACGTTATCGGCAAATACGACTTTGTCGTAATGCAGTCGGTGTTCGTCGCGGTCTAAAACTGACGTGACAACGACACGAAGCTCCGCCAGCCCTTGTCCCGCTCAGTGTAGGGCGCGCGCGAAAGCGGTTTGGCGAGTTCGACCCGAAGCGTGGTTTTGCGTCCGAACGTGATCCGAGAGCCGACGCCGGCGGAGGTCAGGCTTTCGGACCAGTCCTTGCCGGGCGCGACGTTCCAGACCTTGGCGGAATCGACGAAGGCGAAGGCCTGGGCGAAGGAGATCAGGTCGCCCTGGGGGTCGTAGCCGACCCGGGCTTCGATCATTGCGGCGGCGGCTCTGTCGCCGCTGGCCTCTCCATAATCGTAAGCCCGGCCGTAGGTCGGCCCGCCCACGAAGAATTCTTCGGAACTCAGCAGCGGATCGTCCGACCACTGGCCGGCCGCCTCGACGTAAACGCCGACATATTTTCCGAGGTCGCGATAGGCGCTGACCTGGGCGTTGATCTTGAAGAACTCGCCGGTCGCGTCGGTGCGCGTGTTGAAGGACGAGGACCGGGTCGTGGCGCCGAAGGCGTTCAGACCTTTGGAGAGCTGAACCGAACCCGCGACATAGCCCGGGCTGTAGCGCCGCTGTCCCGCGACCGAGAAGCGCGCCACCGCGAGGGTCTCCTTGGCGAGACCCGTCTCGGCGTAGCGCTGCTTAACCCGGCGAACGTCGAGGCCCGCATTTAGCCAGAGATTTTTATCACGCGACCGGATCACGGGGCGCGAAAGGGCGACCGACGCCACGCGGCTACTTCCGCCGATCCAGCCCCCGCCGTTCCGCACAGGCGCGTCCGTCTCATACCCCGAGACGCCGAAACGAAGACGCCCGCCGCCTGGGGCGGCTACCGAATAGGAGGCGTCGACATAGGTGAGTTCGTCAGGGCTGTCCGGCACGGTGAGAACCGCCGCCGAAATCTGGTCGCCGGGCGCGAAGGTCGAGTTCCTGCTGCCGGAAAGATAGACCTGCCAAGGGCCTTGCGCCTCTGGACCGCGGTTATCGACGTAGAGCCCGGCGCTCCCGGAAGACATCTGCGTCTCGACGACCAGTCGGTGCTGAGCCGGTTCGCCGATGATGGGTTCGATCCGGCTGGTCAGCTTCACCCCCGGGACATCGGACGCCAGCGACAGCCGGCGGTCCAGCTCGCCGATAGTGAGGGGCCGCCGGTTCAGCAGCGGCGCAAGAATCGGCCGAACGGCGAGCGCCCCGTCGCCGGTGATCTGCAGTTCGGCGATATAGCCTTCGAAAACGACGATCCGGGCTGACCCCGCCGCCGGGTCGGTCTCGGCGACGACGGCGCGGGTCAGGAAATATCCATCGTTCCGATACCGCGCCGTGATCGCCGTCGCCGACTGCACCAGATCATCGACCGTCACCTGACGGGCGAGTTGCTGATCGTAGGCGCTGGCGAGGTCCGCAAGGGGATAGGCGCTCACCCCCTGGATCAGCATGCTGGTGAGCACCAGGCAGCCGCTGCAACCTGGCTCAAGGGCAGGCGACGGCTCGGCATCCGCGTGGGCGGGACTGATAGCGACCACAGTCATGATCAACGCCGCCCCCAAGAGGTTTGTCGCTGTTCTTAACCATGAAGTAAAAGAGCCTAGTCGCACGCCGTTCTCCAAGTCCCGGCGACCAGCTAAGCGCCTGAACTGAAAATCGCGTTAATACCGCGAGTTAAGAGCTTCGCAGGCACCTGCTGGTATCCGGTCGATAAAACGGGATGTCAGGAGTTCTTGGTGGCCAAGCGGTACGCAATACTATTCGCGATAATTCTATTCTGTGTACGATATCCGACACAAGCTTGGGCCGACGAGTGGCGCGTCCGGGAAGTCTCGGGCGTTGTTCGCGTGGCCATACCGGCACGCCCGGTCGCCAGCGGCACGGTCGGCCTGGTGTTGCCGACAGGTACGAGCGTCACGACGGGCGGGAACGGTCGCGCGCTCATTACGAATGGGGACCAACGCGTCACGGTCGGTCCGAACAGCCGCACGACCCTGGCTCCGGAGGCTGGGGGTATGACCCGGGTGCTGCAGGATCTCGGGTCGGCCCTGTTCCAGGTCGATCGTCAGCGTCGTCCACATTTCCGGGTCGAGACGCCGCTGCTGGCCGCCGTGGTGAAGGGCACGACCTTCACCGTCACGGTCGATCCGATGGGCGATCGCGTCCACGTCGCCGAAGGTCTGGTTGAGGTTCGCGCGAACAGCGGAAACGCGGTCAGCGACGTGGCGGCGGGGGCCACGGCGCTCGTCCCTCGTCAGCAACCCACCGCCGTCGAGGTCACGGCGCCCGCGACGACCGTTCCGGCTGAAGCCCTTCCAGTCACGGCGCCGGGACTGGATTACGAAGCTCTGACGGACGGCCTCGTTCAGAACCCGCCGAGCACCGCGCCGGTCGCGGTTGCGGCCAGCGGTTCCGCAGCCCCGGCTGCAACACCAAGCGCGTCGAACACCACGCCCAACGGGACTCCGGCCCCATCGACGGCGTCGTCGGGTCCCGTTGGCAATGGAGCCAATAGCGGCGTCGGTACGACTGGAAATTCCGGCGGTATTGCCGGAGGAAACCCGACGGGTTCAACCAACAACGGCGGAGGCGGCAGCCCCGGCAACGGAAACGGCGGCGCTCCTGGCAATCCAGGCAATGGCGCCAATCCTGGCGCCCCAGCGAGTGGTGGTTCGGGCAATCCTGGAAATGGCGGGCCGGTCGAGAATCCCGGTAATGGCAACGGCGGTAATGGATCCGGCGGCAACCCCGGCGCTGGTGGTCCAGGTGGAAACCCGGGCGCCGGCGGACCGGGCGGCAATCCAGGCAACGGCGGACCCGGCGGAAACCCGGGCAATGGTGGACCGGGCAGTAATCCGGGCAACCCCGGTAGTGGTGGGCCAGGCGGCACACCTGGCAACCCCGGTAACGGCGGGCCGGGCGGCAATCCGGGCAACCCCGGCAATGGCGGCCCCGGCGGGAATCCCGGAAACCCGGGCAACGGCGGACCGGGCGGCAATCCGGGCAATCCCGGCAATGGTGGACCAGGTGGAAATCCCGGCAACCCCGGCAACGGTGGGCCGGGCGGCAATCCGGGCAATCCCGGCAATGGCGGGCCGGGCGGCAATCCGGGCAATCCCGGCAATGGTGGACCAGGTGGAAATCCCGGCAACCCCGGCAACGG
>NZ_JBMDKP010000005.1:0-335992 GCF_057809775.1 Brevundimonas sp. FG128
CCGAGCGAGGCGGCTCTATACGGAGACCCCGATTTGTCAGCAAGCGGATTCTGACAAGACCGCGAAACTTTCTCAAAGACTCATGATCGATGGTCATGAACAAGCACCATCAGCCCGCTATGTAGGTGCGCAAGCTCGCCGCCTCCTGGGCATGCTCGGCGATCTGGCATTTCACCACATCGCCGATGGAGATGACGCCGACTAAACGCGCGGCCTGCATCACCGGCAGATGTCGGATGCGCCGATCGGTCATACGAGTCATCAGGACGGACATCTCCTCCCCCGGCTCGGCGAAGATCACCTTGGCCGTCATATAGTCGGCGACCGGACGATCCAGTGCCCCTACGCCATCGGCGGCCAGGGCCTTGACCACGTCCCGTTCGGAGAAGACGCCGACGACATGGTCGCCGTCACAGACGACCAGCGCCCCGACCCGTTTCTGCTCCAGCTCCCCGCAGGCCTGCGTCACCGTCAGGTCGGGCGTGATGGAGAAGACGGCGTTTCCTTTGGTCTTGAGGATTTCGGCGACGAACATCGCGGCTCCTTCTCTCTATAGAAGAGACGACCGCAGGGCCGGAATGGCGACAGGGCCGCTCGGGAACCGATGATTGCTCAGCACACGCCAGGAATCAAACGCCGCCGATGGATTTCGGCGCGACGCCCTTGCCGAACAGCCGGCCCAGCGGGCCGATCGCAATGAAGCCGACGACGAAGCCGACCGCGTGGGCTTCCCAGGCGATACGCGCGCCGTCGGCGCCCGGCGCATAGCCGATCAGGCCGGTCACCGCATTGACGGCCATCCAGGCGATGGCCGCGCCTATCACACGGCGGTCGGTCATGGGCAGCACCCTGCCCTGCCCTCCAAGCAGCCGCGTCGCCGCCCCGATCAGGCCGAACACCGCGCCTGACGCCCCGACCATAGGCTCGGACGATCCCCAATGGATCAGCCCATAGCCCAGCGCGGCCAGCACGCCGCAGCCTATATAGAAGAGCAGGAAGACCGTCGGCCCGATCTTGTCCCCGAACAGTCGAGCCACCGGCGTTCCGAACGCCAGCGCCGCGACCGCATTCATGATGGCGTGGGTCCAGCCGCCGTGCAGCAGCATGGCCGTCAGCAGTCCGCCCCAGCGTCCCTGCTCCAGATCCACCGGCGCGAAGGCCATGCTCATGCCCATGTCGGGCAGATCGCGCTGGAAGAAGAATAGCGTCGGCATCGACAGCACGATCAGCAGCACGACCAGCGGCACGTTGAACGCCGGTTCTCTGACGGGCTGGCTATTCTGCGGTTCGAATCGACCGGGTGCGTCTGACATGGCGCACAAATGCTCAGTGACCTGCGTCACATCAAGCGCTTCTTAATAACCTTAATGCAGGTTGGGGTGCGGATCTCCCCTGGGGTCCGCCGTTCGTTTGCGCGCGAGGAACCCTGTAATGCCCGCCAAGAGGCTGTTTCTATCCACCGCCGTCGTGGCCGTCGCCGCTGCGGCGAGCCTGCCGGCTGCGGCCCAGTCCACCGGATCCGGCAGCGCATCGCGCTTCCAGCAGGGTTACGGCGGCGCGCGTTCGGCCGCCAGCACGGCGACCACCGGCTATACCCGCGACGCCAACGGCAATCGCCTGATCGTCAACGGCATAATCCAGCCTGGCGCCTCGTCCTATTCCAGCCAGTCGGGCGGCGTCGCCTCGGCCTATGCCGGCGCAGGTTCGTCTAGCAACGGCGGCACGACCATCGGCGGCTCCACCGCCATCGGCAACCAACTGAACGTGGTCGTCCAGGGCAGCCGCAACACCGTCATCGTCAACTCGACCCAGACCAACACCGGCGCGATCAACGCCGGCACGGCCCTGAACGGGAATATCAACCTGCCATGAGCCGCCGCCATCTCATTCGCGGGGGAGCGGCCGCCTCGGCCCTCGCCCTGCTGCTCGCCGGCTGCGTCAGCCCGGTCGCGGGTCCGTCGGGTCAGTATGCGACGCCGATCGGCAATGCGCCGGTGACCGCCAACCCGACCCCCTATTCCGCCGCGCTCTATTGCCTGGCCGACTATGCCCGTCGCTACAATCTGCCCTCGCCGCGCATGGCCGTGGGCCGGATCAGCGACTACACCGGCACGGTCTCGGCCGATGGCGGCCGCCAGATCACCGGCGGCGCCTCCCTGATGGCCAACTCGGCCCTGGCCAAGGCCGGCGCGCGCATCGTCGAACGCTACGACACGTCGGTGTCCGAGCTTGAGCTGCGCTACGCCAACAACAAGCTGATCGGCGACCAGGCCCCCGACGCCCAAGGGCCGGAAGACACTCAGTACCGCCGCATCCTGGCCGGCCAGGTGCCCGGCTCGGACTTCTATGTCGTCGGCGGCATCACCGAGGTGAACTACAACATCCGCTCCGGCGGCTTCGACATCGCCGGCGGCGAGGTCGACAGCAATCGCCCCGGTTCGGGCATCGTCAACCACCGCGTCTATGTGATGAACATCGCCATGGACCTGCGCCTGGTCCAGACGACCACGCTCGAAGTCGTCGATGTCGTCTCCTATCAGAAGCAGATCATCGGCCGCGAGATTTCGGCCGGCGTGTTCGACTTCCTGAACGGCAACGTCTTCGACATCTCGGCCGGCACGGGCGGGATGGAGCCGACGCAGCTGGCCGTCCGCGCCCTGGTCGAACGCGCCACGGTCGAGTTCATGGCCAATCTCTACGGGGCTCCCGGCCCCGAAATCTGCCTCAACCCCGCCAACGATCCGCTTGGCGATTCCACCGTCGGTCCGACCGGCGGTTATTATCCGGCCTATCCCACTCAGGAGACGAACAATGGCCAGACACGCGCCGATCCGTCTCGTTGGCATGATGGCCGCGACGGCGACGTTCGCCGCTCTCGCTACTGAAGCGAGCGCGCAAGCGACGCCGGTCTGCGATCCGCAAGCCGGCGAAGCCTGTTCCAGCACCCAGACCCAGTCCGGCGACGTCACCGGCCTGGTGAATATCGACCTGTCCGTCGATCAGGTGACCGTCAGCACCAGCGCCCAGGGCAATGCGCTCGCGGGCGGAGTGACGTCCGCGTCCGCCGGCCTCGTGTCGCGTCAGACCATGACGGGATCGGCTGTGGCTCGTAGCAACGTCGTCATGAACGGCGAGGCCGACGGCCAGCTCAGCGTCGATACGACCGCGCGCGGCAACTATCTGGGCGTCACAACCAACGGCGCGACCTTCGCCGTCGATGCGACCCAGTCCACGACCGGCGACCGCGTCCAGGCCGGAACCTATGTCCAGGCGCCGGGCGGCCGCGTGCTCCAGGGCGGCTTCGCGACCAGCGCCGCCGTCGCCAACACCGTCGCCATGGGCGGCCCCTCTTCCTCGCTGACCGGCGCCATCGATCAAACGGCACAGACCACCGTCTTCGCCGAGACCGTCGCCGATGTTCAGTACATCCCCGCGCCCGCGACCTTCTCGTCCCAGGCCGTCGCAAACTCGGTCCAGACCAATACGACCGGCGCCTCGCACCAGGACCTGGCCATCCGTCAATCCAATGCGGCTTCGACGACCGAAGCGCGCACCGACGTCTATGTCGATAACGGCTGGGATCTGACGGTCGGCGCCAACGCCGGCGCCAACCAGGCGATCACGGCCAACGCCGGCGGCTCGATGCTGATCGAAACGGACCAGACAAACGCCGGCCGCGTCCGCGCTGACGCCCGCGTCCAGACCAATCTTCAGGGCCAGACGGTGCTGGCCGCCCGCAGCGTCGCCAACGAGACCGTCGCCGGCAACAACGACATCTATCTGAAGCTGGACAACACCCAGCTGAACTCCGGCGGGGTCGAGGCCAACGCGACATATGTCGGCGTCAACGGCTACGATGCCTACGTCGGCGCCGACGCGGTCGGCAATGCGGTGACGGGCTACGCCTGTTCCCAGTGCGGAGGCGACGTCAACATCACCAACTCCCAGACCAACACCGGCAATGTCACCGCCACGACCAGCGCCACGGTCGCCTCGGGCCGCAACGCCGTCGTCGGCGCCAACGCCGTCGGCAACACCGCCACCTTCTACATCAGCCGCCCGGGCGGCTGACCCAAACATGACAAGTCGGTAAGGTTCGTCGGCCCAGCTTGCCGGGAAGGCAAGCTCGCTTTACACATCCGGCATCGCGCCATCGGGGGTTGCGGTTTCGGAGTGATACCATGCGTTCTGCGCGTCATCTGCTGCTCGTCGCCGTCTCGGGACTGGCCCTTACCACCGGAGCGTTCGCCGCTCCTGCTCTCGCCCAGACCGCAGCCCCCGCAGCCTCGGCCGGCCAAGTCGCGCCGTCCGCCCCCTGGGCCCAGGCCGCCAGCGACATTCCCACCGATCCCGCCGTCCGCTACGGCGTGCTGCCCAACGGCATGCGCTACGCCCTGCTGCACAATGCCACGCCTCCGGGCCAGGCCTCGTTCCGCCTGCGCATCGACGCCGGTTCGTTGATGGAGCGCGACGACCAGAAGGGCCTGGCCCACTTCATGGAGCACATGGCTTTCAACGGCACCAAGGAGGTGCCCGAGAACGAGATGCTGCGCATCCTGGAACGCCTGGGCCTGGCCTTCGGCGCCGACACCAATGCCTTCACCAGCTTCGACCAGACCGCCTATATGCTGGAGCTGCCGAACACCAAGGACGAGACGGTCGATCCCAGCCTGCACATCCTGCGTGAGATGATGTCGGCGGCCCTGATGGCGCCGGACGCCATCGACGCCGAGCGCGGCGTCATCGTCGGCGAGGAACGCACCCGTGACACGCCGCAGCTACGCGTGCTGAAGACCCAGCTGGGTCTGCTGGCGCCCGGCCAGCGCCTGTCCGAACGCCTACCGATCGGCGACCTCGACATCATCCGCAACGCCCCGCGCCAACGGTTCGTCGACTTCTACGACGCCTATTATCGCCCCTCGCGCGCCACCTTCATCGCTGTTGGCGACTTCGACGTGGACGCCATGGAGGCCAAAGTCCGCGCGGCCTTCGCCGACTGGAAACCCACCGCCGCCGACGGCCCGGAACCCGATCTCGGAACTGTCGCCGCGCGTGAACCCCAAACCAGCATCCTGGTCGAGCCGGGCATCCAATCCTCGATCCAGCTGAACTGGATCAAGAACCCCGACCTGGAACCCGACACGGTCGCCGAACGCGCCGCCGACATCCGTCGCGGCCTGGGTCTGGCCGTGCTGAACCGTCGCCTGGGCGAGATCGCCCGTATGGACAACCCGCCCTTCATCGGGGCCGGCGCCGGCTATCAGTCGCTGTTCAACAGCCTGGACGCGGGCACTCTCGCAGTCGCCTTCAATCCGGGCGGCTGGCAGCGCGCGCTCGAGACCGTCGAACAGGAAAGCCGTCGCCTGGCCCAGTACGGCGTGACCGACGCCGAGCTTCAGCGCGAGATCGTCAACACCCGCACCTCCCTTCAGAACGCCGTGGCCTCCGCCGCCACGCGTTCGACCCCCGCCCTGGCCACTGGCCTGCTCGGCGCGGTGAACGACGACGAGGTGTTCAGCACGCCCCAGGCCAACCTCGACATCTTCAACCAGGCTGTCGAAGGCCTGACCGTTGATCAGGTCGATCAGGCGACCAAGGCCGTGTTCGACGGCCAGGGCCCGCTGGTGCTGTTCAGTTCGCCCGTCCCGGTCGAGGGCGGCGAGGCCGCCGTCACCGCCGCCCTGGAGGCGTCGCGCAACACGCCCGTCCAGGCCCGCGCTGTCGAGGCCGAACTGAAATGGCCATACGACAGTTTCGGCGCCCCGGCCGCGCCGGAATCCCGCACCGAAGTCGCTGACCTGGGCGCCACCCTTGTCCGCTTCCCGAACGGCACGTTGCTGAACATCAAGAAGACCGACTTCCGCGCCGAACAGATCCTGGTCAGCGCCCGGACCGGCATCGGCGAACTCGGCCTGCCAGCCGATACGCTGTCGCCCCTGTCGATGGCCAGCACCGTCCTGACGCCCGGCGGCCTGGGCAAGCTCAGCCTGGACGAGATCAACCGCGTCCTCAGCGGTCGCACCTACAGCGCCTCCGTCAGCCAGTCGTCCGACGCCTACGTCTTCTCGGGCGCGACCAAGCCCGCAGACCTGCAGCTCGAGCTTCAGGTTCTGGCCGCATACCTGACCGATCCCGGCCTGCGCGCCGCACCGTTCGAACAGACCAAGGCCATGTTCCCGCAGATCCTGGCCCAGCTTGGCGCCACGCCGCGCGGCGTGTTCCAGCGTGACGCCTCCGGCCTGCTCGCCAGCGGCGACGCGAGAGAGATGACCCCGACCGCCGAACAGGTCGCCGCGATCCAGATCGACGACGTCAGAAACGGCGTCCGCTCTGCCCTGGCCCAGGGTCCGGTCGAGATCACCGTCGTCGGCGACGTCGATGTGGACGCCGTGATCGCCGCCGTCGGCTCGACCTTCGGCGCCCTGCCCTCGCGCGGCGTCGAACCGACCCCGCCGGCCGGCTCGGCGGAACGCAAGTTCCCCGCCCCCGTCGCCACGCCGGTCCAGCTGCACCACACCGGACCGGCCGAACAGGCGCTGGGCTTCGTCGCCTGGCCCACGACCGACCAGATCGGCGACCGCAAGACCGCGCGTCAGCTGTCCATCCTGTCGGACGTGCTGCAGCTGCGCCTGAACGACGAGATCCGCGAGAAGCAGGGCCTGGCCTACGCGCCCAACGCCGGTTCCAGCGCCTCGGATGTCTATCCCGGCTACGGCTTCATCTCGGTCACGGCCGAGACCCAGCCGTCGGCCCTGCCCAAGCTGTTCGAGACGGTGGACGCGATCGTGGCCGACCTGCGCGACACGCCCGTGGGCGAGGACGAGCTGAACCGCGCCCGTCGCCCCGCCGTGGAACGCATCCGCCGCAGCATGGCCGACAACGGCTACTGGCTGACCCAGCTGTCGGAAGCGCAGTCCAACCCGGCCTCGCTGGACCAGACGCGCAGCCAGATCGCCACGCTTGAGGCCGTCACCGCCGCCGACCTGCAAGCCCTTGCGCGTCAGTATCTGAAGCCCGACGCCGCCTGGCGCGCCACCGTCACGGCCCAGGACACGGCCGCAGCTCCGGCGGATTCTGCCGCCCAGTAAGCCGCACGAAAAAGGCCCCGGTCCATCGCGGACCGGGGCCAGTCTTCAGGATCGTCGACGGAGAGCCGACGGTCTTATTGTGTCATCCGCACCGTGAGCGGCGGCTGAACGGGCCGGTTCGGCTCCCGTTCAGAACACCCGGCCGCCGACGCCGCCGTCCAGGGTGATGACCCCGGTCAGCACGGTCGCGCTCTCGACCTGTTCCTCGCGGTATTCGGTGTATTCCTCTTCGCGGTACATCGTGAGGATCTTCACCCCGGCGCCGTAGCGACGCAGCAGCGAACGCTCGTTGCAGTCGCGTTCGGGCTTTTCGGGACGGCATTCCAGCTTGCCGCCCTGGCCGAACCACAGCGCCTCGTGCTTGCGGCAGGTCAGGGTCGTGCCGTGATCGAAGCTGATGTCGCCTTCATAGTCGGCGATCGTAGCCTGCAGCCAGGTGCCGGCCAGGCAGCGATAGATTTCGCCCTCATAGCCCTCTGCGATCTCGCGATCGGGCTTCACCTGCGAGGCCGGGTGCGGCACCTGGCGGTCGTCGATGCAGACGGCCTGGATGACGACGCGCTTCATCATGCTGCGGAAGGCGGTGTAGGGGGTCCGCACCGTCTGGGCGACCATGCCCTCGACGGCCAGGCCCTGGATGGTGGTCGGATAGGGCTGGTCCACGCTGACGTAAGCTGCGCCGCCGCCCCCGCCATAGCTGCCCGAAAAGCCGCCCGCTCGCGCATTCACATAGGACCGCGCGCCGGAGTTCGCATTGGCGTTGGCGTTGGCGCTCGCCCCGACGTTGACGTTCACATTGACGTTCGTGTTGACGTTGCCGTTCCAGTTTCCGTTCCAGCCGCAGTTTCCACCGCCACCGCAGGACGGGGGCGCAGGCGGCGGGGGCGGCTCGCACGAGGTGCAGGGCGGCGGCTCGCAGCCCGAGTCGCACTGCGCCAAGGCCGCGCCAGCGCCGGTCGTGACGACGAAGCCCGCCGCCAAGCCCAGCATCCATTTCGTGATCCGCAGCCGCATCGGCGGGACTCCCAAGCGAATTTCGTGTCGGCCAGACAAGACGCCAGCCGATCCTGCATTCACCAAAACGACAAAAGCCTTTCGTTTCCGTTGATGAGCCGCATCCTTCGGGATGGCGCAATGCCGCATGCGTCTGCTAGACCGCCCGCATAATGACCGTCCGCGTCCTTCTTCGCCCGATTTCGATTAGCCGCCCGGCGTAGCGCCTCTGGGCCTTGCCTAGCGCACGTCGGGACGACCGCCCCTAGACCGGGCGAAAGACACCGCCCTCGAGCAGCGCAAAGCGCGATAGGGCGAACGAAGACTGCGAACGCTCACCCCACGACGCCGAGACGACCCCATGGCCGACGCCCCTGAATCCACCGCCCGCGACTATCGCGACACCGTCTTCCTGCCCGAGACGCCCTTCCCCATGCGCGGCGGCCTGCCCCAGAAGGAGCCGGTCATCCTGGAACAGTGGGGCGACCTCTATGGAACCCTGCGTGCCGAGCGGCAGAAGCAGAACGCACCCCTCTACGTCCTGCACGACGGCCCGCCCTACGCCAACGGCGACATCCACATCGGCCATGCGCTGAACAAGACGCTGAAGGATTTCGTGGTCCGCAGCCGGTTCCTGCTGGGCTATGACGTCGACTATGTCCCCGGCTGGGACTGCCACGGCCTGCCGATCGAGTGGAAGATCGAGGAACAGTTCCGCGCCAAGGGCCGCCGCAAGGACGAGGTCTCCAAGGACGAGTTCCGCGCCGCCTGCCGCGACTACGCCGGCAAATACATCGACCTGCAACGCGACCAGTTCAAACGCCTGGGCATCACCGGCGACTTCGCCAACCGCTACGCCACCATGGACTTCACGTCCGAGGCGGCCATCGTCGCCGAATTTCACAAGTTCAAGAACTCGGGCCAGCTGTATCGTGGCTCCAAGCCCGTCATGTGGTCGCCGGTCGAGCGCACCGCCCTGGCCGATGCAGAGATCGAATACCACGATCACGTGTCACCCACGATCTGGGTCAAGTTCCCGATCACCGGCGCGTCGGACGACCATCCCGACGACCTGCTGGCCTTCCGCACCAGCACCCCGTCCATCGTCATCTGGACCACCACGCCCTGGACCATCCCGGCCAATCGCGCCATCTCCTACGGCCCCGAGATCGCCTATGGCCTGTATGAGGTCACGGCCATGGAAGAGGGTCTGGAGTTCGCGCCCTGGGCCAAGCCGGGCGACCGTCTGATCGTCGCCGACAAGCTGGCCGAGGATGTGTTCAAGGCCGCCAAGATCGCGGCCTGGACCCGCGTCTACGACATCAATCCCTCGGGCCTGGAAACCGCCCACCCGCTGGCGGCGCTGGACAGCGGCTATGGCTTCTCCGTGCCGTTGCTGGCCGGCGACCACGTCACCGACGACGCGGGTACGGGCTTCGTCCACACCGCGCCGGGCCACGGCGCCGACGACTTCGAGGTCTGGAAGGCCCACGGTCATCACGAGGTGCCGGACACCGTCGATCCCGACGGCGCCTACTACCCCGGCGTCCCCCTGTTCGCCGGCCTGAAGGTGCTGGAGACCGAGGGCAAGAAGACCGGCAAATTTGGTCCCGCCAACGGCGCGGTGATGGACAAGCTGATCGAGGCCGGAAACCTGCTGGCGCGCGGCCGGCTGGAACACAGCTACCCGCACTCGTGGCGCTCCAAGGCGCCGATCATCTTCCGCAACACCCCCCAATGGTTCATCCGCATGGACGAGCCGCTGAAGTCCGGCGACACACTGCGCGAAACGGGGTTGACGGCCATCGACGACACGGCCTTCCACCCCGCCGCCGGCAAGAACCGCATCCGCTCGATGGTCGAGGGCCGTCCCGACTGGCTGGTCAGCCGCCAGCGCGCCTGGGGCACGCCGCTCGCCATGTTCATCGACAAACAGACCGGCCAGCCTCTGCATGACCCCGAGGTCGACGCCCGGATCGTCGCGGCCGTCGCCGAACACGGCGCCGACATCTGGTTCACCGCCCCGGACGCCGATTTCCTGGGCGCCCACGACCCGGCCCGCTACGAAAAGGTCGAGGACATCCTGGACGTCTGGTTCGACTCCGGATCGACCCACGCCTTCACTCTGGACCCGCGCCTGCCGGAAAACGGCTACACCGGCGACCGCCCGGCCCACTGGCCCGCCGACCTGTATCTGGAAGGGTCGGACCAGCACCGCGGCTGGTTCCAGTCGTCGCTGCTGGAAGGCTGCGGCACCCGTGGCCGCGCCCCGTTCAAGGCGGTCCTGACCCACGGTTTCACCCTCGATGAGAAGGGGGAGAAGATGTCCAAGTCCAAGGGCAACACCACCGACCCCCTGACCATCATCAAGGAGTCCGGCGCCGACATCCTGCGCCTGTGGGTGGCCCTGGTCGACTATTCCGAGGACCAGCGGATCGGCAAACAGATCCTCCAGACCACGGTCGACGCCTATCGCAAGCTGAGGAACACTGTCCGCTATCTGCTGGGCGCCCTGGCCGACTTCGACGAGGCCGAGCGGCTGCCGCTGGACCAGATGCCGCCGCTCGAAAAGTTCATCCTGCATCGCCTGCATGAACTCGACGCCCATGTGCGCCAAGCCTATGCTGAATACCGGTTCCAGGACGTCGTCCGCCCGGTGCTGGAGTTCTGCTCCAACGACCTGTCGGCCCTCTATTTCGACATCCGCAAGGACGCCCTCTACTGCGACCGCCCCGACAGCCTTCGCCGTCGCGCCGCCCGCACGGTGATGGACGAGGTCTTCATGCGCCTGACCGCCTGGCTGGCCCCGCTGACGCCCTTCACTATGGAAGAAGCCTGGACGACGCGGTTCCCGGATGCGGGGACCAACTGCGCGCGGGTGATCCCGGAGACTCCGGCGGAATGGAAGAACACGGCAGAGGCCGAGCGTTGGGCCGCGATCAACACCGTCCTCGAAGTGGTCAATGAATCGCTGGAGTCTGCCCGCCGCGAGAAGCTGATCGGCGGCGCCCTGGACGCCTGGCCTACGGTCACCGCCCCGGCCTCGGGCTTCGCCCCCTTCGACGGCCTCGACGCCGCCGAGATCTTCCGCACCTCGGGCGCCGACCTTGTCGAAGGCGAGACCATCTCCGTCACCGTCGCCACCGCCGACCACCCCAAATGCGCCCGCTCCTGGCGCCGCGTCCCCGACGTCGGCTCAGACCCCGCCTACCCAGACCTTTCAGCCCGGGACGCCGACGCGGTCCGGTATTGGGACGAAACCCACGCGTAAGTCCTTCTCCCCTCGGGGGAAAAGGTGGCTCGCGCAGCGAGACGGATGAGGGGGCTGTTTCCGCAGCTCCCTATTGCCGTTTAGAGCCGGACAGAAACCCCTCACCCGACGCCTGCAATCCCAGCATCTTCCGCAAGGGGAGAAGAGCGAACTCGCTAAAAACGCCTACGCTGTTCGGCGCTGCGCAGGGTGGAGCGGAGGAACTCGGCCGGGGGGTCGGTTTCGGCCAGGACCTCGTCCTTGATGGCGCGGGGTTCGCCGAACAGGTGGCCCTGGCCCATCGCAACATCGAGTTCGAGGATGTCGACGACCTGGCGTTCGTTCTCGACCTTTTCGGCGATGACCTCGACACCGTAGCGACGGGTCAGGGCGGCGAAGTCGGCGGCCTGGATGTCGGGCATGGAACGCAAGGGCGCGCCGCCGTCCAGGTCCAGCAGTTGTTCGATCATCAGGTCGGCAGAAATCTTGATGAACTTGACGTCGGACCGCTGCAGGTCGGCGAAGTCGAGGTCCAGAGTCTGGACCTTGTCCAGCGAGAAGCGGAAGCCGAGGTCGGCCAGCTTGGCCATGTTGCGGGCCTCGACGGCGCCGCGGGCGTCGAAGGTGGCCTGACCCAGCTCGAAGATCAGGGCTTGGTTCAGGTCGCGGTTCTCGCTGAGGAAATCCAGGAACTGCGGGAAGAAGGTCTCGTCGCCCAGCGAGGTCAGGGCCACGTTGCAGAAGACGCCGACCTTGCGATTCTGACGCGCCAGGCGGCGCACGATCTGGGCGCAGCGGAACAGCAGCAGATTGTCGATGGCGGGCACCAGGCCCTCGCCCTCGGCAAGGGACAGGTATTCCGCCGGCATCATCACCCGGTCGGTCGAATCGCGCAGGCGGGTGAAGCTTTCGTAGAAGATGGTCCGGCGCTGCGGCAGGGAGACGACGGGCTGCAGATACAGGTCGACCCGCCCCTCGCTGAGGGCGTCGTGAATGGTGCGAAGCAGGACGTTGGACTGGGCCACGCGACGGCCCTCGAAGGTCTCGACGCCGATGTGGGGCGCGGCCGACAGGCGTTCGTCGATGCTCTCGCTCATCTGCTGGACCAGAGTTTCCAGCATGCGGACTTCGCCGGTCAGGGCGTCGGTGTCGGACAGGACGCCGCTCTCGATGGCGTGGGCCAGTTCGGTCAGGGCGCCTTGCGTCGACTCCATTGCGTCGGCCAGCAGGCGGTGGGCCTCGCGGACCTGGCCGATTTCCTTCTTCAGGACGCGGCGCTCGGCGATGCCGGTGACGATGCCGTGGAATGCGCCCAGCAGCCCCAGCGCGCCGAGCGTTCCAGCCACGCCTGCGCCGATCCCCAAACCGGCGCGCCACAGGAAGGCGCCCACGGTCATGCCGAGGAACAGGTAGGCGAAATAAAGGAAGCCCGTTGTTACGTTGCGCATCGGCTGGCGGCGGCCACTCCCGGATGGAATCGCCTGAGTATCAGGCTATCAATGTCATTCGGCTAGAGCGGGACGATAAATATCCCCGCCAGAACCACGGGAAACGCAATGGAACTGTTCGATCTGACCGGCAAGGTCGCAATCATCACCGGATCGTCGCGCGGAATCGGCAAGGCGATCGCCGAACGTCTGGCCGAACACGGCGCCAAGGTCATCATCTCGTCGCGCAAGGCCGGGCCGTGTGACGAGGTCGCCGCCGAGATCAACGGCAAGTATGGCGAGGGACGCGCCATCGCGGTTCCGGCCAACATCGCCTCCAAAGAGGATTTGCAGCGGCTGGTGGACGAGACCAACGCCGCCTTCGGCAAGGTCGATATCCTGGTCTGCAACGCCGCGACCAATCCCTATGCCGGGCCGATGGCGGGCATCGCCGACGATCAGTTCGAGAAGATCCTGCAGAATAACGTCATCTCGAACCACTGGCTGATCCAGATGGTCGCGCCGCAGATGGTGGAGCGCAAGGACGGGGCGATCCTGGTGATCTCGTCCATCGGCGGCCTTCGCGGCAACGCCCTGATCGGGGCCTACAATATCTCCAAGGCGGCGGACATGCAGCTGGTGCGGAACCTGGCGGTCGAGTGGGGACCGGCGAACGTGCGGGTCAACTGCATCGCGCCGGGCCTGGTCCAGACCGATTTCGCCAAATATCTGTGGGAGAATCCCGAGCTGCTGAAGACGGTCACCGAGCCGGCACCGCTTAAAAGGATCGGCCAGCCCGATGAAATCGCGGGCACGGCGGTCTATCTGTGCAGCCCCGCTTCGGCCTATGTGACGGGCCAGACTCTGGTGGTGGACGGTGGATTGACGATTGCCTGGTGAAGAAACGCGCTCAAGCCCGACGGGCGGTCGCGCCGCGAGTGTAAAGCAAGATCTGATCTGGCGCCTGGAGGCTTTGAGCTTCCAGGCGCTGTTCGGGTTTCTGCGCCTGCTTGGGGTCGAGCGGGCGTCGGGGCTGGGCGGCTGGCTGCTGCGGACGCTGGGGCCGCTGACCGGAACGCAAAAGACGGTGATGCGAAACCTGCGGATCGCGTTTCCCGACATGGCCGACGACGAGCGTCAGGCGCTGGCGCTGGCTCAGTGGGATCAGACGGGCCGGACCTTCGCCGAGCTGGCGGTGATGGACCAGCTGACGCCCGAGGGCGGTCGGGTCGAGGTGGTGGGGATGGAGCGGCTGCACGCCTTGCGCGACAGCGGGCGGCCGGCTGTGCTGATCTCGGGCCATCTGGCCAATTTCGAGGTGATGGCGGCGGTGATCATGGCTTCGGGCGTGCCGTGTCAGGTGACCTATCGCGCCGCCAACAATCCGTATGTCGACGCCCTGATCCGCCAGAGCCGCGAACGGTACGGCATCCGCCTGTTCGCGCCCAAGGGCGACGGGACGCGCGAGCTGATGGCGGGGATGAAGCGCGGCGATTCCATCGCCCTGCTGGTCGATCAGAAATACAATCAGGGGCCGGAGGTCGAGTTCTTTGGTCAGCCGGTGAATGCCTCGCCCGGCGCGGCGCGGCTGGCGCTGAAGTTCGATACGGTCATGCTGCCGCTGTCGGTGGTGCGTCTGCCGGGCGTGCGGTTCCGGGTGACGGCGCACGAACCGATCGTGGTCAATCAGAGCGAGGACAAGGCGGCCGATACGCTGGCAGGAATCCAGGCCGCCAACCGCTTCGTCGAGGATCGGGTCCGCGAAAACCCGGTGGACTGGTTCTGGGTCCACAAGCGCTGGCCCGATAAGGTCTATGCGGCGTTGGAGCGCGAGGCGTCCGACGAACGGCGGAAGGGCCCGGCGTAGGCTTCGAGATCGCGGCGACGTCGGCACGGGCCGAAATAGTCATCGGTCTTGATGAAGGGACGCGGCCGCATGATGACGGCGTTGATCCGGTCCAGCACGGCCTTGGCGGTGATCGGCTTGACGATGAATTCGGTCACCCCCGCGTCGCGGGCCTCATAGACGCGAGTCCGTTCGGAATGGCCGGTCATCATGATGATCGGCAGATAGACATTGGGGCTGTCGGGGCTGTTGCGGACCAGGCGGGTGAATTCGACGCCGTCCATGGGGAACATGTTGAAATCGACGATGGCCAGGTCGATCGCATGCTGGCGCAGCAGGCCGAAGCCCGTGGCGCCGTCGGACGCCTCATAGACCTGGCGGATGTCGGCCGAATGCAGCACGGCCGCCGCAATCGCGCGCATGTTCTGGTTGTCGTCCACCAGCAGGACGTTCAGCGATTTCAGAGAAGACATCAGGCCCCGACCGGTCTGCAAGCGAGGCTATGGGAATGTCCCTAGTCTCGCAAGCGGAGCCATTGATCAGGCGAGGATTTTCGGCGCACGCGCACCGACCATCAGCGACGGGTCCAGATTGCGATCGCGCCATTTCATGCGCCAGCACAGGTGCGGGCCGGTGGCGCGGCCGGTCATGCCGACGCGGCCCAGCGCATCGCCGCGCCGCACGCGCTGGCCCAACTCGACGTCCAGTCGGGACTGGTGCAGATAGCAGGTGATCAGCCCCTGGCCGTGGTCGATCAGGGTCAGGCCGCCCTCGAAATGCATGCCCGAGCGGACGAAGGCGATGCGGCCGTCGGCGGGGGCGCGGATGACGGTCCCTTGAGGCGCGGCCAGGTCGATGCCGTAGTGGGGCCGGGCCGGCGTGCCGTTCAGGATGCGCTGGGCGCCCCATTCGCTGGAAACGCGGTAGGTCTCCAGCGGCCAGATGAAGCCGGACTTGAAGTCGTCGGCGTCGATGCGGCTGGCGAAGCCGTCGGTCTTCAGGACGACCTCCTCGCGGATGCGGGCCAGCAGCGCCGGATCGCTGGGTTCGACCGTGGCGGGGGGCAGGCCGTCGACGCGGGTCGAAGGGAAGGCGTAGGGCGCGATATCCAGGACGCGCCGGGTCGAGCGGTCGCCCGATCGGGCCTCAATCTCGACGCCGCCCGCCGCATCCCGGTCGAAGCCGATGACGAAGAGGCCGGCGTCCGAGGCGGTGGTCAGGGCCTCGCCGTCCACGAAGATCAGGGCGCGGGGTTCGGTGCGGCCCAATGCGTAGCCGCCCTGACGCCAGGCCCCGTTCAGCGCAAGGGGAAGCGCACGCCGATCCTGAGCCAGGGCGGGGGCGGCGACCAGGCTGGCCCCGGCGCCGGTCAGCAGGGCGCGACGCGACGGCGTCATCGGGCCGCCTGCATCCCGGCGATGAACTCGGCCGGTCCGAAATAGGCCTCTTGCCGGGTCGGGCTCCAGTAGCGGAGGATTTCCAACGGGATCGGCTTGTCGGTCACGGCGCACCGCACGAACCGGCCGGGTTTCAGCACGGCGAATTCGCCGTCGCCATAGTGAAGGGTCGCCAGTGCGGCGTTGGTCGCGTCCATGGCGGCAGTTAACGACGATCGGGGATCGAGGCCAAGCGCCGTCTCACGCCGTCGCCGGATTGGGGGCGTTCTTCTCGGCCGCCAGATCGACCGCCGCCTGTTTGGCGTCGCGCGAACCGGGCGCCGGCGGCTTGGGCTTGCCGCCCAGCCGGTCGGTGAACAGGAAGACGAACGGGTTCAGCGAGATCGACAGCAGGGCGGCCGCCAGGATCAGGTCGTGGGTCTCGCGGCTCATCGCGCCCAGACTGACGCCCAGGGCCGCAAGGATGAAGGAGAACTCGCCGATCTGGGCCAGGGCGGCGGCGACGGTGAAGCCGGTCGGACGGTCCAGTTTGAAGCTGCGGGCGATGACCAGGGCCGCGACCGACTTGCCGATGATTATGATGCCCAGCACGCCCAGCACGGCCCATGGCTGGCGCACCAGGATCATCGGATCGAACAGCATGCCGACCGAGACGAAGAACAACACGGCGAAGGCGTCGCGCAACGGCAGGGACCGCTCCGCCGCATTGTGACCCAGGGGCGAGGCGTTCATCACCAGACCGGCAAGGAAGGCGCCCAGGGCGAACGAGTGGAACAAATAATAGGCCAGCCAGGCGATGCCCAGGGCGATGGCCAGCACGCCGAGGGTGAACAGCTCGCGCGACTTGGTATGGGCGATGCGGATCAGCAGCCACGGGACCACCTTGCCCCCCACCACCAGCATGCCGGCGACGAACAGGATGACCTTGAGCAGGGTCCAGCCGACGTTGAGGCCCAGGGCGCCCAGGTCGGTCTGGGTCCCGGCCGGGACGACCATCATGGGCAGCATGACCAGGGCGATGACGATGACCAGGTCCTCGACGATCAGCCAGCCGACGGCGATGCGCCCGATGTCGCCCTTGACCTGTTTGCGCTCTTCCAGCGCGCGCAGCAGAACGACGGTGGAGGCGACGGACAAGGCGAAGCCCATCAGCAGGGCCTCGACATCGCCAAGCCCCAGCACGAACCGACCCAGGGCCCAGCCCAGCAGGGTGGCGGCCGCGATCTGGACCAGGGCGCCGGGAATGGCGACCTTGCGGACCTGCATCAGGTCCTTGGGCGAGAAATGCAGGCCGACGCCGAACATCAGCAGTATGACGCCGATCTCGGCCAGCTGCGGCGCCAGTTCGGTGTCGGCGACGAACCCCGCCGTATAGGGGCCGACCACGACGCCGGCGACCAGATAGCCTACCAGCGGAGACAGCTTCAGACGATTGGCCAACATGCCGAACACGAAGGCGAGGACGAAGCCTCCGACCAGGGTGAGAATCAGGCTGTCGGCATGCGTCATCGCGGCTCCTGCAGGGGCGAGGGGGTGGTTTGGGCAGGCTTCGCAGTTGGTGGCGGCGGGGCCGATTGGCAAGATGACGCAGTGTCGCGATCTGTGGAAATTGGTTCTGTTTTCGCGCTTTCGCAGCGAAGTTTATGGCGGGCTGGGCGGAGCGCTGTGCCAGCGCCCGGAGTTCTGTTGTGGTGTTGCCGTTTCGACGAAGGATATGACGCTCCGCGCGAAGGTTCATGGGGAGGAGACTTTCGCCTCTGCGTCCTAGCGGCTACCAACGCCTCATGACCCTCCCTCACGTCCTGCCTCACTTCGGCGTCGTCGCCGGCGACTACGACATCCTGCTCTGCGACGTGTGGGGCGTGATCCACAACGGCCGCGAAAGCTGGGCCGCGCCGTGCGAGGCCCTGACACGGTTCAACCGCGAGGGCGGCCATGTCGTGCTGATCTCCAACTCGCCCCGACCGGCCTCGGACGTGATCGCCCAACTCGACGGCCTGGGCGTGCCGCGCGAGGCGTGGAAGGCCTTCGTCACCTCGGGCGACGCGACCCGCGCCGAACTGGCCAAGCGCGCGCCCGGCCCGGCGCTGCTGCTGGGGCCCGAGCGTGACGCGCCGCTTTACGCGGGTCTGGACCTGGATGTGGCGGGTGACGCCGGCGCGGCGGCCTTCGTGTCGGTCACCGGCCTGGTGGACGACGAGACCGAGACGCCTGAGGACTACCGCGACCGTCTGACGATCGCCGCCTCGCGCGATCTGGAACTGATCTGCGCCAACCCCGACCGCGTCGTGCAACGCGGCGACAAGCTGATCTACTGCGGCGGCGCCCTGGCCGATCTTTATGAGTCCCTCGGCGGCCGCGTGGTCATGGCGGGTAAGCCCTTCGCGCCCATCTACGACCTGGCCCTCCACGAGGCGCAAACCCTGCTGGGCCGGCCGGTCGATCGCTCGCGCGTCCTGTGCATCGGCGACGGCGTCGTGACCGACGTCATGGGCGCCAACGCCCAGGCGCTCGATTGCCTGTTCATCGCCCAAGGCATCCATGGCGACCAGGCCAAGGGCGAGGACGGGGCGCTGGATCCCGCCCGCGCCGGCGACCTGCTGAAGGCCGAAACGACCTATGCGCGATACGCCGCGCTCGAACTCGCCTGGTAAGGCTCGCCATTTTGTCGCACCGCCGCTAAAGCCTGCATCATGGTCGAATTGGTACAGCAGCATCCGTCCGGTGGTTACATCCTGGACGAACTTCACGTCGGCATGGCCGCCGAGAAAATCGTCGTCGCGACGGAGGATCGCATCCGGCTGTTCGCCGAGGCGTCCGACGACTTCAATCCCGTCCATCTGGACGAGGCCTTCGCATCCAAGACCGCCTATCGCGGCCGGATCGCCCACGGCCTGCTCAGCGCCTCGTTCGGATCAGCCGTGGTTGGGACCATGCTACCGGGCGCCGGGTCGATCTACATCTCCCAGACCCTGGCCTTCCATCAGCCGGTGCGGATCGACGACGTCGTTCGCATCGTGATCACCGTGATCGAGGTCGAGGCCGAGAGCGCGCGGGTCAAGCTGAGCTGCGAAGGCTTCGTCGGCGAGACCATGATTATGGACGGCGTCGCTGTCGTCCGCGTGCCCCGCCGGCGCAAACCGTCCCAGCGTTGATGCAGATCGTCCGCGACTGGCGCGGCCTGTCCGAGGCCCTGAAGGGCGCGGCGGTCGCCGTCGGCGCCTTCGACGGCGTGCATCGGGGCCACCAGGCCGTCATCGCCGGCGCCCGTGACGCCGCCGGACGGCTGGGCGCGCCCCTGGGCGTCGTCAGCTTCGATCCCCATCCGCGCCGCTGGTTCCAGCCCGAGGCTGCCCCCTTCCGCCTGATGACCGCCGACCAGATGGCCGAGGCCCTGGCGCCGCTGGGCGTGGAAATCCTGTATCTGCTGCCCTTCGACGCCGAGATGGCCGGCATGACCGACGCCGCCTTCGCCGAGCGCGTACTGTCCGACGGGCTGGGCATCCGCCACGCCGCCGTCGGTTTCGACTTCACCTTCGGCAAGGGCCGCTCCGGCTCGCCAGAGGGTTTGCGCGCCTATGGCGAACGGCTGGGCTTCACCGTCTCGGTCGCCGAACGCCTGGACGACGCTGATGGCTTGAAACTGTCGTCCAGCGCTGTGCGCGAGGCCCTGAAGGCCGGAGACATGGCCCGCGCCGCCGCCATCCTGGGCCGCCCCTTCGCCATCCAGGGCGAGGTGATCCACGGCGACAAGCGCGGCCGCACCATCGGCGTGCCGACCGCCAACATCGCCTTGGGCGACTACATGCGGCCCGCCTACGGCGTCTATGCGACCCGCAGCCGGCTGGCGGACGGCCGCATCATCGACGGCGTCGCCAGCCTGGGCGTGCGCCCCATGTATGCGCTGGAAACCCCGCTGCTGGAGGTCTGGCTGTTCGACTTCGACGGCGACCTCTACGGCCAGACGCTGGACATCGAACTGGTCGCCTGGCTGCGGGGCGAGGAGACCTTCGACGGCCTCGACGCGCTGAAGGCCCAGATTGACGCCGACGCGGCGGCGGCGCGGGCGGTTCTCAGCGGATCATAGAACCCGAAGCTCCGCCGCAAACCGCTTCCAGTTCTGCACATAGTGTTCGGCCGACATCTTCAGCACGGCGATGTGCGCCGGATCGCGTTCGCGCACCACCTTGCCGGGCTGCCCCACCACCAGGCTGTTATCCGGGATGATCTTGCCCTCGGTGATCAAGGCATTCGCCCCGATGATGCAGTTTCGCCCGATCTTCACCCCGTTCAGCACCACCGCCCCGATGCCGATCAGGCTGTAGTCCCCGACCTCGCAGCCGTGCAGCATGGCCTTGTGCCCCACCGTCACGCCGCGCCCCAAGGTCAGGGGCGATCCCATGTCGGTGTGCAGCACGCTGCCGTCCTGAATGTTGCTGTCAGGACCCACTGTGATGGGATCATTGTCCCCGCGCAGCACGGCGCCGAACCAGACGCTGGCGTTGGTGTGCAGAATCACATTCCCTATCACCGACGCACTCGGCGCCACCCAGTATTCGCCCAGCGGCGGAAGCTGCGGTTTGCTGTCGCCCAATGCGTAAATGGTCATCAGTACACCACCTAATCTTTGAAAAATGAGGGCTTTAACGGATCGCTAACCACGATAGCATCAAACTGTTGATGCGATTCGTGGGTCGCCATTTCGGCCCCGGATCCGAAACCGGATCAAGCCCGATCCGGTCATTGTCGGGGCTTTCGCGTGGCGCGTTGGGATCCTGGTTCGGTTGTTCGGCGGCGGGCCTGTCCCGTTGCAGACGGCCCTGCTGTCGATCCGGGCGGTCGCTGCGATGCGGGCCGCGACCCTTTCCTCCCCAAGACCATCCAAGGCGGAACCCGTGTGGGTCCGCCTTTTTTCATGCCCTGGAGGCGTCCATGACCAAGCGTGCTGCAACCAAGCGTCAAACGCGTGAACACGGAATCCTGGATTCGCGTGATTTCATGGAGGAGTCGAAAGTTCGCCGGCTCCATGCCCCTCACAACGAACGGTCAGGCTGGTCGCCCAACCCGTCCAATGACGACCGCGACCAGGCCTATCTCAAGACGCTGAAGCCCAAGTCCGAGGGCCAGATCGAACTGATGGAGGCCATCGACACCCATAATCTGGTCATGGCGCTCGGCCCCGCAGGCACCGGCAAGACCTATCTCGCCGTCGCCAAGGCCGTCGAGGCGCTCGAGGCCGGCAAGATCGGCCGCATCGTCCTCAGCCGCCCTGCCGTCGAGGCGGGCGAATCCATCGGCTTCCTGCCGGGCGACATGGAGGACAAGCTGGCCCCCTATCTGCGCCCGCTCTACGACGCCCTGTCGGATCGCCTGTCGATGAAACGGGTCAAGGCCCTGATGGCCGAAGGCCTGATCGAGATCGCCCCCATCGGCTATATGCGCGGCCGCACGCTCAACAACGCCTTCATCGTCGTGGACGAGGCGCAGAACTGCACCTACGTCCAGCTGAAGATGCTTTTGACCCGCCTGGGCTGGCACTCGACCATGGTGGTCACGGGCGACCCGCAGCAGTCCGACCTGCTGCCCGGCATCTCGGGCCTGTCCGACGTGTCCGCCCGCCTTGAGGCCGTGCCGGACATCGCCGTGGTTCGCCTCGCCGAACGCGACATCGTCCGTCACCCGCTGGTCGCCTCGATGATCGGCGTCCTCTAGGTCACTGTGTATGCAGCCGGCGCCGCGAGGCGTCGGCTGCACTCCGGTTGCACCCAGAAACCAAAAGCCATTGTCCTCAAGCGCACCGCCCCGCTAAAGGTCGGCTCGCCGCTGATGAGGGATTTCGATGCGCGTAGCGATGATTGGGACGGGTTATGTGGGCCTGGTGTCCGGCGCCTGTTTCGCCGACTTCGGGCACGTCGTCACGTGCATCGACAAGGACCCGTCCAAGATCGAACGGCTGGAGCGGGGCGAGATCCCGATCTTCGAGCCGGGTCTGGACGATCTGGTCGCCGCCAATGTGCGCGAAGGCCGGCTGTTCTTCACCCTGGACGGCGCCGAGGCGATCCGTAACGCCGACGCCGTCTTCATCGCCGTGGGCACGCCGACGCGTCGCGGCGACGGTCACGCCGACCTCTCCTACGTCCACGCCGCCGCCGAGGAGATCGCCGGCCTGATCGAGGGCTTCACCGTCATCGTCACCAAGTCCACCGTGCCGGTCGGCACGGGCGACGAGGTCGAGGCCATCATCAGAAAGACCAATCCGAGCGCCGACTTCGCCGTCGTCTCCAACCCCGAGTTCCTGCGTGAAGGCGCCGCCATCGGCGACTTCAAACGTCCCGACCGCGTCGTCATCGGGATCGACGACATCGACAGCGATACGGGGTCGCGCGCCCAGAAGGTGATGAGCGAACTCTATCGTCCGTTGAACCTGAACGAGAGCCCGCTGCTGTTCGTCGGCCGGCGCACGTCCGAGCTGATCAAATACGCCGCCAACGCCTTCCTGGCGATGAAGATCACCTTCATCAACGAGATGGCCGACCTGTGCGAGGCCGTGGGGGCCGACGTGCAGCAGGTCGCACGCGGCATCGGTCTGGACAAGCGGATCGGCTCGAAATTCCTGCACGCCGGCCCCGGCTACGGCGGCTCCTGCTTTCCCAAGGACACCATCGCTCTCGTCCGCACCGCCCAGCAATACGGCGCCCCGACCCGGCTGATCGAGGCTACGGTCGAGGTCAACGACGCCCGCAAGAAAGCCATGGCCGAGCGCGTCGCCGCGACCCTGGGGACCAGCGTCCAGGGCAAGACCGTCGCCCTCTTGGGCCTGACCTTCAAGCCGAACACCGACGACATGCGCGACGCGCCCAGCCTGGAAATCGCCCCCGCCCTGATCGCCGCCGGCGCCAAGGTCCAGGCCTTCGACCCCGAGGGCATGCACGAGGCCGCCAAACTGCTGCCCGACGTCGAGATGAAGGACAGCGCCTATGACGCCGTCGTCGGCGCCGACGCCGTCGTCCTGGTCACCGAATGGGACCAGTTCCGCGCCCTGGATCTGGACCGGATCAAGCTTCTGATGAAGCAGCCGGTCCTGGTCGATCTGCGCAACATCTATCGGCCCGAGGACATGAAAAGCCGCGGCTTCCGCTACATGGGCATCGGGCGCGGCTGATGGGGTCGCCGATCCTCGTCACGGGTGCGGCCGGCTTCATCGGCATGCACGTCGCCGAGCGCCTGCTGGACCGTGGCGAACAGGTGATCGGCGTCGATATCTTCAACGACTACTATGATCCCCGCCTGAAGGCGGCCCGCGCCGCCCGACTGGAAGGGCGCGACGGGTTTCGCATGGTGCGCGCCGATATCGCCGATCATGAGCAGATGCGCGCCCTGGTCGCGGACGCCGGCGTCAAGCGGATCGTCCATCTCGCGGCCCAGGCGGGCGTGCGGTATTCGCTGGAAAACCCCTTCGCCTACGAGCGGTCGAACCTTGCCGGCCATCTGTCGATGCTGGAGGCCGCGCGCCACAATGGCGTGACCCATCTGGTCTATGCTTCGTCCAGCTCGGTCTATGGCGACCGGCCGCTGGAGGGTTCGGGCTTCCGCGAGGATGACCCGACGGTTCAGCCCGTCTCGCTCTACGCCGCGACCAAACGCTCTTGCGAACTGATGAGCCAGAGCTACGCCAAGCTCTATGGTTTCCCGCAATCGGGCCTGCGCTTCTTCACCGTCTATGGCCCATGGGGCCGGCCGGACATGGCCTATTTCAGCTTCACCCAGAAGATCGTGCGCGGCGACGCCATCGAGGTCTATGGCGAGGGCCAGATGGCGCGCGATTTCACCTATATCGACGACATCGTCGATGGCGTGGTCGCCGTGCTAGACCACCCGCCGGCTCAAGGCGTGCATGAAATCTACAACATCGGCGACAGCCAGCCGGTCGGCCTGATGGAGATGATCTCGACGCTGGAGAACGCCCTGGGTGTCGAGGCGAAGAAGGTAATGCGGCCCATGCAGCCGGGCGACGTGACCGCCACCTATGCCAACATCTCCAAACTGAACGCCCTTTGCGGCTATCAGCCCAAGGTGCCGCTCAAGGCCGGGCTGGAGACGTTCGTCGCCTGGTGGCGGCAGTACGAGAACGGCTGAAGCGAAAGGCGGGGGCCGATGCGACGCGACATCCTTCCGGCCGCCGCCGCACTGCTCGTGTTCGGCGCGACCGAGGCGTCCGCCCAATCACTACGCACGGCCCAGGACCGCACGGCCGACCTGTTCGCCCGCGACCGCGCCGTCGCCGTGCGGGACCGTCCGCAACCTGCCTATGACGCCTTGGGCATCCGCACCGGCGGCTTCACGGTGTTTCACAAACTTCAGTTCGACATCGTCCAAGACGACAACGTCTTCGCAGCCGACGACGACCGCCAAGCCGCCACGACCCTGCGCCTCCGGCCCGAGATGGTCGCCAGGTCCAACTGGTCCCGCCATGCGCTTCAGGCCCACGTCCGCGCCGCCGTCGACCGCAACCTGAACTTCGACAGCGAGAACACCACCGACTGGAGCCTGGGCGCCGCCGGCCGCCTGGACGTGGTTCGCGGCGCGAACATCGTCGCCGGCCTCGAATACGCCAAGGCGCACGAGGCCCGCACCGCCGCCGGCGCCGATCCGACCACCCAGCGGCCCGTCGCCTTCGACCTGACCTCCGCTTCTCTCGGCGCCGAACGGGCCAGAGGACGTCTGCGCGTCTCGGCGCGAGCCGCCGTTCACCGCTACGACTATCGCGACGGCTTCGGCGAAACGGGCGCCGTGATCGAACGGGACGACCGCGACCGCACCGTCTTCACCCTGACCGGCCGCGCCGACTACGCCCTCTCTCCCGCCACGGCGATCTTCCTGCAGGTCGTCAGCGACGACCGCGACTACGAGCGCATCGCCGGCCGCCCCCTGCGGACCTCGTCGGGCCGTCAGACCCTGGCGGGCGTGGATTTCGAACTGGGCGCCCTGGTCCGGGGCGAGATCGCCGCCGGCTATATCCGTCAGGATTTCGAGGACGAGGCGTTCGGCGACCTGGACGGTTTCGTCGGCCGGGCGAAGCTGTCCTGGTTCCCGACGCAGCTGACCACCGTCACGGCCGCCGCAGCGCGAACCGTCGAGGATACGGGCGTGATCGGCTCGGCCGGCGCCCTGCGCACCGACCTGTCGCTCAGCGTCGATCACGAGCTGCTGCGCAATCTGATCCTGACGGCCCAGGCGACCTACGCCGACGACGCCTACAACGGTCTGGCCCGAACCGACACGCGCTTCGGCGCTGGCGTCAGCGTGGCCTATCGGATCAATCGCCGCTACGGCTTCACCGCCGGCCTGAGCTGGCTCGACCAGTCCTCGTCCGGCGGCGCCCAAGGCCCCAGCTATCGAAACACGCGGCTCTACGTCGGCTCGACCGCCCAGTTCTAAATCGCGCGAAGATTGACAACCTGAAGGTGAAGTCGCACCACTGACACGGACGATCACCGTTCGATGGCGCGATGACACAGACGAACGACCCTACCCTCGGGACCATTCCTCCCGACGACGACATCGACCTCCAAAGCTACGTCGCCGCCTTCCGTCGTCGCGCCGGCCTGTTCATGGCGGTTGCGACGGTGGTCTGCCTGATCGTGTTGGCCCTGATGCTGGGCCAGACGCCGGTCTATACCGCCACCGCCAATCTCCAGATCAACACCCGCAAGGAACAGGTGATCGCCGGCCCGGCGGTCCTGTCCGCCCTCGATGCGGAAGCGGCCATCGTCGACACCGAGGTCGAGGTGCTGAAATCGCCCCAGCTCGCCGCCGGCGTCGTGGACGCGCTGGACCTGACCCACGATCCCGAATTCAACGCCCGACTGCGCAGATCCCACTTCGCCGCCCTCACCGACCGCATCGGCCGCGCCGCGATTCCCGCCCGCGAGATCGAGCGCCAGCAGGTCATCGACGCCGTCAGCCGCCGTCTGACCGTGCGCCGCGTCGGCCTGACCTATTCGATGGCCGTCGGCTTCACCTCGGACAGCCCGACCAAGGCAGCGCGCATCGCCAACGCCTTCGCCGAACGCTACCTCCAGTCCCAGCTGACGGCCAAATTCGACGCCAACAGCCAGGCCAACGCATTCCTCGGCGCCCGGCTGGAGGACCTGCGGCGCCAGGTCGAGACAGCCGACGCCGCCGTCTCCCTCTACCGGATCGAAAACGGCCTGCTCAGCGCCCAGGGCGCGACCCTAACCGAGCAGGAAATCTCGGTCTACAATCAGCAACTGGCGTCCGCCCGCGCGCAACAGGCCGAACAGGACGCCCGTCTGCGCACCGCCCGGTCCCAAATGGCGGCCGGTTCGAACGGCGACGATGTCGGCGAGGCCCTGACCTCCCCCGTGGTCCAGAACCTGCGCGCCCAGCGCGCGGCGATCAGCACCCGCGTCGCCGACCTATCCGTCCGCTATGGCCCCCTGCACCCCGACATGATCCGCGCCCGCCAGGAGCTGGCCGACATCGACGCCCAGATCCAGGCCGAGATCCGCCGCGTCGTCTCCAACCTGGACGCCCAGGCCCAGGTCGCCCAGCAACGGGCAGCGTCCGTTCAAGCCAGCCTGAATGCCGCGCGCGGCGCCTTGGCCGACAACAATGCCGCCTCGGTCCGCCTGCGCGAACTGGAGGGCGAGGCCGAGGCCGCCCGCGCCATCTACCGCGCCTTCCTGGACCGCTATCGCGAAACCAGCGCCCAGACCGGGGTCGAACAGGCCGACGCCCGCATCGTCTCGCGCGCCACGCCGCCGACCTCTCAGAGTGCGTCGAACCTGATGCTCAGCATAACCTTGGCTCTGGTGCTTGGCGTTGCGGCCGGCGCGGTCGCCGTCATCCTCGCCGCGCGACTGCAGACCGGCCTGGCCACGGCCGAGGAGGTGGAGCGCAAACTGGGCCTGACCGCCATCGGCGCTATCCCGCTCGCCTCTTCGGTCGCGGCGCCCGACGACCAGAACACCCACCCGATCGATCTCGTGCTGCAAAAGCCGCTGTCGATGTTCGCCGAGGCGTTTCGCGCGCTGCGCGCTTCGATCCATCCCACCAACATCCCCTCGCGCGACGCCAGGGTTGTGGCCGTGACCTCCGCCCTGCCTGGCGAGGGCAAGACCACCGCAGCCGTCTGTCTGGCGCGCGTCTCCGCCAAGGCCGGCGGCCGCGTTCTGCTGGTGGACGGGGATCCCCGCCGACGCGCCGTGACCCGCATACTGGGCCTGAACCCTGCCCAGGGCCTGACCGAAGTCCTGCGCGGCGCCGCCTCCTGGCGGAGCGTCCTGGTGCTGGACCCCGCATCCGGCGCCCATATCCTGCCGCTGTCGAACGCCGAAGCCTCGGCCGAGGACCTCTTCGGCTCCCCCGCGATGGACGCCCTGCTGATCGACCTGCGCCAGGCGTTCGACCTGATCCTGCTGGATACGCCCCCCGTTCTGGCCCTGGCGGACGCGCGCGTCCTGGCGGCCAGGGCCGACACGGTCGTCTTGCTGGCCCGCTGGCGCAAGACGCCGGCGCGCGCCGTGGACAGCGCCATCCGCATCCTGAACCAGTCCGGGGCAGAGATACTGGGCGTCGCCCTGACGCAGGTGGACGTCAAACTCCAGTCCCGACACGGCTACGGCGAGGCCGGCTACGCCTACGACGCCTACCGCCGATACTACGCCGCTTGAGAATTGCCTCCGCAGGATCATGGCGGTGGGCTACCCTAGTCTAGAACCTCTGCTTCAGCGTGAACCGGATGGTGCGCCCCAAGGGATCCTGCGCGTCTCGTCCATAGCCGGGCGCCGGTTCTCCGTCAGCCAACGCGGCGCGAGGGCGAGCATCGAACAGGTTGAGAATCTCTAGCCCGAACTGCGCGCCTCCGCTGCGCCGTGTGGGCGGCGCGTCGGCGGCGTCGGATGACCGCGCCGAGCCCCTCGGCCTCATCTGATAGGTCAGCTTGAGATCGACCGCGCCGAATGCCGCGACCTTCAGATCGTGGGGACCATCCACGCCGATGGCGCGGCGGATGCGATAGGGGCCGGACCAGCGCGCCGAAGCGTTCGCCCCCCACGGCCCCTTGCGCCCGTCGACGCGTAGGCTGAGTTCATGGCGCGACAGGCCGCCGCCATCTCCGGACAGGCGGTCCATCTCGGGCAGCCCGTCCCTGATGGTCGTCGTACTTCTCAGCCTCCAACTGTGATTGAGAAAGACGCGGATCGCGCCCGGCGCACCGCCGGTTCCAGATGGAATGGAGAAGGCCAGGTTGGACGACAAGGTCTCGCTGCGTTCGGCGCGGAGGTTGATCGGCCTCTGATCGATGCTGACCAGTCGCCCTTCGGCGTCACGCTGAAAGCGTTCGGGAAATGCGGCCTCCACCTCTGGCGTGGGAATGGGCAGGACGCCGATGCCGTCGCGCGTGCGGGTACTTTGCAAGTCGATTCCCCCGAACACGGCCCATGAGGTGAAGGGTCCGACCGAGGCCGCCAGGGTCATCTGGTCAAAGCTGGGCGATCTGAGGCTCGGATTTCCTCCCAGGATCGGCAGGACTTCGACCGATTCCCCCGTTTGGAAATCATAGACGACCCTCGGATAGCCGTAGGACACCGGATCGAACCTCTGCCGGTCGGACGGAGTGTCGCTCGACGTCGTCCATGAGCCGTTGAACCGGACCTTCGGACGGGGAGACCACGCCAGGCCGGTGTTCAAGTCTCCGCCCCTGCCGGCGCTGTCATCTCCGCGAAACGCGGCCCCAACAGACAGGGTGGCGGAGCCCCAGTCGAAGCCTTCGATTGGCGCGCTCGCCGGCTGGAGCAGAGGGACGGAAACGCCGCCCCTGACCTCCCCGGCCGTGACCGAGACCCGACGCGTGTCGTCGAAGGTTCGGACATCGGACCTCGCATAGGAAACCTTGCCCGAAAGGTTTGCGGTGAGCGGGCCAGCGGGAAGATCGGCAAGACGACGGTTGGCCGCCAGGCTCGCGGCGAGCGACCCGTTCCGGGAACGTGCATCCAGCAGTCCGGCCTGATCGCTCACGGCGAGTTGGCCTGTCGTGGCGATCTGCACGGACCAGCCGCGCAAATCTCCGCTGAGACCGGCCGTCAGGGACAACCCCTCCATCCGACTGCGGCTCTCCACAGCGTCCTCGGCGATCTGAAAGACGGAGCGACTGTTCTGGCGCCGCGCCGTCGCGCCCAGGCTTGCGGACCAGTCGCCCAGGGCGCGGGTTAGCGCCAGGTTGGCGGAAATCATGTCCGAGGCCGGGCGTAGCGTGACAGGGCCGCCGACCCTGTCCTCCTGACCATAGCCGGAACGTTCTTCAGCACGCAGCGACGTGTCCCGGGAAACCCGAACGCTCATCTGATCGGTATCGTTGTCGGAGATGGCCGAGCGACGCAGGTCGCCGATTAGCGCCGAGGTCCCGCCCGCCGTGGGTCGCGCCGCATTCAACAAGGCGTCGCGGCTTTCGAACTGCCGCTGCAGCACCAGGTTCAACACCCTGCGGGACGGATCGCCGCCATACAGGGCCGCCGCTTCACGGGGCAGCACCTCCACGCGGCTGAGCGCGTCGGGCGGAAAACCGAAGAACACGGCGGCGTCCGCCACCTGCCGCCCATTGACGATGATGATGGGTGATTCACGCACCCCGGATTCGGCGGCCAACCGATCGATCACCTCGCCGATGTCATAGAGTCCCAGAGCGTCGATTTCCGCCGGCCCGAGTTCGGACTCAGGCGCGACCCTCGCCGAACCGCGACGGCCGACCACCGAAACGTCTTCCAACTGCACCGGGATGGAGCCTGCGGGATCGACCGGAACGGCGGGTGGGTCGCCAGCCTGCGCCGAGAAGATCACGTATGACCACAGTAGCCAGTGCATCGGACCGCCGTTTCTACCTCGGCCCGGCCTTGATTTCGGCGAGCCTGCAGCGCTGGCTTGACAGATCGATCAAGGAACGTTTCCTACTGACAATAATGTCAATTTAGTCCGCCGTTGTGAATGAGGTCAAGATGGACGCCGATGCGATCGTGATCGGAGCGGGGCTGGCTGGACTGGTGGCTGCCGAAGAACTGGTGCGCCGCGGAAAGCGGGTCGTCGTTCTGGACCAGGAGAACGCCGGCAACCTGGGGGGACAGGCCTTCTGGTCCTTTGGCGGATTGTTCCTGGTGGACAGCCCCGAGCAGCGTCGGCTCGGCGTGCGGGACTCCCTTGACCTCGCCTGGCGCGACTGGCGCGGAAGCGCCGGATGGGACCGGCTGGACGGCCTCCTGCCCGAGGATGAATGGGCGGCGCGCTGGGGACGGGCCTATGTGGAGTTCGCAGCGGGTGAGAAACGCGCGTGGCTGCGCCAGCGAGGGATCCGGCTGACCCCTATGGTGGGCTGGGCCGAACGCGGCGCTGGTTCCGCCGACGGACACGGCAACTCCGTCCCGCGTTTTCATGTCGCCTGGGGCACGGGGACAGGGGTGTCCGGTCCCTTCGCCCGACGCGCGCTTGACGCCGCAAAAGAAGGACGGCTGACGTTCCGCTTTCGCCACCGGGTCGACGCCCTGCTGGTTGAGGCGGGCCGGGTCGTCGGGGTCTCCGGCTCGGTTCTGGCGTCCGACTCCGCCGTCCGCGGCGCACCGTCCAGCCGCGAGGCCGTCGGCGACTTCACCTTGCGAGCGCCGACGGTTCTGATCGCGTCCGGCGGTATCGGCGGCGACCATGCGCAGGTGCGGCGGTTCTGGCCGTCTCGCCTCGGAGCGCCGCCTCGGCGGATGCTGACCGGGGTTCCCGCCTATGTCGATGGCCGCATGCTCGACATCGCGGATCAGGCCGGGGCTCGCCTCGTGAACAGGGACCGGATGTGGCACTACGTCGAGGGCGTCCAGAACTGGTCGCCGATCTGGCCCGACCACGCGATCCGTATTCTGCCGGGCCCCTCGGCCATGTGGTTCGACGCCCTGGGGCGCCGCCTGCCCTTCCCCGCCCTGCCCGGCTACGACACCATCGCGACCCTGAAACATCTGCGCACGACCCCGGACCTCCAGGCGCACGACCATTCCTGGTTCATCGTCACCCAGAAGATGATCGAACGGGAATTCGCCCTGTCGGGATCGGAACAGAACGCGGACATCACCAGCGGCAGTCTGCTTCGCGTTCTCAAGACCCGCCTGGGGCGCGGCGCGACGCCGGAAGTCGAAGCCTTCAAACAACATGGCGCGGACTTCGTCGTCGCCGACGATCTCGCCACCCTGGTCGAGCGCATGAACGGACTGACGGATCGTCCGCTGTTGACGCTCGAAGACATTCGCCGCCAGATCGAGGCGCGCGACGCCCAGATGACGAACCCCTTCGCCAAGGATTTGCAGGTGATGGGCATCCACAACAGTCGTTGTTATCGCGGCGACCGCATGACCCGAACTGCAGCCCCGCACAGGATGCTCGATCCGAAGGCCGGCCCCCTGATCGGCGTCAAGCTGCATGTCCTGACCCGCAAGAGCCTTGGCGGGCTGCAGACGGACCTGGACGGTCGGGTCATGCGTCCGGACGGCGCGCCGTTCGAGGGCCTGTACGCCGCAGGCGAGGCGTCGGGGTTCGGCGGCGGAGGGATGCACGGATACAATGCTCTGGAGGGCACCTTCCTCGGCGGATGTCTCTTTTCGGGTCGTCAGGCGGGTGTGGCCATGGCGGCGGCGACCTGACGAATGGAGTCCGATCTCGCCCTATTCGGCCTTCGCGCCGCCCTGGTCGTCATCATGTTCGGCCTGGGGCTGGACCTGACACTATCTGATTTCGCACGGGTCGGTCGCGCGCCGAAGGCCGTCGTCGTCGCTCTCGTCTGCCAGTTGGCGCTGCTTCCCATCGTCGCCTTCGGCCTGGTCCAACTGTTCGCCCTGTCCGGCGCCTTGGCCGTCGGGATGATGCTGCTCGCCGCCTCGCCGGGGGGAACCGTGGCCAATCTCTATAGCCATCTGTTTCGTGGCGACGTGGCCTTGAACATCAGCCTGACGGCGCTGAACGCGGTGATTGCGGTGGTGACCCTGCCGATCATCGTCAACCTCGCACTGCAATGGTTCATGCCGGGGGACGAAGGCTTGGGTCTCCAGTTCTCCAAGGTCGTGGAGGTGTTCGCCATCGTTCTGGCGCCCGTCGCGGCCGGCATGATGGTGCGGGCCGCCGCGCCCCGGTTCGCCCAGGCGATGGATCGCCCGGTCAGGGTCGGATCGGCCGTCCTTCTGGCGGTTGTGGTCGTCGGCGCGATCGGCGCCAATATCGACCTGCTGCTGGACGACGCTCTCGCGCTCGCCGGGGTCGTGACCGCCTTCTGCGTCGCCAGTCTGACGATCGGATTCGTCGCGCCGCGATGGCTCGGCGTCGGGCATCGCCAGGCCGTGGCCTGCGCCTTCGAGATCGGCTTGCACAACGCCACCCTAGCGATCGTGATCGCCCAATCCCTTCTGTGCGCGCCGGCCTTCGCCCTGCCCGCCGCAGTTTACGGCGTGGCGATGTTTCCGCTCGCAGCCGTGTTCGGGCTGATCATCCGCGACCGACGCGCCTAGGGCAGGCGTTTCCAGGTCTGGGTGCGGCAGAGCAGCGGCGCGATACAGCCCTGGACTGACAGGGTGTTCGCATCGATCAACGTCAGGGACCCGTGGCGCGCGCCCTGCCCCGAGGCCGGGTCATACAGCGGCCCGCCGCGCCAGACGTCCGGGCCGCCGGAAAAGCCGTGCAGCACCGTCACGCCTTGCAGGGCTCGCTGGCGCAAGGCGGGCTCGCGATTGCGGACGTCCCGCTGCTGAGGATTGCGTCGCAGAGGGTCGGCGTCGATCAGGCGACCGCACAGCTCGGCGCCGCATCGCGTGATCTCCACGACCCCGTTCTGCGCTGTCGTGCGCCACCGCCCCAGCGGCGAGGAACCCTGAGCCTGGCCTTGGACGCTCGTCCCTGCAGCCGACGCGAGGATCAGCGTCAGGATGGACAGGACCGCAAGCGCCTTCATTGCTCCATCTGCCGATAGTGGTCCCGGACCTGCGGCGGAATCCGATCGTAAAGATGCGGCGATCGTATTCCCAATCGACGACGCGCGTCCTCCAGCGGCTCGGCCATCAGAGCCGCGTAATCGAGGCCGGGCAACCACGCCGCCTTTCGCCCATGACGCCATGCCTGGAGGATCGCCCTGGCGCAGGGATGGCCCGTACGGGCGCGCATGAATTCGACAGCGACCCCCGCTGCGATCACGCCAAATCCGGGGCTGCGGGTCTGGGGCAATGAGAAGGCCACGACGCAGGCCTCGCCCAAGGCGTCGGTCTGATACCCCGTCAGGACATGCCAGATGTCATGCACGTCCCGCAGCCGACGCGCATACCAGGCCCAGGGGTGCGCCGCGTTGATGTCGGTGTCGGCCACCTTCAGGCTCTCATCGGCCAGGCCGTAGGCCGAGAAATCACGCACTTCCACGAAGGCGAGGTAGGCGGCGCCCACGCTGCCTTGCGGGAAGGTCCGCAGCCAGTCCCGGTTCTGCAACCGGTCGGCCAGTTCATCCATCGAAAAGGCCTGCCGGCCTCCCTCGGGCGCGTCCAGCAAACGCTCATAACCGCGCCTCACCGACTGTCCCGCCAGCGCATTCATGATCTCGAAGACCTGGGAGGTGTCTTCCTTATCGGCGATCAGTCGCCGCAGCGCCCGCCAGGCGCGCACAGGTTCAACCTTGCGATGTCCGAGCCGGTTCTGGGTCGGTGTTTTCATGTCGATCAAGGCCGAATTCACCGTCGCTGCGTCCACACTCACTTGCGCTCTCCTTGCCTCACGCTTAACCACGAGATGCTATCTACATGAATGTCACTTACATCAATGTCAATATCAACAACGCCCCGTCGTCGCCGCCGCGCGCCTGAAGAAGCGCGCAGGGAAGCGCTGGTCTCTGCGCGGGCGTTGCTGCTAAAGGGCGGGCCGGACGCCGTGACGTTGAAGAGTGTGGCCGACGACATCGGCGTGACCCACACGAACCTGATCCACCATTTCGGTTCCGCAGCCGGGCTGCAATCAGCGCTGATGGCCTCGATGGTGGCCGATTTGTCCGAGGCGCTGGATGCTGCGGTGGTCCGCTTGCGCACCGACGAAGGCGCGCCGCTGGAACTCGTGAATGCGGTGTTCGACGCCTTTGCCGGAGGAGGCGCGGGCCGTCTGGCCGCGTGGATCGTGCTCTCAGGCGACCTCAGCCAGTTGGAACCGGTTCGAAATGCCGTCGTCGGACTGGTCGAAGCCATCCGCGACAAGCTTCACGCCACCGACGACGAAGCGCGCGAGCGCATAAGTCCGGCGGTTCTCTTCATCGCCCTCAGCGCCTTCGGCGAGGCCCTGATCGGCCCCCCTCTGCGCGACATGCTCGATCAGGACGATGACGCCAGCCGCACGGTGGTGGCCCGCCTTTTGCCCGCCTTCCTGGTCAGGCCTGACCAGAACCCCTGAATGCGTCCGCAGGACGTATCGGCGTAGATCGACACAAAACGGCCGGGCGTCCGAGAGGACGTCCGGCCAGTCGCAGGAACAGGCGGTCGAGGATCCCGCCCTGTGTCGTTCAGGGAACGATCGTGAACGCACCCGACAGGCTGCCGGCGACGATCGTGCAGTTGCTCGGCGTACCGGGGTGACATCGTTCGAGAAGGTGATGGTCCCGCCGGACACATCGGCCACGACCGTGCCCGAACAACTGCCAAGGATCGAGTTGGCGCCGATGCCGGTGATGGTCACTTCGTCAAGCGCGGTCGCCGTTACAGTCCAGGGGAAGGCCGCCGGCCTGACGAGCGTGCCGCAAAGCGCGCTTGACGGCGGCGAGAAGGAGCCGCCGGTGATGGTGCCCACGCCGGCCGAATTGACCGAGACCGTGAAGGTTCCGGTGCAGGTGATCGTGGTGCTCTGCTGCAGGATCAAGGTGCCGGAAATCGTCAACGTGCCGGGCGCGGGACTGAGCTGCTGCGCCGCCGCTGGAGACGCGAGACTTGCGGCCGCCAGCACGGCTGCGGAAATGAGGGACAACGACTTGAACATTGTAGACCCCCTATTTGTTTAACCTCTGGTTGAGGCCGCTACAGACATCCATGTTCATAGCCTGAGAGTCAAGGAATTTTATTATTGTTTTCATATAGTTAACATAAGCAGACATGCTTCTCCCACCCGCTTGGGCGAGTGGGAGAACAACAGGCCGATCAGCGGCGCGGCGTGTACCGGCGTCAGAAGCTCTTTCTGACGCTGAAGGCGAAGAGGCGCGGGTCCAGGGTGAAGACATTCGTCGTCAGCCCGGTGTCGTCGCTGTTGGTGAAGGCGTCTGTGATCGGCGTCTCGTCGAAGACGTTCTTGACATAGACCTGGAAGACGAGCCCGTCGTTCGGCCGCTCCAACGTCATGGAAAGGTTGACGTTGTCCCACGCCTCGAGCCGATCGTAGGTCGTATTGTAGATGCGGGCGTAGCTGGCGTCCTGCCAGTAGTAGTCGCCGCGCACCGTCAGATCCCAGTCGCCCAGGAAGAAGGTGTATTCGGCCCCGACGTTGGCGGTCCAATTCGGCGAGTTCGGCAGTTCGTTGCCGCCAAGATCGGCCAGGAAACCGCGTCCGGCGTTCGGCGCCTCCGTCAGAGGGTCGTAGGTGAAGCCGAACAGGGCGTAGAGCGGCAGCACCGAGGGGAAGTTCGGATCGAACGACCCGGTGCGCTGGGAGCCGGCGCACAACCCCTGCAGGCCGAAGATCTTGAGGCTCTCGTCCATCGGCGAGTTGAGGATCGATTCCACATATTCGGTCGGCGCCACGCAGTTCGACGGCACCTGGACCCAGGGGCGCAGCACCATCCAATCCGCATTGCCCTGGGTGCGATCCATCACATCGATGGATCCCTGATCGTCGCCGATACGCGTGTTGAGATAGCCGACGTTCGCATCCAGCCGGAAATTGGGCGTCGGCCGGAAGGCCGTCTCGAACTCCAGCCCCCAGACCCTCGCGTCGAAGTTCTCGTTCAGCGAGATGCGATCGACGATCTGCGACACCTGATAGTCGGTGTAATCGTAGTAGAAGGCCGTGCCGTTGAGCCGCAGCTTGCCGTCATACAGCGTATTTTTCGTCCCGATCTCGAAGGCGTTGACGTATTCCGGCCGGAAGTCGCTGGCGAGCGGCTGGTACTGGATCACCGTCGGATTGATATCGACGCGCGGCGGATTGGTGCCCCCGCCCTTGTAGCCCCGCGCATAGGAGGCATAGACCATCGTCTCGTCGGTGAAGGTGAGGTCCGGCTTCCAGTCCAGGACCAACCGTCCGGTCAGGGCCTCCCACGACTGTTCAATATCGGGCTGGGCCGGATAGCCCCGATTCACATAGCCCCCCGACGATGCGCCAGGCGTACCGTCAGGGTTGGCCCCGAGCAGAAGCTGGCTGGGATAGGGCGTCGTGATCTTGCGATCGTCAGTGTAGCGCAGACCGGCGGTCAGTCGCAGATCCGGCCGCAAGTCCCAATAACCTTCCCCGAACACGGCCCAGGACCGGACATCCACGACATTGCGACTACGGAAATAGTTGTGTCCGTCCCCCGCCAGATTCTCGATCGAGGTCGGATCAACGTAGATGCATTCCTTGAACGCCGGCGCATTGGCGTCGCAGGGCACCGTTCTCTTGCCCTGAGTCACATAGTTCAGGGTGTCGTCGTTGTACCAATACTCCGCTATAAGGCTGAATAGGTTGTTGAAAACGTAGTAATTATCTTCAGACTTAAAATCTATGTAGTTAGCGCCAAGGCTGAAGTTGAACATCCCGTCGGAGTCGGACTGCAGTCGAAGCTCTTGCGACCACTGGCGATTGTCGGAACTGCTGAGATCCGCCGACACCATGCGATCCGAGGCTCCCAGTTGGGGGTCGGTGTAGACGCCGCCCGGCGTTGCCGGCGAACCCGGGATCGGAAACCCGGGAAACAACTCCAGAGGCTGCGCCGAGTCATTGAATATCGGATTGCTGACAAACCGATTGTAGTCTTGCGTCGAATAATAGTCGTCCTTGGTGTAGGCCGTCTGGGAGTACAGCGTCAGACCATCGCTCAGTTCGAACTCCATGTTGAACTGAACGACGTCGTTCTTGACCCGGAATATGGGATCGTAGCTGGTGGCGATCTCTCTCAGGTCCCTCGACTGCGTCACCCCGGCGTAGGGGTCCACGCGATAGTCGATGGCCGTGACCGTCCCCGTAGGGTCGGTGAGGCTTGCGCCCAGCCGACGCCCATACTCGATCTGCCCTGCCACGAAGACATGCCCGAACGCCCCCGCGTTCGGCGCGCCATAGGCGGCGTCATCATAAAGCGAACCCGGCAGACAGCCCTGACTCAGACGGTTGCGAAGGAACCCTTCCGGCACGGCCGTGCTTCCGGCCATCGTCGGGCCGGGGTCTCGGGTGCAGAGTTGTTTGCCGGTGCGCGAGCGCTGGTCGTCCTCTTCGAAATGCTCCCAGATCAGATTGGCGCGGAAGCGGTCGTTCGGCGCCCATGCCGCCGACACCCGTGTGGACCACAGATCGCGGTCGTTGATGTGGGTGTCGTTGAAGCTGTTGTAGTCGAAGCCGTCACGCTGGGTGATCGACCCTGCGGCGCGCACCCAGAAGGTGTCGCTGACCGGCAGGTTGATCATCGCCTGCCCGCGAAGCGTGCCGTAGTTCCCGACCTCCGCCTTGGCCATCCCTTCGAAATCGGGACCCGGGAGGTTCGGAATCATGTTGACGACGCCGCCGGTGGCGTTGCGGCCATACAGGGTGCCTTGCGGTCCCCGCAGCACCTCGACCCGGTTCACATCCAGATATTCCTGCTCGAACAGTCGGTTTCTGATCAACGGCGTGTTGTTGAAGCTGACCGCCACGGCCGGGTCGCTGCTGGCCGACACGGCCTTGGTCCCGATCCCCCGGATCGAGAAGTTGTACATGCTGAAATTGGCCTTGGAGAAGGTCACGTTCGGCACGGCGCGCATCAGTTCGGACCCGCCCTCGATCTTCAGCGCGTCCAGCGTCTCCGACGAAAAGGCCGACAGCGCGATCGGCACATCCTGCGCCGCTTCTTCGCGTTTCTGCGCCGTGACGATGATGTCGTCCACCGTCGCCGTCGCCGTCGGGGCGTTCGTGGCCTGCGCCAGTGCGGTTCCCGCACCCATGATGAGCGCGCCCGCCGCCACGGTCGCAACCAGGCGTGCGCGTTTGCCGGCCGATGAAGCCATTCGTCCCTCCCAGACCCGCACGGCCTTTTCGGCCGCGCTGGATGATGTTTCCTCCCCGCCGATGATGTCCGTTCGATGAGGCGGGACCATCGACGGTTGCCCGGAACGAAGCCGCTATTCACGGCGCTGTCAATATCTACTTACAATAATGTTCGCTATCGAATGCAGGCTTTCCTGCCGCCTGGCCTGGCGGGCTCAATGCGGAGCTTTCGCCGGAAAGTGGAAGGGGGGTGAAGCTGCTCGGCCTCGGAATTGCCTTGGCACAACCGATGGAATGTAGAGCTGAATCCAAACGACGTGGAACCGGACGATCCGTTACACCTCCTCAAGAGCACCGAAGAAGGGCTGAACAGCACGACAGCTCTCATAAGCTGCACCGCTTGCCTTCTCCGCGATTGCATTTTGACAAGATGGTCTGCGCAATCAGCTAGAATCGGACGTTCATGTGGTGCGCTGTCTATGACGAAGCAAAGGTTTTTGGAGCTCGTCGTTCAGCGCCGCCTCAACACAAAGGCTGCCATGAAGATCCGGAAGAGCTTGCTTCGCAATCAGCCGCAAAGCCTCAGACGAGCGTGACTGGTGGTCTCGGATCACAGTCGTTGGCGTAATCACGCTATGCGTAGTCGCGGCGGCGGATATCGCCTGGGCGCACCCGGCGAACCGCCCAGCCATGGCCAGCCCGTCTTGCTTCGATCATGAGGCTGCCGACCGCTCCGCCACGACCATCTTATCGAAGGTCTCGCTGATCGGCGCCGGCGCCGGTTTCCCAAACCGGGCGACCGTCAGTGCGACGAGGCTGCTGACGATGAAGCCGGGCACGATCTCGTAGATCGCGTCCGACAGCGAGGCGCCGCCGATGGTGAAGGGGGCGTACAGCCAGATCAGAACGGTGACCGCGCCGCTGACGATGCCGGCCAGGGCGGCGCTAGCGGTCATGCGTTTCCAGTGAAGACTGAGCAGGATGACGGGACCGAAGGCTGCACCGAACCCCGCCCAGGCATTGCCGACCAGGGACAGGATGCTGGTGGAGCGATCCAGCGCGAGCCCGATCGCGATCACCGCGACCAGCAGGGTGGCCAGTCGTCCGACCATGACCAGCTCCTTTTGCCCGGCGTCGCGGCGGAAGAAGGTCTTGTAGAAATCCTCCGTCAGCGAGCTGGACGAGACCAGCAGTTGCGAGGAGATAGTGCTCATGATCGCCGCCAGGATCGCCGCGAGCAGGAAGCCGGTGACATAGGGATCGAAAAGCGTCTGGGAGAGGGCGATAAAGATCGTCTCCGGGTCGTCCAGCGGCATGCCTGTGCGGGTGACATAGGCGAGGCCCGCGACGCCGCACAGCACGGATCCGATCACCGTCACCAGCATCCAGGACATGCCGATCCGGCGCGTCGTCGGCATGTCCCTGACCGAGCGAACGGCCATGAAGCGAACGATGATGTGCGGCTGGCCGAAATAGCCGAGGCCCCAGGCGAGACTAGAGATCAGGCCAAGAACGGTCACACCCGAGAACCACGACATATAGTCCGGATTGGTCGAGACGGCCGCGGTCTCGGTCGCCGACCAGCCGCCCAGGTTCACGATGGTCACGATCGGGACGAGGACGAGCGCAGCGAACATGATGCAGCCCTGAACGAAGTCGGTCAGGCTGACGGCGAGAAAGCCCCCGAAGAGCGTGTAGGCGATGACCACCGCTGCGGTCACCGCCATGCCCCACGCGTAGTCGAGACCGAAGGAGGCTTCGAACAGCTTGCCGCCGGCGACCAGACCCGCCGAGGTGTAGAGGGTGAAGAAGACCACGATGACCAGCGACGCCAGCACGCGCAGGCGTCGGCTTCGATCATCGAACCGCTTTTCGAGAAACTCGGGAATGGTGACCGCGTCCCCGGCCAGCTCGGTGTAGAGCCGCAGGCGAGGCGCCACGAGCAGATAGTTCAGCCAGGCGCCGACCAGCAGGCCGACCGCGATCCAGGCGGCGCTGAAACCCGACACGAAGATCGCCCCCGGAAGCCCCATCAGCATCCAGCCGCTCATGTCGGACGCGCCCGCCGAGAGCGCCGCGACGGCCGGAGACAACTGCCGGCCACCCAGCATGAATTCGGAGACGTTGCTGGTCGATTTGCGCCAGGCATAGAGGCCGATGCCGAGCATCAGCACGAAATAGCCGCCCAACGACACGAGGGTTTCAGAGTTCATCACAGGCTTTCAGAAGAAGTCAGGAGGAGCGCAGACGTGGGCCGCGTCCCGGATCAGGCTCGGGTCAGGCGCGCGTCTGGCCCGCACCGCGCACCAGATATTTGAAGGTCGTCAGCTGCTCGACACCGACCGGGCCGCGGGCATGGATCTTGCCCGTGGCGATGCCGATTTCAGCGCCCATGCCGAACTCGCCGCCGTCCGAGAACTGGGTCGAGGCGTTGTGCATCACCACGGCGCTGTCGATCTCGACCAGGAAACGGTCGGCCGCCGCCTGGTCGCGGGTCAGGATCGCATCCGTGTGACCCGAGGAATGTTCCGAGACGAAGGCGATGCCGGCGTCGAGATCGTCCACGATTTTGACCGAGGCGATGGCGTCCAGATATTCGCGACCCCAGTCCTCTGCGTCGGCGGCGACCAGCCTGGGCTCGATGGCGCAGGCCTCGGCGTCGCCACGCAGTTCGCAGTCCGGCAATGCGTCCGCCAGGGCGGGAACCGCGCGCGCCGCGATGGCGCGGTCGATCACGATGCTTTCGGTCGCGCCGCACACGCCGGTCCGGCGAAGCTTGGCGTTCGCGATCACTGCGACGGCCTCGGCGACATCGGTGTCGGCGTGGATATAGCTGTGACAGTTCCCGTCCAGATGCAGCAGGGTCGGAACGCGGGCCTCGCGCTGGACCAGTTCGACCAGACCGCGGCCTCCGCGCGGGATGGCCAGGTCGATGTACTCCACCGCGCGCAGAAGGTCTCCGACCAGGGCGCGGTCCGGGGAACCGACCGCCTGGACGCAGTCGCCGGCAAGCCCGGCGTCCACCAGCCCGGCCTGCATGCAGGAGACGATGGCGGCGGTCGAACGCCGGCTGTCCGATCCGCCGCGCAGGATGATGGCGTTGCCGGACTTGATACATATAGCGCTGGCGTCGGCGGCCACATTGGGTCGCGACTCGAAGATCATCGCGATGACCCCGATCGGCACAGCCACACGCCGGATGTCGAGGCCGTTCGGGCGAAGGGTCTGCGCCAGTTCGCGGCCGAGGGGGTCAGGCAGGTCCGCGATCTCGTCTAGTGCCTGCGCCATGGCCGCGACACGGTTTTCATCAAGCCGAAGGCGATCGATGAAGGCGGCTGGTTTGCGATCGACGACCTCGGCGACATCGGCCGCATTGGCCTCGAGAAGGGTCGGCATGGCCTGGCGCAGACGGGCTGCGGCGGCGCGGATCGCCTGATTGCGCTGGGCGACCTTGCTGGTGGCCAGCGCCCGCGCCGCCTGCCTCGCCGCCTCGCCGAGCAGTGAGACGGTGTCGGAGGGGGCGGCGGCCGGAGATGAGGTCAAAGAAGTCACGGATATCCTTAAGCTTGTTTCAGGGAAGGCTCAGCGCAGCGCGACGGCGCGCGCATAGGCGGCGTCCAGCGTGGCCTTGAGCAGATCGTCCAGGCCGCCGTCGCCGTTGAGCGCTGCGAGGCCGGCGGCGGTGGTGCCGTTTTTGCTGGTGACGCTGTCGCGGAGTTGGGCCAGCGAGAGGGACGACCGTCTCGCCATCTCGACGGCGCCCGCCATGGTGTCCAGCACCAGTTGTCTCGCGGTCTCGGGGGCGAAGCCCAGTCCCGTTGCGGCCTCCACATAGGTTCTCGCGATCTCGAACACATAGCCGGGGCCCGAGCCGGCGACCGCCGTCAGCCGATCAAGCTGGTCTTCGTCCTGGACCCAGAGCACGGACCCGACCGCCTTCATCAGCTTTTGCGTCATGTCACGCTGCGCCTCTCTGACGGACGGGTCGGCGCACAACCCGCTGGCGCCCGCGCCGATGGCCGCGGGAAGATTGGGCATGATCCGCACCACGGGCGCGCCTGCGCTCAACCCCTTCAACCGCGCGATTGAACTGCCCGCCGCGATCGAGGCCAGGAACCCACCCGGCGCGAGACGATCAGCATAGACAGGGACGACCATATCCAGAACCTGAGGCTTCACCGCGATGATCACGAGATCGAAAGCGCAATCCTCGACCGGCGGCGCCTCCGCGAGGAAGGTCGTCTCGTCCGGTTCGGCGCTGACGGCCGGCGACTCGACTTGCGGATCGATGACGACGAATCTGTAGTCGGGAAATGCGACCGGGGCGGCGGATCGCCATTGCGACAGCAACGCCGCGCCCATCTTCCCATATCCAACCAGAGCGATCCGCAATTCGCATCTCCTTAATCTGTATTTTTTCAGCCTCGATCAGATCAAGACAGGATTCGCGCTTGAAATGCGCGGATAGACACCAATGAATAGCGTCGATTTGCATAATTTGACAGATACACAGGCAAAATCTTGCCATGTCCGCCGAAATGCGTATAAGCTGTTTCTAAATCACACAGCCAAGTTCGTCAAGTCGTGCGCGCCGGCGTGCGTGTTAACGACTTTAACTGTATTAGTTCTAAAATTTACTGGAGTAAAATATGAGTAGTAAGAAAAGGATTGTGATCAAGGTCGGCTCTAGTCTTCTTGCTGATGAGGCTCGACTCACCCCTCGGTGGGGATTTATGCAGAGAATTCTGGAGGATATCGCGCTCTTGAAGGATGAGGGCTACGAGGTAGTTCTATGTTCCTCGGGCGCTGTCGCGCTGGGCATGCGGACCATCGGCGTAACGCCCGACACCGCCGGGCTTCGGGATAAACAGGCGGCGGCGGCCTGCGGGATGCCCCTGCTGCTCAACGCCTACACGCAGATCGGTCACCAGTATGATCTGAACGTGGCCCAGATTCTGGTGACCCTGGGCGATTTCGAGGATCACGGGCGTTTCCTGAACACCAAGAACACCGTGCACCGTCTGCTGGCGTCGGACGTGCTGCCGATCATCAACGAGAACGACACCATCACCACCGAGGAGATCAGGGTCGGCGACAACGATCGCCTGGCGGCCAAGGTCGCCCAGATGATCCAGGCCGAACATCTCGTCATCCTGACCAGCGTCGATGGTCTGTATGACCGCCATCCTTCCGAGCCCGGCGCGGAGCTCATTCGGACCGTGAGCGACGTCGGCCAGTACCTGGACGTGACACGATCGGTCAGCACCCTCGGCACGGGGGGCATGCTGACCAAGCTGCAGGCCGCCAACATGGCGCAGAACGCCGGCTGCCACACCCTGATCGCCAATGGCGAGGTGGAAAATCCGGTCTCGTCGGTCCTGAAGGGCGAGCGCCCCTGCACCACCTGCATCGCCCACGCCGAGCCCCTGACGAGTTGGGCGGCCTGGCTGACCAGCCGCCTGCATGTCGCGGGCAGCATCGTCATCTCCGCCGAGGCGGCGCAGGCGGTCGCCAAGGGCGAGCGCGGGATCGACCGTCATGACGTGCGCTCGATGACCGGCTCCTACGCCAAGGGCGACGTGATCCACGTCTATGACGAGCACGGCGTGGAGCGAGCGCGCGGCATGACCGACTTCTCGTCCGAGGAGACCGCCATTCTGGTTCGAAACATAGAGCTCTCGGTCAAGTCCCTGATCGGATACCAGTCCCGAGGCGTCCTGATCGAGGCGACCAATCTGATCACTCTGGACGAACGGCAAATCCCGTGGGAGCAGCGGCTGGAGCTTGCGGCGTCGACTGAGACCGTGGCGAGCCACCTTGTTCAAGGCGTCAATCAAAAGGCGCTGCCAGTCTGACGTTAACCTGTTTCCACTTCAGGCCGCCTACAAGCCTCATCGGAAATCACATTTCGTGAAGACACTGTCGTTCAAGCGCCACCGCTTTCACTCCTCAAGGCTGGGTTGCCGATCGCGAGACGAGTGAAGAAGCTACGTCCACCCTGCTGGCGCCTCGACAAGATGGTCTGATCGATTGGTCGAAAATCGCATGTTCCTGTGGCGCACCGTCAACGACGAAAGTGAGATGCTGGACCTCACCGTCCGCCCACGAAACAACACTGAAGCAGCCCTGAAACTGCCAAGGCTGGTCCGAAATCAGCCCGTTGAGCCGGAGAAGTCTTCACCGGGGCGGGGATCGTGTCCAGCGGCGCTGAATCAAATCGGCCTGCGTCACCTGCATTTGCCAGGCCGACTGAGGCGAAACAATCGTCAGCCGGCTAACCCTCTGCCGTTTCCGCGCCGGCGCGGATGCCGATGGCGTCTAACCTGACAGCGTTCTCATGCGTCCTCATCCGGAGGCAGTTGAGGACGCATGATGGCGCCGGGGGTCTAGAACCGGTAACTCACGCCCAACTTGTATGATGCGCCATAGCGATAGTAACCCTGCGGCAGCAGGGGGTTGCCGTTGATGGAGTAGGTGTTGGCTTCGTCCAGAAGGTTCTGACCTTCGAGCGAAATGTCGACATTGTCCGTCACCTTGTAGGAAATGTGGGCCGTGACCCAGGTGATCGGATCGGCTTCTTCGTTGTAGCCTTCACCCAGGACGTTGATCGCGGTCACGAAACCATCCGTGTGGTCCGCCGACGCGCTCATCGACAGCGGCCCGCGCTCGTAGAAGAGACCCAGCGAATAGACCGACGGCGCGATGCCCTCCAGCGGTCGCTCCAGATCCCCGACATAGCTCTTGGACCAGTTGCGGGTGTATTGCGCCCGCATGCCCAGGCCGTTGTCCAGGAAGTGCTGCAGACCGACTTCGACGCCGTGCACCTCGGCCGTGTCGCCATTGATCGGGCGCTGGACGTTGAACAGATAGCCCGGCACGCCGATGTCCTGACCCGGTTCCCAGCTGGTGGTGATCTGGTCCTCGATGTCCTTCTTGAACACGGCGATGTTGAAGATCGAGTTCGGGCGGAAATAGTATTCCAGCGACGCATCATACTGCACGGCCGAATACGGCTTCAGGGCCGCGTTACCGCCGTAGATCTGGGTGAACTCGCCCCAGGATACGCTTTCGGTGGTGTTCGTCGGCGCCAGGGTCTCGACCGACGGACGGGCCATGGTCTTGGCCGCGCCCAGGCGAAGGCGCAGTTCCTCGGTGATGCGATAGTTCAGATTTATCGACGGCAGGACATAGGTGTAGTCGTTGTCCTGGGTGATGGCCGTCGGGTCATCGTACACCGCCGTATAGTTGAAGGCGCCATTCTCGATGATGTCGAGGATCTTGGCGTCCCAGGCCTGGGCGCTGGTGTTCGTCTGGACCACGCGGACGCCGATGTTGCCGCTCCAGCGCTCGCCCGACAGATTGGCCTGGACAAAGCCGGCCCAGGATTCTTCGCTGACCCGATAGCTCTGCAGCGGGTTCCACACCGGCGCAGCCGCTGCGTAGTCGTACACACCGCCGCCGGGGCGCGGCGTGCCGTCATAAGCCGCCAAGGCCGCCTGATAGCTGGCGACGTCGAAGGCCAGGAAGGTGCGCGGGAATTTCGCGTTCACCTCGCTCATGAAGTTCGGGAAGGTGAAGCTGTTCGAAATGACCCCGCCGCCGAGATCCCCGACATTGATCGCGTAGTCCCCGGAATAGTAGTCGGCGCCGCCCGTCAGAGAGTTGTTGACCAGATCCCGTGACTTTCTGCGATCCGTATAGTTGACGCCGAACTGCACATTGTCGAGCCAGCCCATCCTCGCGGTCCAACGGCCGTTGAAGGCGGCGCCGGTGATCTCGTCCTCGATATTGTCGCCTGCGAGCGAGAAGTAGTGGGTGTTGAAATCCGAATCCGTGAACTCGCCGTTGGCCAGGCCGCTGGACAGATCGCGACCGTCATCGAAATTGATGGTGACGTCGGGCACATAGGCGCCGTTCAGCGCGATTTGCGCGGTATTGGCCTGGTTCATCCGCAGCACGACATAGCTGTCCTGACCGCCCGAGTTCCGGCTGGACGTCGAGCGATAGACATCGCCGGTCAGGGTCAGGCTGTCGGTCACGTCCCACTGGGCGTTCACGCCGTAAAGCTGGGTCTCGACGACCCGGTAGGTGGTCTGGTTCAGCAGTTCCGGATTGAGGCGTTGCTCAGGATCGGGATTGGCCATGTCGAAGCTGGTGACGATGCCGTCGTTGATCACCATGTTCGACCAGCGGCCCGGCGCATACAGCGTGTAGAAGGACTGCTGGTAGCCGACCTGCGGCGAATCGAGCTTGGTCGACAGGCCATCCACGACCAGGCGGAAGTTGTCGGCCGGTCGCCATTCCAGCTTCGCCGTATAGGCGGTCCGTTTCTTCTCTTCGAGGATCGAACCCACGCGGAACTGGCCAGGACCGATGAGGCCGTACTCTTCGACGTCCAGTTCGCCGTTGCCGTTCGGGTCGATATTGCCGCCCCAGGCGTTGCCCCACAGCCAGCTTTCGTCCGTCGGATCCGGGTTACGGGTCCAGCCGCCGTCATTGCCGGCGACGTCAGAACGGTCGTCGCGCCGTTCGCTCACGACCCCGAGGATCAGGCCGAAGGTGTCGTCGAAGAAGGTGTTGCTGTAGACGGCCGACAGTTTGCTGCCGTCCAACTCGGACATCTGGTTGCGGTCGCCCTCGACGCGGATGATGCCGTGCTGGCCGCGTTGGTCGAAGGGGCTGGCGGAGCGCAGGTTGATCAGGCCGCCGATCGCGCCTTCCGTGTTCGCCGCTTCGGCGCCCTTGATGACATCGGCGCCGCTGATAACGTCGGAAGGCAGGACATCGTACGCGAAGTCGCGTCCGGCGCCGTCGGTCGCCAGGATGCGGCCGTTGAAGGTCGACAGCGTGTATTCAGGGCCCAATCCCCGAACGCTGACGCTCTGCCCCTCGCCGCCAGCCGTGCGTGAAATCGACACGCCGGTGATGTGGCTCAGCGAGTCGGCGACGTTGTCGTCCGGAAACATGCCCAGTTCGAGCGCGCTGATGGAATCCTGCACCGTGCCGGATTCGCGCTTCAGACCCACCGCGCGGGCGATGCTTCCCCGCGTCCCCACGACGACGATCTCATCGACCTGCTGGGCCTGGTCAGCCGTTGTTTCGGTTTCGTCAGCGTCGGCTGACTGGGCGCGAGCCGTGCCGACGGACAACAAGGCTGCGAAACCGACGCCCGCTAGAGCGGCTGTTCGAAGTGATAGACGACGTGACATTGCGATCCCCTTTGCCCGCATGATCGACGAACGCCGCTTGAACTGCCGAGGCTTCGGTTCAGTCAAGAAAACGCTACAAAAGGGAACTACGGTTTCGCGAAACTGTCAAATAGATAGGTAACGAAACTTTTTGACACGAACATCCGCAGAGCGGACTTGCCCTTTGCCGTCCGGCAAATATCTTGCTCAAGGGTCGCATGCCTCGCCTGAGCCGACCCGGAACCAGCGGCGAAATGGGTCAGAAGAGGCTGGAATTGAGGCCTACCCACATCTCTCGACCTCGTCACTTCATGACGTCGGCGGTCCAGGTCCAGGCCCAGACAATCGAGATGCGAGGGCCCGATCAGGCGGCGACGGCGATGTCGAGCGATGCGCCGTCGAGACGCGCCGCATAGATGGCGGCGCCGATGGCCGGGCTGTAGCGCGGCGAAATGATCCTGTAGTCCGGCGAACAGGCCGAAAGGCGCTGCCTGAAGGGATCAAGAATCAGCTCGCCGCTCTGGAACACCCCGCCAGAGTAGGACAGGTTTACGGGCTCTCCGGGCCGATACTCCAGCCGCTGTCGGATCGTGTCGACGATCTGGGCCAGGGCTTCGCCCGCGTCGACGAAGATGCGACGGGCGGCGTCGTCGCCCTGGACCGCCGCGCGCGCGACCAGCCTCGAAATGGCGGCTATCCGGTCACGTTGGGGCGCGCTCCTGCAATAGATGTGGGCGCACAGATCCAGGTCGTTCGTTAGGGCGAACTCCTGCACCAGCAGATCATGCAGGGGTCCGCGCGACAGGCGCCCATCCGACATGCGCGAGAAGGCGTTCAGCCCCTGGATGGCGATCCAGTAGGCTGAGCCCTCGTCCGAGAACAGTTCGCCCCATCCGCCGCCGCGAGCGGACAGGCCCTGGCGCTCGCCGTATCCGATGGAGCCGGTGCCGGCGACGATATTGATCCCGTCCTCGCCGGCGAGCGAGCCGGCCCAGCCGCAGATCATGTCGTTGCCGCAGGCATAGCGGCGATGCCCAAGCAAGGCCTCTGGAATGACGTCCAGAACGGGCTGGATCTGTGAATCCTCGCCATGGGCGGGCAATCCGAAGAAGGCGTAGATAACCTCATCCGCCGACGCCCCTGCCTGCCGCAGCACCGAATGGACGCCGTCGTGGAGCAGAACGTGGAGCTTCTCGACGCCGATATCGACGTGATAGCTGGAACCGCCCTCGTGTCGGGCAAGCTCGCGGCCGGCGCGGTCAACCAGCACGAAGGCGGTCTTGGTGCCGCCGCCGTCCACGCCCAGATAACACCCGTCAGACAGGCTCACTCTCCCTGCCCCCGCATCAGCTCAACTCGTGAATCCGCACGCCTTGCACGACCCGATTCACAGTGCCGGACGTGTTGGGCTTGTCGGGGTTCAAATTCAGCTGCAGGGACTCGAAGAAGGCCAGCATCTGGGGCGCCACGATATAGGGGAACAGCAGGTCCACATCGTCCGAGGCCGTCAGGCCCTGTACGCTGATCTGGTCCTGCTCGGACAATCCCACACCCTCCTGGGCCGTTATGGCGATGACGCGGGCGGCGTCGTTGTCGCGGCGCAGCTCATCCAAAAGGTCCATGTCGTAGCTGCGAGTGTAGGCGTCATTCGAGAAGAAGACGACGATCAGCGTACGATCGTTCACGATCGTCTTGGGACCATGGCGGAATCCCAGAGGTGAATCGAACATCGTCACTAGCGCGCCGTTGGTGAGCTCCAGCAGCTTCAGCCCCGATTCCCTGGCCAGACCCTTGAAGATGTGGCTGCCCAGATAGACGACGCGCTGATAGCCCTCCGCTGCGGCGGACTGCATCACCGAGGTATAGTTCGCGATCACCGCCTGGGTGGCGCGCGCGATGGCCTCGACCCGTGCGTCCATGACGGCGAGGCCGCTGAACACCGCCAGGGCGGCGTACATCATGCACGAGAAGCTCGACGTCATGGCGAAGCTGCGGTCGTGCGTCGCCTCGGGGAGTTGCACGGTCAGGCCACGCGGCCCTTGACCATAGGCGGCCAAGGCGCCTTCGGCGTTGCAGGTGATCACCAGATGACTCAGGCTCTTCACCAGGCGGTCCGCGAGCTCAATCGCCGCTACGCTTTCCGGGCTGTTGCCGGAGCGGCCGAACGACACGAGCAGGGTCGGCGTCTCGGCCTCGAAATAGAGATGGGGGGCGCAGACCAGGTCCGTCGTCGCGATGGCCTCGACCCGCCTGCCCAGACGCGCCGACAGCACCGGCGCCAGGCATTCGCCGGCGAAGGCCGAAGTTCCCGCGCCCGTGAGTATGATGCGAAGTCCAGGCATGGCCAAAAGCGGATCCAGAAACGCCTCGATCTCGGCGCGCCGGGCCATCAACAGTTTCTGGGTTTCGCGCAACATCGTCGGCTGCTGCACAATCTCGCGCGCGGTCCACAGGCCGCCCAGCCGCTCCAGTTCGGATTCCTCGAAACCCAATTGGGTGACGTCAGACATGAGCAAACTCCGGCTCGGGGGTGCAGGCGATCCGATAGGCTTCCAGGGTCGCGCCAATATGGGCGATCACCAGATTGGTCGGATTTGAGGGCAGCGCGGCCTCGCGCAGGGCGGCGTTGGCCGCCGGCAGATATTGGCTGATCAGAGCCATCGGCGGCGGATTGTCCGTCAGATTGGCGAACATCCGATCCTGGGCGGCCACGATGGACGGGTCCGGCCAGTAATAGCGTATCCGGTCGGACAGGCTGTACTGCAGATCGAACTCCAGGTCCGCCCGGGCGGAATGGTAGTATTTGGCCCAGTTGCGCGGATCGGCCTTCATTCTCTCGATGGCGATAGGGCGGAATCGCGACGCGCGCGCCTCGCCGATCCACTCGCGTTCGATGGCGTCCAGCGCCCACAGCGCCTCACGCAGGGCGAAGGTCACGCCCGGCCCGACCTTGAGGATGGCGAAATGATCTTCGACCAGGGCCTTGAGCGCTCCGGCGGTTTGGTAATCGGTCGAATGCGCCTCGAAAACGATGTGCGACTGGCCGTCCAGCGCAGCGCTCAGATCGACCGCCTTGGCGCGCTCGTAGTCGATGACCTTGTGATGATCGAACTCGACGCCCGGCTGGACGACAACGCCGATGACCCGCGACCAGGCCTCCACCAGGCCCTCGGCCGCGAAGATGATGCGGTGTGCCTCGATCGTCGCCAGCGCCGCTTCGGGCGTGGTGACTTCCAACTCGGGCAGGTCTTCGGCAGCCCCGCCGGGCACCGGCACCTCGGTGCCGATGACATAGACGCAGGCCTCGCCGCCGACGCGCGCCTGCGTCGCCTCGGCGATCTTGATCAACCGCGCGGCGCGGCGAGCGATCGTGTCTTCCGGCAGCGGCGTCGGATCGTCGGCGCACGACATGGAGCAGTCCGCATGGATCTTGCGGAAACCGGCGGCCACATACTGCTCGATCAACACTTCCGCCTTCGCCATCGCCTCTTCGGCAGGCAGGCCGGTCCACGGATTGGGCCCCAGGTGATCGCCGCCCAGAAGCACGCGATCGACCGGCAGACCCGTGTCACGCGCGATGGCGTGCACGAAGTCGCGGAACCTGTCCGGCGTCATGCCGGTGTAGCCGCCGTCCTGGTTGACCTGGTTGCAGGTCGCCTCGATCAGCAGCACGTCCAGCCCGGTATCGAGCGCGTGAACGCACGCGGCTTCGATGACCAGCGGATGCGCCGAGCATACGGAATAGATGCCACAAGCCTGCCCGGACTTGTGCCGGGCGACGAGGTCGCGCATCGCCTTCATGGGAAATCCTTTCGGTAACAGGTTTCCACTCTACTAGAGTCCACCTTAAACGCAACCAAAGCAATGAAACCGAAACTTCACGGCGCGTTTCAAACACCATGCAAAGGGAACTTGGTCCCTCCGACGCCGACGCCGAACTAGGCGGCGGTGGCCAGAAGCGCCGCAGCGATGAAGGCCAGCGCCAGACCGACCATCTTAAGTTCGCCCGGCATCACGCCGACGATCAGCAGCGAAATCACGGCGGTGACCAGCGGTCCGCCAGCGTTGGTGAGCGGAGAGACCACGATCGCCTTGCCGTGCCGGAAGGCATAGACCAGGAAAAGTGCGCCCACGGCGTTCAGCATCTGGATTACCGCCGCCAGCCACGGTCCGTCCCAGCCCCAGTTGATGGGCTTGGCGAAGTCCGTCATCGCGAGAGCCGCCGGGGTCAGCAGCAAACCGCTGAGCATCATGTAGAAGAAGATGCTCTCGGCGCTCATGTGGTTGTTGGCCAGCTTCATGAAGTAGGCCTGCACGCCCCAGCAGGCCATGATGATCAAGGCCAGCGGAAACCACGTCGACCCTTGTGTGAACGAAAAGCCCTGCGGCGAGAAGTCGAACAGAGGCAGGGCGACCAGCGCCAGCGCCACACCCAGCGCCCCCAGCCGCGACGTGCGCTCCTTCAGCAGCAGCAACGACAGCAGGATGGTGATCAGCGGCGACAGAGAGATGATCGGGAAGATCAGATAGGCCGGACCCGTCGTCACCGCATAGAACAGGATCATCTGCCCGCCAGCGCCGGTCAGGCCGATCAGCAGACCAAACAGGATCGACTTGGGATCGCGATCCAGCTTCCACTTCTCGCGCTGCATGACGACCACCGCCGGCAGGATCATGGTGACGGCCCAGACGCAGTAGACCAGCGTTTCGGGGAAGCCGCGCTGGGCGGAGATGCCCGCGAACGCCCCCCACACCCCCCACAGGCCGACCGTCAGGAAGGCGAACAGCAGCCAGCGACGCGAAGTGACGGCGGGCGTGATGGGAGAGGTCGCAGGAGTGTCGGTCACGCGCGTGCGCCTTGCATGGGAACGGCCTCGATCAACAGGAACCGCTGGAACCGGGCGGGAATACGCGTGGCCTCCGCCGTCACCGTACCCAGGTCCGCACCGTTGAAATAATCGGTCAGGCGATAGCCGCCCTCACCCAGGCCGCGCAGCTCGACCTGCCCATCCCATTCCGGCGCGTAGAAGGCATAGTACAGTCGGCCGTCCTTCTCGACGGCGTGGGCTTCCGGCTTGTCGAAGCCGATGTCGTACAGCTCGCCCAGGTAATGGCCCTTGGGCAGCATCTTGGCGTTGTAGATATCCGCCCACTTGCGCCACACCGCCTCGCGTTCGGCGGTCAGTCGGAAGTTCGCGTCCTTGCCCCTGCCCTCGTTCGGCCAGGTGAACTTGGTCGAGATGACCGCCCCGATGCCGACGGACGACGCGAAGTCGTCGCCGCCGTCGCTCAGTTCGACATGGTCTCCGGCATAGGCGGCGTCGCGCCCCATCAGCGCCTTCAGCGACTTGCCCTTCAAGCGCACCTGCCAGGACGACAACGGATCCGACGATGGGACCTGGTTGGTGTAGGGCAGATTGTGGAAGGCGTACGAGGTGCCGCAGGGGCAAAACTCGACGACGGCTTCAGGATTGGCTTCGCGCGCCGTGTCGTAGACCATCTTCCAGAAGTCCTGGAGCTTTTCGACCGACTCCTCTGGGCGCGCATGGTTGTGGGCCGGGTTGTGACAGGGGGCGACGCCGTTCATGTGCTGGCCGTCCAGCTTCAGCCCTTCATAGCCCCACTCGCCGATGATCTTGCGGATCAGCGCCTGGGTGTAGTCCCGCGTCGGCTGGTAGGCGGGGCACAGGTAGAAGGCGTTCCACCAGGTCACGTCTTGGACCGCGCCGTTCTCGTCCAGCAGCAGCATGTCGGTGTGGTCGTGCAGCAGGTCCGCCCCCGGATCGACCGCCAGGGGCGCCAGCCACAGCCGGGGCTTCAGCCCGGCCGCGCGGATGTTGCGGGCAAAGGCGATCATGTCCGCCTCTGTGCGGAACTTGCGAGGGTCCAGCGCCCAGTCGCCCTCGTTGGTCTGCCAGCCGTCGTCCAGCACGGCCCATTTGAAGCCCAGATCCTTGACCTTGGCGTAGGTGCCTGCGATTTCGGCGACGGTGAAGTTCCGATCGTAGCCCCAGGCGCACCAGATCGCCTCATACGATCCTTCCGGCGCCTTGGGCGCCGCCAGGCCGCGGTCCGCCATCACCCGACGATAGGCGTCGAGCGTCGCGTAATAGTCGCGCCGGTGAACGGTGACGAAGGCGTCGAGCGAGCTCATGGCGTCGCCGGGGCTCAACGTCACGGCCCGCGCCTCTTCCAGAGCCACGGACGCGCCCACCGCCGAAGCGATGATCGGCAGCGAGATCAGCTTCGGCGTCAGCTCGATATGGCCGACGGCGATGCCGGCGTCCGGCCGCCAGACATCGGCCACCGGCGTACCCGACCCATAGTCGGAGGCGTTCATGCCCATGAAATTGGCCTGCTCGAAGCCATCCTTCACCGGCTGGACCCAGTCTCGGCGATCGGCGTGCGTCGAGCCGGACCAGGACCAGAAGCCGGCGCCGGAAGACTTCAGCGTATGGGCGCCGACACGATAGCTCTTGATGTTCAGCGGCTTGCCGCGCGTGTGGCTCCACTTGACCTTCACCAAGGGGAAACCGGGGTAGCGGTCGTAGAAGCTCAGGCTGACGGTTTTCTCCAGACCTTCGGCGGAGACGCCGCGCACCACGTGACGGACGCCCTCGCCGTGGGCGTCGCGGATCGCGGCCCTGCTGTGTTCAACGAAGGGGAAGGTGTCGATGGTTCGGTCGTCTTCCAGCGTCACCGTTTCCGACGCGGCGAATTCGGTGAGGGCCGAGCCCTGCCCGCCGACGCCGGCGATCAGCCGACTATTCAACGCCGAGTCGAACTCGATCGTCAGGGCGTCGTCTCCAGCGCGCGCCACCACCGGGCCGGCCCAGGCGCGGCTCCCGGTCGCGCCCGTCGCCAGGACGGTTCCACCCATCAGGGCCAGCAGGCCACGGCGGTGAAGCAGGGGTCTTGTCGTCATCATCGCACCCTCATTTGACGATCAGCCTGGAAATAGCCTTGCATAGCCCTCTTTCCAAAGGCAAACAAAAAGACGCACAACGAAACATAGGCGTTTGTTTGGTGTCTGATGCTTCGGGTTCTGGGATGGAGACCGTCATGACGTTCAACGTGCGTTGGCCCCTCGCTGCGGCCGCAACACTCGCCTGCGCGGCGCTATCCGCCTGCGCCAACCCGGGGGACGGGACCTATGCCGTCTCGGACTTCGCCGGCGTGCGAAAGATCGACGCTCACGTTCACGTCAATGTCGCGGACGACGCCTTTTTGGACCAGGCGGCTGCCGACAACTTCGAAATCTTGTCGATCAATGTCGACTATCCGGCCTTCCCTTCGATCCGGGATCAGGCCGAGGTGGCGCACCACTATGCCGAGGCGAACCCTCAGCGCTTCCACTACGCCACCACCTTCTCGATGGACGGGTTCGGCCAGGCGGGATGGGCGGCGCGGACCAACCGCCAGATCGACGCCGAGGTCCGTCGCGGGGCTGTGGCGGTGAAGGTGTGGAAGAACATCGGCATGGTCGAGCGGGACGCCGAAGGTGACCTGATCTTCATTGACGACGCGGGTTTCAATCCGGTCTTCGGCCACCTTGCCGCGACCGGCCTGCCGCTGATCGCGCACCAGGGCGAGCCCTATAATTGCTGGCTACCGCTCGATCAGATGACGACAAAGAACGACCGGCTCTACTTTAGCGCCCACCCCGAATATCACATGCACCTCCACCCGGAGATGCCGAGCTATCAGGACCTGATGGGCCGACGAGACGCGATGGTCGCGCGCAATCCGACCCTGAACTTCGTCGGCGCGCACATGGCCAGCCTGGAATGGAGCGTCGACGAGGCGGCGAAATTCCTCGACGCCCATCCAAACGCCGTCATCGAACTGGCCGCCCGCATGGCTCAGATCCAGCACCAGTCCGTCCGTGACTATCGCAAGGTCCGGGACTTCTTCGTCAAATACCAGGACCGCATCCTCTACGGCACGGACCTGACGCTCAATCCGGGCGAGGACGCCCAGGCGTTCCGGCAATCGGCGCACGACGTCTGGACGCGGGACTGGACCTATCTGGCCACCGCGCAGACGCAGCGGGTGGATGACATCGACGCTGATGCGCAAGGCCTGGCCCTGCCCCGGTCGGTGATCGACAAGATCTATTACGCCAACGCCCAGCGTGAATTCTTCGCCCAGTCTGGCCGCTGATCGGGAGAAAGATCATGACCCTGCGCGCCCTGCTGACTTCCGTCGCCGTCTGCGGTCTTCTGGGGCTGGCCCAGCCGACGCTCGCCCAGCCGACGCTCGCACAGACCGATCCTCTCGCCGCCACCGGCGAATGGTCCATCCCCGAGCGGTCTCAGGCGCGCACGCCGCCGATGGGATGGAATTCCTGGAACGCTTTTCGAACAGATGTGGACGAGGCCAAGGTCCTGGGCGCGGCCAAGGCCATGATCGACAGCGGCCTGTCCGATCTGGGCTATAATTACGTAAACATCGACGACGGCTGGTGGCTGAACCGCCGGACGTCGGATGGAAGGCTTGAAATTCGCACGGCCATCTTCCCATCGGCGGAGATCGAAGGACGGGATACCAGTTTCCGGCCCTTCACCGACACCCTGCACGCCATGGGTTTGAAGGCCGGCATCTACACTGACATTGGGCGCAACGCCTGCTCCCAGGCCTACGACCTGCATTCGCCGAACTTGCCGCAAGGCACGACGGCGGAACGCGAAGTGGGTCTTCACGGCCACGTCGATCAGGACATCGCCCTCTATTTCCACGAATGGGGCTTCGACTACATCAAGGTCGACGCCTGCGGCATCAATGTCTACGGCCCCGAAAACCCTCTCGTCGCCGAGCAAGCCTATACGCCCGTGCCGCCCCTCATCGACCAGGCCTCGATCAACCGCACCGACGTGGCCGCTGTTCGAGACCTATATGAGCAGGTCGCCGAAGCCCTGATCCGACACAATCCGGACGGGGACTATATTCTGGCCATCTGCAACTGGGGCTCGGCCAATGTGCGGTCTTGGGGCAAGGACGTTGGACATCTTTGGCGCACCAGCGGCGACATCACCCCGACCTGGACGCGTATGCTGCATAATTTTGACAGCGCCTCGACGCGCGCGCTCTACGCCAAGCCGGGCGCCTGGAACGACCCCGACATCCTTTTCGTCGGCCACGGCGATTTCGACCAAGACCACCTGACCGAAGCCCGATCTCACTTTGTCCTTTGGGTCATGATCAACGCGCCGCTGTTGATCAGCTACGACCTGCGCCAGGCGCCGCAGAGCCTGATGGACATCTGGGGCAATGCCGATCTCGTACGGCTCAACCAGGATCCGGGCGGCCACCAGGGCGTCATCGCCTATGCGTCGGACGACGTGCAGATCATCGTCAAGACGCTATCGACCGGCGACAAGGCCGTGGCCCTGTTCAACCGCGGCCTCGCCGAGACGGAAGTGACCCTGACGGCGGCCCAGCTGAAGTTCGCCGCCGGCGCGCCCATCCAGATGCGGGATCTCTGGGCCAAGACGACGTCGACCTTTACGGACGAGACGCGCTTCACCCTCGCCCCCCGCCAGACCCTTGTCTTCCGGGCGGTGAGCCAGCGCCAGCTCGCCGACGGGGTCTATCTCTCCGAGATCCCGGGCGATGTGAACGTGGCCGTAGACGGCGTCGTCGTACCAGAGCCCGATCCTGTCGTGCACCGCATGCGCAACGCCTGGGGCGAGACCCGTGGATCAGGCGAGCGGCCGACCTATGCCGGCTGGGGCGGGGCTCAGGCCGACGCCACCCCCTATGACGAAGCCCTGACGATCGCGGGCCAAAGCTTTGACACCGGCCTTGGCGTACTGACCAATTCGCGCCTGGAAGTGCGCAATGCCGGCTACACGCGGTTTCAGGCCAGCGTCGGGGTGGACGACTCCACCCGCAACACCCACGACGCCGTGCGTTTCGCCGTCTATGGCGACGGCCGGCTCCTCGCCGAAAGCGCGCCTATGCGCTTCGGCGAGGAGCCCGTTGCGCTGTCCGCCGACATCAGCGGCGTGCGCCTCGTGGAGATCGTCGCTCTCTCGGAGACCCTAACCAGCGACCGGCCGCTCGTCGTGACCTGGGGCGACGCGGCCCTAAGACGCTGAAACGCAGAGACACTGAAACGCAGAGACGTAGAGACGCCAAGGCGTCCTTGCCGGCGCCTCAGCCCTTGAGAAGCTTGAACTTCAGCCGATCAGCCGCCTCGTCCATATAGGCCGGGGCGCCGGTGTCGGTCACCAGGACGTCGAGGTCGGCCACGTCGATGATGCGATGCAGGCAGATCTTGCCGAACTTGGAGGCGTCGGTGACGGCGATGACCTCGCGCGCGGTCTCGACCATACGGCGGTTCAGTTGCGCCTCGGGCTCATGGTGGGTGGTGACGCCACGCTCGATGTCGAGCCCGTCCACGCCCAGGAACAACTTGTCCAGCAAAAGGTCGTCGAGGGCCGCGACGGTCTGGGCCCCGTAGAAGGCCATGTTGCGCCGACGCAGTTCGCCGCCCAGCATAACGATCTTTATCTTTCGCTTCTGAGCCAGCACCGTCAGGATGTCGAAGTCGTTGGTGACGACGGTCAGGTCCTCGTCGTCCGGCAGGAAGCGCGCGATTTGCAGGGTGGTCGTGCCGGAGTCCAGCATGATGGACTCGCCGGGCCCGACCAGGCCTGCCGCCATTTTACCCACCCGTTCCTTGGCTTCGGTATGGCTCACCCGTTTGATCTCGATGGCCGGCTCGACGGGCGCGTTCACCACCTCGGTGCTGATCGCGCCGCCATAGGCGCGAGTTGCGACGCCCCTTTCCTCGAGATAGTGCAGATCCTTGCGGATGGTCTGCATGGAAACGTTGAACATGTCCGACAGGGCGGCAACCTGAACGCTGCCGCGGGTTCGGATCATGGTCGTGATTTCACGCCGACGCTCTGAAGTATCGCGCGAGATTGCGCGGGACCCGTCCGCCATGCTCTGCGTCTCCCAAGACGGCGAAATGCCGTCCTCTTGCATAAACTGTTTTCCCTTTGCCTACAAAACGAAAGCCGAGCCTCTCTTACCCTGCTCGCTAAGTCGCCAACGCGCCAACTTGCGGATGGGGCCGAAGGGCATCGAGGCCAAATTTGCTGTCGATTGACTGGTCGTTTCGCCGAGTTCCACGGCGATTGCGCCACGTGCGTTACACTCCGCCAACCGTAGTCCGTGGCAACCGCGTCCAGGCCGCGATCGCCTGAGCCCGCGCGCGCTTTCTACGACTCGATCATGTCGTGCACCTTTACCGCCAGATCGGCCATAACAAAGGGTTTGGTCATCACCTCCATGCCGGGCGCCAACAGACCGTTGCCGACCGCCGCGTTCTCGGCGTAGCCGGTGATGAACAATACCTTGAGCTCGGGACGGGTCTCGCGCGCCGCGTCGGCAACCTGCCGGCCGTTCATGCCCCCGGGCAGACCGACATCGGAGATCAGCAAGTCGATCCGCCGGCCGGACCACAGAATGTCGAGCCCTGCAGGGCCGTCCGGGGCCTCCATCACCCGATAACCGGCCTCGCCCAGGACCTCGGCGACCAGCATGCGGACGGTCTGATCGTCGTCAATTACCAGCACGGTCTCTCCATGCCCGCCTTCAACCACCGCCTGGTCCAGTATTGTATCTTGGCCGTCGATCTCTCCCATGTAACGCGGGAGATACAGGCACATCGTCGTGCCCTCCCCAACCTCGGAATACACCCGGACCTGGCCGCCGGACTGACGTACGAAGCCGTGGATCATGGACAGGCCCAAGCCCGTACCCTGGCCCATGGGTTTGGTGGTGAAGAAGGGATCGAACACCTGGGCCTGAATCTCGGGCGTCATGCCGGTTCCGGTATCCGTCACACACAGGGAAACGTACTGGCCCGGCGGCAACTCCCGATCGCGAGAGGCACGATCATCCAGCCATTTGTTCGAGGTCTCGATAGTAAGCCGCCCGCCGTCGGGCGCCATGGCGTCTCGCGCGTTGATGCACAGGTTCAGAAGCGCATTCTCCAGTTGCGACGGATCGACCCGCGTCCCCCACAGGCCGCCGGCGCCAACGACCTCCAGCTCCACGTCGGGCCCGATACTGCGCCGGATGAGGTCGTCCATGCCGTGGACCAGGCGATTCACATCGACCGGCTTCGGGTCCAGCGTCTGACGGCGCGAGAACGCCAGTAGCCTCTGGGTCAGGGAGGCGGCCCTCTGGGCTGCGCCCTGAGCCGCGTCGATATAACGCTCCATGCCATTCAGCCGTCCTTCCGACAGCCGCTTGGACAGGAGTTCCAGGCTGCCCGAAATGCCGGCCAGCAGATTGTTGAAGTCGTGGGCGATGCCACCGGTCAGCTGGCCCACCGCCTCCATCTTCTGGCTCTGCCGCAGACTCTCATGAACAGCCTGCAATTCTCGGGTGCGATCCTCGACCCTGGCTTCCAGGGTGGTGTTCAGTTCACGCAGCGCGGCCTCGGCCCGGGCGCGCTCCACGTGGGCCCACGACCGCTCGGTGACCTCGCGGATGGTGTCCAGCTCCTCTTCGCTCCAGGCGTGCGCGCCCCGATGATGCACGGCCATCAGCGCCGTCAGCCGTCCTCCTTTGACCAAGGGCATGCAGACCGTCGCGCCGATCCCGATCGCCTGGAAGGCTGCGGCCTCTTCGGGCGAGATTTCAGTCAGGTTGTCGTTGATGACCAGCGGCCGGCGCGCGCCCAACGCCTGCACCGCCAGCGTGCCGAAGTCGGCCAGGCTGTAATGGCCGACGATGCTGGCCATGCCCGGCTCGGCCCAGTCGTCACGTATGGTTAAGCCATCCTGGTCGGCGTCCATATCGGCATAGGCGCAGTTGGCCACCTTCAGGTACTCGGCCGTCATCCGGGTGGTGACAGCCAGGACCTCGTCCGCCCCGGCGACTTTGGCGACCTCAAGGTTGAGCGCGTCCAGAAAGCGCAGTCGCTCGGCGTTGCGGCGCAGGGCGACGGTGGCGCGGGCGCGCTCGGTGGCCGTGCGTACCCGCTCGGCCACCTCCCGCACCAGGGCGAGGTCATTGTCTGTCCAATGGCGGGGCGCTGCGTTGTTGACGAACAGAAGGGCGACGACCCGGCCCTGTTCGATCAGCGGCAGGTTGATCAGGGCCCTCGCGCTGATGCGGTCCAGCGCCGCGCCGCCGTCGGTGACGCGGGGATCGGCGCCGCCATCGTCGAACACTACCACATCGCCCCGCGCCAGGTCCTCGATATAGTCTCCGAAATCGCGGAAATGGATCACGCCGGCCAGGCTTTTGACGCCCGGTGCATTGTAGTCACGCTCGATCGTCACCGTTTCGGCGACGGTGTCCATCACGCCATAGCCGACGCGGCTGACCTTCAGGGCCTCGGCCAGGATCCGCGCGGACGCTTGGGCGATCTCGGCCGGGTCGGTCAGATCGCGGATGGCGTCGTTCAACTCCAGCAAGACCTGCTGGCGCACCTCGGCCACCTTCCGGTCCGTGATGTCGTTGAATAGGATGGCGGCCCGGCGCGCCTCCGGTTCTCCGATACGCATCGCCTGTACGTCGTACCAACGACCAAAACTGTCTGCGGGGTTCTCGAACCGCGCCGGCTGGCCGGTCAGCGCCACTTGGCCGTAGAGGTCGAACCAGTGCTGCTCCAGGCCGGGCGCGACCTCGGATACCCATTTGCCGTTAGCGCCGATCAGGCCGGTCAACTGCTCGAAGGCGGGATTACCCTCGACAATTCTGTAATCGACCGCCCGCCCGTCGGCATCGAACTTCATTTCGATGATGCACAGGCCCGTGGTGCTTTGGCCGAACAGGGTGCGGTAGCGCTCCTCGCTGTCGCGCAGGGCGTCCATCATGCGCCGGCGCTCGGTCACATCGAAGGTGACCCCGGAGAAGCGTTCAGCCCCGCCTTCGGGCGACAAGATCGCCCGGCCCTGGGCCGTCACCCAGCGCACATCGCCGCTCGGCTGGATCAGCCGGTACTCCGACCCGAACACCTCGCCGGAGCGAAGCGCCTCGGCGATCTCGGCCTGAACGCGTTCAGCATCATCTGAATGCAGGGCGCCAAAAAAATCGACGATGGGTGCGCCAGCCCGCGCCTTGTCCGGATCGACACCGTACAGGCGAGCGAAGCGGTCGTCCGCTGTGACGCGGTCTGTAGGCACATCCCAGTCCCACGCGCCGATCCCGCCCCCGGCGGACAACGCCAATTGGAGCCGCTCTGCCGCCAGGTCCCGCTGTCGCCCTGCTTCCACCCGCTCCGAGGTCTCGACGACAGTAGCGATGACGCCGGCCGGCTGCCCGTCCTCGCCAGGCACGGGCCAGTAGTCCAGATCCATCCAGACCTGTTCGGGCCGTCCGTGACGATACAAGATGAGTTCCTGGTCCTTGTAGGAAAGGACGCCGCCGGCCAAGCCGACCTTCATGACGTTGTCATTGAAGTCCGCGACCTCGGGCCAGCCCTCGCGAACATTGGAGCCTAGGAGCTGCGGATGCCGGCCGCCGGCGAAAACCGCATAGCCGTCATTGTATAGCATCACCCCTTCGCCTCCCCACAACAAGACGATGGGGACTGGCGCGGCGACCAGCAGGCCGGTCGCCGTCTTCAGGCTCTGCGCCCAGGTGTCGATCGGCCCGAGAGGGGTTAAGGCCCAGTCATGTTCCCGAATCCGGCGAGCCATTTCGCCCCTTGCGGACAAAAGGAAATCATCCGGCGCCTCGCTTCCGGCGTCGTGGACGACCTGCTTTTCCCGGTCTTTCAAACCCGTGCTCCCCACAATCGCCTTAGCGAATCCGTCGTTAACGCAACGGCGCAGCAAAAGGCTTCACGGCAAAGCATCTTCTTCGATGGCGCGCGATCCCAAGCGCAAACTGACTAGAGAGCTGCGGGCCTGCCGCACGCGAGACGCATGCGTCACTGGGCGGCCCCGCTAACGCGCAAGCATCACAAATTAGGCTGCCCAGTGCACCGTCAGAGAAGCAGACATTGGAAGAATGCCCACAGGCGGACAAACTACGCCCTCCCGGTCCCACAAGCGCAAATCCCATTCATTGAGAGGCTGCCGGAAACACGACATTCTGTATGGCATTCAATGCGCCACCGCAGTTCCGAGTGGGCCGGGCGGCCACGGTCTGAAGTCGGCGCCGCTGGGCTGCTGAAACAGACGAAGGCCGAACTCGGGCAGGATCGCAAGCAGGTGGTCGAAGATATCGGCCTGGATGGCCTCGTACTCCGCCCAGGCCACCGTTGTGGTGAAACAATAGATCTCGAGCGGCAGCCCCGCCTCGGTGGGTTGCAGATGGCGCACCAACAACGTCATGTCCTGGCGGATGCGTGGATGGGTCTCGAGGTAATGCTGCACATAGGCGCGGAAGGCGCCGATATTTGTGGAGCGGCGCATATTCACCGGATCGCGCCCCGTCTCGACCAGTTTGGCGTTCCAGGCGGCCATCTCATCGGCTTTCACGGCCAAGTAGTCGTCGATCAACAAAAAGCGGCGCATCCGTTCGCGCGCCTCCTGGCTCAGGAAGCCCACGCTGGTCTGGTCGATCAGCAGGGCGCGCTTGATACGCCGTCCGCCGCTTTCCTGCATCCCACGCCAGTTCTTGTAAGACTCATTGATCAGCCGCCACGTTGGAATCGTGGTGATGGTCTTATCCCAGTTTTGAACCTTGACCGTGTGCAGAGCGATGTCGATGACGTCGCCATCGGCGCTGACCTGGGGCATCTCAATCCAGTCGCCGACGCGCAGCATATCGTTGGAATTCAGCTGGACCGAGGCCACCAGCGACAGGATCGTATCCTTGAACACCAGCATCAAGACCGCCGCCAGGGCGCCCAGTCCCGACAACAGCAACAACGGAGAGCGGTCGATCAGGGCGGCGATCACCAGGATGCTGGCGATCGCATAGATGACGATCTTCAGCACCTGCAGATAGCCCTTGATGCTGCGTCGATGAGCGCCGGGGGACCGTGAATAGAGGGCGTTGGCCACCTCAAGGGCCGCGCCGATCGCCATCGCCACCGCCACGACCATGAAGGCGCTGGCGACGTTCTGGACCAAGGTTATGACGCCGGGCGGAAGATTCGGCACGCCCACGATGCCGCGATGCAAGACTATGGCGGGAACGACGCGCGAGACGTTGTGAACCACGGGCCGAAGCAGCACATCGAGGTCGCGAACCGCCCGTCCCGCCAAACCCAACGCCAAGCGGGTCAAAATGCGGCGGATTATGAAGTCCGCCATGAAGGCGACGAGGACAAGAAGACAGAGCCCGATCAGCATCTCCGCGATCGGGAACTCCGCCAAGCGATCACGCATGGCGACAAAATCAAACATAGCCAAGCCTAGGCGGAGCCGCCGCGAATTTGAACCCGGGCGCGTCAATCGGCGTCAGCTGATGGGGGTACTCTCAGAAAGCGGCCGGCCGTGACGGCGAGCCTCCCGTTACACCAAGAAACCTCATGCTACTCGTCGTCCACATTCCTCGAATGGCGCTTAGGTGCAAAGCGACCTCTCCTCGGCCGCGTACGGCTTGGTCGGCAACGCGTCGGACCGGGCATGGGCTCCGGGCCTGCCATAGGGACTGTCAAAGCCTCTTGGCCCAACGCTCGCAGTTGGCAAGGTGTCTGTCGTTAGGGCGGGCGCACTCTTCCTGCAGGAGACACGCCGGAATGTTGGGGGTATTTCTCAGCTCTTGCCGACTTGTCGTTTAGCGGGGGGCGGGGTGGCGGACAGAGAGGGATTCGAACCCTCGGTAGGCTTTCACCTACACACGCTTTCCAAGCGTGCGCGATCGACCACTCCGCCACCTGTCCGTTCCACGCCACGTCGTGCGCGCCGCCGGAGGTCGGTCCGGCGGGAGGCGGGCCTGATAGAACACCACGGCCCCCTCGGCAAGCGCCCTCGACGTCCCCATATGGACGTCAAAGCCATTTTCCTTCGAAGGAGCCCCCGATGTTGTTAAAGAAGAGCGCCGAACTGCCCACCGCCGAGACCGCCCTGCCCGGCCGCGCCGAGCCTCTGGCGACCGACGAGGTCCATTTCGTCAACGGCCGCCCGCTGAAGGGGCCGCACCCCGAAGGGTTCGAGACCGCCCTGTTCGGCATGGGCTGTTTCTGGGGCGTGGAGCGCATCTTCTGGAGCCTGCCGGGCGTGTGGGTGACCTCCGTCGGCTATTCCGGCGGGATCACGCCCAATCCCACCTATGAGGAGACCTGCACGGGCCGCACCGGCCATGCCGAGGTGGTGCAGGTGGTGTTCAATCCCAAAGAGATTTCCTACGCGGAGCTGCTGAAAGCCTTCTGGGAGAATCACGACCCGACCCAGGGCATGCGTCAGGGCAACGACATCGGCACCACCTATCGCTCGGCCATCTACACGCTGAACGCTGATCAACAGCGCGAGGCCGAGGCGTCGCGCGACGCCTATCAAGCGGCCCTGACAAAGGCGGGACGCGGCGTGATCACCACCGAGATCGAACCCGCCGACATCTATTATTTCGCCGAGGACTATCACCAGGGTTATTTGGCCAAGAACCCGGCCGGATACTGCGGCATCGGCGGAACGGGCGTGGTCTGTCCGATCGGCGTCGGCGTCGAGGCCTGATCACGAATGGCGCGGCCGGCTTTCGCACCGGCCGCGACCGGCCTATGCAGCGACGAAAAGTGGGAGTGAAAAATGTCCGCCTTCGTCCATCCCGATGAGATCCGCAGCCGGTTCTCGGCCGCCCTGTCCGCCCTGTACAGGGCCGAGGTGCCGCAATACGGCGACCTGCTGACGCTGGTGGCCGACATCAATACGCAGGCATTGAGGGCCGATGCGGGCGGTGCGGATCGGCTGGCGGCGTCGGGCGAGTTGGCGCGATTGTCTGAGGAGCGCCACGGCGCCATCCGCGTCGGCACGGCGGATGAACTGGCCACGATCGCGCGGGCCTTTGCGGTCATGGGGATGGAGCCGGTCAGCTATTACAATCTGGCGCCGGCCGGGGTGCCGGTGCATTCGACCGCCTTCCGGCCCGTCGATCCGGCGGCCCTGGCGCGCAATCCGTTCCGGGTCTTCACCTCCCTGCTGCGACTGGAGCTGATCGAGGACGCGGCCTTGCGTCAGGAAGCCGCTGCCGCCCTGGCCCGGCGCGACATTTTCACCCCCGGCGCGCGTGAGTTGATCGAGACGGCAGAGATCGCCGGCGGGCTGGACGAAGACCAGGCCGACCGGTTCGTGTCCGAACTGCTGGAAACCTTCCGCTGGCACGCCCAGGCCACCGTCAGCGCGCAGACCTATGAACGCCTGGTCGCCGCCCACCGGCTGATCGCCGACGTGGTCAGCTTCAAGGGCCCGCACATCAACCACCTGACGCCGCGCACCCTGGACATCGACGCCGCCCAGGCCGCCATGCCCGAACGCGGCATCACGCCCAAGGAAACCATCGAGGGCCCGCCTGCGCGCGCCTGCCCCATCCTGCTGCGCCAGACCAGTTTCAAGGCGCTCGAAGAGGCCATCGCCTTCCCCGGCGCCGACGGGACCACCGCCGGAACCCACACGGCCCGCTTCGGCGAGATCGAGCAGCGCGGCTGCGCCCTGACCCCCGCTGGACGCGCGCTGTATGACGCCGCCCTGGCGTCCAAGGACTTCTCGACCCTGCCCGACGACTGGGACGCCCTGCGACGGGGCGGCCTGGCCTGGTTCCGCTATCGCGCGACGCCGCAGGGCCTGGCCGCCGGCGCGGACACCGCAGACCTCGAAGACCTGATCACCCTGGGCCACGTCGTCGCCGAGCCGATCACCTACGAGGACTTCCTGCCCGTCAGCGCCGCCGGCATCTTCCAGTCCAACCTGGGCGCCGAGGCGCGCGGCGCGGCCTACGCCGTCGATCCCGCCAAGTCCGACTTCGAACAGGCCCTGGGTCGCTCGGTGCTGGACGAGATGGCCCTGTACCAGGCGGAGCAGGACGCGTCGGCGGCCGCGACGTTGAAGGCGCTGGGACTAGCGGAAGCAATATAATTCCTCCGCTCATTCAGCGACGGCGGGGATCCGGAGCCTTGCCTGATCCGCGTCCCCGGATCATAGACGCGGCCGTGAACCCGTCCGCCTCCCCGTCCGTGCGCCGTTATGATCTGGACTGGATTCGGGTCGGCGCCTTCGGCCTGCTCATCCTCTATCACGTCGGCCTGGTCTATGGCGTGTACGGCTGGCACATCCACAGCGTCCACACCTTCGAATGGCTGCGCGAAGCCATATTGATCACCAATCCCTGGCGGCTGACCCTGCTGTTTCTGGTGTCGGGGGCGGCGCTGCGGTTCATGACCTTCCGGCGCACGCCGCGCGAGGTGGCCCGCGCCCGGTTCGCCCGTCTTGTTCCGCCCCTGATCTTCGGTTCGCTGGTGCTGGTCCCGATCCAGTCGTGGATCGAGGCGATGGACAAGGGCGGCTGGCCCAACGGCCTGTCCGGCTACGCCGCCTGGATGGTGCATGAGTTCAGCTGGAGCGGCCTGGCCGACGGCGTGCCGGTCAACCACCTTTGGTTCATCGTCTATATCGCCGTCTACAGCATCGTCGCCGTGCTGCTGTGGCGCCAGCCCGGCCTGATCGACCGGTTGGGCGACGGGTTGGAAAGGGCGCTGCGGGGGCCGCGCGTGCTGATGGCGCCCATCCTCTATCTGATCGCCATCCGCATCCTTCTGTTCCCCTGGTTCGGCGTGACCAACACCCTGCACGCCGACTGGTACAATCACGCCCTGTCGCTGGGCGCCTTCGTCTTCGGTTTCAGCATCGTGGGCCGCGAGAGCATCTGGCGCGACATGGAGCGCTATCGCTGGGTCGCCCTGGGCCTGGCCGCCGTCGCCCTGCCGATCATGATGGCCCAGGTCTGGCATCCGGGCGGCCGAGCCTTCTGGGGCGTGCCCAAGGCCGTCGTCTACGGCCTGGACCAGTGGGTGGTGATCGCCGCCATCCTGGGCTTCGGCAGCCGGCATCTGCGCGACCGGGGCGGGCCGGTGCTGAAATATCTGACCGAGGCGACCTTCCCCCTCTATCTGGCGCACCAGACGGTGCTGGTCGTCGCCGTCTGGATCATCCGCCCGGCCTCCCTGCCCGCCCCGCTCGAGGCGCTGTTCCTGATTCTGGCCACCTTCCTGGGCAGTCTGGCGATCTACGAAGCGGTCAAACGCATCCCCGCCATCCGCCCCCTGTGGGGGCTGAAGCCGCTGGACGATCGGCCTTGGCCGCTCGACCTTCGCGCCTTTCGCCGCCCGAGAGGCCGTTATCTGGGACGGCGCCGGCTGCTGGCGGTGGGCGTGGCCGCCCCGCTTCTGGCCCTGACGGTGGTGGCGGCCGCCATCGCCGCCTATCCGGGCTTCGACAACGCCACCCAGTATCTCAGCGAGCTGGGCGGTGCGACGGCTCGTGCGCCGATGATCTTCAACGGCGGGGTCTTCGTCTCCGGCGTCATGGCGGCGCTTGCGGGCGTCGGCTTCGGCCTTGCGGTCTACGCCCTGACCGGCGCGCGGGTGGCCGGCGCGGTGATCGCCGTGGTCTTCGTGCTGGCGGGCGCGGGCATGTCCGCCTCGACCCTGTATCCCTGGCCCGACCCGCGCCACATGGTCATCAATCTGGCGCTCGGCATCCAGTTGGCCCCCCTGCTGCTGCTCTGGGGCCTGGCCGCCCGACGCGACCTGCCCCGGCTGAAGATCTTCCTCGTAGCGACCTTCGTCGTCATGGCGATCCTGACCGTGCTGACCAAGCATCTGGTCCTGCCGGGAACGGTCAACGACGCCAATGTCGGCTGGTGGGAACGGGCCTATGCGATCGTGCTGGTGTGCTGGGTGGGGGTTGCGGCCTGGGTTCTGGATCGTAAACTGCTGCAGCTTGCCGCTGAATCGCCGCGTGGCGGCCATTCTGTCGCCGCCTAGGCCGTCGCGGGGCGCGCTCTTCCCCATATTTTTCGCGCCAATCAACATTGCGTGATTGAAAATCGCGCGAATGTGATCGACTATAGTCGAACTGCTGCGGTGCAGCATTCTGCGTCGTCCAAGCTTCCAGGACGACGACCGATCACACGGGGGCAGCTAGAGCGGCATGAACACGCTGGCGATCCGGCCTGTCGAACAGGCTGAAATCGAGACGACCGATCGCGGGCTCTCCGGGCCTGCCTGGTCATGGCTGCCTGACGAGGCCCCGCTGGCCATGCCGGTCCAGTCCCTGACGGCGCCCGACGCCGTGGCCGACATCACCCCCGCCACCTCGCCACGCACTGTAGCCGCGCGCCGCCTGATGCTGCTGGCGGGCACCATCGCCCTGACCAGCCTGTCGGCGATTACGCCCTTCTACCTGTACGCCCGCAAGGGCTGGGACGGGACCGAGATCCTGGCCTTCGGCATCTTCATGGTCCTGATCACCGCCATCTCCTGCTGGTTCGTCAGCGGCCTGATGGGGCTGTTCGTCATGCTGCGCGACAAGGACCAGGCCGACCTCGCCTTCTCGCCGCACCCGCCGCATCCGCGCACCCGCACGGCCCTGCTGATGCCGCTGTACAACGAGGACGCCCGCGCCTCCTTCGCCCGCCTGGCCATGATCGACCAGTCGCTGGCCCGCCTGGGCGCGGCCTCGGCCTTCGACATCTTCGTGCTCAGCGATTCGACCAAGGAAGACGCCGCCGCCTCTGAGCGTTCGGTCTTCCAGGGCTTCCGCCTGACGGCCAACTGCAAGGCCTTCTACCGCCGCCGTACCGACAACGCCGAGCGCAAGGCCGGCAACCTGGCCGAATGGGTCCGTCGTTTCGGCGGCGCCTATGAGAACATGATCGTCCTGGACGCCGACAGCACCATGGCCGGCGAGACCCTGTTGCGCATGGTCGACGCCATGGAACGCAATCCCGGCGTGGGCCTGATCCAGACCGCCCCGGTCATCATCAAGGCCCGCACCATCTTCGCCCGCGTGTCTCAGTATTCGGTGCGTCTGTACGGCCGCGTCGCCGCCGCCGGCCTGGCCTACTGGACCGGTTCGGAATCCAGCTACTGGGGCCACAACGCCATCCTGCGCACCCGCGCCTTCGCCGCCTGCTGCGGCCTGCCGCACCTGAAGGGCCGCAAGCCCTTCGGCGGTCACGTCATGAGCCATGACGTCGTCGAGGCCGCCTTGATGCGCCGCGCCGGCTGGGCCGTCCACGTCACCGCCGCCCTGGACGGATCGTGGGAAGAGACCCCGCCGTCGATCACCGACTTCATCCGCCGCGACCACCGCTGGTTCCAGGGCAACCTGCAACACCTGGGCCTGATCGGCGCCAAGGGCCTGTCGCCCATGAGCCGCCTGCAGCTGGCCATGGGCTGCATGGCCTATCTGTCCTCGCCCCTGTGGCTGGCGTCGCTGATGGTCGGCCTGTTCATCCAGATGTTCTATCCGGTCGATTGGTCCAGCTTCTTCTACATCCTGAACCCCCAGTTCACGCCGTTCATGCTGGCCTCCTTCCTGTCGGGCGTGCTGCTGATCGGACCCAAGTTCATGGGCGCCGCCCTGGTCCTCAGCCGTCCGGCCGAGCTGCGCGCCTTCGGCGGCCGCCGCGCCATCGCCAAGGGCATGGCGGCCGAGATCGCCCTGTCGGCCATCCTGGCCCCCATCCTGATGGTCGCCAACACCAAGGCCTTCATCCAGATCGTCTCGGGCCACGACACCGGCTGGTCGACCCAGCAGCGCGAGGCCGACGGCCTGGCCTGGTCCGACGCCTTGCGCGCCATGCGCTGGCAGATGATCGTCGGCGTCGGCTTCATGATCCCGCTGTGCGTCCGCCCTGACCTGGCCACCTGGTTCGCCCCGATCGTCCTGCCGCTGCTGCTGGCCGCACCCATCGTCGTCTGGACCTCGCGCGTCCGTTCGGGCGACGCCCTGGCCGCCAAGGGCTATCTGGTCACCCCGGCCCAGGACGGCGTCAGCGTCAATCCGGCCGTCCTGCACACGCCGCGCTCGCCGCTGCGTGCGGTCGCCGGCGGCGTCCTGGCCCCCGTCGCCGCCCCGGCGATGGTCCCGGCCCGCGCGCCCGAGCTGTAACCTTCACCGATGCGGCGCGGCCACACCGCTGCGGGAACCGCTACAGCCAAGCTCGACGCGGCCGTCGTTTCACATCACCTTGATTTCGTATCGTTTGCGGGAGATGTGATTCCATGGCCAAGAACAGCGGCGCCGACGCCAAGCCCGACCTGCGGCTCGTCGCGGCCGAGGCCGAGGTCTATGATCTGATGCGCGCCCCCGAAACCACCGCCGAACGTGTCAAACGCCTGCAGCTCGAGGCCCACGCCCTGGCGCTGGAAGAGATCGAGGCGCTGGAGAAGCTGCTGCTCGACGCCGCCGCCAAGGCCCGCGACATCGCCAACGGCGGCGACGCCTATCCGGTCGGCGCGCGCGAAATGGCCTCGCGCCTGGCCGCCGATCTGCCCAACAAGGCCGAGACCATCAAGACCATCGTCCACCGCGTCGGCTGACAGACGGAACGACCGTCCGCGTCGTCCGCTTTCCGAGGGCCCCAAGCCTTCAGGAGAGCCTGCCATGGACGACCGTTTCAACGCCCGCGCCGAAGATACCGCCGACAAGGAACGCGCCATCCAGCGCGACATCGACCGGACCGATCAGGCCCAGAGCGATGACAAGGGTGATGAAAAGGACAAGGGCGCGGTCCAGGCCGGCGCCCGCGCCTATCCCGAACCGCCCTTCCCCGAACAGCACCAGACCAAGCCTGGCGACGAGGCGGCGCTGGACCCCGCGCCGATGTATGACGCACCCTTCTGGAAGGGCTCGGGCAAGCTTGAGGGCTTCGCCGCCCTGATCACCGGCGCCGATTCCGGCATCGGCCGCTCGGTCGCCGTCCTGTTCGCCCGCGAGGGCTGCGACGTCGTCATCTGCCATCTGGACGAGGACGCCGACGCCGAGACCACCAAGGCCGCCGTCGAGACCGAGGGTCGCCGCGCCGTGGTGCTCAAGGGCGACGTCTCCGACCCCGCCTTCGCCGAGGCCGCAGTCAAGGCCACCCTGGACGCCTTCGGCCGCCTGGACGTGCTGGTGCCCAACGCCGCCTTCCAGGAACACGTCAGCGCCTTCGAGGACCTGACCTACGACCATTTCGACCGCACGCTGAAGACCAATCTCTACGGCTATTTCAACATGACCAAGGCGGCCGTCCCGCACATGAAGACCGGCGGCGCCATCGTCATGACCGGCTCGGTCACCGGGCTTCAGGGCAACAAGGACCTGCTGGACTATTCCCTGACCAAGGGCGGCATCCATGCCTATGCCCGCTCGCTGGGCACCCATCTGGCCCCACGCGGCATCCGCGTGAACGTGGTCGCGCCCGGCCCGGTCTGGACCCCGCTGAACCCTGCCGACAAGGACGCCGAAAAGACCGCCCAGTTCGGCGCCCAGACGGTGATGAAACGCCCGGCCCAGCCGGAAGAGATCGCCCCCGCCTACGTCTTTCTGGCCTCGCCCCAGATGTCCAGCTTCATCACCGGCGAAATCCTGCCCATCATCGGCGGCTATTCGGGCGGCTGAGGCGCGCCCGCAATCCATGAGTTCTTGCCGGCGGGGGTCCAGGTCTCCGCCGGCGCCCATGCGTTGCGGCCGCCCTGCCATTGGGCGACCAGCAGCGCCTCAGGATCGACCTCGACGCCTTCAAGCCGCGCCTCGCAGCTGATTCCGTTCACGCGCGAGCGCATCCGGATAGACAGTTCGCCCTCACCCGTCGGGGTCAGCCACTCTTCCTTGAAATCGCGCGACATCCCGAACCACGCCCCGGCCGTCCGCACCGGCTCATCATTGACGATCAGCCGCTCCTGCGCCCAGCCAATCCAGGTGAAGGCGTTCTCCACCCGTACGATCGCGTTGCCGATGCGATAGACCCAGGCCTGTCCGATCAGATGCATGTCCGCACCCTAGCGCCTGTGTCGAAATCCGCCCTGCGACCAAGCGTCCGGAGGATTGGGGAGGGTTCAGCTCACGCCAGCACGTCGTCGTAATCGGGATGCCGCTTGTGCCACGCCACGGCGTAGCTGCACCGGGGGAACAGCTTCAGCCCCTTCTCGCGCGCATGATCCGCCATCGCCTGCATGAACCGCCCCGCCGCGCCCGATCCGCGCAGCGCCTGTTCGGCCTCGACATGCAGGATCATCCGGGCGTCGCCCTTCACGGCGTAGTCGGCCCAGACCAGGCCCGACCCCTTGTCGTCGTCGAACGTCTGCTCGAACCGGTTGTCGGCCTCTGCGTCTTTGAACTGTCCCATGCGTCTCTCCTTTGACGGATCAACCGCCAGGGCTGCACGGACGTTCCCTAAGGCTCAGATAGGCTTGTCGTTCAGCAGGTTCAGCAGGCCGATGACGCTCTTGATCGTGAACCAGACGCTGAGCAGGAACCACGCCAGCAGAAACAGCAGCAGGAAGGGAATGCCGATCAGCACGACCGAGGCCACGGCGCTGACCGCGATCCCGACCCAGGCCGCGATGGTCCACCAGAACACCGACCAGAACAACGCGATCTGCGCGTCGATATGCTGGCGCGCCACGCCCGTCGCCGTCCCCCGCGTCACATAGGACACCACCAGCCCGACCAGCACCAGCACATTCGCGCTGGGGATCGACAGGATGAACAGCGCCCAGGCGATCAACGCCCCGACCTTGCCCTCGGACTCGCGTCCGGCGATGAAATTGGGTTCGTTCGTCATCGTCGGTCCTTCAAAACAGCCAGCTGCGGGGGTTGGGAACGGCCTGACCGCTCTTCAGTTTCAGCACCCCGAACGCCCCGCGCGCCAGGAGCCACACCGCCAGCACGAACAGCACGAACACGCCGATGTTGACGACCACCAGCACGGCCCCCAGCACCGCGGCCACCACCGCACCCCACAGGGTGCGCTGCTGATAGACGAAGTGGCTGGCGGCCAGCGCCTCGTCCGGCGGCTCGCGCCGCGTCACCGCCAGCAGCGCCACCAGCCCCGACACCCCCAGCGTCGGCACCGCCATCAGGATCAGCACATAGATGGCGTACAGCCCCATCGGCACGACCGGCGCCTCGACCCTGCGGTTCAGCTGGTCGCGCACATGGGCGTGGGGCGCAGCGTCGCGGGACTTCGCCGCCGGCTGCGCAAAGGCCGCAACCGGCGTCGTGTCGGGGTTCGACCGATCGAACGGTCCCGGCTCCGGCGGATCGAACAGATCCCGCTCGGGCTCTTCGCCAGAAACCGGCACAGCCTCCGCCTCGCGCGCCCGTCCGGCCAGAGACGACGGCGAGACGAAGCCGACATGGGCGTCATGATCGTCGTGATCGGCCGCGGGGTCTTTCGGATCGCCGGGTTCGGCCATGGATATCGAACGCTTTCCTCGTGCCGGACGACCGGCTGGATATGGCGCGGACAATGGCCGCCCCGGCGATCGGACGCAACCGCCTCAGCGCGCCAGAACGATCTCGCACCCCGGCGCCACAACGCCCACCAGCGCACCCGGCTTCTCGATCCGCACCATTGCGCGCAGCACCCGCCGGTCTTCCAGGCACGCCCGCGCCAGCCGTTCGGCGAAGGTTTCGACCAGGCCGACATGCCCCTCGGCGGCGATGGCGCGAGCCGCATTGGCCACGGTCTCATAGTTGATGGTGTCGCCCAGCCGCTCGATGGGTCGGGGCTCCAGCTCCAGGGTCACGTCGATCACCAGCCGCTGCAGCCGCCCCTGCTCGTGGTCATAGACCCCGATCCCGGCCTCGACCTCCAGCCCGCGCACGAACACGCTCAGCCGCTCGAAGCGCAGCGGCTCATCCGCCGGAAACGGCGTCACGTGAGAGGAGGAAACCACGCGCTACTCCTGGATGTCGGGGGTGCGCCAGGCCAGGTGCTGGCCCCCATCGACGGCGATCATCTGGCCCGTCACCATGCGGGCGTCAATCAGCCACAGCACGGCCTGCGCCACCGCCTCGGGGCTGCCGGGCGTTTCCAGCAGTGTGGCGCGCGCCTCGGCCGCGAACTCCTCGGGCGTCTGGTGGATCGACGGCAGGGTCGGCCCCGGCCCCACCCCATTGACCCGGATGCCCGGCGCCAGCGCCTGGGCCAGGGTCTGCGTCGCCCACCACAGGCCGTTGCGCGACAGGCTGTAGGAGAAGAAGCGCGGATCCGGCTTCAGAACCTTCTGATCCAGCAGGTTGACGATGGTCCCCTCCACCGCCTGGGCGGCGAACGCCTCGGCCAGCACGATGGGCGCCCTCAGATTGGTCTCGACATGCCGGTCCCAGCTGTCGCGCGTCAGCCCGCCGACCCGGTCGTCCTCGAACACCGAGGCGTTGTTGACCAGCACGCCGACCGGCCCCAGCGCCTCGACCGCCGCCGGCACCAGCGCCCGCACCCTGGCCTCGTCCGCCAGGTCCGCCTGCAACAGGCACGCGCGCCGCCCCAGGCCCGCGATCTCGTCGGCCAGGGTCCGGGCGTCCTCGCCCGACGCATGATGATGGATCGCCACGTCGAACCCGGCCTGGGCCAGCGTCAGACAGATGGCCCGCCCGATCCGCCGCGCCCCGCCCGTGACCAGGGCGACGCCCCTCGCCGGATGGGACGCGGGCGCGCCGGTGTCAGTCAACCCGACCGAACTCGAACGCATTGAAAGCCGCGATGACGGCCACGAAGCCGAAGATGATGCCGAGAGCCAGCATGGGATGCTCCTGTTGTCCGTCTTCGACTAGAGCGGACCGGGTCGGGGTTCAAGCGGGGATGAGACTATAACTATCTGCGTAGTTCAGATCGCGGGTGCCGAAGGCTTCGATGCCGAGCTCGTGCCAGTGCCATCGCGCCAAGTCCGAATGATGGATGGCTGTCATTCCATCGGCGTGCGCGTCTTCTCGGTCGCCATCGCTGATCCGTTCCGCGCAAATCAGAAGATCATAGGTAAGGGGTGCGTCGATAGAGAGTGCGCTCCAAAGATCGCTGGCGTGTAGGTAGCATCTCACGCCTAGTCTCATTTCGCCCAAGATGACGATCCTGACCGAGTCGGCGTCGTCTTTAGACTGATCGAAGCGCCAGCCATATGCGGCCAGTAGGCCGTGACAGAAAGCGCTGTAATCGTCTGGGCCATTTGATCGAGACACGTCCAACGCTAAACTGGCTATGAGTGTGCGTCTACTAGGTTCGGGATGCGGTAGAATCTCGACTTGATAGTTCTGCGGACCGAGCTGAACTTGACGAGGTCCGAATTCGCTCCAATTCCGAGGAAAAAATATCTGAATAACTCTCGCAGAGGATAGATCGAAATCTTCCGAAAGGAGATCGTGGACGGCCTTGCGCAGTAGTTGATCGATCACGTCGGTCGGCTTGTACCGCGTGACGCCGACCAAGCCAAAGAAGGGCAACCTGCTCTTGGATGTCCGGACGTAACCTAACCACTCGTCCCCAAGGTCAATGATCATATCGACGAGGAGCGCAACTGTGCGAGAAGCGTGGTCGGCCGCCGTGAGGCGATGTTCGACGACCGGTCGCTCGCGGCGGTGTTGGGATACGATCCAGACGATGTCCGCGTTGACATCGCTATTCGCCACTTCCTCGATCGAGGATCGCCTAACCTGAAGCGGATAGTAGCCAAAAGGCCTTACTTGGATGAGATGATGCAAGGTGCCGGGACTTGAGTGTTTCTCAGCCAGTGTCGCCATAGCAGGGAGGTGTCGAGGGTCGCCTTGGAGAATGCCGATAAACAGGCCGCCCAAAAGCCGCAGGTGGGGGCTGTCGGCGACGCCGATGGCACCTGAGGGCAAGGGTGGGGCCAGATGATGACCTGGCAAGTTCAGTTTTTTGATGACGTAGCGGCCGACGCCGCCAAGACCTGCGACCCAAGCGTGAAGAGGGAGCCCTATGTGATTTGGCTCATTTTGGCGGACCATAAGAGCGATCTCGCGCAGCCCCATTGCTTTAGCTAGAGTTCGGAGTTCGGCGAATGTCGGGCCTGAAGGAATGGTGACGTTGGTCCTGACCTCAACACGATCCTCGACAATCTCCACATCGACCGTTCGGGGTAGAGCCGCACCCACCACGGCAAGCGACCGAACTAGGTCGCGTTTCGCTGCCGGCAAGAAGACTTGCGTCGTAAGCCAGACGTCGGCGGTCACTTCGGAGTTTCGTCTAAGGCTTTCATAACCGGCCTGGACGTGATCGCATTGCAGCTTGGCCCCTCCGCAGAAGCCCGCGACCTCCATGGCAATAAGCGGCCAGCTTTCTAGAGCGCCTTCGAGCAACCAGGCCATTAGGGTCGGCCGAATCTCATAAACCGAGCCGAGTGCTTCGGCGTTGTTACGAAGGCGGAATGACCACAGGGCGTGATCACCGATCTCGACGGATGCATCGTTCCATTCGGAGCGAACCGAAGAGGCCGGAGGGTTGATCTCTCGAAAGGCGATGACGCGATCTTCTTCATCGACAATCTGAGTCACGAGGTGGTTCGCCCCCGCATAGGGCTGGAAGACCGGAGTCAAAAACCCTGGTGCATCTGGCATCAGATCGAGATAGCCGCAGAGACGCGCCATCAGCCGATACTCTCGCCGAGTATGCCTTTGCGACGGTAATAGGCCATGCAGACTTCTGTCAGCGAACCCGCGTACTCCATCGGGCGCATACGCGAAACGACGCTGTATGGAATGACTTCGACTCCATGGTCGCGAAGACGGCCTGCTGAGCTGCTGGCTTCGAAGGTCGATGGGACGATAACGGCTTCGACGGCCTCCGTGAGTTTGATCTCTTCCTGCGTCTGAATCTCAACCCCAGCGCCGCGACTGTCGATTGCGTTGCCGTTGCGCGCGCTGATCAGTTCAAGATAGGAGCGGGCCTCGAATTCTTCGGGATCGATATCACCGAGCTTGGGATCCTTCGAATAGAGGTAAGCGGCATTCGATCCGTAGAAGCGCGAGACGAGACGACCCGGCGTGTCGGGAGATGGGGTCAGCTCGAAGTCCTGAAGCGCCATCAGCTTGTGGAAGTAGGCTGCGTAGAAGCGGTGGTGAAAGGCGCCGCTGTCGAACGGAAAAATGCGTTTTATTCGTAGCGCAAAGTCGGGACGAAGGATCAGGCAGACCGGAAGATAATGGTCGAGACCTGTGGGCTCTTCTTGCGCGTTGGGCCGGAACGACGGTCGACCGTAAAAGAAATAGGTGAGACGTTCGCCAGCGAACACAGTGCAGGCTTGGGGCGTAATCGCATCCTCTTCGGCCATATCAACAAACCGGTAGGCGTCAGTGCTGTGAACCATAGGCAACTGCGTAGAGAGGGGTTCGGCAGCCTGCACGAACCGCTTCATCCGGCCATTCTTGGACATCGATACCCCCGCGACTCGTTGCGGAGAAGCGTGACGCTAAAGGCGAACGCAGACAAGCGAGGGGTGGAATTTATCACGCAAAGGTTGCGAGGCCGCGTCGGCATGCCCCACGTTGGGGATTGGGCGAGCGAATCATGGGTCGCGAAGTGGCTTAATCAACTCCTCCTTCCCTCCCGCCCCCAAAGATGATCGAACATCCCGCCACACCACGGCAGGGAGCGAACACACCCATGACCTGGCGCATCCACGTCGAACCCTTCACCCGCCCGCTATTCTTCGCCTGGTCTCGCCTCACGCGCGGCAAGACGCTGGGCGTGCGGGCGGTGGCGGTGGATGCGCAGGGGCGGGTGCTGATGGTCCGGCACACCTATCTGGCCGGCTGGTGGTTGCCGGGCGGCGGGGTGGATCGGGGCGAGACGACCCAGGCCGCCGTGGTGCGTGAACTGCATGAAGAGGCCGGGCTGATCGCGCGGGCGGCGCCGCGCCTGGTCTCGATCCATTCCAACGAGCGCTTCTTTCCCGGCGACCACGTCGTCGTCTTCCGCCTGGACGACTTCGACCAGGGCGAGCGCACCAGCCATGGCGAGATCGCCGAGGTCGGCTGGTTTTCGCCCTCCGACCTGCCCGCCGACACCAACCGGGGCTGTCGCGCGCGTCTGGCCGAGATCTTCGACGGCGCCCCGGTCGATCCCGACTGGTGAAATCCCGCAGCCGTCTCCTCCCTATCGCGTAGCGATGGGGAGGTGGCGCGGCGCGTCTTCGCGCCGTGACGGAGGGGTTCTGCACCGCATCGCCGCCGCCTGTGGGACGTCAAGAACCCCTCCACCACGCTTCGCGCGGTCCCCCTCCCCACGCTGTGGGGAGGAGACGTCGTGCGTCCGCATCTGACGCAGGCGCGTGCCAGCGTTCGTCCATGACCCAAGCCGCCCCCGTTTATCGCGTCCGTTCGCAGCAAGTCTGGGACCTGGCCCGCGACGACTATCTGGCGGGCGAGCCGGCGCGCGTCGTCTGCCGCCGCTACGATCTGGGCCTCTCGGCCTTTCGCGTTCGCGCCCGCAAGGCGGGCTGGCGGCTACAGGATCAGGACGATCCCGACATGTATGATCCCGCCGTCGAGCTTGAAGACATCGAGGACATCGACCTGTCGGCCATGGCCCTGTCGGCGCGGCGTCGCCTGCAACTGTCGCTGATGGACGGCGAGGCGACCGAGGCCCTGCGCTGGCTCAAGATTTTCGAGACCCTGTCGTCCATGGCGCCCGAAACGCCCGCCGAAACCCCGCCCGCCGAAACCCGGAATGTGCACAGATTGCACCCTGATTTTTCGCCCGCCGCGCCCGATCTGGACGATCTGGACGAAGTGCACACATTGCACCCTGTTTTCGACGACGCCGGATCCGATCTGGACGAAGTGCACAGATTGCACCCTGTTTCGACGCCGCCCGCCCCTAAACCCCTGAACCGCGCCGAACGCCGCCGCCTGCGTCGCGCCGGCCGCCTCAAGCCGCCCTCCGCATCCGGCGAAAGCCGTGCTAGCCAGGGGCCATGAACCCGTCCCTGCTCGCCATTCTCGTCGTCATCCTGGCCGGCGGCGCCACCGCGCTCCAGGCGCCGACCAACGCCAAACTGGCCACGGCGGTCGCCTCGCCGGTCAATGCGGCCTTCATCTCCTTCGCGGTCGGCACGACGGTGCTGGGGATCGTGGCGGCCCTGATGCACACGCGGCCGGACTTCGCCGCCACGCGCGCCCTGCCCTGGTACGCCTGGCTGGGCGGGGCCTACGGCGCCTGTTTCGTGGTCGCCGCCGCCTGGGGCGTACCGCGCCTGGGCGTGGCCATGACCATCACCCTGATGGTCGGCGGCCAGCTGCTGCTCAGCCTGATCCTCGACCATTTCGGCGCCCTGGGCGTGCCGCGCCAGCCGCTGAACCTCGGCCGCATCGCCGGCGTGGGCCTGGTTCTGGCGGGCGTCCTTCTGGTTCGCCGGTCGTGAGCCTATATCCCCCCGGATGACCGAGGAGACGCTCGATTCGAACCTGACGGCCGCCGCCCTGATCGCCGACGAGGCGCGTCGGGCGCCGGACAAGCCGGGCGTCTATCGCATGTACGGCGAGGACGGCTCGTGCCTCTATGTCGGCAAGGCCAAGTCGCTGAAGAAGCGCATCGTCCAGTACGCCCAGGGCCGGTTCCACACCCAGCGGATCGGCCTGATGGTGGCCCAGACCCGGTCGATGGAGCTGGTGGTCACGGCGTCCGAGACCGAGGCCCTGCTGCTGGAATCCAACTTCATCAAGAAGCTGAAGCCGCGCTTCAACGTCCTGCTGCGCGACGACAAGTCCTTCGCCGAGCTGATGATCCGCAGCGACCACCGCGCGCCCCAGGTGAAGAAGCATCGCGGCGCCCACACCACCCCCGGCCACTACTTCGGCCCCTTCGCCTCGACCTGGGCGGTCAATCGGACGCTGAACACGCTGCAGAAGGCCTTCCTGCTCCGATCCTGTTCCGACAGCGTCTACGAGACCCGCACCCGCCCCTGCATGCTGCACCAGATCAAGCGCTGCTCGGCCCCCTGCACCGGCCTGATCTCGCTGGAGGACTATGGCGAACTGGTCACCGAGGCCGAGCAGTTCCTGCGCGGCAAGTCGCGCGCCGTCATCGGCCGCCTGTCGCAGGAGATGCAGGCCGCCTCGGACGAGATGGACTTCGAACAGGCCGCCCGCGTGCGCGACCGCATCCGCGCCCTGTCGGCCATCTCGATGGAGAACTCCGTCAGCGCCGACAGCGTCGCCGAAGGCGACGTCTTCGCCCTGCACTCCGACGGCGGCCAGGCCTGCGTTCAGGTCTTCTTCTATCGCGCCGGCCAGAACTGGGGCGGCCGCGCCTATTTCCCGCGCGTGGACAAGACCGACACCGATCCCGAGATCCTGGCCGCCTTCCTGGGCCAGTTCTACGAGGACAAGCCGATCCCGCGTCTGATCCTGTCCAACGTCCGCCCGCACGAGCTGGAGTTGCTGGAAGAGGCCTTCTCGATGAAGGCGGACCGCAAGATCGAGATCGTCCGGCCCCAGCGCGGCGAGAAGCTGGCCCTCGTCGACCACGCCCTGACCAACGCGCGCGAGGCCCTGGGTCGCCGCCTGGCCGAAAGCTCGGCCCAGGGCAAGATCCTGGACGAGGTCTGCGAGGCCTTTGGCCTGGAGACCCGGCCCGAGCGGATCGAAATCTACGACAACGCCCATATCCAGGGCACGAACGCGGTCGGCGGCATGGTCGTGGCCGGCCCCGACGGCTTCCAGAAGTCCCAGTATCGCAAGTTCAACATCCGGGGCGAGGATCTGACGCCCGGCGACGACTACGGCATGATGCGCGAGGTCATGCGCCGCCGCTTCGCCCGCCTGGTCAAGGACGAGGAAGAGGGCGAGGACGCCGTCCGCCCCGACCTTTTGCTGATCGACGGCGGCGCGGGCCAGTTGGCCGAGGTTCTGGCGGTCCTTGCCGACCTGGGTCTGGACGACATCGCCGTCGTCGGGGTCGCCAAGGGGCCGGATCGCGACGCGGGGATGGAAAAGTTCTTCATACCCGGCAAGCCCCCCTTCATGCTGCCGCTTAAGTCCCCGGCCCTCTACTACCTGCAACGGCTGCGCGACGAGGCCCACCGTTTCGCCAACGGCGCCCACGCCAAGCGCCGCTCGATGGACATCAAGAAGAATCCCCTCGACGAGATCGAAGGCGTCGGCCCCGGCCGCAAGAAGGCCCTGCTGCACGCCTTCGGCTCCGCCAAGGGCGTCGGTCGCGCCTCGGTGTCGGACCTGGTCAAGGTGGACGGCATCAACCAACCCCTGGCCGAACGTATCCACGCCTTCTTCAGGAAGAGCTGACCCGCCTCACCATTCCAGCAGAGCCAGTCCGGGGATGTCGCGAAAGTCGTCGCCATTGCAGGTCACCAGAGTCGCGCCCGAAGTTATCGCCTGCGCCGCAATCATCCGACCCAGAACCTTGCGTCGAGAGAAGCCGCAGGTCTCGACGATCACGCGATAGGCTTGCGCCTCAACCGACCCGAACGGCAGGACCGGCACGACGTCCAACAGGGCGTCCAGCCTCGCGCGGCGTTCGTCGGCGTCGACATCTTGTCGTCCGAGGTCGGCTTCAAGCTCCACGCGGCTGACGACCGACAGCAGAAGCGGCGGGTCAAGGGCGTCTATCCGCTCGTCGATCAGCGCATCACCATCCCGCAGATGAATGGCGACATTGGTGTCGAGCATATAGGCCACGCCTCAGAGACCCTGCCGTTCCGGGATTTCGACTTCTTGGCGGATCGCGATGCTGGAGGGCTTGGGCAGGCTGCGCAACTTGGCCAGCATCTCCTTGACGGACTTCTGTTTGGGGGAAATCGTCACGACATCGCCCTTGCGCTCGATCTCGACCTCGACGCCGGGTCCGAACGAGATTTCCTTGGGCAGGCGCACGGCGTCGCTGTTGCCGCTGCGGAATGTTCGACTGGTGACGGACATGACGAGCTCCTTCGTATACACGCGTATACACGATTTATCGCCGCCGCTCAAAGCGCTACAGGCGCAGCATGAGCCAAGCAGAAGATGAACTGACCGCCGGCTACCGCCGCTTCCGGGCCGAGCACTGGCCGACGGCCCATGCGGAATATGAGGCCCTGGCCCAGGGCCAGAAGCCGCACACCCTGATCGTGGCCTGCTCCGACAGCCGCGCCGATCCGGCCTTGATCTTCGACGCCGCGCCGGGCCAGCTGTTCGTGGTCCGCAACGTCGCCAATCTGGTGCCGCCGTATGAGCCCGACGGCCGGCTGCACGGCGTCTCGGCGGCGCTGGAGTTCGGGGTCAAGGTGCTGAACGTCAAGCGGATCGTGGTCATGGGCCACGCCCACTGCGGCGGGGTCAACGCCATGTTGCACGGCGCGCCCGACAGTTGCGCCGACTTCGTCGCTCCCTGGGTCGCGCAAGGCACGCCCGTGGTCCAGCACGTCGCCGAGACCGTCTCGCCCGATCAGCTGGAGCGCGCGGCCGAGGAGGCCATCGTCCGCCTGTCGATCCGAAACCTGCGCACCTTCCCATGGATCGCCGAGCGCGAAGCCAAGGGTGAGCTGGAGCTCAGCGGTCTTCATTTCGGCATCGCCGAGGGCGCCCTGACGGTCATGACCGACAAGCCGCGGTTCGAACCGTTGGCCTGACCGGCGAACCGTGTCACACCCGGCGCGTTGCAACGGACATGACGATGACCACCGCCCACCGCGCCAACCCCATTCCCAACATCCTGACCGGCATCCGCTTGGCCGCCGGGGTGGTCATGTTCCTGATCCTGGCGGGGGCGACCAGCGGCTTCCCCCTGGCTGACCAATGGATGAGCCCGGCCGATCAGTTCTCGCTCTATCGCACCGCCTTCTGGATCTTCGTCATCGCCGCCTCGACCGACTGGATCGACGGTTTCCTGGCGCGGCGCTGGAACGCCACGACCCGCTGGGGCGCCATCCTTGATCCGATCGCGGACAAGGTGCTGGTCACGGGCGCCATCCTGGGTGTGCTGACTTCGGGCTCGGTGCCGCAGATCATCATTCCCTGCGGCCTGATCCTGTTCCGCGAGTTCGCCGTTTCGGCCCTGCGCGAGACGATGGCCGGGCGGATCGAACTGCCCGTCACCCTGGCCGCGAAGTGGAAGACGACCCTGCAACTGGTGGCCCTGGCCTGCCAGCTGTTCGCGCGCAACTGGGACGGCTTCGGCCTGTCGCTGGATTGGCTGGACGAGTTCCAGTATTTCTCGGACGTGCTGATCTGGCTGGCCGCCATCATCACCCTGTGGACGGGCTGGCAGTATTTCCGCGAGGCCCGTCGCCAGATGCGGGACCTTTAAGGCCTCAGCGTCAGACCGGCCGGCGTCGCCTCGAAGGCCGATAGGCGCCCCAGATAGCTCATGCCCAGCAGGGAATATTCCAGCCCCTGCTCGACGATCAGGGCCTCGACCTTGTCCACCCGCGCCCCGGCGACCGAGACCGACTGCAGCTGAACCGGCGCCGCGCGCACCACTCCGGATGCAGTCTGGACCCGGCCGGTGAAGGCCGCCGGCTCGGGATCGACGCCCAGGCGCTGGGCGTCCGCCCGCGTCAGGGCCACGACGCTGGCGCCGGTGTCCACCAGAACGCGCACGGCCCGTCCCTCGATCTTGGCCTGGGCCCAATAGTGACCGTCCGCGCCCTTGACGACCTGGGCGGCCGTGCCCGAGGCCTTGGCGATCGGTGCGCTCGCGACCGGGAGCGGCGCGGTGGCGGCCAGGGCGGTGTCGCCGCCCTCCAGATGCCGGATCGTCATCGCCGTGGCGAACGAGGCCACGAGGGCGACGCTGAGGACGACGACGGACTGGAAATCGATGCGAACCATGCTCCCTGTCTAAGGAGACGAGGTTTGAATGCCGTGAAACGACGTGGCTGACGAAAGCTTAAACCCCGTCGCACGCTAACCCAGTTTGGCCGGATCGACCTGGGCGCGCCGCGACGGGAGGTCTGCCATCACGGCCGCGCGTTGGTCGTCGGTCAGCGCGCGCCAACCCGCGATCTCCTTCAAGGTTCGAAAACAGCCCAGGCACAGGCCGCTTTCGCCATCCACGGCGCAGACCATGACGCAAGGCGTGGCGATGGCCTTGGGCGGGCTCGGCCTGTTCGGGGGCGACGCGCTCAATGTGACAACGGAAAGAAAAACACTCCGACTCCTGACGGATTAAATTGCAAATTCACCAAACTGTCTTATATTGGCCAGTGACGCGAAACGACTGACGGTGGAATTCCATTGGTACGACGCGTCTCTTTTCATCGTTCTGCGAAAGGAGACGCCAAGATGAACGATAAGGAGCGTAACCTCCAACACGCCATGATGTCCTTCGCCCTGTGGGGCGGGATGCTGGTCAATAGTCGGCACATGCCGTCGAACTCGGGACGGGCGGTCAGCCATCCGTCCAACTTCGTACCCTATACGATCAAGAAACGCTGAGCCTCTGATCGAGGCCAGCATGCGGAAGCCCCGGTTCTAGCCGGGGCTTTTGCAATTGCGGCTTGCCTGACGCGGCGTTCGCGGTCGATGACGGGTGACAGCAACGGAGACGACGCATGGGCCTGATCGCTGAGGAAAGAAGAGGCGCGATCCTGATCTGGACGCTGAACCGCGAAGCGCGGCTGAACGCCCTGCCCGACCTGACCGACGGCGACGAGTTCGCTGCGGCCTGCGCGCGGGTCAATGCGGATGCGTCGGTGCGGTGCGTCGTCCTGACCGGCGCCGGCCGCGCCTTTTCCGCCGGCGGCGATCTGACGGCGATGCGCGATCGGCGCGACCTGTTCGAGGGATCAGGCGCCGAGATCCGCGAGCGGTATCGCCAGGTGGTACACCGCATCGTGCGGTCGCTGTACGATCTGGCCGTGCCGCTGGTGTCGGCGGTCAATGGCCCGGCGATGGGTTTGGGCTGCGGCATCGCCGCCACCGCCGACATCCGCATCGCCTCCGAACGGGCCAGCTTCGGCGTGCCCTTCCTGAAGCTGGGCATCATCCCCGGCGACGGAGGCGCCTGGCGGCTGCCACGCGACGTCGGCTACGCCCGCGCCGCAGAAATGCTGTTCACCGGCCGCAGCATCGACGCCGAGACCGCCGAGCGCTGGGGCCTGGTCAATCGCGTCGTGCCGCACGATCAGCTGATGGAGGAAGCCCTGGTCACCGCCGGCCAGATCGCGGCTCAGCCGCCCCAGGCCCTGAGGATGGCCAAGACCCTGATGCGTCAGGGCCGCGACCAGACCTTCGAGCAGATCCTGGAGATGTCGGCCGCCATGCAGGCCCTGGCCCACATGACCGAGGACCATCTAGAGGGCGTGAACGCCGTGCTGGAAAAGCGGCCAGGCGTCTTCACCGGCCGCTGATCTGTTTCCTTACTGCGGACGCATCGCCTGGTTCGGGCCGACACCGACGGCGACCGCGCGCTTGGCGCCCGCCGTCTCGCCCGGCTTCATGAACTTGACCAGCACGCGCTGACCGATCAGCAGCGGGGCGTCGCCGGCCGAGGCGACGACCTCGACCACCCGTTCGTCGGTGCGCTGCGAGGGATCGTCGGAGGCCAGTTTGCGGGCGCCGAACACGGCTGCCCGGCGCATGACGGCCCCGATATAGACCTTGCTGGTGTCGCCTTCCGGCGTGATCTCGACGGCCTGACCGTCGGTCAGGTTGGGCAGGTCGCTTTCGACCACCTCGGCGCGGACGATGCGCGGCGCATCCGGCTCCAGGTCGAACATGGTCGAGACGTTCAGGGTCGAGGCGCCGGCGCCGGGATTGGCGTAGCGGCGCACGATTCGGCCCGCGCTCGGCGCCCGGATGACGGTCAGCTCCTGATCATAGCGCGCCTGGGCCAGCTGGGCCCGTGCGGTCTGGACGGCGGCGGTTTGCGAGCCAAGGCGGGCCTGGGCCGTGGCGATGGCGTCCTGGGCTTGGTCGATGCGCTGGGCGGCGACGAAGTTGGTGGCCACCAGCCTTTCAAGTCGGTCGTGCTCGCGCTGGGCGGTGCGGATGTCGACGCGGATCTGGGCCAGCTGGCTTTCGGCCTGGAACACGGCGGCCTGAGCGCTCTGGACGGCGAGGCGGGCCTCGTCGTCTTCCTGACGGGCCAGAATCTGGCCGGCGACGACGCGGTCGCCCTCCTGCACCAGCACATCGCGCACGATGCCGCCGCGACGGGCCGCGATCTGGATGATGCCGCCCTCGACATCGACCTTGCCGTTGGCGATGGCGGCGTAGGGGCTCTCGACCTTGGTGGCGGCGGCCTTGTCCTGCGCTTCCTTCTTGGTCTTGGCGGCGGACTGGAACAGCATGAAGCCGACCACCAGCACGATGACCAGCAGCAGGCCGAGCCAGGTGCGTTTTTTCTTCAGAAAGCCGGGCATGGGCGTGTCGTCCTAAGGGATTTCGTCATTGTGTTCAGTGGGACGCCAGGATGGCGTTCGGATCGGGTATGCGGCGCTGGTCGTCCAGGATCTTGCCGTCCTCGATATGGATGACCCGGTCGGCCCAGGCCTCAAGGCGCGGATCGTGGGTCACGCAGATCACGGCGGCGCCGTGTTCGGTGGCGGCGCGGCGCAGCAGCTTGATCACCACCTGGCCGTTCTCGCCGTCCAGGGCCGAGGTCGGTTCGTCAGCGAACAGGATCTTGGGGTCCTTGGCCAGGGCGCGGGCGATGGCGACGCGCTGCTTCTCGCCGCCCGACAGGGCCGCCGGCCGCTGGTGCAGGCGATGGCCCAGGCCGACCTCTTCCAGCGCCGTCGTGGCGCGCTTCTTGGCCTGACCCGAGGTCAGCCCCTGGAACTTCAGCACGGTCTCGACCTGCTGCAGCGCCGTCAGCGCCGGGAACAGGTTGAAGCCCTGGAAGATGAAGCCGCAATTATCCAGGCGGAACTTGTCGATCCGGCCCGAGGAGTATTTCCACAGGTCGTCGACGTCCAGCACGTCCACCCGCCCCTCTTCCGGCCGCAACAGGCCCGACAGCGCCGCGATCAGGGTGGACTTGCCCGAACCCGACGGTCCCATGACCATGGTCAGGTCGCCGTGCTTGGCGTCGAAATCGACACCCTTCAGCACCTCGACCCAGGCCTTGCCGGACTTGAACCGCTTGACCAGACCCTTGGCCTCGATGGCGAAGTCGCCGTGCTTGCCGTGAACTTTCGTATGAATGTTCATCGCAGCAGGTCCGCCGGTTGGCTATTCTTGAGGATACCCAGCGACAGCAGGCCCGACACCATGGCGATGGCGATCAGGCCGATGCCGACGGCGAGCAGGAGCGAGAAAGGCAGGGCGATGATCACAGCGCCCATCTTGGCCAACAGCGACACCAACCAGGTCAGGAAGATCGCCGCCGCCACGCCGACCACGCCGACCCAGAAGCTGAGCTCGACCACGATCCGCCGCAGCGATCCCATGCCCACGCCCAGCGCGCGCAACGAGGCGAACTCCTTGATATTGGCCATGATGGCGCCGCGCAGCGTCTGCCAGGTGATGGCCACGCCGATGATGATCCCCAGAACCACGCAGCCGCCGATGATGATGACCAGAATGCCTTCTTCGAACATGGCGCCGGCGTTGGCCTCGGCCAGTTGCGACTTGGTCCAGGCCTTCCACTGGCCGGCGCCCATGGCGTTCAGCTGGGCGACGACGATGGGGGCGCGCGCCGGATCGCGCAGCTTGACCATCAGGGGGCCGACGCGGGGGCCGGTAGACGCCTGGCCCAGCATCCGCAGGGTGTCGCGCGACATGACCACGCCCGGCTGCATCATGTTGGGATAGCCGCGCGTCACGCCGACCACGGTGACGGTCTGGCCGTTATACAGCGCCTTGTCGCCCAGCTTGACGCCCAGGGTCGTCAGGGCCGTCTCGTCCACCGCCACGGTGTAGGGCTGTCGCAGGGCGTCGACCAATTCCTGGGAATAGTCGGTCGGGATGGTGACCGAGCCGGGCCGTGTGTCGATGATGCTGGCCTGGACGAACTTCTGACGCGGCGCGCCCTGACTGGCGCTGTCGGCCTGGCTCTTGGTCGGGTCCACGTTCTTGATGTTCTGGAAGGTGCCGCCGTCGCCGTCCAGCGGCATGACCTCGACCACTTCGGGGTGGTTGTAGGCCAGCGGAATGAAGCGACGCGGCACGCCCGAAGGCCCGCCGATCAGGCTCTTGGCGCCGGGCTGCATGATGAAGATGTCCGCGCCCGACCGTTCGATCGTCGCGGTGAATCCCTTGCCGATGCCGATGAAGACACCGGTCATCGCCAGGACAAGCAGCCCCGACAGGGCCAAGGCCATGACCGCCGCCATGTAGCGACGCCATTCGAAGAGCAGTGTGGAAAGCGCAAGCGACATCGTCGTCGATAAATCCCCGGTATGGCGCCTATCTGAGCGTGAGCCGTGTCACCGCCAAGTTAAATCGGGGTAAGGGTGCGTCTTCCTCGACGTTGCGCGCTGCAAATGCGGAGGTTAAGGCCGCGATGGCCTCTTGGCGTCGCCCTTCAAACGGCGCTAGTTACAAAATAACAGGCGGGACCATCGTCCCGCGATCGGGAGAATTCGTTCATGTCGTTGCCCTCGCTTCGTCTCACCGCCTCGCTGGCCGCCCTCGGCGCCGCGACCGCCGTCCTGTCCGCCCCCGCGTCTCCGGCCAAGGCCGACGAAGGCATGTGGACCTTCGACAACTTCCCCATCGCGACGGTGAACGAAAAGTACGGCACGAACATCGACCAGGCCTGGCTGGACCGCGTGCGCAACGCCGCCGTCCGCCTGCAGGGCTGCTCGGCCTCGCTGGTCTCGGGCGAGGGCCTGATCCTGACCAACCACCACTGCGTCGTCGGCTGCGTGCAGGACCTGTCGGACGCCCAGAACGACTACGTCAAGAACGGCTGGATGCCCGCCACCCGCGAGGAAGAGAAGAAGTGCCCCGGCCAGACGGCCGAGATCCTGACCGACATCACCGACGTGACCGAGCGCGTCACCGCCGCCGGCGCCGGGCTTGAAGGCGCGGCCTTTGTCCAGGCCCGCGCCGCCGAGATCGACAAGATCCAGAAGGAGGTCTGCGGCGACGACCAGAAGCTGACCTGCCAGGTCATCAGCCTGTACCGCGGCGGCCAGTACAAGCTGTACAAGTTCCGCAAGTACGACGACGTGCGCCTGGTCTTCGCCCCCGAGTTCCAGGCGGCCTTCTTCGGCGGCGACCCGGACAACTTCAACTTCCCGCGCTATGCGCTGGATAGCGGTTTCCTGCGCATCTACGAGGACGGCAAGCCGGTCGCCACGCCGAACCACCTGATCTGGAACGCCAATGCGCCCAAGGAAGGCGACGTCACCTTCGTGGCCGGCAACCCCGGCTCGACCTCGCGCCTGCTGACCATGGCCCAGCTGGAGGCGCTGCGCGACCAGCAGCTGCCGATCACCCTGATCCAGACCTCGGAACTGCGCGGCCGCCTGCTGGAATATTCGACCACCGGCGAAGAAGCCAAGCGCGTGGCGGTCGATCCGATCTTCGGCCTGGAGAACAGCTTCAAGGTCTATTACGGCCAGCAGGGCGCCCTGACCGACCCGGCCTTCATGGCCAAGAAGCGCGCCGAGGAGCAGGAGCTGCGCCAGCGCGTCGCCGCCGACCCGGCCCTGGCCCAACGCATCGGCGATCCGTGGGCCGAGCTGGAGCAGGCCTCGGTCGCCCAGCGCGACCTCTACCTGCCATACCGCCAGCTGGAATCCGGCCCGCGTTCGCAGCTGTACAGCTACGCCAAGGCCATCGTCCGCGCCGCCAAGGAACGCGCCAAGCCGGCCGCCGAACGCCGCGCCGGCTATTCCGACGCCGACATCGCCGCCATGGGGCGCCGCCTGGCCCAGGACGCCCCGATTTCCAGCGACATCGAAAAGATCTACATGTCGTTCTGGCTGTCCAAGACCCGCGAATATCTGACGGTGGACAACGCCAATGTGAAGGCGCTGTTGGGCAAGGACAGCCCGGAGCAGATCGCCGAACGCACCGTCTCGGGCACGCGTCTGGCCGATCCGGCCTTCCGCGCCCAGGCCCTGGCCATGACGCCGGACCAGCTGGCCGCCTCGGGCGATCCGATGATCGCCTTCGTGCTGGCCAACGACGATGCGGCCCAGGCCGTCCGCGCCCAGTGGGAATCGGCCGTCTCCGCCCCGACCGGCCGCGCCGCCGAAAAGATCGCCCAGGCCCGGTTCGCCGTCTACGGCGACAACCTGTATCCCGACGCGACCTTCTCGCTGCGCCTGTCCTACGGCCAGGTGAAGGGCTGGACCTATCGCGGCGTGACGGTTGAGCCCTTCACCGAGATCGGCGGCCTGTATGAGCGCAACACCGGCGCCGAGCCGTTCAACGCGGCCGAGGACTGGCTGGCGGCCGAGGGCAAGGTCAACAAGTCGACCGTCTATGACTTCGTCTCGACCAACGACATCATCGGCGGCAACTCGGGCTCGCCCGTGATCAACGCCAAGGGCGAAGTCATCGGCGCGGCCTTCGACGGCAACATCCACTCGCTGGGCGGCAGCTTCGGCTACGACGGCGAGCTGAACCGCACGGTCACGGTCTCGACCGCCGCCATCACCGAGGCCCTGCGCAACGTCTACAACCAGCCGCGCCTGCTGCGCGAACTGGGCGTGACGCGCTAAGACGAAAATCCTTCTCCCCTAAGGGGAGAAGGTGGCTCGCGTTAGCGAGACGGATGAGGGGGCTGGTTGACCCAGACCCCCTTTTTCCGTTTTGAAGGCGGATAGAGCCCCCTCATTCGAGCCCTTCGGGCCCACCTTCTCCCCCGAAGGGAGAAGGATCAGGAGTAGTTTCATGCGCCTCGCCCTTCTCGCCTCCACCGCCGTCCTCGCCTTCGCCGCCACGTCCGCGCACGCCGAAGAAGGCATGTGGACCTTCGACAACTTCCCCATCGCGCGCGCCAACCAGGCGCTGGGAACGACCATCGATCAGGCCTTCCTGGATCGTGTCCGCCTGTCGTCGGTGAAGTTCGGCGGCTGTTCGGCGGGCGTGGTCTCGGGCCAGGGCCTGGTAATGACCAACAACCACTGCGTCGCCACCTGCGTCGCCAATCTGTCCACGCCCCAGGTCAACTACGCCGAGACCGGCTTTACGCCGAAGTCGCGCGAGGAAGAGCTGAAATGCCCCGGCGCCACCGCCGAGATCCTGACCGACATCTCCGACGTGACCGAGCGGATGCACAAGGCCGGCGAAGGGCTTGAGGGCCAGGCCTTCACCCAGGCGCGCGACGCCGAGGCCGGCCGCATCGAGACGGAAGGCTGTGGCGACGATTCCAAGATCCGCTGCCAGGTCGTCAGCCTGTACCGGGGCGGCCAGTTCAAGCTCTACAAGTTCCGCAAATACTCTGACATTCGCCTGGCCTGGGCGCCCGAGGATCGGGCCGCGACCTTCGGCGGCGACCTGGACAACTTCTCCTTCCCCCGCTTCGCCGTGGATGCCGCCTTTATCCGCCTGTACGAGGACGGCAAGCCGGTCGAGACTCCGACCCATTTTGCGTGGAACCCCGAGAAGCCGACGGAAGGCGAAGCCGTGTTCGTGTCCGGCAACCCGGGCTCGACCCAGCGCCTGCTGACCACGGACCAGCTGACCACCATCCGCGACGTGGTCCTGCCGCTGGACCAGTTGATCGCGTCCGAGCTGCGCGGCCGGCTGATCCGCTATGCCGAAGAGGGCGAGGACCAGGCCTTCATCGCCATGGACCCGATCGTGGGGCTTGAGAACACCTACAAGCGCGGGCGCGGCCGCATGGCCGCCCTGATCGACCCCGCCTTCATGGCGACCAAGGCCGAGCAGGAAACCGACTTCCGCGCCCGCGCCGCCGCCTCCGGCGTCGATCCCTGGTCCACGCTCAGCACAGTCCAGCCCATTGCCCGCGAACTCTATCCGTCCATGGCCCTGCTGGAAGGCGGCACGGGTCTGGGCACGACTTCGGTCGCGGGCGGGTCGCAGCTGTTCGCCTGGGCCCGCACCCTGGTGCGCGGCGCCCAGGAGCGGGCCAAGCCGTCGGACCAGCGCCTGCCCGAGTTCGTCGACAGCCGCCTGTCGGGCGTCGAATCCCGCCTGTTCGCCGAACGCCCCACCTATCCCGAACTGGAGCAGATCCGGCTGGAGTGGTGGCTGTCCAAGACCCGCGAATGGCTGACGGTCGACAATCCGCAGGTCGCGACCCTGCTGGGCGAAGAAAGCCCCGAGGACCTCTCGGCCCGCGTGGTCGCCGGCACGACCCTGGCCGATCCGGCCGCCCGCCGCGCCCTGTGGGAAGGCGGTCTCGCCGCCGTCCAGGCCTCGACCGACCCGATGATCCAGTACGCCCTGGCCATCGACGCCGACGCCCGCGCTGTTCGCGACGCCTGGGAGACGCGGGTCCAGGCCCTGACCGACCGGGCCTCCGAACAGCTGGCCGCCGCCCGCTTCGCCGCCTATGGCGACGCCGTCTATCCGGACGCCACCGGCACGCTTCGCCTGACCTATGGCCAGGTCGAAGGCTCCGACGTTCCGGGCCAAAGGTTCAGCGCCTTCACCACCTTCGCCGGCCTGTGGGACCGCGCCACCGGCGCCGAACCCTTCGCCGTCGCGCCCAAACTGCTGGCGGCCAAGGACCGGATCGACCCGACCGCGGTGATGGACATGGCCGTTTCGACCGACACCATCGGCGGCTCGTCCGGTTCGCCCGCCATCAATGCGAAGGGCGAGATCATCGGCGCCAACTTCGACTCCACCGTCCTGACCCAGCGCAACGCCTATGGCTACGACCGCGCCGTGAACCGCAGCGTCATCGTCACCACCCAGGCCGTCACCGTCGCCCTGCGCGACGTCTATGGCATGGACCATCTGGTCGAGGAGCTGGGCGTCCGCCGTTGAACGACCTGGCCTTGCGCGCGGCGACGCCCGACGACGTCGCCGCGCTCCACCCTCTGATCGAGCGCGCCTATCGCGGCGACGCGGCCAAGGCCGGCTGGACGCACGAGGCGGACCTGCTGTCGGGCGCTCGCACCAGTGCGGACGAGCTGTCGGCGCTGATCGCCGATCCCGACCGCGTCGTCCTGCTGGCGCACCAGGACGGCGTGCTGATCGGCTGCGTCCAGGTTGCCCGCGTCGGCAAAGACCGGGCCTATCTGGGCATGCTGACGGTCAAGCCGACCCTGCAGGCCTCAGGCCTGGGTCGCCGCCTGCTCGCCGCCGCAGAAACCGAGGCCGTCGCCCGCTTCGGCGCGCGTCGCATGGAAATGACGGTCATCCAGCGCCGGTCCGAACTGATCGCTTGGTATGAACGGCGCGGCTACCGTCCCACCGGTGAAACCCGCCCTTTCCCGATCGATCCCCCTCGGCCGGAACTGGACTTCGTGGTGCTGGAGAAGGGGCTCTAAATCCTCTTCCTTCTCCATGGGAGAGGGAAAGATCGACACGCCCTTGCAAAACGGACACCCGTGTCCATTTAAGCGCGTCACCATGTCACGCCCCGCCCCCAAACCTGTCCGCAAGGACGCCGTTCACAACCGCGCCGCGCTGCTCGAAGCCGCGCGCGCCGTCTTTGCCGACCAGGGTCTGGACGCGCCGCTCGACCTGATCGCCGAAAGCGCGGGCGTCGGGCGCGGCACGCTTTACCGCCATTTCGCCGACCGCACCGAACTGGCCCTGGCGGTGCTGGAGGCCGATGTCGCGGACCTGGGCCGGCGCACCGCGGAACAGGGCGAGGCCCCGGAGGTCTTCTTCTGGTTTCTGGATCGGCTGGCCGAAGACATGGTCCGCAACGCCGGCCTGGCAGGGGTGGTGCGGAACGTGCGGTCGCCCGACGCGCTTACCCCTTTGCGGCAGAGCTTGATGGAGGCGGGCGCCGCGCCGCTGGCGCGGGCCCAGGCGGCGGGCCTGGTGCGGGAGGATCTGCGGCCGATGGACATTCGTCTGATCGCCACCCTGCTGGGCGCCGGCTTCCAGGGCGCGGACGAGGCCGAGCGTCAGGCCGTCTCGCTGAGGACCCGCGACATCATTCTGGACGGACTGCGCCCCCGGTCGGAGGCGTCCTGATGGCCCGCGCCGACCGCAACTGGCATCTGCCGTGGGATCAGTATGTCGCCACCCTGAAGCCGCACGAACTGCCCACCCTGCCCGGCTCGCCCGCTACGCCCGACCATAGCGGCTGGCTGCGGGTCCAATATGCCCTGACCGGGGTGCTGGTGGCCCTGGTCGGCAGTCTGGGCAATGCGGCCGTCACCGCCAATCTGACCAATCTTCAGGGCTCGCTGGGGATCACCCCGACCGAGGCGGCGTGGCTGCCGGTCGTCTTCGTGATGACCAACGCCTGTATGAACCTGATCCTGTTCAAGTTCCGCCAGCAGTACGGCCTGCGCCTGTTCACCCAGATCTGCCTGACCGCCTTCGTCGTCACCTGCGCCGCCCACCTGGCGGTCGACAACTATGAGTCCACCCTTTTCGTGCGCGCCGTCTCGGGCATGGCGGCGGCGGGGCTCAGCAGCCTGGGTTTCCTCTATATCATCCAGGCCTTCCCGGCGGCCCACCGGCTGAAGGGGCTGGTCATCGGCATCGGCCTGGCCAGCTTCGCCGTCCCCATCGCCCGGCTGATCATGCCCAGCCTGCTGGAGCTGAACGACTGGCGCGCCTTCTACACCTTCGAACTGGGCATGGCGCTTCTCGCCTGGGCGGCGGTTCAGGTGCTGCGCCTGCCGCCGTCCCAGAGGCTGAAACTGTTCGAGCCGCTGGACTTCCTCACCTTCGCCCTGTTCGCGCCGGGCGTGGCCTTGCTGGCCGCGGTGCTGGGCCTGGGCCGCATCGTCTGGTGGACGCAGGCGCCGTGGCTCGGCTGGGCCCTGGCGGGATCGATCGTGCTGCTGACCGCCGCCCTGACGGTCGAGTACAATCGCAAGAACCCGCTGATCAACGTCCATTGGCTGACCGGGCCGGACATCCTGCGCCTGTTCGGCGCGATCCTTCTGATCCGCATCACCCTGTCGGAACAGACCTCGGGCGCGGTGGGCTTCCTGACCGTCGTGGGCCTGGGGCCGGATCAGTTGCACGGCCTGTTCCTGGTCATCCTGCTGGCGATCATGGCGGGCACGGGGGTCAGCGCCCTGACCCTGAACATGGCCAAGCTGAACAAGCCCATAGCCATCGCGCTCGGCCTGATCGCCGTCGGCGCCTTCGTCGACAGTCACGCCACCGTCCTGACCCGCCCGGCCCAACTCTATGTCAGCCAGGCGATGATCGCCTTCGCCTCGGCAATGTTCGTCGGCCCGGCCCTGCTGATCGGGGTGGGCAAGGTGCTGCAACAGGGCGCGCGCAACATCATCAGCTTCATTGTTATGTTCAGCGTGCTTCAGAACATCGGCGGTCTGGCCGGCTCGGCCCTGATCGGCACGATCCAGGTGGTGCGCGAGAAGTTCCATTCCAACGAACTGGCCGCCGGCGTCACCAGCCTGGACCCACAGGTCGCACTGCGCATCCGCCAGCTGTCCGGCGCCTACGCCTCGACCATCACCGACCCCGCCGTGCTGAACGCCGAGGGCGTGGCCCTGCTGAGCCGTCAGGTGACGCAACAGGCCAACATTCTGGCCTACAACGACGTCTTCCTGATCATTTCCGTCATCGCCGCCCTGGGCTGCGCCTGGGTGACGGTGGTCCACCTGCGCCCGCGCTTCCAGGCTCGCAGCCAGGCGAGACGCGACGCCCGACAAACGCCTGCCGCCTCCGATCCGACCACGGTCGCGGCCTCCGCCGACTGACGCCCGAAAGCCCTTACGAAGATGACCGACGCCACCGCCCCCCAGCCCGCTCCCGCCCCGCAACCCGCGCCCCAACCCGCGCCTCAGCCGGTCCCCGCGCCCGAGCCCCGAAAGCGCGTCCTCTGGGCCGTGATCGCAGCTGTGGTCGCGGTCTTCGCCGTGGGCCTGGTTCTCTACGCCTGGCAGCTTCCGCCCTTCACCGGCCACGTCCAGCGCACCGACAACGCCTATGTGCGCGGCCAGGTGACGATCATCAGCCCCCAGGTCAGCGGCTATGTCGTCCAAGTCCCCGTTCAGGATTTCCAGTCGGTGCAGCAGGGCCAACTGCTGGCCCAGGTCGACGACCGCATCTATCGCCAGCGGCTGGAGCAGGCCCAGGCCGGGCTGCATTCGGCCGAGGCCGCCCTGTCCAACTCGACCCAGACCCAGGCCTCGGCGCGCGGAACCGTGGCCCAGCAGCGCGCCTCCATCGCCGCCGCCGAGGCGACGCTTACCCGCGCCCAGGCCGACGCCAACCGCGCCCGCACCCTGAAGGCCGGCGGCTGGGTGTCTCAATCCAATGTGGACATCGCCGAGGCCGCCCTGCGCAGCGCCCAGGCCCAGGTCGCCCAGGCCCGCGCCGCCGAGGGCGTCGCCCAGACCGGCGTCACCTCCGCCGTCGTCGGGCGCGACAGCCTGGCCGCCGCCGTCGAGAACGCCCAGGCCGCCGTGCGCCTGGCCCAGATCGACCTGGCCAACACCCGTATCACCGCCCCGCGCCCCGGCCGCCTGGGCGAGATCGGCGTGCGCCAGGGCCAGTATGTCACCGCCGGCACCCAGCTCATGGGCCTGGTCCCCGACGTGGTCTGGGTCACGGCCAATATGAAGGAGACGCAGATGAGGAACATCCGCGTCGGTCAGCCGGTCGAGATCACCGTGGACGCCCTGGGTGGTCAGACCTTGCGCGGCCATGTCGAACGCATCGCCCCCGCCGCCGGGTCTGAGTTCAGCGTCATCCGCCCCGACAACGCCACGGGCAACTTCACCAAGGTCGCCCAGCGCATCCCCGTCCGCATCCGCATTGAACCGGGTCAGCCGGGAATGGACCGGCTGTCGCCGGGAATGTCGGTGGTGGCCAAGGTGGATACGGCGAGCTGAGCCGACGGATCGGAACCCCGCTCCCCGCCCTGCGCTCCCTTTCCCAGCAAGGGAGACCATCATGGATCGTGAACAGACCAAGGGCAGGGAAAAGAACGGCGCGGAGCCCGCAGGCAAGCCGGACGCCCTGACCTCCGACAAGGACACGAAGAAGGTCGGTCAGGCCGAGCGGCGCAGCGCAGGCCCCGACGGCCCGGACGCCACGGAAGTGGGCGACACCTTCAAGCGCAAGCCGTAAGGCGCTCAAGCCCGGCGGGGCGACATCCGCGCCGCCAGCATATGGACGTCGTGCGCCCGCATCCGCTCGAAATTGCCCAACCCCAGGGCCAGGGCGCGCATGACCTCCATCTGGCGGGTGTGTTCGGGATGGGCGGGCAAGGACGCCTCCGCCCGCGCCAGCTCGGCATCCAGTTCGGCCATCATATGGGCCAGCATTCCGTCGTTCATCTCATCCTCCATCAAGCCGCCGACCGCCGAAGACGGTTAGAGCACGATGAGAACAAATGCGGAACACGCCATGTCGTCGAGACTGTGGATGATCGTCTCCTCCCCATTTCATGGGGAGGTGGCGCGACGCGCCTTCGCGCCGTGACGGAGGGGTTCTGCGACGCATCGCAGGCGCCTGTGGGACTTCAAGATCCCCTCCACCACGCTACGCGCGGTCCCCCTCCCCACGGTGTGGGGAGGAGACGTCTCAAAGAAAAAGGGCCGGGCGATGCGTCGCCCGGCCCTTCGTTCTCGTCGCTAGCGAAAGCCGATCAGCTGTCGACCTGCCAGCCGCCGGCGAGGGCGCGGAACAGGGCGACCTGATAGGTCGTGACCAGGGCGTCGGACTGGGCCAGGGCGGCGTCGGCGGCCGCCTGGGTGCGTTCGGCGTCCAGCACCAGCAGGAAGCTGTCGGCGCCGGCGTTGAAACGCTGGCGTGACAGGTCGGCGGCGCGGGCCGCCTGGTCGCGGGCCTCGGTCAGGGCCGCACGGCGGTCCAGCTCGTTGGCGTAGTTGCTGAGGGCCGTCTCGGTTTCCTGCAACGCCGTCAGCACGGTCTGGTCGAAGGTGGCGAGCGCCGCGTCCGAACGGGCGCCGGCGGCCTGGATCTGGGCTCGCGCGGCGAAGACGTTCGGGAACGACCAACTGATCAGCGGACCGAAGCTGAAGCGGAAGTTCTGGTCGTCGCTGAGCTCGCCCGATTCCAGCGCCGTGGAGCCGATGGAGCCCCCCAGGCTGATCTGCGGATAGAGGTTGGCGGTGGCCACGTTCACGCGGGCGGCGGCCGCGGCCAGTTCGGCCTCGGCCTGACGCACGTCCGGACGCCGCGCCAGCAGGCTGGCGCCGTCGCCGACCGGGATCGGCTGGCTGAGCTGGGGCGGACGCACACAGGCGGCGGCGGCCTGGCTGGCCTCGGCGGGGGTGACCCCGGTCAAGGTGGCCAGGCGGAACAGCGCCTCGTTGCGGGCCGCGCGCAGGGTCGGCAGGGTCGCCGCCGTCTGGGCCAGGGCCGCGCGGGCGCTGGCCACGTCCAGCCCGGTGCCGGCCCCGCCGTCGAGCAGGGTCTGGGTCAGGTTGGCCGTGTTGCGTTGCAGCTCCAGCGTCCGTTCGGCCACCGCAATCTGCGCATTGGCCGAGCAGGTATCGGCATAGGCGCGGGTGGTTTCGGCCGCGACCGACACCTGGATCGTGGCCAGTGCGGCCTCGGCGGCGCGAGCATCGGCGCGGGCGGCGCGGATGGTGGACTCCACCCGGCCGAACAGGTCGATCTCGTACGACGCCTGAAGGCCAACGTCATAGGTGTCGATCTCGGGCGCGTCCTGACCGGCAGGCAGGCCCTGGACCGTGGCGGCGGATGCGCGACCGCGCTGGGCCTGGGCGCTAGTCGTCGTGGTCGGGAAGCGGCCCACGCGGGCCTCCGACAGCGACGCCCGGACGGCGCGCAGGTTGGCGAAGGCGGCTTCGAGCTGGTTGTTCTCGGCGAAGGCCTGCTGGATCAGGGCGTCCAGCGTCGGGTCTTCGTACAGCCGCCACCAGTCGTCGCGCGCCGCAGCGGTCGAGACGGTGGGGCTGGTCGAGCCGACGAAGGCGCCCGTGCCGGCGACAGGCAGGTCGGCGACCGGCGCCTTGGGCCCGACCGCGCAAGCGGCGAGCAGGGCGCTCGACGTTGCGGCGGTCAGGAAGCTAAGGGTCTTGGTGCGGGTCATCAGATGTCCCCTCCCCGGCCGGTCGCGGGCGCCGGAGCGTTCGGATCGGTCAGGTCGCTGGTTTCGTCGTAACGCTCGATCCGTTCAGGGTTCGAGGTCGGATTGGGCCTATGGCCTTGCGGCAGCTTCGAGGACAGCCAGCGGCTGACCACATAGAAGACCGGCGTGAAGATCAGGCCGAAGAAGGTCACGCCCAGCATGCCCGAGAAGACGGACGTGCCCAGCGATTGCCGCATCTCCGCGCCCGGACCCGACGCCAGCATCAGCGGCACGACGCCGAGGATGAAGGCGAACGAGGTCATCAGGATCGGGCGCAGACGGGTCCTGGCGGCGGCCACGGCCGCATCGAAGCGGTTCATGCCCTGCTCTTCTTCCGCCTGTTTGGCGAACTCGACGATCAGGATGGCGTTCTTGGCGGCAAGCGCGATCAGAACGACCAGCCCGATCTGGACCAGGATGTTGTTGTCCAGACCCCGCAGGTTCACCCCGATGATGGCCGCAAGCAGACACATCGGCACGATCAGGATGACGGCGAGCGGAAGCGTGAACGCCTCATACTGCGCCGCCAGCACCAGGAAGACGAACACCACCGCCATCAGGAAGATGACCGTCGCGCCCGAACCGGCCGCCTTCTGCTGATAGGCCAGGCCCGTCCACTCGTAGGAGAAGCCCTGGGGCAGGTTCTGCGCGGCCATGTTCTCCATGACCTGCAGCGCCTCGCCGGACGACACGCCCGCCGCCGCATTGCCCTGAAGCTCGGCCGCCGGGAACAGGTTGTAGCGCACGATCCGCGCCGGACCCGAGTCGTTCACCAGATTGGCCACCGAACCGATCGGCACCATGGCCCCCGACGACGACTTCGTCTTCAGGTTGGCGATGTCGGCGATGTCGTCACGCGACTGCGGCTCGGCCTGCGCCGTCACCCGGAAGGTGCGGCCCAGCATGTTGAAGTCGTTGACGTAGGACGAACCGAGATAGACCCCCAGCGTGTCGAACACCGCACTGGGCTGGACGCCCATCATCAGCGCCTTGTCACGATCGACGTCGGCGGTGATGCGCGGCGAGGCGGTGTTGTAGGTCGAGAAGACCTGGTTCACCTGGGTCGGCGCCTGGGCGGCCGCGCCCATCATAGCGAAGGTCGCGCCTTCCAGCGGACGATAGCCGGCGCCTTCGCGATCCTGGATCATCATCGAGAAGCCGTTGCCGGTGCCCAGACCCTGCACCGCCGGGGGGGCGATGACGAAGATCTGCGCGTCCTCGATCTGACCGGTGGCCTGGGTGATGGCCCCGGCCAGAGCCGTCGCGGCTTCTTCCTTGGTCCGGTCCTCGAAGGGGCTCAGACGCACGAAGATCGTCGCGGCGTTGGAGCCGAACGAGAAGCTGGAGCCGTCCAGGCCGGCGAAGGCGACGGTGCCGTCCACGCCCGGGGTGTCCTGAATGATCTTGCGGGCGCGGGTCATCACCGCCTCCGTGCGATCCAGCGAGGCGCCGGCCGGCAGTTGCACGACGCCGATCAGGAAGCCCTGATCCTGTTCGGGAATGAAGCCCGACGGGGTATCGACCAGGCGCCAGGCGGTCAGGCCCAGCAGACCGACATAGACGATCAGCACCAGACCGACGGTGCGGACCAGACGTGCGGTCAGGCGGCCGTAACGGTCCGACAGCCAGTCGAAGCCTTCGTTGAACTTACGCCCGGCCCAGCCGCCATAATAAACGACCGTGCCCAGGACGCCCGGCTTGCGGGCGTGATCGTGATCCTTCTTGTGCGGCTTCAGCAGCAGGGCGGCCATGGCCGGCGACAGCGTCAGGGACACGAACAGCGAAATGACCGAGGCCGAGGCGATCACCACCGCGAACTGGCGGTAGAAGATGCCGGGAATGCCGGGCACGAACATGGTCGGAATGAACACCGAGATCAGCACCAGGCCGATGGCGATCAGGGCGCCGGAGACCTCCTGCATCGATCGATAGGCGGCCTCTTTTGGAGTCAGCCCTTCGCTGATCGCCCGCTCCACGTTCTCGACCACGACGATGGCGTCATCGACCACGATGCCGACGGCCAGCACCAGGGCGAACAGGGACAGGGAGTTGATCGAATAGCCCAGCGCCAGCTGCACCGCGAAGGTGCCGACAAGGGCGACGGGAATGGCGATGATGGGGATGATGGCCGCGCGCCAGGTCTGCAGGAAGACCATGATCACGATGACGACCAGGATGACCGCTTCGACCAGGGTGTGCTGAACCGACTCCACCGAGGCGGCGACGAATTCGGTCGGATTGTACGGGACGGAGACGGTCATGCCGGCCGGCAATTCGGCCTTCAAGGCCTCGACCTCGGCCTCGACCCGTTCGGCGGTGCCCAGGGCGTTGGCCCCCGGCTGCTGAACGATGGCCAGACCGACGCCGCGCTGGCCGTCGAAGAAGCCGCGAATGCCGTAATCCTGGGCGCCCAGCTCGATCCGCGCCACGTCGCGCAGATAGGTGATGCGTCCCTCGGCGTCCGTCTTCAGGACGACGTTGGCGAACTGGTCGGGATCGGTCAGACGGCCCTGAACCTGCACCGGCAGCTGGAAGGCCGAGGCGCTGTCGGGGAAGGGCGGCTGGCCGATGGAGCCGGCTGCGGCCTGGACGTTCTGGGCGCGCAGGGCGGCGACGATGTCGGGACCCGTCAGACCGCGCTCGGCCGCCTTGGCCGGGTCGATCCAAACGCGCATCGAATAGTTGCCGCCGCCGAACACCTGAACCGCGCCCACGCCTTCGATGCGCAGCAGGCGGTCCCGCAGCGTCGAGTTGGCGTAGTTGCCGACATAGTCGTTATCCAGGGTGCCGTCGGGCGACGTCAGCCCCAGGATCATCAGGAAGCCGCTCTCGGCCTTGTTGACGATGACGCCGGTCTGGCGAACGGCCTCAGGCAGGCGAGGTTCGGCCAGGGCGACCCGGTTCTGGACCAGCACCTGTGCGGAATCGAGGTCCGTTCCGGGCTGGAAGGTCACGGTGATCGCCACCGCCCCGTCCGATGTGGACGAGGAGGTGATGTAGAGCATGTTCTCGACGCCGTTCACCTCCTGCTCGATGGGGGCGGCGACGGTCTCGGCCAGGGTCTCGGCCGAGGCGCCGGGATAGGCGGCGTTGATGGTGATCGTCGGCGGCGCGATCTCCGGATACTGCGACAGAGGCAGCAGCGGATAGGCGGCGATGCCGATGATGGAGATCACCACCGCGATCACGGCCGCGAAGATCGGCCGGTCGATGAAGAAGCGGGAGATGTTCATGGCTTAGCCAGCGGGGATGGAGTTGGCGAACGAGGCGCTGGACGCCGGGGCCGCCTGGGTGACCGGTGCTTGCGAGGCGTCGCCGGCGACCGGCGCGATCTTGCCGTTCTTGGGCGTGACCTTGGAGCCCGGCTGGGCGGCGCGTTGCAGGCCGGCGATGATGACGCGGTCGGTCGGGGCCAGGCCCGAACGAACGACGCGCAGGCCCTGGACGATCGGGCCCAGCTGGACGGCCTTGTTCGTCACGGTGCCGTCGGCGTTGACCACGGCCACGGTGCGACGCGACTGATCCGTGCCGATGGCCGAATCCGGGACCAGCAGGGCGTCATAGGAGCCGGCGCCGGCGACCTGGGCGCTGCCGAACATGCCGGGACGCAGGAAGCCGTCGGCGTTCGGGATGATCGCCCGCAGGCGGATGACGCCCGATGCGGTGTCCACGGCGTTGTCGGAGAAGTCGAGACGGCCGGTGTGCTTGTAGGTGCTCTCGTCCTGCAGCCGGACATTGACCACCGCGCCCTGGTTGGCGCCGCCTTCACGCAGATACTTCAGCAGCACAGCTTCGGACCCGTCGAAGACGAAGTGGATCGGGCCGCCCGAGATGATGGTGGTCAGGACGTCGCCCGCCGACGAACCGCCGGCGATGACATTGCCCGGATCGACGCGACGGTCCGACACGCGGCCCGAGGTCGGGGCGGTGACGCGGGTGTAGTCCAGGTTCAGACGCGCCGTCCGCACAGCGGCGTTGGCGGCGGTCAAATTCGCCTGGGCCGCATCGAGGGCGGCCTTGTTGGAATCATATTCGGCCTGCGACACCGCCTGCGAGGCCAGCAGGCTTTCGCTGCGGGCCAGGTTGGCGCGGGTCAGCGTCACCTGCGACTGCATCTGGGCGACCTGGGCCTGGGCCTGGGCCAGGGCGGCCTGGGCCGGGCGCGGATCCAGGGTGAACAGCAGCTGGCCGCGCTGGACCGTCTGACCATCGCGGAAGTGAACCGCCTGGATGTAGCCGCCGACGCGAGCGCGCACGTCCACGCTCTCGACCGCTTCGAAGCGGCCCGTGAATTCGTCCCAGTCCACCACCTTCTGCTGCAACGGCGTGGCGACCGTCACAGGAGGCGCGCCTTGCGCCGGCGCTTCCGCCTTGGGGGAACAACCATATAGCGCACCCGTCACCATGACGGACACGGCCGCAATCTTCAGCCCGCGCATCTGCGCAATCTCCCTGTCGGAGGTAAAATCCCAGTCGTGCGGACATAGGCCAATGGGGAGTCGGCCTTGTCAACGCGTGGTGACTTAATGGTCGGCGCGCTGGCGCTTGTCAACAGGCGTTGACAAAGCCATATGTGATCTACGGTTATTCATCTGTGGAGTATCACCCCCTTGTTATGTCCCGGCCCACGCCCGAGAAACGCCGCAGCGACGCGCACGGCCATTCTCGATGCAGCACGCGAAAGGTTCGCGGCCGAGAGCTATGACGACGTGGGCATGCGCGACATCGCGCGGGACGTCGGCGTCGACGCCGCCCTGATCAGCCGATACTTCGGCTCCAAGGACGACCTGTTCCTGGCCGCGCTGGACAGCTGCGGCGACGGCAGCGCCCTGATGTCGGGCGAGAAGGCCGATTTCGGCCGGCGCGTGGCGCATGAAATCGTGTTCGAACCCAAGAAGGCCGAGAAGCTGAAGGGCATGTCGATCATGCTGCGGTCCATCGGCTCGGCCAAGGCGGCGGAGATGGTGCAGACCACCTGCACCCAGCGCTTCTTCGGCCCGCTTGAGGAATGGCTCAGCGGACCTGATTCCACCGTGCGCGCCCGGCTTCTGGCCGGTTTCATCATGGGCATGTCGGTCAGCCGCGAACTGGGCGGCGGCAGCTTCAACATCGAGCCGGACCAGTGCGAAGAGATGCGCGACCGACTGGCGCCCATCCTCCAGTCCCTGATCGACAGCTGACGTCTGAAATGAAGAAGGGCGCGGGGGTTTCCCTCCGCGCCCTTTATCCTGCCCGGCGACCGGCCTCAGTGCGAGGCGGTCGAGGTCACTTCCGCCTTGGCCTTGGTGCGGATGCAGCCAACGGCGAAGACGGTCAGGCCGATATAGCCCAGCATCGGCACCAGGAAGGCGGGCTGCAGGGTCCCGGCGGTGTCGGCGATATGCGCCGCCGCCTGAGGCAACAGAGCGCCGCCGATGATGCCGAAGACCAGCAGACCGGAGGTCGCCGACGTGGGCGCGGTCGATCGCTCCAGCGTCAGGGTGAAGATGGTTGGGAACATGATGGAGTTGAACAGGCCGATCGACAGCACGGCGTAGGCCGCCGTGGGTCCGCCGATCCGGCTGACGATGAAGCACAGGATCGCCGCCGCAACGGTGCAGCAGGCCAGCACGATGCCCGGACGGACCTTGGTCAGCACCAGCGAGCCGATGAAACGACCGACCATGGCGCCGCCCCAGTACAGGGCGACCATCTTGCCCGCCGTCTCGATGGGGGCGTTCAGGATGTCGGGGCTTTCCAGGAAGTTGGTCAGCATGCCGCCGATCGCCACTTCCGAACCGACGTAGAGGAAGATGGCCAGGGCGCCGAAGACGGCCCAGGGCGAGGACAGGGCCTTCAACGGCGAGACGGCGTCCGTCGAGACCGGCGCGGCGGCGTTGATCTTCTTGCGCGCCGTGAAGATGAAGACGGCGACCAGGGCGAAGAAGGAGCCCATGCCCAGGAAGGCCATGTCGATGCTGCGCAGCGACTGGGTGCGGGTAGCGGCCGTGACCACGGCGCCGGCGGCGAAGACGCCGCCCGTCAGCAGGACGTGCGAGCCCAGCCACGGACCGACCGTGGTGCCCAGCGAGTTGAAGGCCTGCGACAGGTTCAGGCGGCTGGAAGCGTTCTTGCGGCTGCCCAGCTCGGCGACCAGCGGATTGGCCGCGACCTGCAGCAGGGTCACGCCCGAGGCGATGACGAACAGGGCGATCAGCACGCCAGGATACCAGTCGGCGGCCGTTGCGGCCGGCACGATCAGGCAGCCCGCGACCATGACGATCAGGGCGCCGATGATGGAGCGGCTATACCCCAGCTTGCTCAGCACCGAGGCGGCAGGCAGCGACATCAGCCCATAGGCGATGAACCAGGCGAAGGTCGTCAGGAAGGCCTCGGCGTTGTTCAGGTCGAACACGCGCTTCACCGCCGCGATCAGCGGGTCGATCAGCGAGGTCGCAAAGCCCCAGGCGAAGAACAGCGTGGTGACATAGGCGAAGGCCAAGCCTGCGCCCTGGCGTTTTCCGGCGTCCGGAATGGTCATGAAATGGGTTCCCCTGGGAAACGTGATCGGCCGCGCTGTGCCGCGCGGTCCGGTTGACGACGTGGTTCGGGCATCGCGCCGTCCGCGTCCAGCCGAATTTGGCCTCGTGTAACCAAACTTGCCTCCTGGGCCAAAAAAATGGGCCGCTTCGTTTCCAAAGCGGCCCAGTTTGCTCAGGGGAGAAATCAGAAGCGGTAGTTCAGGCCCACCGCATAGGTCCGGCCGTAGCTCTGATAATCGATGGTCCGGCGCTCATCGCCGTTCTCGAAGGTCTTGAACGGCTCGTCGGTCAGGTTGTTGACCTGGGCCAGGACCGACAGGCCTTCCAGCGGACCCGACTGGAACTCGTAGCCGATCTGGGCGTCGACGACGGTCTCCGCCGCGACCGAGCGCAGGGTGCGGCCGTTGCCGAAGCCGGCGACCTCGCCCAGGTAGTCCGAGCGATAGCGGGCCGAAATCCGCGACTGGAAGCCGTAGCGCTCGTAGTAGAGCGTGCCGTTGATGACGTCTTCCGACAGGCCCGGCACAGCGGTGGGCGGATTGGCGGGATCCGGCTGGACCTCGCTGTCGGTCATTGAGGCGCTGAACAAGGCGCCGAAGCCTTCGAGCGCGGGGTGGAATATCTCGAACGGCGCCGAAACCGAGAACTCGATGCCCTTGATCCAGCCGCCTTCACCGTTCTCAGGCGTCGAGATGATGCCTTGGTTGATTACCGGGACCACGCCGCCGGTCGGATAACCCGAGAAGTCGAAAATGCGGTTGTAGGTGTACACGTAGCTCTCGAGGTGCTTGTAGAAACCAGCCAACGAGACATAGCCGCGACGGTTTGCGAAGTACTTCTCAAAGGACAGATCGACCACATCGGCGATGTAGGGTTTCAGAAGCGGATTGCCGCCGCCGCCGCCCCAAGGAGAGTTCTGCTCAGGCGTGGCTGTGTCGTTGTTCTTAGTCGCATCGAACGAGAAATTCCGCCCAGCACGCATATCGTCCATCCGCGGACGCGCCAGCGTACGGGCTACGGCGAAGCGGGCGAACATGTCATCGCCGACTTCCAAGATGAAGTTCGAGCTAGGCAGGATTTCCAGATAGGATTCCCCGCCAGTCAGTTCCTCGACTGCGGCAACGCCTGTTCCGATCTGCTGTGCTTCGAATCCACGACTTTCCGGGTCTGTATAGACGAGCTGCATGCCCACGTTGCCCGTCAGCGGCAGGCCGAAAAGATTGTGGTCGATATTGGCGCGGACGTAAGCGGTCGAAACCTTCTCGGCCACCGACCAGTTGCCGGCGGCGACGTCGGCGTTCGGGTTGCGGATCAGGTTCAGCGCGCCGCTGTTGACCAAGCCGAGGGCGTCGTAGCTGAGCACCTGAGAGATGCCGAGATAGCCCAGGTCGGTCGGGTCCAACAGGAACTCAGAAGGCACCGCCAAGTCGCCGCCCCCGGGGACGCCGAGATAGTACTGGTCGTTGACGAAGGTCTTGGTGCGTTCTGAATAGTTGAAGCCGAAGTCGATCGACTTGAACGGGCTCTGGTGCAGCTGGCGGGTGGCCGTCAGGCGCACGGCCTTGATCTCGTCCTCGATGGACGGGGTGTTCATGTAGCCTGCCTGACCTTCCGGGATCACGTCGCCGCCCCAGCCTTGGGGGCTGGTCAGGCGGATCAGCGTCGGGTCGGCGTAATCCAGCTGGCTGGTGAAGCGCGTCACGCCGTCGTCGGTCAGTTCGAAACCCAGGGTGTCCAGGGCGCCGTTGATGTTGCGGCCCGTGCCGGCGTTGGTCTCAAGGATGATGTCGTTGCGCTCGACCTTCGAATAGTTGACGTCCAGGCCCAGGGTCCAGTCGTCGCTGGCGACGAACTCGGTGTTCCAACCGATGGCCGTGATGTTGCTGTCGCGCTTGTTCAGGTCGTTCCGAACCACGCCCTTGATGTTGTCCCAGGTGCCGGCGACGATGAGACCGTCCTCGACGGTGTAACCGGGGCGCAGCGACGGAGCGGGGCGGCAGAGATCCTCACCGGGAAGGTTTCCAGTGATTTCGCAGCCCGGCAAAATTCCTTCATCCGGGTCGCCCGCGCTTTGAGCCGAGCCACCCCACGCCAGCGGAAACTCGATGCCACGCAGGACTTGGGAATTCTTGAACTCGGAATAGAAGGCGTCGATCGTCGAGTGGATGCGGTCGTTCGGACGCCATTCCAGCACACCCATGTAGCCATCGCGCTCTAGCTCCGACGACATGACGTAGGGCTTGACGCCGCCCGTAACCAGATTGCCGTCGCTGTAGTTCGGATAGCCCCAGCTGTTGAACCGCTCGGACTGGTACGGCGAGCTCATGTGGGCGTAGCCCAGGGCGACGCCGATGGTGTCGTCCGCGAACTGGTCGATATAGGAGATGGTGTAGCGGTCGCCGTTGTCGGTCGTGCCCGAGTTCAAGGCGCCGATGTCGTTCCACTCGTGGCGATAGTTCACCGCCATGGCCTTGCGGCCATAGGCCAGCGGACGAACAGTGCGGAGGTCAACGGTGCCGGCCAGGCCCTGGCCGACCAGAGCCGCGTCCGGGGTCTTGTAGACGACGACGCTGCCCAGCAGTTCGGACGGGAACTGGTCGAACTCGACGCCACGGTTGTCGCCGGTCGAGACCAGCTCGCGACCGTTCAGCAGGGCGGTGGTGAAGTCGGGACCGAGGCCGCGGATTGAGATGGCCTGGCTGCGGCCGTCGAGGCGCTGCGAGGTCACGCCCGGCAGGCGGGCCAGGGATTCGGCGATGGAAACGTCCGGCAGCTTGCCGATATCTTCCGAAGAGATGACCTCGACGATCGACGTGTTGTTGGCCTTGGCCGAGATCGAGGCCTCGATGGCGCGACGGATGCCGGTGACGACGATTTCGCCGACTTCGGTCGGCTGGCTTTCGTCGGCCTGGGCTGGCGCAGGCGTGGTCTGGGCGTGAGCGGCGCCGACGGTCAGCATTGCGGCCAGGCCGAAAGCGGTTCCCGACAGCAGGCGCGTACGCCGGTTGAGACGTTGAGACATGGTCATCCTCCCTGGGGCTAATCGCGATTCTGAACGTCGCGATCTGAAGCTGTCGCAAAAATATGCAAATATGGATCAACCTTGCAAGCAGTTAATGTCATCGGCCTGCTGCAAGCCTAAAATGGCGGGTCATTATGACGCATCAGCCACGTACTGAAGGCACTTCGTGCATCAGCTCCGCTGCAATGCAGCAAAATTCGCCTGCGTTGACAGGGGGCGCCATTGCTGCAAAATCTTGCAAATCGATCTGGAAGGCTTTGCATCGTCCAGACAGCACAGGGAGCGAGCCCATGACCTTCGGACTGTCCGTGAAAACCGCGATGCGCGCGGCGGTCGCCGCCACGGCGCTGCTGACCGCCGCCAGCGCCCAGGCCTGGACCTCCGCCCCGGACGCCCTGACGGCCCTGCGGCAACGCCCGCCTCAGGACGAGGTGATCTATTTCCTGCTGCCGGACCGGTTCGCCAACGGCGATGCGTCAAACGACAACGGCGGCTACCCCGCCGAGCGGCTCAAGAGCGGCTTCGACCCGTCCGACACCGACTTCTACCACGGCGGCGACTTGGCCGGCGTGACCCAGCGGCTGGACTATATCCAGGGCCTGGGCGCCACGGCTGTGTGGCTGGCGCCGGTGTTCAAGAACAAGCCGGTGCAAAGCCACGGCGACTACACGGGCGCCGCCCACCACGGCTACTGGATCACCGACTTCACGGCGGTCGACCCGCATTTCGGCGACGAGTCGGCGATGCGCGCCCTGGTCGACGCCGCCCACGCGCGCGGCATGAAGGTCTATCTGGACATCGTCGCCAACCACACCGCCGACGTGATCCAGTATCGCGAGTGCCCCGAGGGTCGCTGCGCCTACCGCAGCCGCGCCGACTATCCCTACACCCGTCGCGGCGGCGTGGACGGGGCGCCGATCAACGACGGCTTCGACGGGCGTGACTTCTCGCGCCTGACCCGGCCCGATTACGCCTATACGCCCTATGTTCCGGCCGGCGAGGAGAACGCCAAGGTCCCGGCCTGGCTGAACGATCCGATCCACTATCATAACCGGGGCGAGAGCACCTTCGCCGGAGAGAGCGGTCTGGACGGCGACTTCGCCGGGCTGGACGACCTGCTGACCGAGGACCCTGTGGTCGTCCAGGGCATGATCGACATCTTCGGCGGCTGGATCGACAAATACGGGATCGACGGCTTCCGCATCGACACCGCGCGCCATGTGAACCCGGAGTTCTGGCAGGCCTTCATCCCCGCCATGATCGCCCGCGCCGAGGCCAAGGGCATTCCGAACTTCCATATTTTCGGCGAGGTGTACGACACCGATCCCGCAGTGACCGCCCGATTCACGCGGGCGGACGGCTACCCGGCCGTGCTGGACTTCCCCTTCCAGAAACAGGCGACCGATTTCGCCGCCGGCAAGACGGGCGGCGACGCCATGGCCAAGTTGTTCGACGCCGACGTCATCTACGCCGACGGCGCCGACACAGCCGCCATCCTGCCGACCTTCCTGGGCAACCACGACATGGGCCGCGTCGGCTTCTTCGTGAAACAGGCCAATCCTGACGCTGACGACGCCGAGGTGCTGGCGCGGATCAAGCTGGCCCACGCCCTGATGATGTTCAGCCGGGGCGTGCCCACACTCTATTACGGCGACGAACAGGGCTTCGCCGGGGCGGGCGGCTACGGAAACTCACGCCAGGATATGTGGCCCAGCCAGACGCCCGTCTATCGCGACACGACGCCGGTCGGCGGTCGCCAACCCGCCTATTCCACTGAAGCTCCCCTTTACCAGGCCATCGCCGAGATGGCCCGCATCCGCGCCGCCGAACCCGCCCTGCGACGCGGCCGTCAGGTCGTGCGCGCCTATGGCGACAAGCCCGGCCTGTTCACCCTGTCGCGCCTGGGTGAAGACGGCGGAGAGGTGCTGGTGCTGTTCAACAGTTCGACGGCGCCGGTTACGGCTCAGGTCGAGGTGGAGCCCGCCTCGCTTCGGTGGCAGGCTCTGCGCGGCGATTGCGCGGCCGAATCGTCGGCCCCCGCCAGCGTCGCCGTCCGCGTCCCTCCCCTCGATTATCTCGTCTGCAAGAGCGTTCCGTGACCGCCCAGCTTCTCGATCTTTCTCCGGCTGACGCCGCGCCCGCGCTCGCGCACGATTGGTGGCGGGGCGCGGTCCTGTACCAGATCTATCCGCGCAGCTTTGCAGACTCCAACGACGACGGCGTCGGCGACCTGAAGGGGATCACCCAGCACCTGGATCACGTCGCCTCTCTGGGCGTGGACGGGATCTGGCTGTCGCCCTTCTTCACCTCGCCGATGAAGGACTTCGGCTATGACGTCGCGGACTATTGCGACGTCGATCCGATCTTCGGCGACCTGTCCGATTTCGACGCCCTGGTGGCGCGCGCCCATGCGCTGGGCCTGAAGGTCGTCATCGACCAGGTCTTCTCCCACACCTCGGACGAACACCCGTGGTTCATCGACAGCCGCGCCTCAAATACCAGCCAGCATGCCGACTGGTATGTCTGGGCCGACGCCCGGCCGGACGGCTCGCCGCCGTCGAACTGGCAGTCGGTGTTCGGCGGACCGGCCTGGACCTGGGATGCGCGTCGCGGCCAGTACTATATGCACAACTTCCTGGCCTCCCAGCCCCAGCTGAACGTCAGGAACCCGGCGGTGCAGGACGCCCTGATCGCCGCCGCGCGCTTCTGGCTGGACCGGGGCGTGGACGGCTTCCGGCTGGATGCGATCAACTTCGCCATTCACGATCCGGACCTGCGCGACAATCCGCCGATCAACGACGGCAAGAAACGCACCCGCCCGTTCGACTTCCAGGACAAGATTTACAACCAGTCGCACCCCGACATCATCGGCTTCCTGAACCGCATCCGCGCCCTGACCGACAGCTATGAGGGCCGTTTCACCGTAGCCGAGGTCGGCGGCGATCACGCCGACCGCGAGATGAAGGAATTCACCGCCGGAAACGACCGGCTGCATTCCGCCTATGGCTTCCTCTACCTGTACGCCGACACGCTGAAGAGCGAACTGATCGGCGTGGGCGACAGCATGTGGCCGGACCAGCAGGGCGAAGGCTGGCCCTCGTGGACCTTCTCGAACCACGATGCGCCACGCGCCGTGTCGCGCTGGGCCCAGGGCCGCGACGAAAAGGCCTTTTCGGAAATGGCCCTGCTGTTGCTGATGAGCCTGCGCGGCAATGTTTTCGTCTATCAGGGCGAGGAGCTGGGCCTGCCCCAGGCCCATGTGCCGTTCGAGCGGCTGGTGGACCCCGAGGCCATCGCCAACTGGCCCGAGACCCTGGGCCGCGACGGCGCCCGCACGCCCATGCCCTGGGCGTCCGGCGCGCCCAACGCCGGCTTCTCCACCGTCGAGCCCTGGCTGCCGGTCGATCCGCGCCACCGCTCGCTGGCGGTCGATGCCCAGGAGGCGGACCCCGCCTCGACCCTGCATGTGGCGCGCCGCATGATCGGCCTGCGTCACGCCCATCCGGCGCTGCGCACCGGCGGGCTGGAGATGGTCGAGGGGCCGCAGGATCTGCTGGTCTTCCACCGGTTCGAGCGCGCCGAAGGGGGCGAGCGCCTGCTGTGCGTCTTCAACCTCAGCCATGCGCCCATCGACTGGTCGCCGCCCGCCGGCGCACGCCGCATCGAGGCGGTCAACTGGAGCGAGGCGGACGGTTCGACGCTGAAGCCTCTGGCCGGCCTGCTGTTCGCGGACGCGGGATGACGGGTTCAGCCGCCGCAGGTCTCGCGAACGATCAGCTCGGTCGGCACGCGCTCGGACCGGCCGGCGCCCATTCCCGCCTGTCCGCCGCCGTGGTCCAGCAGTTTGGACACCATCAGCCGACCGGCCTTCATAGTGTCCTGGGCGATGGTGCTGAGGGCCGGACGCGAGTAGCGGCTGAACGGCACATTGTCGAAACCGATCACGGAGACCTGACCCGGCACGTCGATCCCGGCGTGCAGCAGCGCACGCACGGCGCCCAGGGCGATCTGGTCGGACGCGGCGACCACGCCGTCGAACGCCAGGCCGCGCCGGATCAGGGCGTCGACGGCCGCCTCGGCCGATTCGACCTCGAAATGGGCGGGCACGATCAGGTCCTGGTCGACGTCCAGCCCCGCCTGGCCCAGGGCGTCCAGATAGCCGCGATGCCGCTGCATGGCCTCGGGCGGGTCCAGGTCGCCCAGAAAGACGATGCGTTTTCGGCTCAGCCGCGCCAGGTGCAGCGTCGCGCGCCGCCCGCCCGAGATATTGTCCGAGCCGATCGAGCAATAGTCCTGCTCGGCCAATTCCGCGCCCCAGACCACGAAGCGATGGTCGGCGTCCACCAGCCGGTTGAAGGCCGAATGCAGGCTGGACTGGCCCAGGAAGATCACCCCGTCCGCCCGGCTGGTGTTCAGGGCGGCCGACAACTCCTCATAGTTGGCGGGCGAGATATGGCTCATCAACAGGTCGCAGCCGCGTTCGCGCGCCGCCTCGCCCACCCCGGCCAGCAACTCCAGGAAGAAGGGATCGCTGAGGCGCCCTTCGCGCCCCTGCGGGCGCGGCACGACCAGGGCGATGGTGCCCTGGGCGCCGATGGGGCCGGCGGGCATGTGACGGCGGAACGGATAGTCGTGCTCCTTGGCCAGCTTCCAGATCGTTTGTTTGGTCCGGTCGTTGACGGCGGGGCTGTCGTTCAGCGCACGCGAGGCGGTGGCGATGGACACGCCGGCCAGGCGGGCGATGTCTTCCAGACGGGTGGTCTTGCGGCTCAAGGTCGCGGGTCCTTACAACAGCGTTTCGGCGCTGCAAATTTTTCTGCAAATATTTCAGCCACCGTTCGCAGCGGTTGGCAAGAGGCGGCGTAACGGAGTCCCAAATGATGAAGCGCAGATCCTTCCTGGCCCTTGGCGGCGTCTCGATTTTGGCCTTCGGGGCCACCGGCGTCCGGGCCCAGACCACGCCGACACACGCCAGGGCCAGCTCGCCCGGCGGCGTACTGACGGTCGAGGCCTTCACCGACAATGACGGCCGGCCGATGTATGCGGTCATGCGCCAGGGCCGGGTGGTGGTGGCGCCGTCCAAACTGGGTCTGCTGCTGACCGACGCCCCCGCTCTGGAGCGCGGCCTGGCCATCACCGCCGGTCAGCCCGTGACCGTGGACGAGACCTGGGAACAGCCGTGGGGCGAGCGCCGCTTCATCCGCAACCACTACAACGAATGGCGGGTCAGCTACGCCGAGACCGCCGGCCTGCAACGTCGCGTGGATGTGGTCTTCCGCCTGTATGACGACGGCCTGGGCTTCCGCTACGAGTTCCCGGACCAGGCCGCGCTGAAGATCGTGCGCATCGGTTCGGAGATCACCGAGTTCAACCTGGCCGAGGACGGCGAGGCCATCTGGTGCCCGGCCTGGGAATGGAACCGCGAGGAATACCTCTACAGCCGCACGCCGATCAGCGCGGTCGGCAGCGCCCAGACGCCGATGACGGTCAAGGGCCAGTCGGGCCTGCACGTCTCGATCCACGAGGCCGCCTGCATCGACTACGCCGGGATGAACCTGCGCCGCTCGGAAGCGACCAGGTTCCGCGCCCAGCTGACGCCCGGTCTGACCAACGCCGCCGTGGTGCGCCAGGCGCCGTTCAATACGCCGTGGCGGACGCTGCAGGTGTCGGACACCGCCGCCGGCCTGATCGAGTCCAGCCTGATCCTGAACCTGAACGAGCCGAACAAGCTGGGCGACGTGTCGTGGTTCAAGCCGATGAAATATGTCGGCGTCTGGTGGGAAATGCATCTGGAGCTGAAAACCTGGGGTTCCGGGCCCAAGCACGGCGCCACCACCGAGAACACGATCAAACACATCGACTTCGCCGCCGAGCACGGCTTCGGCGGCGTCCTGGTCGAGGGCTGGAACAAGGGCTGGGACGGCCAGTGGTTCGCAAACGGCTCGGACTTCAGCTTCACCGAGGCCTATCCCGACTTCGACATCGAGGCGGTCTGCGCCCACGCCCGGTCCAAGGGCGTGCAACTGATCGGCCACCACGAGACCGGCGGCAACGCCTTCCATTATGAGCAGCAGCTCGAACCGGCCATGGCCCTGTATGAACGCTTGGGCGTCCATTCGGTGAAGACCGGCTATGTGGCCGACGCCCAGGGCGCGCGCGTCGCCGGGCCGGACGGCCGGATGGTCATGGCCTGGCACGAAAGCCAGGCCATGGCCCAGCACCATATGAAGGTCGTCGAGGTCGGCGCCCGTCACAAGGTGGCGATCAACGCCCATGAACCGTTCAAGGACACGGGCCTGCGCCGCACCTATCCCAACATGATCAGCCGCGAAGGCCAGCGCGGCATGGAATATGCGGCCTGGGGCAACCCGGGCAATCCGCCCGAGCACGAGCCGAACCTGGTCTTCACCCGCCTGCTGGCCGGGCCGATGGACTACACCCCCGGCATCTTCGGCATGGAGACGCGCAGCCCCGGCGGCGTGCAGACGACCTGGGCCAAGCAGTTGGCCCTCTATGTCGTCATCTACAGCCCGATCCAGATGGCCGCCGACCTGCTGGTCAACTACGAGGCCAATCCGGCGCCGTTCCAGTTCATCAAGGACGTGCCCTGCGACTGGGCCGAAACCCGCGTACTGGCGGCCGAGATCGGCGATTACGTCGCTATCGCGCGCAAGGACCGGGCGTCGGACGTCTGGGCCCTGGGCGCCATCACCGACGAGCATCCGCGCGTCCTGACCGCCCACCTCGACTTCCTGGACGACGGGCGCCGCTATCGCGCGGAGATCTACCGCGACGGCCCCGACGCCGATTACAAGGGCAAGCGCGAGGACATTGTCATCGAGCAGCGTGAGGTGACGTCGGCGGACACGCTGACCTTGGCCCTGGCGCCCGGCGGCGGCCAGGCGATCCGGTTCGTGCCGGTTGGAAGGGCACGGCGGTGACGATGACTACTCAGCCGTATTCCCTGTCGTCGAAGTCACCGCAGAATTCGTCGTCGAATTCTCTCACGCGTATCACTCCTTTTCCCTCATCCTCGGGCTTGTCCCGAGGATCCAGACTCCCGGTGTCCGCCGGTGCGTCGCGTCCTCTACGGAGCGTCTGGATCCTGGGCGCAAGGCCTAGGATGAGGGTGCTGAAAACGAGGTTGACGGCGATGTGGACAGGCGTCGCATGAGCCTGCTCGCCCACCGCCCGCGCCTGTCCGGCCTGGCGATCTGGAACATGTGCGTCGGCTTCTTCGGCATCCAGATCGGCTTCGGCCTGCAGAACGCCAACACCAGCCGCATATTCCAGACCCTTGGCGCGGACGTCGATAGCCTGGCCATCCTGTGGATCGCCGCGCCGCTGACGGGCCTGCTGGTCCAGCCGATCATCGGCCATTTCAGCGATCGGACCTGGACCCGGTTCGGACGCCGACGGCCCTATTTCCTGGTCGGCGCCATCGCCACCACCCTGGCCCTGATCGCCATGCCCAACAGCCCCAGCCTGTGGTTCGCCGCAGCCATGCTGTGGATCATGGACGCCTCGATCAACATCACGATGGAGCCGTTCCGCGCTTTCGTCGGCGACAACCTGCCGGAAGAACAGCGCACCGCCGGCTATGCGATGCAGAGCTTCTTCATCGGCGCCGGCGCGGTCTTCGCCTCGACCCTGCCGTGGCTGCTGTCCAACGTCTTCAACATCGCCTCGACGGCCGAGGCCGGCGTCGTGCCGCTGTCGGTCAAGATCGCCTTCTACGTCGGCGCGGCGGGCCTGTTCGCAGCCGTGCTGTGGACCGTGCTGTCGACCAAGGAATACAGCCCCGAACAGATCACCGCTTTCGAGCGCGCCAAGCAGGAAGCGCTGGGCGCCCCCGCCGACGACGGCCCCGAGGCGCCGGCGCGCAGCGTCCAGGGCTGGATGACCTCCGGCCTGGTGTGCGCCGTCCTGGGCGCCTTGGGCTTCGTCCTGATCGGCGCGTTGAACTTGGAAAAGGAGCTGCTGATCCTGGCCGGCTTCTTCGCCGGTTTCGGCCTGCTGCAGATCGCTGTCGGCATGATGCAGCGTCGCCGCATCGTCAACGCCGCCACCGAGATCCTGAACGACATCTTCCGCATGCCCGCCACGATGCGGGGGCTGGCCGTCGTTCAGTTCTTCAGCTGGTTCGCCCTGTTCTCGCTGTGGATCTACACCACCGCCGCCGTGACCAGCGTTCATTTCGGCACGACCGACACCACCTCGGCCGCCTATGCCGAGGGCGCGGACTGGGTCGGGGTGCTGTTCGGCGTCTATAACGGCGTGGCGGCCCTGGCGGCCTTCACCCTGCCGGTGCTGGCCAAGCGCATCGGCCGCAAGGCGACCCACGCCCTGATGCTGCTGCTGGGGGCGGCGGGCCTGTTCGGCGTCTTCGCCATACGCGATCCGGGCCTGCTGTGGTTGCCGATGATCGGCGTCGGCTTCGCCTGGGCGTCGATCGTCTCCATGCCCTACGCCATCCTGTCGGCGGCTGTGCCGGACCGGAAGATGGGCGTCTATATGGGCGTCTTCAACATCTTCATCGTCGTGCCCCAACTGCTGGCCGCCACCGTCCTTGGCCTGATCCTGAAGACCCTGTTCGACGGCCAGGCCATATGGGCCCTGGTCCTGGGCGCCGTTTCCTTCGTGCTGGCGGCGATCAGCGCCCTGCTGGTGCGCGAACATTCCCCCTCCCCCACGCGCAACCCGTGAGGCTTCTCCATGCGTAAGTTCAAAACCCTCAGCCTGGCGACCGCCGCCGGTCTGGCTGTCGCCTCCGCCGCGTCCGCCCAGTCCATCGCGCCGGGCGCCCCCGGCGACATGCCGACTTGGTCCAGCGCCGCCAAGACCGGCGCCGGCGCGTCCTACGAAGCCTATGTCGACGGCCAGTACCGCGACGGCGGCCAAACCGGGGCCGTGTCCAAGGTCTGGTTCTCGATCGCCGACGGCGTCCTGACCGAGACCATGTACGGCCTGATCCACGAGGCCCAGATCAAGGCCTTGCGCTTCGCCGTCGTCACGCCGGAAGGCCTGGCGCTCGAAGGGACCGACACCACCGAGCGGACCGAATACCTGCACATGGACGCCGAGGGGCGCCCGTTGTCGCCGGCCTACAAGGTCACGACGCGCGACAAGGCCGGCCGGTTTGAGATCGAGAAGCGCATCTTCACCGACCCCGACCGCAACGCCCTGGTGCTGCGGGTCGTCATCACGGCCCTGAGCGGCGAGGCCACGCCCTATCTGCTGCTGGAGCCGCACATCGCCAACACCGGCGTCGAGGATCGTGGCGCGGTGACGCCCCAGGGCTTCCACGCCTGGGAGGGCGACACCCATCTAGTGCTCAAGCCCAGCGAGGCCTTTGACGCCGCCAGCGTCGGTTTCGTCGGGGCGTCCGATGGTCTTACCGATTTAAAGGACGGCAAGCTCGACTGGACCTACGCCTCGACCGGCGACACGGCGGGCAACACGATGATGACCGGCGCCCTGCCGACCCTCCATATAGGCCAGAGCGTCAGCCGCGACTTCGTCATCGGCTTCGGCGGCAGCGAAGCGGCGGCCCAGGCGGCGGCGGACGGCGCCTTTGCAACGGGGCTGGACGAGGTGCTGGCCCGGTTCAACGGCGAGGGCGAGCGCGCGGGCTGGGAGGACTATGTCGCCTCCCTGACCGAGCTGCCGCGCATCGCGCAGCAGGCGACCGACGGCGGCAAGCTGGCCTATGCCTCGGCCCTGATGCTGAAGGTGCAGGAGGATCGCACCCACGCCGGCGCTCTGATCGCATCGCTGTCGAACCCCTGGGGCGACACGGTGGACGCGTCGAAATCCTCGACCGGCTACAAGGCGGTCTGGCCGCGCGACTTCTATCAGGTGGCCATGGCCCTGGCGGCCCTGGGCGACAAGGAGACCCCGCTGGCGGCCTTCAACTACCTGCCCCAGGTTCAGGTCGGCCCGAACACGCCCGGCAACACCGGCGTCGGCGGCTGGTTCCTGCAAAAGACCCACGTCGATGGCGAACTGGAGTGGGTCGCGGTCCAGTTGGACCAGACCGCCATGCCGATCATGCTGGGCTATCGTCTGTGGAAGATGGGCTGGCTGTCCGACGCCCAGATGACCGAACACTATCAGTCCATGCTGAAACCGGCCGCCGACTTCCTGGTGGACGGCGGCAAGATCGGCCTGTTGTGGAACGACTCCGAGGTCAAGCCGCCCTTCACCCAGCAGGAACGCTGGGAAGAGCAGCAGGGCTATTCGCCGTCATCGACCGCCGCCGTGGTCGCCGGCCTGACGGTCGCGGCCGAAATGGCGCGCGCCTCGGGCGATGCGACGGGCGCGACCCGCTATCAGATGGCCGCCGACAGCTATGCGTCCAAGATCGAAGACCGGATGTTCACCACCAACGGCGACTTCGGCGACGGCCGCTACTTCATCCGCATCACCCAGAACGAGAACCCCAACGACAAGGCCCCGATCGGCGCCGCCAACGGCCAGATCGCCCCGGCGGAAGACCGGGTGGTGGACGGCGGCTTCCTGGAACTGGTCCGCTATGGCGTGCGCAAGGCGGACGATCCGCACATCCTGTCCACCCTGCCCGTCTATGACGACCAGTCGCTGGAGCCGCTGTATCGCGTTCGTTACGACTTCGGCCCAGAGGGCGACAAGACGCCGGGCTGGCGCCGTTACGGCGTCGATGGCTATGGCGAGGATTATCTGACGGGCGCCAACTACGGCGTCGGCGGCGAGATGAGCCCCGGTCAGCGCGGCCGGGTCTGGCCCTTCTTCACAGGCGAGCGCGGTCACTATGAACTGGCCCGCGTCAGCGTGAACGGCGCACCGTCGCCCGCCGACATCGCCGCCATCCGCCAGACCTATGTGCGCGGCATGGAGCGGTTCGCCAATGACGGCCTGATGCTGGCCGAACAGGTCTGGGACGGCATGGGCGATCCGACGACCAAGGCCTACGCCCTGGGCCAGAATACGGACTCGGCCACCCCCCTGGCCTGGACCCACGCGGAATATCTGAAGCTGCTGCGGTCGCTGGCCGACGGCAAGGTCTGGGACAGCTACGACCCCGTCCAAGACCGTTACGCCCGCTGATAAAAAAGGCCCCGGAGATCGCTCTCCGGGGCCTTTCTCTTTTAAATCGGTCGCTGGATCAGAAGGCGAGCTTGATGGCGCCCACGATCCGGTCTTCGGCGCCCGGCACGCCGTCGACGTCGGTGTCGTAGTAGCGAACGTCCAGCCCCACCTTGTCGGTCAGGGCGTAGCCGACGCCGGCGTTCCAGGTAGTGTAGTCGTCCGTCACGTTCAGCCACTGCTTGCCGACGGCGCCCGAGATCGTCCACTTGTCGGCCGGGCTGAAGGCGGCGTTGACCTCGGCATAGGTCGCTTCGTCGTCGATGCCGAAGAAGTCGGGCGAGTAATAGACGGCGGCGCCGAAGGTGGCGGGACCGACCGCGCGCGAGGCAGCCGCCTTGAACTCCGCGTAGTTGTAGTCGGCGCCGTCCGGCTCTCCGACGTAGAGGTAGCCGATCACGCCGAAGTCCAGCGCGAAGCCGCCGGCCTCGGTGCGATAGCCGCCGTACAGATCGACTTCCGCATCGGTGTCGTCGCCGAAATCGACGTTCGAGGCCCAGGCGCCGCCGTAGAAGCTGCCCGACGTCAGATCGACGCCGCCCTGGATGGCGGGATCCTCGCCGGTCTGGCTGAAGCCGCGGAAGACATAGTCGCTGACGACGCCGACGTTCCAGGCGACATCGACGGTGCTCTGGGCCGAGGCCGGCGCGGCGAGGCCGATCAGGCCCATGGCGAGCGTTGCGGCGGCGGCCGCGCGGATGGTGGTCTTCTTCATAGTCTATCCCCTTGTTGTGCTTGTTCTATTCGAGGTCGGAAAAGTCGGGCGCGAGGTTTGGGAGCCGCGCCCGATTTCCGTCAGTGTTCCAGCGCTTCGCCGTGAAGCGAGGTGTCCAGACCGGCGGCTTCTTCCGCCTCGCTCACGCGCAGGCCCGTGGTGAACTTGCAGATGAACAGGATGATCAGGGTGCCGACGGCGCTGTACACGATGGTCCACAGAAGCCCCAGAGCCTGGGCGCCGACGTTGGCGCCTTCCGACAGGCTGTTGATCGCGGTCGTGGCGAACACGCCGGTCAACAGGGCGCCGATCAGGCCGCCCGCGCCGTGGATGCCGAAGGCGTCCAGGCTGTCGTCGTAACGCAGCAGCTTCTTGATCCACACCGACGAGGCATAGCAGACCGGACCGGCGATCAGGCCGATGATGACCGCGCCCTTGGGATCGACGAAGCCGGCCGCCGGCGTGATGGCGACCAGACCCGCAACGACGCCCGACAGCATACCGACCAGCGAGACCTTCTTCTTCTCGATATATTCGACGATCTTCCAGGTCAGGGCGCCCGCAGCGGCGGCCAAGATGGTGTTCAGCAGCGCCACGCCCATCAGGTCGTTGGCGGCGCCCGCCGAACCGGCGTTGAAACCGATCCAGCCCACCAGCAGCAGCGAGGCGCCGATCATGGTCAGGACCGGATTGTGCGCCAGGATCGGCTCGATGCCATAGCCTTTGCGACGACCCAGGAAGATGGCGCAGACCAGACCCGCGACGCCCGAGTTGACGTGAACGACGGCGCCGCCGGCGAAGTCCAGCACGCCGGCGCTACCCAGGAAACCGCCGCCCCAGACCCAGTGGCAGATGGGCGCATAGACCAGCAGCGACCACAGGGCGGTGAACAGCAAAAGCGCCGAATATTTCATCCGCTCGGCGAAGGCGCCGGTCACCAGCGCAGGCGTGATGATGGCGAAGGTCATCTGGAAGGAGATGAACAGGAACTCGGGGATGCCCGGCAGCAGGGCGTTGGCGGTTTGCAGCGACACGCCGTTCAGGAACAGCATGTCCAGGCTGCCGATATAGGGCTGAAGCCCCGCATTGCCGTTGGCGCCGAAGGCCAGGCTGTAGCCGGCGATGAACCACACCAGCGACACCACGGCGAACACGCCGACGGACTGGGTGATAGTGGCGATGACGTTCTTCTTGCGCACCATACCGCCGTAGAACAGCGCCAGACCGGGGAGGGTCATCAGCAGAACCAGGGCGGTGGATGTGCCCAGCCAGGACGTGCCTGCGCTATCCAATTCAAGCGCGGCCTGGTGGCCCAGCAGAGCTGGCGCGGCGTCCTGCGCATTGGCCGCTCCGGCGGCCATCAGACAGAGTGTTGGAAGAAGGAGCCCTGCGGCCCCCATAAGTCGGTTCGTTGTCCGCGACATGAGCTAGTACCCCCTATGCAATCTCGCAGTTGCGAAGGTTTTACTGCAATCGCGAAACACGCAAGGGGATTCACCGCCGCCGGTGCAACTTTCTTGCAACGGTCACACATTAAAAAGCATGAGACGCATGAACCGTGCGGTTTATGCGTCTCAAGAATCATTTTCGTGTCTTCACAGCCGAGATTGTGAGGCAGGAAATTCGCCGGGCGTTTGGGCCCATTTCCGCTGGACGGGCTTTAGGCCCAGTGCATCTGCACCCGATGCGCCGCCGCCCAGTGTATGGCGCGAATGGCGTCGATGACGGCTTCCGTCGCAGCGCGGGTGCCCAGAGCCCCGCCCAAATCCGCGGTGACGGCCCCAGCCGCCAGCACGGCGGCGACGGCGGCCTCGATCGAGTCGGCCTCGTCCTCCAGCTTCAGGCTGTGACGCAGCAGCAGGGCCGCCGACAGGATCGTCCCGACCGGGTTGGCCAGGTCCTGGCCGGCGATGTCCGGCGCCGAACCATGGATCGGCTCGAACAGGCCCGGACCGCCCGCGCCCAGCGACGCCGACGGCAGCAGGCCGATCGACCCGCCCAACACCGAAATCTCGTCCGACAGGATGTCGCCGAACATGTTCTCGGTCAGAATGACGTCGTATTCGCGCGGCTTCCTGATTAGGTGCATGGCCATGGAATCGACCAGGGCGTGCTCCAACTCGATCTCGGGGAATTCCTCGGCGTGGATGCGGGTCACCACCTCGCGCCACAGACGGCTGGTCTCCATGACATTGGCCTTGTCGACCGAGGTCACCTTGCCCCGTCGCTGGCGCGCGGTCTGGAAGGCGGCACGGGTGACGCGCTCGATCTCCGGCACCGTGTATTCGCACAGGTCGGTGGCGCGGTCGGCGGTGCGGGTCTTCTCGCCGAAATAGACGCCGCCGGTCAGTTCGCGGAAGACGATCAGATCGACGCCCTCGACGATCTCCTTCTTAAGCGGCGACCGATGCGCCAGCACCGGCGAAACCTGCAGCGGACGCAGGTTGGCGAACAGGCCCATGGCCTTGCGGATCGCCAGCAGGCCTTCTTCGGGCCGACGCTTGCCGCCGTCCCATTTGGGACCGCCGACGGCGCCCAGCAGCACGGCGTCGGAGGCGACGCAGGCGGCGCGCGTGGCCTCGGGCAAAGGCTCGCCCGTTTCGTCGATGGCGGCGCCGCCGATCAGGTGTTCGGAGAACTGGAAATCATGGCTGTAGAAGTCGCCGATGACGGCCAGAACGTCGCGCGCGGCCCGCGTCACTTCTGGTCCGACGCCGTCGCCGGGCAGCAGGACGATGTTGTAGGTCTTGGGGGCGGCGTGGGTCATCAGACGGTCTCTCTCGATCGCTCGTAGGCTTCGATCTCGGGCATGTTTGCTTGCAGCCAGCCCAGGGTGTCCACCCCGTCCAGCAGGCATTGGCGGGCGAAGGATTCGACCCCGAACGGCACGGGTTCGGCATTGCCGCGCTGGATCTGACTGGCTTGAAGGTCGATCGTGACCGGCTGATCCGGCTGCGACGCCAGATCGTCCCACACGGCCTGGCTGACGACGATGGGCAGCAGGCCGTTTTTCAGCGCATTCGATGTAAAAATGTCAGCGATCTCGGTCGAGATCACGGCCCGGAACCCATAGTCGTACAGGGCCCAGGGCGCATGTTCGCGCGACGAACCGCAGGCGAAGTTCTTGCCCGCCAGCAGGATGCGATGCTGGCTGGGGTCGATCCGGTTCAGGATCGCCTCGGGCTTTTCCGAACCATCCGCCTCGTAACGCCAGTCATGGAAGGCCGCCTTGCCCAACCCCTCGCGCGTGGTCGTGGTCAGGAAGCGTGCCGGAATGATTTGGTCGGTGTCGATATTGGCCTGGCTGAGCGTGACTGTCTTCGACGTGAGGACCTGGAAGGGCTCAGACATTTTGCGCTCCTACCGTCTCGCGCGCGGCGCTCGACTGCTTGAGGGCGGCGACCTCGTTCAGGAAGACGCGCGGATCGGTCAGCACGCCGGCCACGGCCGTCGCGGCCGCCGTCGCGGGGCTGGCCAGTATGGTGCGGGCGTCCTTGCCCTGGCGCCCTTCGAAATTGCGGTTGGAGGTCGAGACCGCCAGTTGCCCCGGCGAGACGAAATCACCGTTCATGGCGATACACATCGAACAGCCGGGTATCCGCCACTCGGCCCCGGCAGAGATGAAGACCTCGTGCAGGCCTTCCGCCTCGGCGTCGCGCCGCACGGCTTCCGAGCCCGGCACCACCAGCATCCGCAGGCCCGGCTTGACCTTGCGGCCGCGCAACACTTCGGCGGCGGCGCGCAGGTCGGGCAGACGGCCGTTGGTGCAGGAGCCGATGAAGACCACGTCCACCGACTGGCTGGTCGTCGCCTCTCCGGCGGTGAAACCCATATAGGCGATAGCCTTGCGGTCAGAATCCGACTGCGGCTGCGGCACCGGCGAACCGACGGGTGCGCCGGCGTCGGGGGTCGTGCCCCAAGTGGCCATCGGCTGGATGGCCGCGCCGTCGATGGCCACTTCCTTGTCGAAGACCGCGCCCGGATCGCTGGACAGTTTCAGCCATTCGGCCGTCGCCGCCTCATAGTCGGCGGGGAGGTGTTTCCTGCCGCGCAGCCAGTCGATGGTGGTCTGGTCCGGAGCGATCATGCCCGCGCGGGCGCCGGCCTCGATGGACATGTTGCACAGGGTCATACGCCCTTCCATGTCCAGCGACCGCACCGCCTCGCCGGCGTATTCGATGACATAGCCGGTGCCGCCGCCGAAGCCGATGGCGGCGATGACGGCCAAGGCGACATCCTTGCCCGAGACGCCGGGCTGCAGTTGTCCGTCCACCGTCACCCGCATGGCCTTGGCCTTGCGCTGCAACAGGCATTGGGTCGCCAGCACATGGCCGACCTCAGACGTGCCGATGCCGAAGGCCAAGGCCCCGAAGGCGCCGTGGGTCGCCGTGTGGCTGTCGCCGCAGACCACGGTCATGCCCGGCTGGGTCAGACCCAGTTCCGGCCCCATCACATGGACCACGCCGCGATCGTCGGAATCCCAACCCGCCAGCGGCACCCCATGCGCGGCGCAGTTCTTCTCCAGCCGATGCACCTGGGCCTCGGCCTGGGCCGTGACATAGGGCTTCAGCCCGTTCAGCCCCGCCGGCAGGGTCGGGGTCGAATGGTCCAGGGTGGCGTAGGTGCGGTCGGGGCGACGCACCTTCAGGCCGCGCGCCTCGATCTCGCTGAAGGCCTGAGGGCTGGTGACCTCGTGGACCAGGTGCAGGTCGATATAAAGGACCCCGGGCGTGTCGGCCGTTTCGGACCGCACGACGTGGGCGTTCCAGACCTTGTCGAACAGGGTCCGGGGGTTCGGCCCGATATCACGCATACTGGGCCACCGTCTCCGCCACGCCGTCGATGCGGTCGATGATGGCGATCAGTTCGGCGTCGTTGATCTCGCCGATCTGATCCGCGCGTTGTTTGAATCCGACGACCACGGCCGCCAGGCGTTCGCCCTCGATGGGGCGGCCGATGGTCTCGGCCCGCTTGGCGATGGCGTGACGGCCGGAATGTTTGCCCAGCACGAACCAGCTGCCCTCGAAGCCCACGTCCTGGGGCCGCATGATCTCATAGGTGCGGCTGTCGGCCAGCATGCCGTGCTGATGGATGCCCGCCTCGTGGGCGAAGGCGTTGATGCCGACCACCGACTTGTTGCGGGCGATGACCGTCTCGGTGATCTCGCACAGGATCTTGGAGGCGCGAACCAGATGGCGGCTGTCGGCGCCGGTCGTGACGCCGTACCGGTCCTCGCGGACCTTCAGGGCCATGATGACCTCTTCGATCGAGGCGTTGCCGGCGCGTTCGCCGATGCCGTTGATCGCTCCTTCGACCTGACGCGCGCCGCCTTCGATGGCGGCTAAGGAGTTGGCGACCGCCATGCCCAGGTCGTCGTGGCAGTGGGCCGAGAAGATCACATGCGGATGGCGCTTGTGGATCCGCGCCGCCAGGGCGCGGAAGGTCTCACGCACTTCTTCCGGTGTCGCATAGCCGACGGTGTCGGGCACGTTCAGGGTCCGGGCGCCGGCGTCCGCGGCGGCCTCCATCACATCGGCCAGGAACTCCGGCTCGGTGCGGAAGGCGTCCTCGGCCGAGAACTCGACATCATCGAACAGGCTGCGTGCATATTCGACCGAACGCACCGCCGTCGACAGCACCTCGTTGGTGGACATCTTCAGCTTGGCGGTGCGGTGGATCGGGCTGGTGCCGATAAAGACGTGGCAGCGGCGGTGCGACCTGGGCGCCGGAGCCAGGGCGCGGAAGCTGGCGTCGATGTCCTTTTCGTTCGAGCGCGACAGGGAGCAGAAGACCGGTCCCTCGATCTCGCCCGCCACGCGGCGGATGCAATCCTCATCGCCGGGCGAGGCGGCGGCGAAGCCGGCCTCGATAACATCGACGCCCAGATCGCGCAGGACCTGGGCCATCTTCACCTTGGCTTGGGCGGACATGGAGAAGCCGGGCGCCTGTTCACCATCCCGCATCGTCGTGTCGAAGATGATGACGCGGTTGGGGTCGGCGGCGATCTCCTCAGTTCGGGATACGCCGGATACTCGTACTTGTTCGGCGGTCATTACGCGGCCTCGGATTGAATAATGTCGTTGCCGATGCGGCGAACGCCGAACAGCCGGTCGATCTGGCGACCCAGATTGTCCATGCAGCGACCGGCGTCGCGGCCGCGCACGGTCAGAGCGATGTTGCGGAACGTGCCTTCGTCGGCCATCGCCATGCCGTCGATGTGGAAGCCCCGGCGCTCCACCAGGCCGATGAGACGCTGAAGCGAACCGTCCGCACGGTCGATCTGGATGTGGATCGTGTTGCTCATCTCAGGAGCCCTCCATCATTTCAGCATTGCTCTTGCCCGGCGGAACCAGCGGCCAAACATTGTCTCGGGAATCGATGACCACATGGGCCAGGCAGGGGCCGTCGGCAGCCAGCAGGCGCTGGATGCCATCGGACACCTGATCGCGGCGATCGATGCGGAAAGCCTCGACGCCGAAGGCCTCGGCGACCTTCACGAAGTCCGGATTGTCGGACAGGTCGATCTCGGAATAGTTCTCGGCGAAGAACAGCTCCTGCCACTGGCGCACCAAGCCCAGCGAGGAGTTGTCGATCAGCACGATCTTCAGCGGGATGCCGTAACGCTTCAGCGTCGCCAACTCCTGGATGTTCATCATGAAGCCGCCGTCGCCGGCGATCGTAACGACCGTCGCCGACGGATCGGCCAGCTTAGCGCCGATGCCGGCGGGCAGACCAAAGCCCATGGCCCCCAGCCCGCCCGAGGTGATGTGAGCTTCGGGCCGCGAGAAGCGACAGTGCATGGCCGCCCACATCTGGTGCTGGCCGACGTCGCATGCGGCGACGAAGTCATCGCCCGCTGCTTCCGAAACCGCCTTCAGCAATGCCGGAGCATAGACCCCTTCGCCCGGCGCATCATAGCGGTGCGCGCCGGCCTCGGCCGCGCGCGCGCAGTCGTCAGCCCAGCCATGGATGTCCAGCGCCGCGCCCGCGCGCATCCGCTGCGTCAGGGCTTCGACCCCTTCAGGCAATTCGCCGACGACGGCGACATTGGCTGCGCGCAGCTTGCCGACTTCCGAGGCGTCGATGTCGAAATGGACGATGCGGGCGTTGGGGGCGAACTCGGCCAGCTTGCCCGTGGCGCGGTCATCGAACCGGGCGCCGACGACGATCAGCAGATCGCTGTCCTGCACCGCGTTATTCGCGGCGCGCGTCCCGTGCATGCCCAGCATGCCCAGCATGCCCGGCGCGTCGGTCGGGATGGTGCCCAGGGCGTTCAGGGTCGAAACCTGGGGGATCCCGGTCGCGGCGACGAAGGCGCGCAGGGCCTCGGTCGCGCCGCCGATCTTCACGCCCCCGCCGATATAGACCAGCGGCTTCTTTGACGCGCGGATCGCGGCCTCGGCGGCGGCGATGGCGTCGTGATCGACGCGGGGGGTTTCGTTGGGAATGGAGAAACCGTAGTCATCGCTGGTCGTGGCGAACTGCACGTCCTTGGGCAGGTCGACCAGAACCGGGCCAGGGCGACCCGACCGGGCGATATAAAAGGCTTCCTCGATCGCGGCCGGAACCTCGGCGGCCGAACGGACCAGGATCGAGTGTTTCACGATCGGCAGGGTGACGCCCAGGATGTCGATCTCCTGAAAGGCGTCAGTGCCCATCAGGCCTTGCGCGACATTGCCGGTGATGCAGACCATCGGCACCGAATCCATCATCGCATTGGCGATGCCGGTGACCAGGTTGGTGGCGCCGGGACCCGAGGTGGCGATACACACCCCGACCCGGCCGCTTTTTCTTGCATAGGCATCGGCGGAGAAGGCCGCGCCCTGCTCGTGGCGGACCAGGATGTGCTTCAGCTTGGACCCGGCCAGGGCGTCATAGACCGGCATGATCGCGCCGCCCGGATAACCGAACAGCACCTCCACGCCCAGCCGCTCCAGGGTGGAGACCAGCAGGCGCGCGCCCGACTGGGGAGCGGCCTCGGCTGAGGGTTTGAAGGCGGCGGCGGTCATCAGGGTCATCCGGTCTTTTGCTTGGGCTCAGGCCGCTTCGGACTTGGGCGTGTTCAGCCAGGCCATGCGTTCGCGCAGACGCGCGCCGACCTGTTCGATCTGGCTTTCGCGGTCCGCCTTCAGCCAGGCTTCGTACTGCGGCTTGCCGGCCTCGTTCTCGGCGATCCAGTTGCGCGCGAAGGTGCCGTCCTGGATCTCGTCCAGGATGGTCTTCATGCGGGCCTTGGTCTCTTCGTTGACCACGCGCGGGCCGCTGGCGACGGCGCCATATTTGGCCGTCTCCGAGATAAAGTGGTGCATCTTCGAGATGCCGCCTTCGTAGAACAGGTCCACGATCAGCTTCAGCTCGTGCAGGCATTCGAAATAGGCGATCTCCGGCTGGTAGCCGGCCTCGACCAGGGTGTTGAAGCCCTGGATGACCAGTTCCTTGGCGCCGCCGCACAGAACGGCCTGTTCGCCGAACAGATCGGTCTCGGTTTCCTCGCGGAAGGTGGTTTCCAGCAGGCCGCCGGTCGCGCCGCCATTTCCCTTGGCATAGCCCATGGCCCGGTCGCGGGCCTTGCCGGTGACATCCTTCTCGATGGCGAACAGCGAGGGCACGCCACGACCACGCTGGAACTCGCGGCGGACCAGATCGCCCGGCCCCTTGGGCGCGACCAGGATCACGTCCATGTCGGCGCGCGGGGTGATGCGCTCGTAGATGATCGAGAAGCCGTGGGCGAACAGCAGGGCCGAGCCTTCCTTGGCGTTCGGCTCGATGATGTCGCGATAGACCTCGCCCTGGACCATGTCCGGGGTCAGGATGGCGATGATGTCGGCGCCCTTGACGGCCTCGGCCGGCTCGGCGGTCGCGACGCCGTCTTCGGCGGCGTGTTTCCAGCCCGTGCCACCGTGACGAACGCCGGCGACCACGTCATGGCCGCTGTCCTTCAGGTTTTGGGCGTGGGCGCGACCTTGCGAGCCATAGCCGATGATGGCGATGCGCTGGCCGGCGATGGCGCCGGGGCGGATATCTTCGTTGGTGTAGATGGTGATGGCCATGGGTCAGGCGTCCTGAGCAGCAGTTGTCTTGTGAGACGCCGGAACTTGAGCCGGCGGCGGGTTGGGGATGGTGACGGCGCCTTGGGCCGCAGAGGAGACCGAGGCGCGGTATTTGGCGAAGACACCTCGCGCCGGGCGGACTACGTGGGGCGTAAAGCCCGCCCGGCGCGTCGCCAGATCGACATTTACGTCGATCCGGCGGTTGGTGACGTCGATGGTGATGCGGTCACCATCGCGAATGAGAGCAATCGGGCCGCCGACGGCGGCTTCCGGCGAGACGTGGCCGGCGACGAAGCCGTAGCTGGCGCCCGAGAAGCGGCCGTCGGTCAGCAGGGCGACATTGTCGATCTTGCGGCCCTTCAGGGCGGCGGTGACCTGCAGCATCTCGCGCATGCCGGGGCCGCCCTTGGGCCCTTCGTAGCGGATGATGATGACATCGCCCTCGCCGACCGAACCGTCCTGAACGGCGTGGAAAGCGTCTTCCTCGCTGTCGAAAACACAGGCCGGGCCTTCGAACGTGTCGACCTTGTGGCCCGTCAGCTTAATGACCGCGCCCTCCGGGGCGACATCGCCGTAGATGACGGCATAGCTGCCCCGCGCCATGACCGGGGCGTCGAAGCTGGTCACCACCACCTGGCCGGGGGTTTCCTCGGCGTTGCCGGCCTCGGCGAACAGACTGCGGCCGCTGACGGTCGGGGTGTTCACGATCTTGCCGGCCTCGGCCATCCGCTGGGTGACCAGGCGGGTGCCGCCGGCGGCGAACAGGTGCGAAGCCAGGAAGCGGCCGCCGGGCTTCAGGTCGCAGATGACCGGCGCCTCGACGCAGGCCTGGTGGCAATCCTCGACGCCGAAATCGACGCCAGCCTCGGCGGCGATGGCCGTCAGGTGCATGACCGCATTGGTCGATCCGCCCGAGGCCGAGACCGCGACGGCGGCGTTCTTCAGGCTGGCGCGGGTGATGTATTTGCGGGCCGTGTCGCCGGCGAAGACCCGCTCGACGATCAGTCGGCCGCAGCGTTCGCCTTCGGCCGCCTTGTTCGGATCGACCGCCGGCACGTCATTGGCGCCCATGGGCGAGATGCCCATGACCGACAGGGCCATGGCCATGGTGTTGGCCGTGAACTGACCGCCGCAAGCGCCGGCGCCGGGGCAGACGGCCTGTTCGACCGCCTTCAGGCCCGCATCGTCCAGCGCGCCCGCGGAATGGGCGCCGATGGCCTCGAACACCTCCTGGACCGAGACCTCCTTGGCCCCGATCACGCCAGGCATGATCGTGCCGCCGTAATAGACCAGGCCCGGGATATCCATCCGCGCCAGGGCCATGGCCGCCGCCGGGATCGTCTTGTCGCAGCCGACGATGCAGACCACGCCGTCCAGCTGGTGGCCCTCGATGGCCAGTTCGATGCTGTCGGCGACGACCTCGCGGCTGATCAGCGAGGCCTTCATGCCCGCCGTGCCCATCGAGATGCCGTCCGTGACGACGATGGTGTTGAAATCGACCGGATAGCCGCCCGCCGCGACGATACCGGCGCGCACGTCTTTGGCCAGGCGATCCAAGTGCATGTTGCACGGCGTGACCGTCGACCACGTATTGACGATGCCGATCATCGGCTTGTCGAAGTCGGCGTCCTGCATGCCGGCGGCGCGCAGATATGAACGGGCCGCGGCCCGGTTCGGGCCAGCCGTCACCGCCGCGCTGCGCGCGTTGGGCTTTCTGGGCTGTGAGGTAGAATCTTGCGTCATCGGTCCGGTTCTTTTGGAACCGCCAAGCACGAAAAACCCCGCTTCCTTTCGGGAGCGGGGTGGTGCGAGGCGATCCTGAGTGCGTTTAGGTCAGGTCGCGTGCATCCACGCCGCTTGCGTAAGCAGGCCGAGAAGTACGAGGGTAATGAGGAATACGGGGCTTTCCAGGCCGATCGACGCGCGAACGGCTGCGACCGCCTTGGCGGTGCGTCCCTTCATCATGTCGCGCGTCATCGTGGCCACGGAGGGCTCCCTGTTCTGACTGCAGGAAACCATAGCGCCCCGAAGGACGCAACCCATGAAAGCAAGAATTTTGCACGACAGCGTCAAATAACAGCCCTGCAGGGTGTTTCTTACCGCGGCCGGCCGTCCGCAACAGTCAATAGCCTGATGTTACGCCCGCGGGGTTGAAACGCACGACGCCGACGGCCATTGAAACGCCAACGATAAATCACCGCCCAGAGGAGTTGCCCCCATGACCGTCCGCGTCGCCATCAACGGCTTCGGCCGCATCGGCCGTCTTGTGCTGCGTTCGATCATCGAACACGGCCGCACGGACATCGAGGTCGTGGCGATCAACGACTTGGGCCCGGTCGAGACCAACGCCCACCTGTTCCGCTACGATTCGGTCCACGGCCGCTTCCCGGGCACGGTCACGACCGGCGAGGACTGGATCGACGTCGGCGCCGGCAAGATCAAGGTGACCGCCGAGCGCGACCCCGCCAACCTGCCCCACGCCGAACTGAAGGTGGACATCGCGTTCGAATGCACCGGCATCTTCACGTCCAAGGACAAGGCCAGCGCCCACCTGAAGGCCGGCGCCAAGCGCGTCCTGGTCTCGGCCCCGGCCGAGGGCGCCGACAAGACCATCGTCTTCAAGGTCAACCATGAGGTCCTGACGGCCGACGACATCGTCGTGTCGAACGGTTCGTGCACCACCAACGCCCTGGCCCCAGTAGCCAAGGTGCTGAACGACCTGTTCGGCATCGAGCGCGGCTATATGACCACCATCCACTCCTACACCGGCGACCAGCCGACGCTGGATACGATGCACAAGGATCTGTACCGCGCCCGCGCCGCCGGCCTGTCGATGATCCCGACCTCGACCGGCGCCGCCAAGGCCCTGGGCCTGGTCCTGCCGGAGCTGAAGGGCAAGCTGGACGGCTCTTCGATCCGCGTCCCGACCCCGAACGTCTCGGTCGTGGACCTGAAGGTCGTCTCCGCCCGCGACGTGACGGTGGAAGAGATCAACGCCGCGCTCCAGGCCGCCGCCGACGGCCCGATGAAGGGCGTCCTGTTCACGACGACCGATCCGCTGGTCTCGCACGACCTGAACCACATCCCCGCCTCCTCCACCGCCGCTCTGCCCCAGACCCAGGTCGTCGACGGCAAGCTGGCGCGTGTTCTCAGCTGGTACGACAACGAATGGGGCTTCGCGACCCGCATGGCCGACACGGCTCTGGTGATGGCGAAGTTCCTGTAAGCCGCAACAGTCTCCTCCCCGCAGCGTGGGGAGGGGGACCACGAAGTGGTGGAGGGGCTCTTTCCACCGCACCGAACTCGGGGCCAGAGCCCCTCCGTCACGGCGCAAGCGCGCCGCGCCACCTCCCCATCGCTTCGCGACAGGGAGGAGACAGGGAAACGACCATGACCTTCCGCACCCTCGACGACGCCAAGGACCTCGCCGGCAAGACGGCGCTCGTCCGCGTGGACTTCAACGTCCCGATGGAGAACGGCAAGGTCACCGACGACACCCGTCTGCGCGTCGCCCTGCCGACGATCCAGCGTCTGCGCGACGCCGGCGCCAAGGTCGCCCTGCTGGCCCACTTCGACCGCCCCAAGGGCCAACGCGTCCCGTCGATGAGCCTGAGACCCGTCGTCGATGATCTGGAAAACCTACTGGGCGCCCCCGTCCGCTTCGCCGACGACTGCATCGGCCCGGACGCCGTGGACGCCATCCGGGACCTGGACGCCGGCGGCGTGGTCCTGCTGGAAAACGTCCGCTTCCATGCGGCGGAGGAAGCCAATGATCCGGTCTTCGCCCAAAAGCTGGCCGACCTGGGCGACCTCTATGTCAACGACGCCTTCTCGGCCGCCCACCGCGCCCACGCCTCGACGGAAGGCATCGCCCACCACCTGCCCGCCTACGCCGGCGAATCCATGCGCCGCGAGCTCGACGCCCTCGACGCCGCCCTGGGGAATCCGCAGAAGCCGGTTCTGGGCATCGTCGGCGGCGCCAAGGTCTCGACCAAGCTGGACCTGCTGAAAAACCTGGTCGGCAAGCTGGACCGCCTCGCCATCGGCGGCGGCATGGCCAACACCTTCCTCTACGCGCAGGGCGTGGATATCGGCGGCTCGCTGGCCGAGAAGGACTTGGCCGACACGGCGCGCGAAATCCTGGCCGAAGCCGAGACCAAGGGCTGCGAGATCCTGCTGCCCATCGACGTCGTCGTGGCGACAGAGGTCAAGCCGGGCGCCGAGACGCGCACCGTCCTGGCCCGCGAGGATATCGGCGACGCGGAGAAGATTCTCGACGCCGGTCCGCTGACGGTGGAAAAATTGATCAAGGCCATGGCCCTGTCCAAGACCCTGATCTGGAACGGGCCGCTGGGCGTGTTCGAGGTGCCGCCATTCGACGCCGCCACCGTCAAGGCCGCAAAGGCCGCCGCCGACCTGACTAAATCCGGCGCCCTGGTCGCCGTCGCCGGCGGCGGCGACACGGTCTCGGCCCTGAACCACGCCGGCGTCGTTGACGACATGACCTTCGTCTCCACCGCCGGCGGCGCCTTCCTGGAATGGATGGAGGGCAAGCCCCTTCCCGGCGTCGAGGCTCTACGCGTCTGAGGGGCGATGCAGGCGGATCACGCCCGCGCCCTATCGTGGAAAATCAACGCAAGGCGGCTGTAACGCGGCGTGACTTCGTCACCCCTCGCGGCTAATCTCTCGCCCAATCAAAAAAGACTATTCGGCTCAGGAGATTACCAATGGCGCGCATCACGCTGCGACAGCTGCTCGACCACGCGGCAGAGAACGACTACGGCCTGCCCGCCTACAACATCAACAATATGGAACAGGGTCTGGCGATCATGGAGGCGGCCCACGAGGTCAATGCTCCCGTGATTATCCAAGCGAGCCGAGGCGCCCGCAACTACGCCAACGACATCGTCCTGGCCAAGCTGATCGACGCCCTGGCCGAGCTCTATCCGCACATCCCGGTCTGCATGCACCAGGACCACGGCAACGGCCCCGCGACCTGCGCCACCGCCATCCAGTATGGCTTCACCTCGGTGATGATGGACGGCTCGCTGGAAGAAGACGCCAAGACCCCCGCCTCCTACGACTACAACGTCGATGTCACCCGCCGCGTCACCGAAATGGCCCACGCCTGCGGCGTTTCGGTCGAGGGTGAGCTAGGCGTGCTGGGCTCGCTGGAAACCGGCATGGGCGAGGCCGAAGACGGCCACGGCTTCGAGGGCAAGCTGGACCATTCGCAGTTGCTGACCGACCCGGACCAGGCCGTCGATTTCGTCGCCGCCACCAAGGTCGATGCGCTCGCCATCGCCATGGGCACCAGCCACGGCGCCTACAAGTTCACGCGCAAGCCGGACGGCGACGTCCTGGCCATGAACGTGATCGAGGAAATCCACCGCCGCCTGCCCAACACCCACCTGGTGATGCACGGCTCATCCTCGGTGCCGCAGGACCTGCAGAACATCATCAACCAGTACGGCGGCGAGATGCCCCAGACCTGGGGCGTGCCGGTCGAGGAAATTCAGCGCGGCATCAAGCACGGCGTGCGCAAGGTCAACATCGACACCGACAACCGCATGGCCATCACCGGCGCTATTCGTAAAGCGTTGATGGAAAACCCCCGCGAGTTCGACCCCCGCGCCTATCTGAAGCCCGCGAAGGCGGCGATGAAGAAGCTCTGCATGGAGCGCTACCAGCAGTTTGGCTGCGAAGGCCAGGCTTCCACCATCCGTCCGCTGTCCACTGCCCAGATGGCCACACGCTACGCCTCGGGCGACCTGGATCCGTCCTTCCGCGGAGCATCAGTCAAGGCTGCCTGATCGAACGTCAGACCGGGTAGCGGTCGCTCAACGCGCGCCGCACCGGCGAACGTCCACCCTCGCGCAGGCGTCCGGTCGTGCTAGGGAGGCCCGTGTCCGACCCTGATCCGATCGACGACGAAGACCTGTCCCCCGCCTCCGCCCCCGCCGAGGTGTTGGAGGCCCGCATCGACGCGCCCGGCGTCCGGCTGGACAAGGCCTTGGCCGACGCCTTCCCCACCCTGTCGCGCGCCCGCCTCCAGGCCCTGCTGGCCGAGGGCGCCGTCAGCCGCGACGGCGCGGTCCTGACCGGTGGTTCGGCCAAGGCCCAGCCCGGCCTCTACGCCGTCGCCCTGCCCCCTGTGGCGCCCGCGACGCCCCAGCCTCAGGCCATCCCCCTGACCGTCCTCTACGAGGACGCCGACCTCATCGTCATCGACAAGCCCGCCGGAATGGCCGCCCATCCGGCGCCCGGCACGCCCGACGGCACCCTGGTCAACGCCCTTCTGGCCCACTGCGGTGACAGCCTGTCGGGCATCGGCGGCGTGGCTCGCCCAGGCATCGTCCACCGCCTGGACAAGGACACCTCCGGCGTCATGGTCGCCGCCAAGACCGACCGCGCCCACCAGGGCCTGTCGGCCCTCTTCGCGACCCACGACATCGAGCGTACCTACATCGCCCTGACGCGCGGCGCCCCGTCGCCGTCCAAGGGCCGGATCGAAACCCGCATCGGCCGCTCCTCCGGCGACCGCAAGAAGATGGCGGTGCTGAAGGCCGGCGGCCGCGAAGCCATCACCGATTACGTCGTCCAGGCGACCTATGGTGAACCCGCCAAGGCCGGCGGCGCCCCCATGGCCGCCCGCGTCGCCTGCACCCTGCACACCGGCCGCACGCACCAGATCCGCGTCCACCTGTCGTCCAAGGGTTCGCCCATCCTCGGCGACGCGACCTATGGCTCGGGCAGCCCCGCCATCCCCGTCCGCACCGCCATCGCCGAGGCGGGCCTGACGCGTCAGGCCCTGCACGCCGCCGTCCTGGGCTTCGTCCATCCCGTCACCGGCGAACAGCTCCGCTTCGAAACCGCTCCGCCTGCTGATATGATGACGCTCGAAGCCCTGCTCTCCGACCTGTGAGGCCGCCATGCTCGACCCCGAAATCCACGACAATGCCGAGCTGAAACGCTACGAACTTCCGGTCGACGGCGAGGTGGCGATCGTCACCTACAACTTGTCGCCGCCCAATCTGATGATCACCGAGACCCTGGTCCCGGAACGGCTGGAGGGCCAGGGGATCGCCAGCCGACTGGCCAAACACGTCTTGGCCGACGCCAGGGCCCGCGACCTGCTGATCCTGCCGGTCTGCCCCTTCTTCTCGGCTTATCTTCAGAAACACCCCGAGCACGCCGAAGCGGTGCACCCGACCTATCGTGGAATCCTTGGGATCTGACCCTCGACATAGGGAGAAGATTTACAGGGTCTTGAATAGCAACTGACTTGGTTCTATATAGGACGTCGATCGGCGCGAGTGGCGCCAGGGCCACGGTCACGCTTTCGTGTGACGATCCGCCTCTAAAAATGGCGGCAACCCATCGCTACTTCACCGGTTGAGGGGTGAGACTTCGGCGCACGCACCGTGGCCGATGACGAAGAACCCGCTCGTTCAAGACGGTCGGAGGGACCTGTATATGGCTGCCAATAGTACGCTCGCGGTGATGTCGCCTGAACAAGGCCTGTCGCGTTATCTGACGGAAATCCGCAAGTTTCCGATGCTGACCAAGGACGAGGAGTTCATGCTGGCGAAGCGCTGGTCTGAGCACCAGGACGCCGAGAGCGCCCACCGCCTTGTCACCTCGCACCTTCGTCTCGTGGCCAAGATCGCCATGGGCTATCGCGGCTACGGCCTGCCGATCGGCGAAGTGATTTCCGAGGGCAACGTCGGCCTGATGCAGGCCGTCAAGAAATTCGACCCGGACAAGGGTTTCCGCCTGGCGACCTACGCCATGTGGTGGATCCGCGCCTCGATCCAGGAATACATTCTGCGCAGCTGGTCGCTCGTGAAGATGGGCACCACCGCCGCGCAGAAGAAGCTGTTCTTCAACCTGCGCAAGGCCAAGAGCCAGATCTCGGCCTTCGAGGAAGGCGACCTGCACCCCGAACACCTCGCCGCCATCGCCACAAAGTTGGGCGTCAGCGAGGAAGAGGTCACCAACATGAACCGCCGTCTCGGCGGCGACGCCTCGCTGAACGCGCCGCTGCGCGCTGACGGTGAAAGCGAATGGCAGGACTGGCTGGCCGACGACACCGCCGTATCCCAGGAAACCCAGCTCGCCGAAGACGAGGAAAAGGGCATCCGCATGAGCCTCCTGCAAGAGGCTATGGGAGAGCTGACCGACCGCGAGAAGCATATCCTCACGGAACGTCGCCTCAAGGACGACCCAGTCACCTTGGAAGAGCTCGCCGGCCAGTACGGCGTGTCGCGCGAACGCGTGCGTCAGATCGAGGTCCGCGCCTTCGAGAAGCTGCAAAAGGCCATGCGCGCCGCCGCCGAAGAGCGGAACCTGGTCGACGCCTGATCGAAAATAACCTGTCGCGCTCTATCGGCGCGACAGGCCTCTATGTTTTCAGGACGCCCGCGCCATCGGGGCCGTTTCTTCTGCAGCTTTCGCCGCCGCAACCACCGCGCCGATCGGCTGGGCCACTCCGACCTTGGTCACCTGACCGCCAGCTAAATAGGCCTGCAGCGTCGCCACGACCATCGCCAGCTTGGCGTCCGCGGTCTTGATCGCCAGCCCGTTCAGCGTTTCGGCCTGCTGTCGAATGGCGCGCGTGGCTTGCGAGGGGTCCTGATCGAACTGCGCCAGGGCCGAAATCAGGATGCGGATCGCCTGATCCTTCACCTCCGCCGGCCCTCCGCCTGCCGTACCATCGCTGCGCCGCTTGCGCGCACCGGAAAATTCGCCCGAGTTGAACCGCCGTCGATCCGGCCCGACATAGCCCACCGCCTCGATCCAGGGTCGAGGCTTCAAGGCCACGTTCTCGACCCGCTTGAACAGGTCGCCGGTCGTGAAGGGTTTTCTCAGGAACTCGTGAACGCCGGAATCGCGCGCGCCCTTGATAGCGGCGGCGGTCGCCTCACCCGTCACCATGATGATCGGCGACATGCGGCACGCCATGCTCGACCGGCGCACCCGCCGCGCCAGGCTCTCGCCGTTCAGCGTCTCGCCGGACCGCTCGGTGAAGATCACGCCCGGCTCGACGTCGCGCAGCAACTCCAGCGCGCGCTCCTCGTCGCCCTCGACATAGACCTCGCGGGCGCCCAGCCCCTTCATGATGTCGGTCAGCAGTCGTGCGGACGACATGTTGGGATCGACGATCACCACCCGCCTTACGGCAGGCTCGATGCGGCTCAACGTTCTGGCGTCGGCGGTGAACAAGTCGGTCTCCCGGTCTGGAGCTGTTATCCTTACCGCACTCTGGTTAAAGCCTGTTGAATCAACAAAGCTTTGCGTCTCAACCCTGGAACGGATCCCGCATCAGGATGGTGTCGTCCCGTTCCGGGCTGGTGGACAGCAGGGCCACCGGCGCGCCGATCAGCTCCTCGATCCGCCGCACATATTTGATGGCGTTGGCGTTGATGTCCTTGAAGCTGCGAACCCCGGCGGTGCTCTCGCTCCAGCCCTCCAGCTCCTCGAACACCGGCTCGGCGGCGGCCTGGGCCTTCAGGCTGCTGGGCAGATAATCCAGCACCTCGCCATCGACCTTGTAACCAACGCAGATCTTCAGCGTCTTCAACCCGTCCAGCACGTCCAGCTTGGTCAGGGCGATGCCGTCGATGCCGTTGATCGCCACCGACTGGCGCACCAGCACGGCGTCGAACCAGCCGCAGCGCCGCGCCCGCCCGGTGTTCACCCCCACCTCGCGCCCCACGGTCGCCAGATGCTCTCCGACCTCGTCGTTCAACTCACAGGCGAAGGGCCCCTCGCCGACGCGCGTCGTATAGGCCTTCACGATCCCCAGCACATAGCCGACGCCGCGTGGCCCGATGCCCGATCCGGCGGCCGCCTGTCCGGCCACAGTGTTCGAACTGGTCACGTAAGGATAGGTGCCGTGGTCCACGTCCAGGAAGGCGCCCTGCGCCCCTTCGAACAGCACGCGCTTGCCGTCCTTCTGCGCCTGGTCCAGCACCCGCCAGGCCGGTTTCACATAGGGCAGAATCTTCGGCGCGATCTCCAGCAGCTGGGCCAGCAGCGCATCGGGGTCGATCGGCTCCAGCCCCAGGCCCGCGCGCAGCGGATCGTGGTGCGAGCGCAGCCGGTCGATCTTGACCTTCAGATCGTCTTCGTCAGCCAGGTCGCAGACCCGGATGGCGCGCCGACCGACCTTGTCCTCATAGGCCGGGCCGATCCCCCGCCCGGTCGTGCCGATCTTGGCGCCCGGCGCGCTCGCCGCCGCCTCGCGCGCCACGTCCAGCGCGGGGTGGATCGGCAGGATCAGGCAGGCGTTGTCGGCGATGGTGAGGATCTCGGGGCTGATCGCCACGCCCTGGGCCTGGATCTTCTCGATCTCGCCGACCAGATGCCAGGGATCGACAACCACGCCGTTGCCGATGATCGACGGCTTGCCCTGCACCACGCCAGAAGGCAGCAGCGCCAGCTTGTAGACCTTGCCGTCCACGACCAGCGTATGGCCCGCATTGTGACCGCCCTGGAACCGCACGACCATGTCGGCGCGGTTGGACAGCCAGTCCACGATCTTGCCCTTGCCCTCGTCGCCCCACTGGGCGCCGACCACCGCTACGTTCGCCAAAGCACTTCTCCGCCCAAGCGTTCTTCTCGAAGAACGCGTCAATATCGTTGGGGCGTCGCGCCTGCGCGCCGACCCGAATGCGGGCGCAGCCTATAGCGGGGGAATCGTCCGGTGTCGTCCCGTTACGCGCATTTATGCGAGTTCGGCGACCGCCGTCTCGAACGCCCATTCCAGCCACGGCGTCGCCGCGATCACATCGGCCGTCTCGACGGTGCAACCGCACCACAGGCGTAGTCCCGGCGGGGCGTTGCGATGCGGCTCCATGTCGAAAACGGCCGCCTCGCGTTCCAGCAAGGCTTTGAACCGCACGACGAAAGTCTTCTGCGCCTTGGCGTCCAGTGCCGCGATCCGTGCGTCAGTGAACTTCAGGCACACCGACGTCGTCGACCGAATCTCCGGCCGATCCGGCAGGAAGGCGATCCAGTCGGTCTTGTCGACCCACTCCGCCAACACCGCATAGTTGGCGTCCGTGCGCCGGATCAGCTCCGTCAGGCCGCCTATGCCCTTCGCCCAGTCCAGAGCGTCGATCCAGTCCTCGATGGTCAGGATCGAGAAGGTGTTGATCGCTACCCCGTCCGCCAGCGCTCGGTCGAAGCCCTTGCCGTCCGTCAACCGCAGCAGCTTGGGGATCGCCCGATCCGGCCGATACGTATCGAGACGCGCTACCGCGCGCGGCGACAGCACCATCACGCCGATGCCCGCCTCGCCGCCCAGCGCCTTCTGGAAGCTGAAGGTCACCACATCCAGCTTGTCGAATGGCAAGGGCATGGCGAAGGCGGCCGAGGTCGCGTCGCAGATCGCCAGCCCCTCGCGGTCGTCGGCGATCCAGTCGGCGTCCGGCACGCGCACGCCCGAGGTCGTGCCGTTCCACGGAAACACCACGTCCTTGGACCAGTCCGCCTGGCTCATATCCGGCAGTTCGCCCCAGGGCGCCGTCAGCGCCTCGGGCTCCAACCCCAGATGATCCTTCACGTCCGCCAGCCACGTCAGGCCGAAGTTCTCGAACGCCACGACCTGCACCGGCCGCTGCCCCAGCATCCCCCACAGGGCCGCCTCGACCGCGCCCGTGTCCGACCCCGGCGTGTAGAGCATCACGTGGCTCTCGGGGACGTCCAGCACCTCGCGCGTCAGCCGCAGGCCATGCGCGAACCGCTCCACCACCTCCGGCGCGCGGATGCCGCGTCCCAGCAGATCGGACGGCAGACCCGCCAGGCTGTAGCCCGGCCGTTTCGCCGTCGGCCCCGCCGAAAACCACGGCCGCGCCGGCTTCACATCAGGCTTCACGCTCATGCTCTTTTTCCCCTTGGCGCTACCGCGCGTCGCGCTGCTTGAGCGCGCTTAACGTCCCGGCGTATAGGGCCGCTTGGCCCGCCATTCCTCGGCGAACCGGGTCAGGGCCTCGTCCGGCTCGTCCGGCAGCGTCACCACCAGCCGCGCCAACAGATCCCCGCGCTTGCCCGCCGCATAGGCCCCGCGCGCCTTCAGCCGCAGGATCTTGCCCGAATTCGAACCCGCCGGGATCGTCATCTGCACCACGCCTTCGGGCGTCGGCACGCGAACCTTGGCGCCCAGCACCGCATCGGGAACCGACACCGGCAGGTCCATCGTCAGGTCCGCCCCGTCACGCTTGTAGATCGGATGCGCCTCGATCTTCAGCTCGATCAGGGCGTCGCCGTTCTCGGCCCCGCGCCCCGGCGAACCCTGTCCACGCAGGCGGATGGTCTGGCCCTCCGACGCGCCCTTGGGAATGGTCACGTCCAGCGTGCGACCGTCCGAGAACTGGATCCGTCGCGTCGCCCCCGCGATGGCGTCTTCCAGGCTGATGTCCAGCGTCGCCTTCACGTCCTGCCCGCGCGACGTGAAGTCCCGCGCGCCGCGCTGACGCCCCGCCCCGCCGAACATCCCGAACAGGTCGTCCAGATCGACGCCTTCGAAGTTGGCCCGGCCGCCCGGCCCGCCGCCGAAGCCGCCGCCCGCACCACCCTGGCCGAACGGACTACCGCCGGCGCGACCGCCCCCGCCGAAGCCGCGATATTGTTCGTTGCCGTCGTTGTCGATCTGGCCGGCGTCGTATTTGGCGCGCTTCTCGGCGTCGCCCAGGATGTCGAAGGCCGCCGTCACCCGCTTGAACTTGTCCTCGGTGATCTTGTCGCCGGGGTTCTTGTCGGGGTGCAGCTCCTTGGCGAGCTTGCGATACGCCTTCTTGACCTCGTCCGCGCTCGCGCCCTTCGAAACGCCCAGTTCCTTGTAGGGGTCGCCTGCCACGTGCGTTGTCGCTCCAACTGAAAAACCGAGAGGCCGTCAGTTAAGCCATGCCCCGCCCCACGCAAAGGGCCGGACCCGTCATTTGCTCAGATCAGCCCGATTTCCGCCTCCACCTCTGCCTCTGGGCCCCACCCAAATCCCTCGCCCCACTGCGCCACGGCGATCCGCGCCGTCGCCGTCACGCCCTCGGGAAAGTCCGCCGCCAGGGCGGCCGCCGGATAGAAGGCGGACAAACCCTCCGCCTCCACCGTCCGAACCACGACGTCGCCGTCCAGCACCCGCACACGGAACCGCACCGGATCGACCGCCGCAGGCTCCCCGTCCCAGCCATCGCCGAACAGCCGCACGCGCGGCGTCCACCGAACCGTCAGCCCGTCCCCATCCGCAGCGACCGCCAGTCCACACGGCGACCACGGTCGGTCATGCATGCTCCTCGACTGAAACATCGTCTCAGTGAACCCCGTCCCACCCGGCGCCGCCCCGGCCGGCCCCGCGCGACAGACCAGAGGCAGGCCCCGCTCCCCCCGCCCGATCTCCGCCCGCGCCAGTCGGTCGTCCAGAAACACCACGACCGATCCCGCTCCGGCGCCGGCCCGCATCTCGACCTCGGTTCCCTGCTGCCCCCGCAACAGTCCCTCCAGCCGCCACGTCCCCGGCCCGACCAGCACCGCCGACCGATACTGCACGACCTCCCAGCCCGCCGCCGTCTCGACCGCCAGCGCATTGCCGCCGCCCAGCACCGCCGTCTCGACCGCGCTCTCCGGCGCACCGCCCTCGACCCGCACCACGACCGCATGGACCTCGTCCCAGCGATGCCGCACCCCTGGCCCCAACGCCTCGACCAGCACCCCCACCGTCGCCGGCGTCTCCACATCCGCCCGCGCCGTCAGCGTCTCGGTCGACGCCCCCGCATGCAGCCGCATCGTCCGCCAGGGCTCCGCCGCAACCGCCACGACCGGCCGCCCATCCTCCTCCCGCCCGATCAGAGGCGGCAGGTCCAACACCCCGACGAAGGGCGCCCCGACCACGGCGGGCGTCTCGCCCCCGCGCCAGACGCCATCGTCTTCGACGACCCGCCGCGAGGCTACCGGCTCCACCACCGCCGACGGCGTCTCGTCCGCCGTCGTCCGCATCACGCGCCAGTCGCCCGCGACGCCGTCCAGCCGCACCCCATCCCCCGGCTCCCGCCGCAAGGCCTCCAGCGGCCCCAGCGCCAGCGTCTTCGCCTCCACGCCGTCGCCATCCAGCGCCCGCTCAGCCGCCGCCCTGGCCAGCCCACCACCGCACACCAGCGGCAGATCCAGATCCACCCCGCCGCCCGTCGCCGACGCATCCTCAGACCGCACGACCACCGCGCCCGTCTGATAGTCCGCCGTCTCGTCGATGAACCGCACCCGCGCCTCGCCCGCCCGCGCCTCCAGCGTCCGCGTCGTCGCCTCCGCAGCGCCGCCGTCGGGCAAGGCCAAAGCCTTGCCCGCGATCTCGACCACCGTCTCCACACGCCCCAGCACGGCGACCCGTCCGTTACGCTCCGCCGCCACCGCATCGAACGCCGCCAGCAGCGGCTCCAGCGCATCGCGCGTCCGCGTCGGCCGGTCGATGACATAGCCGGCCGCCGCCCCCTCGACGCCCTCCACTGACATTTCATCAGCCGCCAGACCGCCCCGCGCCAGCACCGCCTCGATCAGGTCGCGCCCATCCCCCGCCAGCCGCCCGTTCAGCCAGTGCCCGGCCCGCCACGCCCCTGCGTCCGCCCACACATCCCCCCTTGCCGGAAACGCCGGATAGGGCCGCGCGTCCCAGCACCAGGCGTCCGCCCCCGCCAGCATCCGCCCGCCATAGACCGCCGAAACCGGATTGTTCTCAGGCGTTGCGTAATGACCCAGCACCGCCTCCAGCGCCGCCCGCTGCACCGCATCGTCTCGCCCGCCGGTCGATCCCGGCGGCAAGCTACTCTCGCTGCTCTTGGGATCCTGGAACAGGTTCGGCGCATTGCCGCCCCGGTCGACCGCCGCACAGCCGAACTCCGACAGCCGCACCGGCTTCATCCCCGGAACCCAGGCGGTCGGCGTCGGCGCCCTCACCCCGCCCGGCCGGTCATGGTGCCGGTTCGACCACCACCCCTTCAGGTCCTTGGGCCGAAACACCCAGTCCTCGCCATGCGCCCCATCGACGATGGGCGTGCGCGCCTGCGCCGCCCGATCCGCCTCGCTGGCGTAGTACCAGTCGAACCCGTCCCCGCCCGCGACGCCCGCCGCCAGATAGGCCGGGTCCGCCGCCCCCGCGAACGTCGCCGCGTCTGCGCCGCCGTCGCCCTCGCGCCAGTCCGTCAGCGGCGGATACCAGTCGATCGACACATGATCGATGGTCTCATCTGCCCACAGCGGATCGAGGTGAAACACGATCTCCCCGCCGGCCTGACGCCCGAAATATTCGCTCCAGTCCGCCGCATAGGACAGGGCGACATCCGCCCCCACCACCGCCCGGCATTCCCCCGCCAGCGCCCGGAACTGATCGACCGCCGGAAAGCCCCCGACCGCATCCCGCGTCCAGGTCACGCCCCGCATCTCCGACCCGATCAACAGGCCGTCCGCCCCCTCCTCGGCCGCGATCCGGGCATAGTGCAGCGCCATCCGCCGCAGGCCCCAATCGTCCGCCCCGCCGAACAGGGTCGCAATCTCCGCCGTCGCCCCGGCCCCATCCACGCCCGCCACACGCCCCCGCCACGGATAGCCGGGGCAGTCCATGAAGACGAACGGATACAGCGTGACCTCCAGCCCCCGCGCCTTCAGCTCGCGGATCGCCTGCCGCACGCTCTCGTCCGACGGCGTCCCGCCATAGGCCGGCGCCCCGTCCACCCGACTGACCTCATAGGCCTCGCCTCGCGTCACGCCCGCCACGGACCAGCCCATCGGCTCCGTCGGCTTGTCGCGCCGCTCCACCCCCGGCCGCACCCGGCTTTCCCCCGCTCTCAGGTCACTGCCGAACCACCCCACCACCAGACTGACCCGTTTCAGCTTCGGCAGCTGCGCCTGCAACTGATCCAGCGATGCGATCAGGTCCGCCCGACCCTCGCCATTGTGCACATTCTCGGGCCGCGCCCGCGTCAGCCCCTCGCGCCGCACGACCGCCTCGGTCGCCAGCGCGAACTCCCCCGCACCAGGGATCAGACACACCCCCTCAAGCATATCCTCCAGCCGCGCCGCCTGCCCGCGCGGCCGCCGAAACACCTCGAAACTCAACTGCGGAACCCGGTCCCCGAACGGCCCCAGCGGCAAGTCCTCGAACACCACATAGGCCGTGCCGCGATAGGCGGGCGCATCCTGCTCCACCGCCTCGATCAACGGATCCGGCGTCTGGTCCTCGCTCCCGCGATGCACCCGCATCACGACGCCGGTCATGTCCATCAGCCGCCCATCGGCCCAGACCCGCCCGACCCCGTCGATCTCGCCTTCACACAGCGCCACGGCGAAGCTCAGCGAATAGACATAGTCGACCGTCTTCGGCCCGCCCTTGCCCGCCCGCCCTTTCGATTTGCCTTCCAGGAACCGCGCCGCCCAGATCACCTGACCCGTCACCCGCGCCCGCCCGAACACGCAGGCCATCGGCGCCCCTTCCGCCGTCCCCTGCACCTTCAGCGTCTCCAGCCTCGGCCCCACCTGCCGCGCCGGCCCCAGCGATCCAACCACGCGATTGTCGATCGCCCGCCCGATCGTCGAGCCGATCACCCGCCCGACCGGCCCGCCGACCGACTGACCCACAGCGCTCAGAACGACTTGCGCCATCTACTCCTCCAAAGATCCTCCCCCGTTCACGGGGGAGGGGGACCACGAAGTGGTGGAGGGGGCGACCGCACCTCCGACCTCTAATCCTGCTTCACCAAAATCCGTGGGACTTTCGCCCACTCCACCACGCTTCGCGCGGTCCCCCTCCCCCGCTTCGCTGGGGAGGATTGGAAACCGAAACACCGCGACCAGCCGTCGCCGCCACCAAACGCCCATCCAGCTCTCGACCACCGCCCGTCCCCAATAGGCGTGGATCATCCTCGGCTCCGGCCCGCCGAGATCGCTCAGGATGGCGCAGTGCTTCACCGCCGCCCCCGGCGACATCCGAAACAGCAGCACATCCCCCGCCCGCATCTCATCGACCGCGACCGGCCTCAGCCACCGCTCCGCCGCCTCCAGCAGCATTTCGCGCCCGCCGACTTCGGCCCAGTCCGCCGAATAGGCCGGCAAGTCCTCCGGCTCACGCCCCACGACCTCGCGCCACACACCGCGCACCAGCCCCAGACAATCCGCACCCACGCCCTTCACACTGGCCTGATGCCGATACGGCGTGCCGAGCCAAGACCGGGCCGATGCAACGACAAGCGCACCAACCTCTCCCTCCCCCCGCGGGGGAGGGTGGTCGAGCCGGCGGCGAGACCGGGTGGGGGCGGCCCGGCACTCCGAGTCCGGTCGCCCGGCCGTCCCCACGCCGTCGCTTCGCGACGACCCTCCCCGTTCCGGGGAGGGAGAAATTATCGCCGCGCCCCTCACCGCCGGCTCCCGCCGTCGTTCCGCGCGCTCCCCGCGGGATACGCCGTCAGAAAGTCGTCCCCCGGCACATCCGGGAACCCGCGAAAGTTCGCCCCATTCCCGAACGTCTTGACGCAGGTCTCCCACCGCTTGTCGCAGACCCGCCCCGCCGCATCCGCGACCCCGCACCTCTGGTCCCCCAGCCGCGCATCACACATCCGCCCATAGGTCCGCCCGACCACCCACTCCAGCTTCGCCAGCGGCCCCTCCAACTCGGCGACGAACCCGCCCCCTTCCCGTCGAATCCGCGCCAGCGTCCCCGCCCACAACCGCACCCTCAGATCGGGCCGCGACCAATCCACCCGCCACAGCTCGACCGTCGCCGCATCGAACAGACCCGCCGCCACATCCGCTTCGCTGATCGCCTCGTCATCCAGCGCCCCCGCCGCCGAGACCGATCCCGCCGCCAGCCCGACAGCGCTCTCGCCCGCCCCTGCCGTCCAACCGCTCGCCGCCCGACAGACTGCGCCATCCACCACCAGGTCCCGGTCGTGATCGGTGAACCCCATCACCGCTCCATCGGCCCGCTCCAGCCGCCAGACATGACACAGCGTCGCCGCCCCGCTCTCGATACGGGCGGCCATTTCTTCCGGTATATTTCGCATGGTTCAGACCCGAACCTCGATCAGCGGCACGGCCGCCATCCGTCCGGCCTCGAAACTCTCCAGCGTCGTCTCGATCCGGTCGCTGTCGAACCGCACGGGCGTGTCAAACGCGAACCCCGCCGTCACCACGGCGCCCGCCGCCGGCGCGCTCGCCAGAGTCATCACCCCCGTCGCCTCATCCACGGTGAAATCCGCGACCTCGACGCCCCCGACCGCCACGCGCACCGACCCCGCGACCGGCTTTGATATCGGCCGCTCCACATCGCCGTATCGCTTGACCAGGCCGAACGCCGTCCGCACCCCGTCACCCACGCCCAGCACCTGATCCCCCGCCGACACCGTCCCGCCCGGCGCGCACGACTTGAAGTCTGCGAAATCCTTGAACCGGAACCCGTACAGCCGCCCCCGACGCGCCTCAAAGAAGGCGACCAGCTCGGCCATGTCGTCCAGCGATCTCAGGTTGGCCCCGATCAGATACCGCCTGCGCCCCAACGCCCAGGGGGTCGACCGCCGCTCGAATCCCGACGCCAGCGTCGTGATCTCGGTCCTGCGCTCCACCCCGCCGGTCGAGCCGAACGCCAGCCGCGCCGGCAGCCGCACCTCATGGAAGGCCATGTCGAACCTGTCCCCTGTTTCACTTGTTCATCGATCGCCGCTCGTTCATGCTCGCGGCACGGCCAGCCTCGGCCGCCTGCCCATGGGAGCGACACGTTTGCGCGGCGAAATCCTCAGCTACGACAGCACGACCGGAACCGGCCTGATTAGCGGCGACGACGGCGCGCGCTACGACTTCACCTCGGCCGCGCTCCAGTCGCCCGCCGTCCCCGCCGCCGGCGTCCGCGTCGACTTCGTCCCCGAAGGCGCCGCCGCCACCCAGATTCTGATCCTCGCCGGCGCTGCGACCACCACCGGCGTCGCCGGCGGTTACGCTGCTTCGGCCGCCTCAGCCGCAGTCGGCGCGCCCGGCTCGGGCTTCGACTTCCAGTCCGCCATGCTGTCGTTCAATGGCCGCCTGCGCCGCTCGCACTTCTGGATCGGCTTCCTGATCATCTTCGGCGCCAGCCTGGTGCTGGGCTGGATTCCCTTCCTGGGCGGGCTGATCTCCCTGGCCCTGATCTGGCCCAACCTCGCCATTTCGGTGAAGCGTCTTCACGACATGGGCAAGAGCGGCTGGCTGGTCGCCATTCCCTGGGCGATCTCCACGATACTGGTCATCGCCGGCTTCGTGATGATGTTTGCCGGCATCGCCGCCAGCGGCATGGACGAGAGCTATTACGAGGATAACCCGATGGCCGCGCTGTCCATCATGGGTCCGGCCTTCGGCGCCTTCACCATCGCCACGCTCGTCAACCTGGCCTTCCTGCTTTGGATTGGCATAACGGACAGCCAGAAGGGCGAGAACCGCTTCGGCCCGAACCCCAAGGGCCTGTAAGGCACGCCTCCAGCGCCGCCCCGTCCTCGACGGGGCGGCGTTTTTACATCCGCCTTGCACCCAGACTGACGGCCCGCGCCAGCATCTGGGCGATCTGCGCCTCCGACCTCAGCAGGGCCGGCGCGCCGCCGTCCACCGCCACATTGACCGTAACCCCGCCGCCGGAAGCCGGCCCGATCTCGCCGCCCGTCGCGGGTCGAAACACCTCCGGCCCGCGCTCTCCGACCAGATAGGCGCCGCCGCACAGCACCGGCCCGCCGTCCGCCCGCGCCCCGCCGAAACTGGACATCGCCGCCTGGATCGCGCCGCTCAATCCACCTTGCGACCCCGCCGCCGCATTGACCGCGTTCAGCACCGCCCGCGCCAGTTCGGCCAGTGACACCTCCCCGTCCGCCGCCGCTCGCGCCAGCGACCGCGTCAGGCTGTCGCCCGCCCGGCCGAACGCCTCCTCGATGGCGTCAGCCGCATCCTGCGCCGGCGCCTTCAGCGCCTCCAGCGCCGCCCCGGCCTCCGCTGCTCTCAGCGCGACCTGGTCGATCCCGCCCGGCCCAAACTCATCCGCCATCCGGCCAACCCTCCATCAATCGCGCCAGCCCCTCACGCCCCATCGGAGCCGTGCCATGCGGCGACTGCGTCAACATCCGCCACTCCTTCAGCGACAGCCGCCAGAACGCTTCCGGCCCCACGCCCATCGCGGCCGCCAGCCTCAACATCTCGCCCCAGGGCGTCACCTCGCGGCCGCCGAAAACGCCTGCGCCACCGCGACCGCCGCCTCGCGCGGATCGACCGCCGAGACATCCGCCGCCTCGTCCCCGCCCCCGCGCAACACCGCCGCCAGCACCACCATCAGATCTCTCGCCGACAGCGCCTTCATCCGTTCCGCCACCGCCGCCAGCCCATCGACGCCCAGCCCCGTCTCGATCTCCGCCAGCGCCCCCAGCGTCAGACACACCCGCCGCCGCTCGCCGCCCAGCATCACCGCCGCCTCGCCCCGCGCGCCGTTCATATCGCGCTGAACCCGATGGCCCCCGCGCTGGCCAGGCTCAGCGCAAAGGTCGCCTCCCCCTCGTGCTCGCCGGCGTATTCCAGCGCCGCCACCAGGAACGGCCCCTCCAGCACGCCGAAGTCCGGCACGATCAGCCGCCAGGTCTTGGCCGCCTGATCGAAGAAGGCCTCGCGCACCAGGGCGTCCGACGACGCATCGCGGAAGATCCCCTGCCCCGACACCGCCGCCGATTTCACGCCCGCCCCCGCCAGCAGCTCGCGCCACCGCCCGGCGCTGTCGCCGTCGGTCGCATCCACCGTCTTGGCGTTCAGCGAAATCGTCCGCGCCCTCAACCCCGCCACCGTCGTGAACACGCCCGGCGCGCCCTCGATCTTCAGCAGCATGTCCTTGCCCGCCTGTGCGGTCATCACTCAATCCTCCCTCGTGAAGCGCAGCGAAACGGGGGAGGGGGACCACGAAGTGGTGGAGGGGGCGGACACGCGCTCGTCGCCTGATTTCCACACCCGGTCCGCTCTTCGCCCCCTCCACCATGCTGCGCATGGTCCCCCTCCCCCGCTGACGCGAGGGAGGATCAAATCTCTTCCGTCACCGCCCTCAACCGCACCACCGCATAGGTCCGTCGCCCGTCGCTCGCCCGGAACACGTCCGCAGACGTCGCCCTCAGCGTCGCCGTCCGCACGCCATCGGCCTCCAGCACCGCCTCGTGCAGACACGCCCGCACCGCCGCCGCCACCGCCTTGGCCTCTTCCGATCCGGCGAACCGCGACACGCCCGTCAGCGTCAGCCTCTGCTCGACCCCGCCTCCGTCCGCCGCCACCGGCCGGCTCTCGCACCGCCCGACCACCAGATGCGGAAACGCGGCCCCCTCGGGAGCCTGATCGAACACCCGGCCGCCCAACAGCGCCGCAACCGCCGCATCCCCCTTCAGCGCCGCCACCACCGCCTTCTGCAGCGCGCTTTCATGATCCCTCATCGCACCCGCTCCAGATCCAGCCTGACCCGCCCCGGCCGCACATCCTGCGTCGCAACGATCCGCCAGTCCGCCCCGCCGAACCGCAGCACCCGCCCGACCGCCAGCCGAGGATCCGCCCGCGCCTCGGCCCCCATCGTCTCGACCGCCCGCCTCTGATCCCCCTCGCCGCGTTCGACCCGCCTGCGCGCCCCGCACTTCAGCCAGGCCGACCCCACCGCCTCGAACGTCACGCTGCGCCCGCCATAAGGCGTCTCGGCCTCCACCGGCTGGAACAGCCCCGCCAGGATCCTCACAACCGCACCACGCGATACGGCGCGATCCACCCTTCCACGGGCTCCACCGCCATCGGCTCCCCCCGCTCATAGGCCCGCAGCACCAGCATCAGGATCGCCAGCCGCAACGGCGGCGGCGAAGTCGATGTCAGGCCCAACCCCACATCCCCCTCGACCTTCGCCTGGGCCGCCTCGATCAAGGTCTGGATCAGCCCGTCCTCGGCCTCATGCTCGACCCTCAGAAACAGCTTCGCCTCCGCCACCGTCACCGGCTGCGCCATGGCAATCTCCATTGTCAGATTCAGAATTCTCCCTCCCCCACGGGGGAGGGTGGTCGAGCCGCAGGCGAGACCGGGTGGGGAGGGCCAGGCAATCCGAGTCCGGTCGCCCTGCCGCCCCCACCCGGCCGCTACGCGGCCTGCCCTCCCCCGCAGGGGGAGGGAGAAACGAGCGCCATCACATCAGCTCGCGCTGAACTTCATCACCTTGCCCTCCGCGACTACGTCGCGGAGAACTTCATGACTTTCACAGCGTCGAAGTTCTGCACCCCGCCGCCCACGCGCTTGGTCGTGTAGAACAGCACATAGGGCTTGGCCGAATAGGGATCCCTCAGCACCCGCACCCCCGCCCGATCTACGATCAGATAGCCCCGCTGGAAGTCCCCGAACGCGATGGACAGGCTGTTGGCCGCCATATCCGGCATTGTCTCGATCTCGGTGACCGGATAGCCCAGCAGCGACGCCGTCTCGCCCAGCCGCGTCGCCGGCTGCCAGATGTAGTTGCCGTCCGCGTCCTTGAACTTGCGCACGGCCGAGACCGTCTTGCGGTTCATCACGAACCGTCCGTTCGGCCTGTACTGGGCCTTGGGCGCATAGATCAGGTCGATCAGCCGGTCCGTCGGACTGGTCGCCGCAAACCCGCCCGCCGCGCCCGACGCCACAGAACCGATCTGGCCCCAGGCCTGGCCGGCGTCCGCCACGGTATCGTAGCTCAGGAACCCCTTGGGCTTGTTTACGCCGTCGCCGGTCACGAAGGCCTGGGTTTCCTGGGCCGCGAAGGCGTCCTCCACCTCGGCCGCCAGCCATTCGTCCAGGTCCACCAGCGCATCGTCCAGCAGGGCCTGGGTCGCGGCAGGATTGGCGTACAGATCCGCCGACGGGAACTCCAGCAACGCCAGGGTCGCCGGGTCCGTCTCCGGCCGCGCCGCCGTCTCCGCCACCCAGCCGCAGGCCACGCCCGCCGTCGACACCGGCTTACGGAACACGCCGGCCGCCACCGTGCGCACCGTGGCGATTTCGCGCATCGGCGAGGCCGCCATCAGCCGACGCTCGATGGCCCGTTCGGTCTCATACGGCACGACATAGCCGCCCGAGGTCGCCCCACCCGACAGACCCGCCTTGACCTCCAGACCACCCGACTGACCCGTCTTCAGATAGCCGTCCCACGCCGCCTTCGCCTCGGGGGCAGCCGCCGGCTCGGACGGTTCGCCGCCGATAACCGGACGCCTGTTCTGGCTCATCACCCGATCCAGCCGCGCCTGGGCCGCCGCCACCGCCTGGTCGATGCGCGCCACCTTCTCCTCCAGCAGCACATCGGCCGCCGCCTTCTTCTCGATCTCGCCCAACCGGACGTCGTTCGCCCCTTTGAACGCCTCGAACGCCGCCATCATCTCATGCACGACAGCGCGCGCCTCGGGAGTGCCCGAAGCCTGTTTGGTCTCTTTCATGATATCTCCGGTTGAAGAACCGCGGGTTGCGGTTAGGGTCGAGGCGTGACCGACACGACCTCGAAATTATTGGACGGCTTGCAGCGCTCCTGGCTGCTCAAGCTCGTTTGGGTATGGGCGCCGCTGGCGCCGATCACGGCAGTCGCCGTCTTGAACCACTATGAAGGGCCAGTTCCCGACCTCTTCTATGTTCTGCCGTTAATGGCCATCTTCGGCGCTCTGGGCCTTCAATATGCGCTCGCCTTTATCGAACGTCGCAAGAGGCGCGCACTCTCGCGCCGCCTCTCGCCGCTACAGCGGCTTCAGACATCCCAGGAACTCGACCCTATTCCGCTAGGCGATTTCCTGCTCATCACCAGGCAGCCGCCTATCGAAACTGTGCCTCGCCCTATGCAGGCGGCGATAGCGCGCTGGGGAGCGGCGCCATCCAAAACTGCTGCCAATGTGATCGACGCGATCGCCCTTTGCGTATGGATCATGTTTTGCGTGACGGCTGGATCGCGCGACCCGCTGGGCTTTCTGACACGCCATTTGGGGATGCCGCCCATTCCCTACTGGCCGGTGTTTGTCGTCTTGACCGTATTGGCTTTCCTGTTCCTGCTTCGGGCGAAACTGCGCCAGATGAACGCCCACTACGTCGGCCAGGCGAAGGCCGAGGGCCGTCGCCCCTTCCCTGCTCTATAATGGTCGCCTGATGGCCCATCTCACGCCCCTCGAACGCACCGTCATGGACGCCATGGGCTGGCAGATGGGCGATCGCGTGCCCGATCTGGCGGCGCAGACGGCGGCCAGTTCGCCCGGCCTGCGTCGCAACACCGGCGCCGGCCTCTATTCCCAAATGATCGTCGATGCGAACCGCGCGACCGGCAATCCGGACGCCACCGGCCTGTTCGGCACGGTTCATGTCATGGTCGGGAACCTGCCCGATCCCATCGGCTTCCAGATCGAGCTGCGCCGGGGTCGTCTGATCGCACTGCACGGCCAGAGCTATGGCCAGGACACCCGCCGCATCGACCTCTCGAACACGCCCTTCGGCGAGGTCTTCATCGTCGACGACCACGGCCGGTCCATCCTGTATCGCCCCGCCCGACTCTCACCCGAGCCCGCACCGCCGCCGCGCCAGCAAAGACCAAAGACCGAGGCCGCCGCCGCACCGACGCTGTCTTCCCCGCCGCCCCGGGCCGCTTCCGTTCCGGCTCCCGCTCCGGCACCCCCCGCCGCCTCGATCGGCGCGCTCGCGGGCGTCTTCCTCGGCCTCTATCTCCTGATCGGCGTAGTCGGCCTGATCGCCGTGACCCTGCTGCGCCTGCCCTTCGCCTTCGCCATCATCGGCGGTTTCTGGGCCTTGCGCGCCATGCACGGCAAGAAGGGCCGCGCCGCCCTCGCCCGCTTCGTCGAACGCCTCGAACAGAACCAGGCCGCCGCGGCGATCAAGCCAAACTGAACCGCGCGCCAGGCAGCATCGGAAACGTCACCAGCGACACCTCCCACAGTTCCACCGCGCTCAGCACCCTCAACCGCCCCTGACGTCGCGCCCGAGCCGTGCGGTAACCGATCGACAGTCCGTCCATCGCCCCCGCCCGGCTCAGGGCGCCGGCGAACCGCGCCTCGGCCGACCAGTCCTCGATCCGGCCGCGCACGAACAGCCCCCGCGCATCCTCCACGATCTGCTCCCAGACCCCGACCGGCGCCCGCGCATCGTGCTGGTTCAGCATCCGCACCCCTTCGGCGCCCGTCTTCGCCAGACTGTCCGCAAACGCCCCCGCCTGCATCACATCCCCGTTCAGATCCGCCACGCCCCACAGGGAGGCGTAACCTTCGATCCGAAGGGGTGAGTGGTGACTCGTGAGCCGTGAATGATTGCGCTCCATCACCACTCCCGATTCACCACTCACGACCCGCCCTCCAACCGCCGCTCGATCCGCTCCACCGCCGCCGCCGTCGCCTCGCCCTGAACCTCCAGCCGCGCCAGCCGTTCGGCGACCAGCCTCTGCTCCCCGACCCGCTGTTCCAGCGTCGCGATCCGCGCCGCCGCCCCGCCTGCCCAGACCAGGCCGCCGATAGTCTGCACCGCCACGGCGATCAGCAACGCCGTCGGCACGCGCCGGATGTGATGTTCGGTCATTGTCGCTCTCTCCGTTCGATTTCGTGAATCGTGAGTCGTGAATCGTGAGTGCCGGCCGCCCCTCATTCACGACTCACCAATCACCCCTCACGCCCCCACCCCCGCCATCCGCCGGCGTTCCTCGTCCGTCAGGAAGCTCGCCGCCTCCAGCCGCGCCCACAGGGCGTCGCGCTCGGGCTGCAACGCCGCCACCGCCTCCAGATCCGCCCGCACCTCGCACCCCGCGAACCGTTCGCCCAGCCAGCCCGTCATCGCCCCCGCCGCCTTCCTCACCAGCGGGATCACCGTCTGTCGCCAGAAGGCCGCGTTGGCCTCGCGATAGTTGGCGTAGGTCGCGTCGCCCGGTATCCCCAGCAGCTGCGGCGGCACCCCGAACGCCAGGGCGATCTCGCGCGCCGCCGCATGTTTGCCGGCCGTGAAATCCATCTCCGCCGGCGTCAGGCTCAGCGGCTTCCAATCCATCCCGCCTTCCAGCAGGATCGGCCGTCCGGCGTTCGTCGCCCCGGCGTAGACGTTCGACAACTGATCCTTCAGCGCCTCGAACTGCCCGTCCGTCAGCCGCTCGCCGTTGCGCGCCCCATAGACCAGCGCCCCCGACGGCCGCGCCGCATTGTCCAGCAGGGCCTTGTTCCAGGCGCCCGCCGCATTGTGCGCATCCACCCCTTGCGCCGCCGCCTCCATCGGCGACAGCCCGTACCAGTCGTCCAGCGGATGCCACAGCTTCAGGTGCATCACCGGCGCCCAGCCGTCCGCCGCCCGCCCGATCCGAACCGAACGTCCGTCCACGGAATAATCCCAAGCCTCGGGCCAGCCCGACCGGCCGGGGATCACCTTCACCCGATCCGACCGCAGCGCCCACAGCTCGTCCGGCGCCCCGTCCCCGTCCGCATCGCCGGTCGCCTCGACATAGGCGTTGCCCGACACCTGCAACGCCCCATAGACCGCCTCCATCAGCTCGGCCCCCGACTGTTCGGGATTGGGCCGGCGGATCAGTTTCGCCAGCGGATGCGCCTCGTCGCGCACCCCGTCCACGAACACTGCAAACGGCGCAGCCGCCGCCGCTTCGGCGATCATGCGGATGCAGCGATAGGCCACCGCATTCTTCTGATACCCCTCGCGCGCCAGGCTGGCGTAGTCGTTGGGCGTCCACCGCGGCCGCCCCACGCCCGACAAGGCGATCACCCCGCCCGCTCGGCTCTCCTTGCCCTCAGGCGCACGCACGCGCCCCGCCTGGCCGAACGGCCACCGGATCGAAACCATCGTGTCGATTTCCTTTTATTTTCGTCATCCTCGGGCTTGTCCCGAGGATCCATACTCACGGTGCTCGCCGCTCAGGTCCGGTGTTTATGGATCCTAGGCACAAGGCCTAGGATGACGATGTGTGAAGCAAAGCGCGATGTCTTGAAGGCGTCATCAGCCGCAACAACGGCCGCTCCACCGCCAGGTGCACGACCACCCCCGCCGCCAAACTCGCGACCACCGTCAACACCGCCACCGCATCCCCAGGCATGGCGACCATGCCGCTCTCGAACAACCGTCCCAACGCGCGGATCACCAGCACATGGACCAGATAGATCGAATAGGACGCATCCCCCATGAAGGCCGCCGCTCGCTCCCACCGCCCCGGCGCCGTGTCCGTCCGCTCCATCCGCACTACGCCGAACACCAAGAGCGCGCTGGGTGCCCCCCAGATCAGCACCCGCCTCAACCCGTTCCACGGATCGTTCAACGCCCGCACATCGTCGATCCCGCCATAGCCGACGACCAGGCTCAGCCCGAACCCGACCAGCGCCAGCCCGACCGCCCATATCCCCGACCGACGCGGCGTCCTCCGCCACACCGACGCGATCCCCACGCCCAGCAGGAACTCCAGAATGATCGGCGCGCCCCAGAACCTCGGCACCGGCGTCGCCACGACCAACCCGGCCGCCAGCATGGCCGCATAGGCCCCGACCAGCCCCCAGCCGACCCGCCTACCGCCCGCCATCGCCAACCCGAACCCGGCGTAGAACAGCATCTCGAAACACAGGGTCCACCCCGGCCCCAGCGCCGGAAACGTCATCTCCAGCCCGCTGAACGGCCAGAACAGAAACGTCGCCGCAGCCACCTCCGGGCTCAGGGTCCCGCCCCGCGCCATCCCGATCAGGATCGGCAGCGACAGCAGCCAATAGATCGGCGCCACCCGCCGAAACCTTCGCCACAGGAACGCTCCGGCCGCACCGACACCCGCCTGCCCCCGCGTCGTCGTGGCGATGATGAAGCCGCTGATGACGAAGAACACGTCCACGCCCACGGCGCCGAAGTTCTCCAGCGTCCCGCCGGCCAGCGCCGTCTCCAGCCCCAGCCGCGTCCCGGCCAGATCCACGGCGTGCGTGACGACCACCGCCGTCGCCGCCGCGAACCGCAGCGCCTGCACCCCGTAGAACCGCTCCCCCATCCGCCACGGTTAACACCGTGCGTGCAGAACAGACAACCTCAGATCGTCACCCGCGCCCGCACCGCCTCGGCGATCCTGGCCTGACCCGCCCCATCGGGATGGACTGCGTCGAACATCAGTTCGCCGGCGAACCCGCCGCCGAACAGGGCCGTCCCGTCGATGGGCGTCGCCAGCCCCCGCGCCGCCGCGACCTCGAAAACGGCATCTCGCAGCGCGGTTTGCGCGGCATAGCTCGCCTTGCCCTGCGCCGGGTCCGACGGACAGCCCGTCATCAGCAGCACGTCCCCCGTCGTCAGGCACCGATCCACCAACGCCCCCAGTCCGGCCTTGTAGGTCGCCACAGCCGTCCCCGCGTTCCAGTCGTTGATCGTCAGGCACACGACCGACAGATCGGGCGCCGCCGCCGGAATCGACCCATAGGCCCGGTACGGCTGGTCCGTCGCAGTCCAGTCCGCCACCTTCGCCCCGCCCCATCCCGCATTGATCACCTGCGCCCGCCGCACGTCCGATCGCCACGCCACCCCGCCCGCGACGAACACCGCCCCGCCCGAGGCCCAGCGCACCGTCACCGGCCCGCTCGTCTCGGGAAAGGCCACGGTCGTCACCTCCATCGACGCGGCCTTGGTCGTGTTCACGCTTGCACGCACCACCCCGTCCGTCTCGACCGTCATCACCCCCAGGGCCGTATTGGTCACGGCCCACAGGTCGAACCGATCGACCGGCCCGTCGGGCTGAAAGCTCCAGACGCCGCTGGACGACGCCGTGCCCGAGAACAGCTTGCCCCCCCATCCCCGTCAGGGCGTTCACGCCCCACCCGGCGCCCATCGTCACCCTTGGATCATAGGCCGGATAGCCCCCGCTCGCCGCATCCGCCGCCCCCGCGCCGGCGACCGACTCCGCCGACGCCGGCAGACCCCGCCCGCTCATCAAGGCCGCCAGCCGCTCGGGCCAGGCGCCCGCCCGACCGTTCGACGTCCAGCCGCCGGAGACCCCGCCATAGCCTTGCGTCACGCTGTCTCCGATGCACAGTAGCCGCGCCTCGCGGCCGCCCGCCTGCATCGTCCGCACCGCCGACGACCAGGCTGGCAAGTCCGGCACGGAAAACCGCGACCGCCCCAGCACCCCGCCCGGCGCCGCCGCCCCGACGCTGAACCCGACCTCAGCCATCAGTCGAAGGCCGCCACGATCTGCGTCGCCGTCGTCCCGGTCGCCAGCACCCGGCGCACCTGCACCGGCAACCAGCCCACCGGATGGTTGGCGAACGTCACCGCATCCGTATCCTCAGCCCCAACCGTCAGCACACGGACATTGCCCGCCGCCCCGACATACAGCGCCTTGGCGTAGGTCGTCAGATCGACCGTATCGCTGGGCGTTACCGCCCCCGCGAGGCGCGCCGGCCCGCTCGCATCGCGCCCATGGTTCAGCAATCCGTCCCGCTCGGGAATGGCCGGCATCTCGTCTCTCCTGTTCCAACAAATTCTCCCTCCCCGGAACGGGGAGGGAAAAGCCCTAGAGTCTTCTTATCGATGGCCCCGCCGACTGCGGTCCCAGCATCAGCCGCGTGATCGCCCACACCAGGGCGTCGGCCCGGTCCGGGCTGGGTCCGCCCTCGCACCCCAGGGCCAGCATCTCTTCCTCCAGCGCGGGAAAGGCCTCGCAATGGACCACCCGCCCCTGTTCGTAGAGCAGGGCCACCGGCTCGGCGCGCGCCGCTTTCGACCGCGAGGCGTGCACCATCTCGACCGGCGCCGGACAGTCGTTGGTCCTCAGGACCGCGCGCACCATGTCCCCGCCCTGGTTGCCCTCGGCGACCACCTCGTGCGCCCCGAAATCCCGCGCGGCCTGACAGACCGCCCCGGCCCAGCCGCCGGGCGACAGCCCCCGCACCGTCCGGTCGGCCAGCACGAACGCCTGCCGCCCCTTGCGACCGACCACCACGATCCCGCAGGCGTCGCCGCCCGCCGTCGCCGGCGGATCGACCGCCACCACCACCCGCTCCAGCTCGACCGGCCGCGCGCCCCTGGCCCGTTTCAGATCCTCGATGCGGAACAGGGCGCCCTCGCCCTCGACCACCAGACCCTCCAGCTCCTGCGCCGCCAGCCGCGTCCCGCCATAGACGTCGTTCAGATGCGCCAGAAATCCGGGCGACAGGTTCTGCGCGTTCAGCGCCGTCGCCGCCCGCTCCGTCACCGTCCCGGCCTCGGCCATCAACCGCCTCAGCGCCGGGATCGGCCGGGGCGTCGTCGTCACCGCCAGCAGCGGCTCGGTTCCCAGCCGCAACCCGAATCTCAGGTTCGACAGCACCATCTCCGGCTTGCGCCAGGCGCAGAACTCGTCCGCCCAAGCCGCATGAAACTGCGGCCCCCTCAGACTGTCCGGGTCTTCCGCCGAAAACGCATAGGCGGCCGACTGATTGTCCCACACCAGCCGACGCCGCCCCGCCTCCCAGCGCGGCCGGTCGCCCGGTTCCGCCAGCGCCTTGATCCCCGACGCCCCCTCCACCATCACCTCGCGAACAGCGTGCAGAGCGGGGCCGACCAGGGCCAGGGTGATGCCGGGCAGCTCGCGCGCCATGATGTCGATCCAGACCGATCCGGCGAAGGTCTTGCCCGACCCCCGCCCGCCCAGCAGCAGCCAGGTTTTCAGATCATCGTCAGTCGGAAGGCACTGATGGCTCGCCACCTGACAGTGGCTGCGATGCAGCCTTAGCTCGCGCCCGTTCAGCTGCCTCAGCGTTCTTCTCTTCCAGAATCCGATCAAGCCGCGCGTGCTCGACGACCAGCTCCTGTCGGATTCGCTCGTCCTCCGCGGGGTCGTAGGTTCGTCCACCCATCTCATCCTCTTCGTTGTCGCTCAGGCACAACAGCCGCATCGCCTCGACCGCCTTGGCCGAGCGCGCGATCACGCCGATCTGGCGCGCGACCTTCTCGGCTGCGCCCGGCTCATTGACGTCGGTCTTGCAGACGGCTTCTGCGGTCTCTTCGATCTTGGCCTTCAGCGTCAGGAACAGCGGCTCCAGCCACCCGGCGCAGGCCGCAGCCCTCCCGCCGGCACCGCCGCAGCCGCCCTCTCCGTCATCCCGATTTCCCGCCATGCCCAAACCATAGCGCACCAGCGTCCTCAGGCCGGAAGAACGCCTACATAATTCGCCAATGGATTGTTTTATAAAGACTTCGACCAGCGTCATTGCGCTGGCTGACGGGGTCTACCCTAGCAGCCTCAGCCCCGCTCCAGCATCCATTCGGGCGCCTCGAAGTCCAGCGCATCCTCCGGCTGGGCCAGCGACAACTCCGAGATCGTCTGCCCCCGCACCGACACCCCGGCCGTATGCACCGTCTCGCGACTGCCCGAGATCAGATGATGCCACCCCGCCAACGGCCGCCCCTCGTGCAGACGGCGATAGGCGCACGACAGGGGCATCCACCCCAGCGCCTGGATGTTTCCGGGCGTCAGCTTGATACAGTCGGGCACCTGCGCGTTGCGGTTCGCATAGTCCGAGCACGAACAGGCCTGGGAATCGAACAGCTTGCAATGCACCCGCGTCGGAACGACGTCGCCCGTATCCTCGTCCTCGAACCGGATCACGCAACACAGCCCGCACCCGTCGCACAGCCCCTCCCACTCGGAAGGCGACATCTCGGCCAGGGTCTTGGTTTCCCAGTAGGGCTGCATGGCGCGCCTCATACGCGCCGCGTCGCCGCTTGTCACAGCCTCAATGCCCCACCGTCTTGGAGAACAGATTGATCACCACCACCCCGCCGACGATCATCGTCAGGCCCGCGATGGCCGGCAGGTCCAGCCGCTGGCGGAACGCCACCGTCCCGATCACCGAGATCAGCACCACCCCCAGCCCGCTCCAGATCGCATAGGCGATCCCCACCGGCATCTGCTTCAGCGCGACCGACAACAGATAGAAGGCCAGCCCGTAACAGGCCGCCATCCCCGCCGTCGGCCAGACCCTGGTGAACTGCTGCGAGGCCTGCAACAGGGTCGTCCCCGCCACCTCCAGCGCAATGGCGCCCAGCAGCGCCGCCCATGTGACCGGGCTCATACGTCGTTCGCCGTGATCGGATGGCCGGGCGTCAGCAGCGACAGCAGCGCCTGCCGCTGCTCCGGGGAAACCTCATGGATGCCGAACAGGTCCGACACCCACAGACCGTCGGCCAGCAACCGCAACATCAGGGCGTCGTCCGCCCCGACCGGATCGCTGGGATCGTCCACCTTCACCCGATCCACCCAGGTCCGCCAGCGTCGGGCCAGCGCCGGTTCGATGGCGCAGGCGGCCATCACCACCCGGCCGATGCTGACGTCCTGCGGCGTCACCGGCTCGGTCACCGTGGCCCGCAGATAGGCCCGCGCATTGCGGCCATAGGGTTCGGGATCGCGCGCCGCCTCGGCCAGGATGCCGTCGGTATGCATCTGGCCCAGATGGTCGATCATCCCTTCCAGCAGGGCGACCTTGGTCGGAAAATGATGCAGCAGCGCCCCCTTGCTGACCGTCGTCCGCGCCGCCACCGCATCCAGCGTAAAGCCCGACGCCCCCAGTTCGGCGGCGACCTCCAGGGCCTTGTCGATGATCTCGGCGCGGGTGTCGTCGGGCGCGCGGCGGCGTGTGATCGTATCCATGACCGCTACATACCAACCGGACGGTAACTGTCAATCGACAGGTCTGATCAGGCCCCGCGCGGCGCCCGCCGTCGGCTCCAGGCCACCCAGGCGATGCCGACGACCGACACGAACACGCCGCCGAAGAACGCCCCCAGCGCCGAAAGGACGACGGCGAACATTCCTGTCATGAAGCCCCGCCCCACGGCGATCACGGTCTGCGGCCCGGCGCCGCCCTCGTAATCCGCCGACACCCTGTAGGTCCCGGCCCGGTCGATGCGGAACACCTGGATCGACTGCCCTTGTCGTCCACCGAAGGTATAGGTCGAGCTGCCGCTGGGTGTTCGCGTCGCCACCGGCGTTCCGTCCGCCGCCTGGACCTTGACCGCCAGTCCGCCGACGTCCTGCACGACATAGACCCGCCCGTCGACGACGCTGCGGTACTCCAGGAACACCGTATGGTCGCCGGGTTTCAGCATCAGGTCGCGCGCCCCCGGCACGACGATCTGCTCCAGACCGTCGTCCAGCGCCGGCAGTTTCGTGACCAGAACGACCACCATGGTCACGATCCCGCAGATCGCCGGCAGCACGGCCAGCAGATAGAAGATCCGCCCCGGCTTGCGCTCCGTCCTGTGCGCTGGCGCGCCCCCGCGCCCGTTCGACGTCATATCCATCCCTGCATCCCCCGACTGCACACTGTGCACGAACTACACCGTGTCGCCCGGAAACCGTCAACGCCGATGGCGGTTCGGCCTCCCCTCCTCTATATGGCCGCCCATGGCAGCCAGACCCCCCCTCGTCGCTCTCAAGGACGTCCGTCTTCAGGACGGCCAGCGCCCCCTCTTCGACGGCGTCGACCTCGCGGTCGAGCCGCGCAGCCGCGCAGCCCTCGTCGGCCGCAACGGCGCCGGCAAGTCCACCTTGATGAAGGTCGTCATGGGCATGATCGAGCCCGACAGCGGCGACCGTTCGGTCCAGTCCGCCGTCCGCTTCGCCTATGTGCCCCAGGAACCCGTCATCTCCGGCGAAACCCTGCTGGACTACGCCTCCTCCGGCGAGGCCGAGAGCTGGACGGCTGAGAGCTGGCTGGCCACCTTCGGCCTGAACCCCGAGAAATCCACCCAAGGCCTGTCCGGCGGCGAGACCCGCCGCGCCGCCCTGGCCAAGGCCTTCGCCGAAGAGCCCGACCTGCTGCTGTTGGACGAGCCGACCAACCACCTCGACATCCTGGCCATCGAACTGCTGGAGAACGAGCTGATTCAGGCCCGGTTCGCCCTGCTGGTCGTCAGCCACGACCGCGCCTTCCTGAACCGCGTCACCAACACCGTCCACTGGCTGGAAGGCCGCCGCGTCCGCACCCTGAGCAAGGGCTTCGTCGAGTTCGACGAATGGTCCTCCAAGGTCATGGAGGAGGAGGCCGAATCCCTGCGCCGCCTGACCAAGACCATCGAGCGCGAGACCGCCACCTTCTACTCCTCCATCACCGCCCGCCGCAGCCGCAACGAGGGCCGCGCCCGCTCGCTGAACGCGCTCCGCGCCGAACGCGCCGAAAAGATGAAGGACGCCCCGCGCGAGCTCTATCTGGGCGTCGATTCCGGCGGAACGTCGGGCAAGCTGGTCGCCGAGATCAAGGGCGTGTCCAAGGGCTTCAACGGCCGCACCCTGTTCAAGGACCTGACCACCCGCATCATCCGCGGCGACCGTCTGGGCATCGTCGGCCCCAACGGCGCGGGCAAGACCACCCTGGTCAAGACCCTGCTGGGCGAACTGCCGCCGGACGAGGGCACGGTTCGCATGGGCTCCAACCTGGAGTCCGTCTATCTGGACCAGTCGCGCGAGGGGCTGAAGTCGGACATGACCCTGTGGGACGCCCTGACGCCGGGCGGCGGCGACTCCATCCTGGTGCGCGGCGTGTCCAAACACGTCGCCGCCTACGCCAAGGACTTCCTGTTTTCCGAGGCCCAGCTGCGCCAGCCGATCTCGACCCTGTCGGGCGGCGAGCGCAACCGCCTGCTTCTGGCCCGCGCCCTGGCGAAACCGGCGAACCTGCTGATCCTCGACGAACCGACCAACGACCTGGACATGGACACGTTGGACAAGCTGGAAGAGCTGCTGGAGGGCTATGACGGCACCCTGATCCTGGTCAGCCACGACCGCGACTTCATCGACCGCCTCTCCACCTCGACCCTGGCGCTGAACGGGCGCGGCGACATCGTCGAGACCCCCGGCGGCTGGACCGACTTCATCCGCCAGAACCCCGGCTTCCTCCAGCCCGGCTCCAACCCCCGCCCCCAGGACAAGGCCGCCGCCCAGCGCGCCGCCGACAACCCCGCGCCCGCCGCCGCGACCAAGAAGGCCGGAAAGCTGACCTTCAAGGACGCCCACCGCCTGAAGGAGCTGGAAGCCCTGATCGACGCCCTGCCCGCCACGATCGCCAAGCACGACGCGACCCTGGCCGACCCCGCCCTCTACGCCCGTGATCCCAAGACCTTCGACGCCACGATGAAGGCCGCCGACAAGGCCCGCGCCGACCTGGAAAGCGCCGAACTGGAATGGCTGGAGCTGGAAGAGAAGAAGGCGGCGCTGGCGGGGTAACCAACCCCTCACCCGTCATCCTCGCCCTTGTGGCGAGGATCCATAGACTCCGTCGGGGAAGCGGCGCACCCCATCGAACACCGGGAGTCTGGATCCTAGGCACAAGGCCTAGGATGACGGCAAGTGAGTGGACCCGCCCTGTCCTCTTGAAACCAAACCCGCCGCCGCCCACTCCAGACCCATGACCCTGCGCACCCACACCGTCGATTTCCCGCCGCCTCAGCTGGCGGCCGTGCGCCGGATCAATGCGGTTCTGAACCGCGCGCCGCGCCTGCGCACCGACCCCTGGCGTGTCGAGGCGGGCCAGCGGATGTCGCTATGGCTGGATGCGGCGGCGGGCGTCGTCACCGTGCCGCGTCTGCGCAAGCGCGGCGTCACCGTCGAACTGCTCACGACAGACGGCGACCACCCCGTCCCCTTGCGCATCCTGCACCCCACCGGCACGCCGCGCGCCATCATCCTGGACATCCACGGCGGCGGCTGGGTTCTGGGCAGCGCCAGCCTGAACGACCGGCTGAACGGCTATCTGGCCCACCACGGCTTCTGCGTGGTCTCGGTCGACTACCGCCTGCTGTCCGAGCGTCGCCAGATCTATATCGACGCCGCCATCGCCGACTGTCTGGCGGCCGCCTACTGGACCGTGACCAATGTCGATCGACTAGGCGCCTCGACCCTGTTCCTGACGGGCGAATCCGCCGGCGGCCATCTGGCGGCCCTGACCGCCGTCGCCCTGCGCGACCAGGGTCTGATCGACCTGGTGAAGGGTTGCGTGTTCAGCTACGGCGTCTTCGACCTGTCGGCCACCGAAAGCGTGCGCTCGGCCGGTCCCGAGACCCTGCTGTTCAACGGCCCCACCATGCAGGCCGATCTGGCCCGTTTGGCCCCCGACCGCGACGAGGCCGGCCTGCGCCAGGCCGACGTGTCGCCCCTCTACGCCGACCTGACCGGCCTGCCGCCCGCCCTGTTCCTGGCGGGCGAATACGATCCCCTGTTCGAGGACAGCCTCTTGATGGCGACCCGCTGGGGCGAGGCCGCCGACGCCGACCTGATCCGCGTCCCCGAGACGCCCCACGGCTTCCTCCACTTCGGCGGCCCCGCCGCCCGCGGCGCCCGCGCGGCCATCCGGCATTGGCTGGACGCGCGACTGCAGGCGGACTGACCCCTTAGCCGCCGATCGCGTCCAGCTTCGCCATCGCCTCATCCGGCAGGTCCAGCGATCCGGCGGCCAGGTTCTCGCGCAGGTGGGCGACCGAGCCCGTGCCGGGGATCAGCAGGATGTTGGGCGACCGGCGCAGCAGCCAGGCCAGGGCGACCTGCATCGGCGTCGCCTCAAGGCTGTCGGCCACCTCCGACAGGGCCGACGACTGCAGCGGGCTGAACCCGCCCAATGGGAAGATGGGCGTATAAGCCACGCCGTCTTTCGCCAGGGCGTCGATCAGGGCGTCGTCGTTCCTGTGCGCCAGATTGTACTGGTTCTGCACACAGACGATCTCGACGATCTTGCGGCCCTCGGCGACCTGGGCGGCGGTGACGTTGCTCAGCCCGATGTGGCGGATCAGGCCCTGGCGCTGCAGTTCGGCCAGAACCGTCAGGGGCGCTTCGATCGAGCCTTCCGCCGGTCCGTGGACGTCGAACATGGCCCTCAGATTGACCACCTCCAGCACGTCGAGCCCCAGATTGGTCAGGTTGTCGTGCACCGCCTGCGTCAACGCCTCGGCCGAGAAGGCCGGCCGCCACGAGGCGTCCTCGCCCCTGACCGCCCCGACCTTGGTCACCAGCACCAGATCGTCGGGATAGGGGGCCAGAGCCTCGCGGATCAGACGGTTGGTGACATGGGGGCCGTAGAAATCGCTGGTGTCGATGTGATCGACGCCCGCAGCCACCGCCTCGCGCAGCACGGCCAGCGCCGCCTGGTGATCCTTGGGTGGACCGAACACGCCCGGCCCGGCCAGTTGCATGGCGCCGTAACCCATGCGGCGGACCGTGCGGTCGCCCAGTTTGAAGACGGCGGAAGTGGGAACGGACATGGCGAACTCCTTGATGAGCGGCCAGCCTAGCCCCTGTCGGATCGCGCGATAATCAGGCACAATCCGAACGGGCTGTGCGAAGTGGCGAACAATGAAGACGGACCTTTCGGACCTGAACGCCTTCCTGGCCGTCGCGCGGGCAGGCGGCTTTCGCGACGGCGCGCGGCACGGCGGCGTCAGCGCCTCGGGCCTCAGCGAGGCGGTGCGGCGGCTCGAAGCGCGTCTGGGCGTGCGGCTCCTGCACCGCACCACCCGCAGCGTCACTCCCACCGAAGCCGGCCGGCGACTGATGGACCGGCTGGAGCCCGCCCTGAACGAGGTCGAGGCGGCGCTGGACGGCGTCAACGCCTTCCGCGACCGGCCGATGGGCACGCTCCGGCTCAATGTGCCCGTCAGCGCGGCCCGCATGGTCCTGCCCTCCATCGTGCCCGCCTTCCTGGCCGCCTATCCCGACATCCAGCTGGAGGTGAACGCCGAGGACGGCCTGGTCGATGTGATCGCCGGTGGCTACGACGCCGGCATCCGCTACGAAGAACGGCTGGAACAGGACATGATCGCCATCCCGATCGGTCCCCGCGTCCAGCGTTTCGCCGCCGGCGCAGCATCCAGGTATCTGGACCGTCGCGGCCGGCCCGAACATCCGCGCGACCTGCTCGACCACGCCTGCCTGCGCGGCCGCCGAAACGGCGCGGTGCCGCCGTGGGAGTTCGAGCGGAACGGCGAGGTGGTGCGGATCGACCCGGGCGGGCCGCTGACGGTGCATCTGGGCGCGGCGGTCGATCTGGCGGTGGACGCCGCCATCGCCGGGTCCGGCGTCATCTTCCTGTTCGAGGATTGGCTGCGCCCCCATTTCGACAGCGGCGCGCTGGAGCCGGTGCTGGAGCCCTGGTGGGAGAGTTTCTCAGGCCCATTCCTCTACTATCCGGGCCGTCGTCTTCTGCCCGCGCCCCTTCGCGCCTTCATCGACTTCATCAAGGCGACGACGCCGACCGACTGAGCACGGCGTTTCTGTGGACAACCCAAACCGCTGATCCGCCAAAGCGAATTCAATCCGTCCACCAACATTAACAGGCTTGTCCACCGCCGCCGGGCCAGTCGTGCACATCGGGGCGAGTTGGGACGCTTGCCTGATACCCGATTTCGTCGGAACGTCAACGGGCCAACAGGGACACGGCGGCGCGGAAATCCAGGGGAGACCCCGGAAATCAAGCGAACCGGCCCGGCTCTCCGACCTGGCGCGATCGGGCGATCTTCGGATCGTAACGTGCGACAGGCGGGATCAAGGCTCCGGTCTTCGACGATCTTCGGATCGACGAGAGGCCAGGGGAACCGGATCGGGATCGAGGGACGACGCGGACGCAATGCCGTGGGACGCCCAAGACCAGGAGCGCGACAGGATACAGCCGACCGCCCTTTCGGGTTCGCTCGAAACGGCGCTGACGCCAAGGTCCGGACCCAGCCGGCCAAGTCCAACCCGGACTTGGCGAGGGGACGAAGAGCACGGGTTCGCCCGGACGCTTCGTCCCCTCGCTCAATTGGGCGTCGGTCAATGCGAGACCGAATTCATGGACTTACGCTAGACAGCCGCTGCGACATCTGCATCCATGCCGTGCAGTTGGAGACAGTCATGCGTGTAATCCAGACCGCGCTTTGCGCCCTCGCCGTCGGCGTGATTTCAACAGGTGCGGCCCGCGCCGATCAACAGCCCGAGCCTGTCGGCCCCCCCGTCATCAATCCGACGCCTCCACCCCCTCCAGTCGCCGTGAGGTTCGGCGCTCTGGCCCAGCCGGACGAGAACACCGTCCTGCGTCTGCCCGAAACGGAAACGACATGCGGGGGCCTGGCGGTGCAGCCCCTCTACAGCGAGACCCTGCCGGCGCAGCAGGCCGCACGACAAGGCGAATCCGACGCAGAAACGGTTCTATCGTTTTCCATCGCGGCGGACGGGCGCACGGTCGATATCCGGCCCGCCGACGCAGCGCCTATAGCCTTCGCCACTCTTCAGGCCGGCCTCGCGGCCTGGCGCTTTCCGGCCCAGGCGCGAAAGGATTGCCGCCTGACGATCCGCTGGCGCAGCGTCCGATTGGACGAGGCCGAAACGCCGGACCTGCTGAACTATTTCGCTGTCACCCGGGATCTGGGCGCCTTGCGCGACGCCGTGGCGAAACGTCTGGGCGGGGACGGCGCCGACTGCGGCGACCGGTTTGGCGGCCGCCGGCCGGACACCGTCGTATTTCCCGACTTCGAAAAAGGCCGCAAACCCACGCCCGGCGGCCGCAGTTGGTCCGTGACCCGATGGAATATCGACGCCGACGGCCGCGCGACCGACGTCGAGACCCTCGGCTCATCCGGCGATGCAGACCTGGACTCCGAGGCGCGTCGCGCGACGGCCCAGACCCGAATGCATCCCGGCCCGGCCCGGACGGGCTGCGTCTATAACCTCTATCGGTCGGGCGAGACCCTGACGGCGCCGCCCATGACGCCGGAGAGCCAGCGTGAAGACCCGCTGCAGCAGTGCCCGCCCGCCATCGCCGATCGGTTCTCCGTTCGCGGCAATCTCGTGTTTCCAACGGTTTTCCGCGAGCGTTCCGTGGAGGGCTGGGCGCTGATCCGCTTCGACATCGCCCCCTGGGGCCAGATCGGCAACGCCTCGGTGATCGAGGCCCAGCCCGCCGCCGCCTTCGGCGTCGACGCCCTGCGGCTGGTGCAGAACAGCCAGGCCACGCCGGGTTTCGAGGCCGGCGTCCGATGCGTCGTTCCGGTACGCTACACGCTGCAGGACGACGACGGGTCCGCGAACACGGATCAGAACTGAACCCTCGCCTTTCCAAGGCCCGCATCGCCTCGTAAAGCATGGCGATGATCCAGAGCGGGAATCGCCCTCTTTTGACCCGCCGCCGCGCCCTGATCGCGGCGGGCGCGGCCGTGGCGGCGGGGACTGTGGGCCTGCGGGCCTGCGGGCGGGTCGAGGCGCCGGTGGACGAACAGGGGCGCGTGCGGCTGCGCTTCGCCACCGACTGGCGCGCCCAGGCCGAACAGGGGGGCTTCTACCAGGCGCTTGCGACCGGGGCCTATGAGAAGCGCGGGCTGAACGTCGAGATCGTTCAAGGCGGGCCGGGCGTGAACGTGCCGCAACTGCTGGCCTCGGGCGCGGTCGAACTGGGCATGGGCTCCAACAGCTTCATTCCGATGAACCTGGTCGCGGCCGGCGCACCCGTAAAGGCCGTCGCCGCCTTTTTCCAGAAGGACCCCCAGGTCCTGATCGCCCACCCCGATCCGGCGCTGGAGACCCTCGCCGATCTGACCGGTCGCCCCTTCCTGCTGGCCGACGCCGCGGTCAACACCTTCTGGGTCTGGCTGAAGGCCAAATATGGCTTCACCGACGAGCAGGTGCGCAAATACGCCTTCGACCTGGCGCCCTTCCTGGCGGACGAGCGGGCGGTGCAGCAGGGCTATCTGACCTCGGAGCCCTACGCCATCGAACAGGAAGCCGATTTCGAGCCCAAGGTCTTCCTGCTGGCCGACGAAGGCTATCCCTCCTACGCGGCCATGGTCCTGGCGCCGAACGGCTTCGCACGCGACAACGCCGCCGCCCTGCGCAGCTTCATCGCCGCCTCGGCCGAGGGCTGGCGCGACTATCTGCGGGGCGATGCGGCGCCGGGCGACGCCCTGATCCGCAAGGACAATCCCGAGATGACCCAGGCCATCCTGGATCAGGCCCGTCAGAAGCTGCGCGACAACGCCATCGTCGACGGCGGCGACGCCGCCCTCTACGGCCTGGGCGCCATGACCGAGGAGCGCTGGAAGGCCTTCTTCGACGTGACCAGCCAGGCAGGCGTCTATGATCCGGGCCTGAACTGGCGCGAGGCCTTCACGGACAACTATCTGCCCGGCCGCGGCTGACACGGCCGGCGGATCACGCCGCCCTGAGCGCGTCTCGGCGCGATCGTTCCCGGCGTTAGCGCGCGATTAAGCGGTGAAGCCTAGGCTGCAGGTTGCAATTCCTCACCGGAGAGCCGCCCTTGCGCCGCGCCCTCGTCCTTTCGTCCGTCCTGATCGCCGCCGGCGCCGTGTCCGGCGTGGCCTCCGCCCAGCAGGCGGCGACCAACACCGCCGGCCTGCGATACCTGTCTTGGCCGGGCAAGCCGCCCGTGACCGCCACGCCCGCCGTGACCCGGGTCGCCGCGCCCCGTCCGAGCGCCGCCGCCCGCGATCTGCCCGCCGTCATTCCCCTGGCCAGGCTGGAGCCGGCGGCCCCGCCGCCGGCTCCTCCCCCTCCTCCCGCATCGATCGACGCCCCGCGCCGCGGCCTGACGCCCGCCAGCGCCTGGACCGGCCAGGCGCTGGCGCCCACAGCGGCGCCCGTGCAGGCCGCGCCCCAGCCGTATCAGCCCGATCCTGTCCCGGCGCCCGTCGCGGCTCGCGTCTCGGCGCCGCCGCCCCAGGCCGAGGCGACGCCCGTTGCGCCCCCCGCCTCTCCCGAACCGGCGCCCCAGCCCCAGCCCCAGCCTGAGCCTGAACCCGTCCAGGCCGCCGATGCGGCGGTCGTCGATCCGATGGCCCCGCGCCGCGACGCCCCCATCTACCGCCTTCAGCGGCCCCAGGCCGGCGTCCCGCTCGACGAAGCCGCCGTCGCCGCCTCGCGCCAGACCGCCCAACTGGCCTCCACAGCCGACAACGGCGCCCGCTACTATTCGGTCCACCGCCAGGCCGGTCGTCACCCCGACGCCATCCCCGCTCCGCAGCAGACCTATCTGGACGCCCTGCCGGTCGAGATGACCCAGACGCCGCGCTCGACCGACCTGGCCCAGCCGGAGGGGCCGCCGGCCATGATCCGCAACACCGACGGCAGCCTGCGGGTCATGCCGCAAACCGAGGCCGACACCCTGCCATGAGCGATCAGACCGTGATCGAACCCGCCGTCGTCCCAGGCTCGCGCCTGCCGCAGCTGATCGCCCTGGCCGGCGAAGGCTCCAGCGAGAAGCGCCGCCTGCTGCTGCGCGAACTGACCGACCATTTCTTCGGCGCGCCCGAGCATTCAGCTGCCGAGACCGCCCTTTACGGCACGGTCCTGGCCCGCCTGTCCGACGAGATGGAGACGGCCGTCCGCGCCGAACTGGCCGCTCGTTTCGCCGCTGCGCCGGACGCCCCGCACAATCTGATCCGCCGCTTCGCCGATGACGAACTGGAAGTCGCCGAACAGGTTTTGCTCGCCTCCAACGTCCTGACCGACGAGGATCTGATCCAGGTGGTGAGCCGACGCAGCCAAGGGCACCTGCGCGCCGTCTCGGGCCGGGCCTCCGTGTCGGAGGCCGTGTCGGACATCATCGTCGAACGCGGCGACGACGACACCCTGAACACCCTGCTGCGCAACGACGGCGCCCGCCTGTCGCGCGCGGCGTCGGAAACGGCCGTCGAACGCGCCAAGGCCAATCCGGCGCTGCACGCCGCCACGGTTGAGCGTCAGAGCCTGCCCGCCGACCTGCTGAACGACATGTATTTCGTCGTCGAAGCCCGGCTGCGCCAGCAGATCCTCGAACAGAACGCCCGCATGGACCCCGAACTGCTGGAGGCGGCCCTGGCCGCCGGCCGCACCCGGGTCGCCACCGATGACGGCGCCCTGCCGCCCGACTACGCCGAGAATCTGGCCTATGTCGAAGAGCTGAAGGCCGCCGGACAGCTGACGCCCCAGGTGCTGATCCGCTTCCTGCGCTCGAACGGCCGCACGCCCTTCCTGATCGCCCTGTCCAAACTGGCCGATATCGACTTCCACACCGCGCGCGGCATCGTCGAGCGGCGCGAGCTGGACGCCCTGTCGGTGGTCTGCAAGGCGGCCGACATCGACCGAGCCGTCTATCTGACCTACGCCGTCGCCGTGCTGGGGTCGGAAGACAATCCGATGGGCAAGGCCGCCGCCTATGGCCGGATGTACGGCGAGCTGACCCGCGACGCCGCCCTGCGCACCCTGCGCTTCTGGCGCATGCGCCGCAGCGCCCAGGCGGCCTGACTGGAAATCTCCCTCCCCTTTATGGGGAGAGAGAAAGCAAAAACGCCCGCCTCCTTTCGGAAGCGGGCGTTTGTCGACCGGTATAGACCCGGCTTATTTCTTGGCGCGGGGAGCGGCGCGGGCGGGTTTGCGGCCGCCTTGGCCCAGGCCCATCTGCTTGGCCAGTTCCGAACGCGCCTTGGCGTAGTTCGGTGCGACCATGGGGTAGTCTTTCGGCAGACCCCATTTGGCGCGGTAGTCTTCCGGGCTCATGTCGTATTTGGTGCGCAGGTGACGCTTCAGCGACTTGAACTTGCGACCGTCTTCCAAGCAGATCAGGAAGTCGGGAGCGATCGACTTGCGGATCGGCACGGCCGGTTCCTTGGGCTCCGGTTCCGGCTCGACCGGACCATTGGAGACGCCCGACAAGGCGGCGTGAATATTGGCGATAAGCGACGGCAGGGCTTCGGCCGAGACTGTATTGTTGCCGACATAGGCCGACACGATGTCAGCGGTCATCTCGAGCAGTTCGGGCTTGTCTTCCATTCTCGGCGTCGCTTTCCTGATCTATTGAGTTCGACTGAGTCCCAGCCGATCTATCCCTATGCGCTCATAGAGTTGTTTCAGGCCGAAAGCAAACTCGCCCCATAACGGCACATATCACACGCAAATATACGTATCTGTAGTGGTGAAGATCAGCGGCCGAAGTCTTCGGCCAGCACCATCATCGCTGCGCGTTCCGGCGCAGAATATTCATCGACCGCATCATCCTCGCCATCGCGTATGGCGCGGAGCAAGGCGGGCGTCAGCGCCGAGGATAGAGACCAGTTCCAGTAACGCAGCACCGTCTGCGCCCGGTCCACCGCCAACATCTCATAGGTGATCTGCACCCGTTCCCAGTCGGGGTGCAGGCCGCCGTCGGCCGTGGTCTCGGGCCGCCGCATCGAGCGCCACAGGTTGGTCAGGTCCGTGCGCGACATCCCCGTCGCCTTGCACAGGATCGCCAGCGGCTCGCCGCCCGGATCGCCCAACAGCTTGGCCCCCGTCAGCGGCTTGACCCCGGCCAGGAAGGCGATTTCCGAGGCGGTTTCTCGCGTCAGCCCGTCGCGCGCGGCGACCATGACCGCGTGTTCCAGACTGTCGAACGGGCTCTTTTCAATGGCGGCGCGGTTGCGCTGGCGCCGCTCGATGAACTGCAGCGCCTTTCGCACGACCGGGTCGGCCCAGTTCTCCTGGGCCGCCATGGCGAAGACGTCCTCGGACACCTCCTGCATGACTTCGCGCGACACCGCGAACCGCTGCAGAATGGTGCGCCGGTCGTCCGGCCCGCACCACCAGAACATCACATAGGCGCCCGACGGCCGAAGCTCGGGGCGTTTCAGCAGCAGGTGGCCAAGGCCCGGGTTCTGACGACTGAGACCCACGGCGACCTCGATCCCCGGCTGGGAGATGCGCGCGGAGGCGTTTCGCATCAGGGCCTCCATCACCGAGGCGTCGCCCGAGGCCAGCAGGGCGTCGGTCACGACTTCCGACAGACCGCGCCGCACGGCGATCATCCGCCGATGCTCGGCCCCCGTCTCCTGCACGCAGGCCAGAAGGTCGGCGTCGTTCAGCGAGGCGCACTGTTCGATCAGCAGTCCCGCGATCTCGGGCTCGTCGCGCAGCAACAGGCGCGCCACGGTGTTGGGCAGTTCGGACAGGGGCGCCAGACGCGCCGCGACCCGCCGCCGCTCCTCCGCCGAGGCCAGCCGCAGCATCTCGACCAGCAGGTCCCCCGTCACCGCCCGCTCGAAGGCGTTGATCCGGCTGGCGGGCAGGGAGACGACGTCGGCCAGACGCTTCAGCAGCGCATGGCGCGCCTTCACCGGCGTCTCCGGCGCGGCGTCGTCATCCTCAATGATGGCCGAGGCTTCGCTCATCCGATCAGACTAAACGCGCGCGGTTAACCGGGAGTGAGGGACGCCCCGGACTCAGAGCCCTTCGAACAGGGCCGTGGACAGATAGCGTTCGGCGAAGGACGGGATGATGACCACGATGGTCTTGCCCGCGTTTTCTTCGCGCGCGGCGATGCGGAAGGCGGCGACCAATGCGGCGCCCGAGCTGATGCCGACGGGGATGCCTTCGACACGCGCGACCTTGCGGGCCATGTCGAAGCTGTCGTCGTTGGAGACCTGTTCGACCCCGTCCACGACCGACGGATCATAGATTGACGGAATGAAGCCGGCGCCGATGCCCTGGATCTTGTGCGGGCCGGGGGCGCCGCCCGACAGGACCGGCGAGGCCTCGGGTTCGACCGCGATCATCTGCACCGAGGGCTTTTTGGCCTTCAGCGCCTGACCGACGCCCGAGATGGTGCCGCCGGTGCCGACGCCGGCGATCACCATGTCCACGGCGCCGTCGGTGTCGTTCCAGATCTCCTCGGCCGTCGTCGCCCGGTGGATGGCGGGATTGGCCAGGTTCTCGAACTGCGATGGGCTGACCGCGTTCGGCGTGGTCTCCAGCAGCTCCTGGGCGCGGGCGATGGCGCCCTTCATACCCTTCTCGGCCGGGGTCAGTTCCAGCTGGGCGCCCAGCAGGGCCAGCATCTTGCGCCGCTCGATCGACATGCTCTCAGGCATGCACAGGATCAGCTTCAGCCCCTTGGCGGCGGCCACAAAGGCCAAGGCGATGCCGGTGTTGCCGCTGGTCGGCTCGATCAGGACCGTGTCCTTGTTGATCTTGCCGGCGTCTTCCAGCGCCTCGACCATGGCCACGCCGATCCGGTCCTTGACCGAGGCGATGGGGTTGAAGAACTCCAGCTTGGCCAGCACCGTGGCCTTGGCGCCGTATTCGGCCGACAGGCGCGGCAGGCGCACGATCGGCGTGTCGCCGATGGTGTCGATGATCGAGTCATACACCTTGCCGCGTCCCTTCTTCAGGTGGCGGGAGGCGTCGTAGCTGAAGTCGGACATGGGGCTGCTCCGGTAAGGTCTGTCGGCCTCATAACAGATAGAGACCGTCGACGATCCGCAACAGCCGCGCGACGATGATTTCTGGCGCCGCCCGCCATGCCCGCTCCTCCCTGAGAAACGGACCCAGCAGCGGACGCTGGAGGCATGACAGATTCTCAGACCGTCATACCCCCGAGGCGAAGGGAAGTAAGCGCGCGCCTCAGAACTCCTCCCAGTCCTGAGTCGCGGCGGCAGGCGCGCCGCCTCCGGCGAAGGCGCGCAGGCGGGCGCGTTCGCGGGCCAGGGGGATGGGCGCGTTGGCGGCGGCCTCGGGGGCGTGGGTCTCCCCGGTGTCGAAGCGTTCGACCAGGCGCGCCAGCTGTTCGGTCTCGGTCTTCAGGCTGGCGGCGGCGGCGGTCGTCTGCTCGACCATGGCGGCGTTCTGCTGGGTGACCTGATCCATCTGGTTGACTGCGCTATTGACCTGGCTGAGGCCGGTCGCCTGTTCCTGGGCCGAGGCGGCGATTTCGGACACCAGGGCGTCCATCTCGGCCACCTTGACCGCGATGGACGTCAGGGCCGAGCCGGTTTCGTCCACCAACTTCACCCCTTGCGCCACCTCCTGGCCCGAGGTGGTGATCAGGGTCTTGATCTCTTTCGCCGCTTCGGCCGACCGTTGGGCCAGGGCGCGGACTTCCGAGGCCACGACCGCAAAGCCGCGCCCCGCGTCGCCCGCCCGCGCCGCTTCGACCCCGGCGTTCAGGGCCAGCAGATTGGTCTGGAAAGCGATCTCGTCGATCACGCCGATGATGTCGCTGATCTGGGTCGAGCTGCGCTTGATGCCGTCCATGGCGGCGATGGCCTGGCGCACCACATCGCCGGACCGATCCGCCTCCGACCGCGCACCGACGGCGGCGGCCGAGGCCTGTCGGGCGCCGTCCGCGCTGCGTTTCACCGTGGCGGTGATCTGGTCCAGGGCCGCCGCCGTCTCTTCCAGACTGGCCGCCTGCTGTTCGGTGCGGCGCGACAGGTCGTCGGATGCGCTTGAGATCTCCCCCACCCCGCCCCGCAGGCCCGACACCGCCTTCAGCGCCTGACCCAAAGTCTGACGCAGGCTTTCGACGGCGGCGTTATAGTCGTCACGCACCCGCGCATGAGCGCCCTGCATCGGCGCCTCGATCCGCGCGGTCAGGTCCCCGGCAGACAGCCGCGCCAGGGCGCCGGCAAGGGCTTCGACCAGCATATTCTGCGCCTGTTCCGCCTCGACCCGCTGGGTCTCTCGGCGGGCGGCCTCCTGCTCCTCGGCGGTGATGTCGATGGCCAGTTTGATGACCTTGGTCGGCCGACCGTCGGGTCCGAAGACGGGGTTGTAGGAGGCCTGCAGCCAGACTTCGCGTCCGCCCTTGGCCAGCCGCCGGAACTTCCGCGCCAGGAACTGGCCCGCGTTTAGCTCGCGCCAGAAGCCGGCGTATTCCGGCGACGCCGCCTCGGCGGGGTCCATGAATTGGCGGTGATGGGCGCCCCGGATCTCCTCCAGACTGTAGCCCATCGTGGTCAGCAGGTTTTGGTTGGCGTCGATGATAGTGCCGTCCAGATTGAACTCGATCACCGCCTGGGACCGACCGATGGCGGCGAGCTTGCCGTCCATGTCCTCCAGCCGACCCTGATCCGCTGAAACGCGACGCTTGGCGAACATCTCGGCCTCCCCTCCCAGACATCTCTGAGAGCAGCTTCCGCCCAAATGATTGCCAAAGTCTTTCTCGCAGAGGTTGTGAACAATGCGGGAAATTGCGTAGCTGTATCACCAAGAGTTGCGGAACCGTACGCAACCGGCAGGGCGGCTTCACCCCCCGTTAACCATGATGGCGCATCTCATCGGGGGCTGTTCCTGGGGTAAAGCTTGCGCAATCTCGTCGCCGCCGTCGAAGCGATCGATCCGCTGATCGTGACCGGCAAGGTCGCGGGCGTCTCGGGCCTGCTGATTGAGTCCCGCGGCGGCCTGTCGCGGCTGGCGGTCGGCGCCCGCGCCGAAATCAGCCGACGCGGCCACGTCCCCCTGCCCGCCGAGGTCGTCGGTTTCCGCGATTCCAAGGCCCTGCTGATGCCCTTCGGCCCGGTCGAGGGCGTGGCTCCCGGCGCGGACATCAAGATCATCGACCAGGCCGCCAGCGTGCGCCCCACCACCGCCTGGCTCGGCCGCATCATCGACGCCTTCGGCCAGCCCATCGACGGCAAGGGACCATTACCCCAGGGTCCGGCCCCCTATCCCTTGCGCGCCCCGCCGCCGCCCGCCCACTCACGCGGCCGGGTCGGCGAGCGTCTGGACCTGGGCGTTCGGGCCATGGACGTCTTCACCACCACCTGCCGGGGCCAGCGCCTGGGCATCTTCGCCGGGTCGGGCGTGGGCAAGTCGGTGCTGCTGTCCATGCTGGCCAAACAGGCGACCTGCGACGCCGTCGTGGTCGGCCTGATCGGCGAACGCGGCCGCGAGGTGCGCGAGTTCGTGGAAGAGACCCTGGGCGAAGAGGGGCTGAAACGCGCCGTCGTCGTGGTCGCCACCTCGGACGAGCCGGCCCTGAAACGCCGCCAGTCGGCCTACATGACCATGGCCATCGCCGAATATCTGCGCGACCAGGACTTGGAGGTGCTGTGCCTGATGGACAGCGTCACCCGCTTCGCCATGGCCCAGCGCGAGATCGGCCTCGCCGCCGGCGAACCGCCGACCACCAAGGGATACACACCCACCGTCTTCACCGAACTGCCCAAACTGCTGGAGCGCGCCGGGCCGGGTCCGGTGCGCCCCGACGGCACGACGGCGGCGCCGATCACCGCCCTGTTCACAGTCCTGGTGGACGGCGGCGACCATGACGAGCCCATCGCCGATGCCGTGCGCGGTATCCTCGACGGCCACATCGTCATGGACCGCAAGATCGCCGAACGCGGGCGCTTTCCCGCCATCGACGTGCTGAAGTCCGTCAGCCGCACCATGCCCGCCTGCCAGACCCCGCCCGAGCGCGAGCTGAACAAGCGCGCCCGCCAGTGCCTGTCGGCCTATGCGAACATGGAAGAGCTGATCAAGATCGGCGCCTATCGCTCCGGCGCCGACCCCATCGTGGACCGCGCCATCGCGCTGAACCCCGCGCTGGAAGATTTCCTGGGACAGGACAAGGACGACGCCACGCGTCTTTCCGATTCCTTTACCCGGCTGGAGACAATCCTGAACCAAGGCATGATCAGGGAGTAATGATTTAAATGACCGCTTGGGCCCAATCCTTGATCCGCATCTCCAACTACGAGGTCGAGACGCTGCAGAAGCGTCTGGCCGAGATCACCGAACGCCGCGCCACCGCCGAAATGCGCCTCGCCGTGCTGGACGCCGAGGCCGAGGCCGAACGCGACCGCGCCCGCATGGACGCCGAGGCCGGCATGATGCTGGGCGCCTATCTGAACGGCTGGAAATCCCGCAAGGCCAAGGCCGAGGGCGACCTGACAGTGCTGGACGCCGAGGAAGCCGGCGCCCGCGACGCCCTGACCGGCGCCTTCGAAGAGCTGAAGAAGTTCGAACACGTCGCCGAGACGACCCGCCTGAACCAGTTGATCGCCATCGCCAAACGCGAAACCGCCGCCTTCGACGAACTGGGCCTGCGGAAACGTGCGGTCTGAATGACGACCCTTCTCCCCTTGGGGGAGAAGGTGGGCCCGAAGGGCTCGGATGAGGGGGCGCCGACCTCAAGATGAGAGATCAGGGATGACGACACAGCCCCCTCATCCGTCTCGCTCCGCGAGCCACCTTCTCCCCCGAGGGGAGAAGGGCTTCAGCCGCCGCACCGTCCTCGCCGCCCCGTTTGCCCTCTCCATGGGTGGCCTCGCCGCCTGCGACCGCTTCGCCTCGGCCGAACCGACGCCCCCGAACGTCCCCCCGCTGAAATCCATCGCCCCCGCCCCCTTTGGCACGGCGATCAAGGCGATGCAGATCGACGACTCCGACTGGGTCACGCTTGCCCGCGCCAACGTCTCCCAGCTCACGCCCGAGTGGGAGATGAAGATGGAATACATCCTGGCCAACGGCCTGGACCGCCCCAACTTCGACCGCACCGACCGCATCGCCGCCTTCGCCCAGGCCCAGGGCATGGCGATGCACGGCCACACCCTGATCTGGTATTCGCAAGGCAAGGAAGCGTTCGCCGGCCTGGACGACGCCGCCTTCGACCGCGCCTTCGACGGCTATATCGCCACGGTCGCCGGTCGCTATCGCGGCAAGGTCCGCAGCTGGGACGTGGTCAACGAGCCGATCCTGGACGACGGCTCGGCCATGCGCGACTGCCACTGGTCACAGCGCTACGGCCACGACGGCTATATCCTGCGCGCCTTCGAAAAGGCCCGGATCGCGGATCCCGAGGCCGTCCTGTTCCTGAACGAATACAATCAGGAAAGCGTGCCGGCCAAGGGTGCGCAGTTCCTCAAACTGGTCGAGCGCCTGCTGAAGGCCGGCTGCCCGCTGCAGGGGCTGGGCCTGCAATCCCACCTGTGGATCGACATCCCCGACGGCGTCATCGCCGCCTATATGCGCGAAGTCGCCCAGTTCGGCCTGCCCATCCATGTGTCCGAGCTGGACTGCACCCTGCGCACCGAGAACCGGCTGGATCTGCGCAGCCAAGCCGACCGCATCGCCGCACAAGGCGTCCGCGTCACCGAACTGGCCTCGGCCTTCGCCGCCCTGCCCAAGGCCCAGCAGTTCGCCTTCACCGCCTGGGGCTTGCGCGACACCGACAGCTGGTATCGCCAGGGCGACAAGGACGACGGCAAGGACAAGCCCCTGCCCTTCGACAGCTTCGGCCGCCCCAACCCGATGGCGGCGGCCCTGGCGGCGGGGTTCAAGACCCCCGCCTGAAGAAATCCGCCGGGCCTGCATCCATAACACCCGCTCGACGCCTCTCCCTGAAAGCGTCACCGTGACGCGCTCCAGGAGACCGCCCTTGCCCCAGTTTCTTCCCGCCCGTCGTCGTAGCGCGCTCCTGCTGGTCGCCTTCAGCGCGCTGGCGTTTGCGGTCGGCCCCGTCGCGGCCCAGGACGTCGCGCGCATGGATCAGGTCGTGCGCGCCTCCAGCGACGCCGACGCCTTTTCCGGCGCCGTCCTCGTCGCGCGCGATGGGCGTATCCTGCTGGATCAGGGCTACGGCCTGGCCAATCGGGAGTGGAACATTCCCAACGACGGCGACACCAAGTTCCGGCTCGGCTCGCTGACCAAACAGTTCACCGCCGTCGCGATCATGCTGCTGAACCAGCAGGGCAGGGTCGATCTGGATGCGCCGATCAAGACCTGGCTGCCCCAGGCGCCGGCCGCCTGGGACGCGGTGACGCCGCGCCATCTGCTCAGCCACACGGCCGGCATCCCCAACTTCACCGCCTTCCCCGCCTATGAGACGTTGAAGACCCGACCGGCGACGATGGCCGAACTGATCGCCCGGTTCAGCGACCGGCCGCTGGACTTCGCGCCCGGCGCGCGGTTCGCCTATTCCAACTCGGGCTATATCCTGCTCAGCGCCATCATCGAGGCGGTCAGCGGCCAGACCTACGCCGACTTCGTCATCGCCAACCTGTTCGCACCCCTGGGCATGAGCGACAGCGGCTATGACCGCCACGACGCCATCCTGCCCCGCCGCGCCTCCGGCTATGCGCCGGGCGCAACCGGCGTCGTCAACGCCGACTATGTGGACATGAGCATTCCGACCGGCGCCGGCGCCCTGTATTCGACCACCCACGACCTGCTGAAATGGGAAGAGGGCCTGTTCGGCGGCCGGGTGCTGAACCCCCAGTCCATGATTGCCCTGACCACCCCCGTCCGCAGCGACTACGCCATGGGTCTGCTGGTCACCCAGGCCGACGGCAAGAAGCTGGTCTGGCACAACGGCGCCATCGAGGGCTTCAACACCTATATGGCCTATGATCCGGGCGACCGAACCGCCGTCATCGTCCTGGGCAATCTGAACGGAGAGGCGCCGGACAAGCTGGGCGCCGCCCTGGTCACCCTGGCGCGCGGCGGGACCGTCACCCTGCCCAGCGAACGCCGCGCCGTCGCCCTCTCGCCCGACGTGCTGAAGGCTTATGAGGGCGTCTATAATCTGGCCCCGACCTTCGCCCTGACGATCTCGGTCGTGGAGGGCAACCTGATGGCCCAGGCCACCGGCCAGCCGGCCTTCGCCCTAACGGCCGAGGCCGAGGACGCCTTCTACCTGACCGCTGTCGACGCCCAGATCACCTTCACCCGCGACACAGCCGGCGCCGTCGAGGGTCTGGTCCTGCATCAGGGCGGCCGCGACATGCCCGCCAAGCGGCAGTGACCGGTCTTGAAATTTCGCCGTTTCAAGGCTAGGTTGAATGCCTGATCTGATGAGGTGAGAACTCCCTCCTCACACACTCCGTCTCACGACGGCGTAAAGTAGGCGAAAGCCGAAAGAGATGCGGGACCTTGGGAACCCGCCGTCGGATTGGAAAGAGGCCCCGTCACCGGCGGGGCCTTTTGCTTATGTCGGCAGCCAGTAGCCCTTGGCGACGCGCCCATCCAGATCGTGCTGCGACACCCGATAGGTGCTGGCGACGACATACCGCCCCTGCTCGTCCGGCTTCAGCTTTATCGCCACCAGCAGGATCGCTTTTGCGACGGCGATGCGGCGGACCATGACGAAGCCCTCGCGATCCTTCGGCCCCTGCCCCACCCAATCGGGCGCCTGGAGGATCTGGCCAATGTGTCGAATGCAGATCGGATAGTCGGCAGGATGGCGATCTTCCGCATGTTCCTGAGCCGATGCGGAGAAATGGACGGGACCGGGACGAAGCGACCAACCCATCGCATCGTTGACGAGGCTGACCGCCAATGGACCGCAATCGATCGGCTTGTATTTGGCCATCATCCCTTTCGGAGATCGAGATCAGCCTAACATGGCCCCGACAGATATTTCAGGTTGTGGTCGTCGCAGCGCCAGACGTCAACCGTCGCGATGCCGGCTCAATCGATGACCTCGACGCCGAAACGCAAAACGCCCGCCGTTGCCGGCGGGCGTTTCGAACTCAGCGGATCGAAGATCGATCAGGCGGCGACGGTGACGACGCTCTCGGACGGGTCGCGCAGGACGTAACCGCGGCCCCAGACGGTTTCGATGTAATGTTTGCCGTCGGCGGCGGTGGCCAGCTTCTTGCGCAGCTTGCAGATGAAGACGTCGATGATCTTCAGCTCGGGCTCGTCCATGCCGCCGTACAGGTGGTTCAGGAACATTTCCTTGGTCAGGGTCGTGCCCTTGCGGAGCGAGAGCAGCTCCAGCATCTGGTATTCCTTGCCCGTCAGGTGGACGCGGTGACCGTTCACCTCGACCGTCTTGGCGTCCAGGTTCACGGCGATCTCGCCGGTGTGGATGATCGCCTGGGCGTGACCCTTGGAGCGACGGACCACGGCGTGGGTGCGCGCGATCAGCACGTCCTTGTGGAAGGGCTTGGTCATATAGTCGTCGGCGCCGCCGCCGAAGGTCTTGACCTTGGTTTCGATCTCGTGGCTGCCCGACAGGATCATGACCGGGGTGTTGACCTTGCCCACGCGCAGCTGGCGCAGGACTTCCAGGCCGCTCATGTCCGGAAGGTTCAGGTCAAGCAGAATGAGGTCGTAGTCATAGATCTTGCCCAGATCGATGCCTTCCTCGCCCAGGTCCGTCGTATAGACGTTGAAGCCTTCCGACTTCAGCATCAGTTCGATGCTTTGGGCGGTTGCGTGATCGTCTTCAATCAACAGGACGCGCATACGTGCCCCTCCAGGCAAAAGCTTTGCGGTAACCACCCTGACGAACGTCCGGGTAACCTTGTTCGCAAGTTAAGACGTGAAAACCTTAAGAAGGGTTAACGCCATCCGATTGAGTCGAATCTAGGGTGATTTGCGAATCGCCGTCGAGGGGTTGGAGTCAACGATTCGAAATTTATTAACCATGTTCGCCGGCCCACGCCGTCAGACCCGGTGAGCGCGATGGCGGCGCCTTCCGCGCCAGCCCGCGCAACGTCCCTTTCACAACCTCAAGGCGGCTAAAGCGCCACGACCGCTTTTGACGTTGAATAGGACTATTTTCCTATCACTGGGATGGCGGCCCCCTATCATGCCGACATCGAGGTTGTGAGAGGAGGCGTTTCGTCATGGAGGATTACAGGGTGCCGGTCACTGACGAGGACCGGATCAAGGCCGGGCTGGCCATGCATCTGGTCGCGGCGCGCACGGGCGCGCGGCCGTGGGAGATGATCGGCGGCAAGCGGATGAACTCCCGCATCGCCCGGCCGCGCTGGCTGGCCATGTATCTGTCCCACGTCGCCTTCGGCTGGACGATGGAACGGGTCAGCCACGTCTTCTGCGTCAACCGCGCCAGCGTCGGCGCCGCCTGCCGCTGGGTCGAGGACGAACGCGAGAGCCGCTCGGTGGACGCGGTGCTGAACGAACTGGAGACCTGCATCCGGGGCCTGTACCAGCCGCCGCGCCTGGACCTGGCCCAATGAGCCGCACGGTGGAACGCGCGCGGGACCTGCTGACCCGGCCCGACGCCTGGCTGGCCGCAGACGGCGGGGTCTATGCGCTGAGACTGACCGCCGACCGGCGCAGCCGCATCAGCCTGACCCTGACGGAGCCCGAGTTCCGCGCCCTGATCGAGCGGCCCGGCCTGCGGCCCCGTCCCAAGGGCGGCTGGATGGCGCGGCCCGTCGGGACCGAGACCGCCTCGACGCCGCCCGGCCGACCCGGCCTCATCCCCGGCGAGCGTGAGATGATCCAGGCCGACGGCCGGATGGTGCGCCGAACGGCGAACCTGGGCGAAAGCCCCATCGCCTGGCTGGCGCGGCGCAAGGACGCCTCGGGCCGTCCCTGGCTGACCCCGGCCGAGACCGCCGCCGGCGAACGGCTGCGGCTGGAGGCCGAACAGTCGTTGCGCGGCCCGTCCCTGACCATGCGCTGGGACGCCCTGCCCCAGGGCGGATCGGGAACCGCCGCCCGGATGGAGCCGACCGACCGCGCCCTGTCGGCCTCGCGCCGTGTCGATGCGGCCCTGACCGCCGTCGGCCCGCGCCTGCGGCCCATGCTGACCCGCATCTGCATCCACGGCGACAGTATGAAGCTGGCGGAAACCGGCCTAGGTCTGCGCCGCCGCCAGGGCAAGACCCTGCTGAAACAGGCGCTTCAGGCGCTGGCGGACCACTACGGGATCGGGTGAAAGTGCACAGATTACACCCTGAAAAAATCTCAGCCGGCCGCCATCGCCGCCTCGCGGATGCGCCCGACCATGCTGTTCAGGCCGTTGGCGCGCTGACGCGTCAGGGCCGACGGCAGGCCCAGCCGGTCCAGGGCGGCGCGAGCGTCGAAGGCCAGGATCTCGGCCGGGGCGCGGCCGGAATACAGTTTCAGCAGCAGGGCGATATTGCCCTTGGACAGGGCGCTGTCGCTGTCGGCGGCGAACCACAGCCGCCCATCCGCAGGCGTCGTCGCCAGCCAGACCTGGGCCGCGCAGCCCGGCACCTTGTGGGCCTCGATCCGGTCGGCCTCGTCCAGCGGCGCCAGCCCCTTGCCCAGTTCGATCACATATTCGATCCGCTGCTCCCAATCGCCCAGCAGGTCGAAATCCTCGGCCAGTTCGGCCAGGGTCTGGCCAATCGTCTCGGTCGGAGGGGTGCGCGCGCTCATGGCCCGCCAGATAGGCCGCCGGGCCGTTAACGACAACCGGCCGTTTTGTCCCCCGATATTCATGGTGAACGCCGCTGTAGGAGTCGCCTGAAGGGGGAGCGGCCTCGCACCGACTCAAGGCGACGATTAGTCTGAACGCGTACAGAGATAACGGCCCCGCTTGAAAACCGACGCTTCCGCCAGACCAGAGGACGACCGCCCCGCCCGACCGGCGGACGACGGGTCGCGCGTCCTGTCGCCCGGGACGCCGCTGGTGGCCCTGTGGCATGCGATCTGGGCCGTGGCGGTCAGTCTGACGGCGCTGGCGGCCCAGATGCTGGACGGGCTGAAGGACGCGCCTCTGGCGGCCCTGCTGGTCATGGCCTTCCCCGGCATCCTCGGCGTGGTGCTGATGGTGCGCGACACCGCCGGCCTGCGGTTGGCGACCATGGGCGGCTGGCTGCTGGCCTCGACGGCGGCGGCGGGGCTGACGGGCGGGGCGACCGGCGCCCTGCCGGGGCTGATGCTCATGCCGCTGGCCGCCGGGATCGCCCTGGATCACGCCCGGATCGGCGAGGATCGGCTGACGCGGCTGGGCGCCTACGCCCTGGCCCTGCCGTTGATCTCGGGCCTGATCTCGACCTGGTTGAACGGGCCGGAGGCGCAGGGGCCGCTGCTGGCCGCCGTCTCGGGCCTCTTGGCCATGGGCGCGATCGTCGCCGCCATGCGCCTGACCTGGAGCGAGCGCCAACGCCGCCTGGCCGAGGCGGAAGACGAGGCCGCGCGCATCGCCGCCCTGCTGGAAGACCAGCCGGCCCTGACCCTGCTGCTCGATCCGTCCGGCCGCGCCGTCGCGACCTGGGGCAATCCGCCGCCCGCCCTGTCGGTGCTGGCGCTCAGCGAACAGGGGCTGATCTCGGCGGTCCATGCGCCCGACCGCCCCGCGGTGTCCGCAGCCTTGGCCCGGGCCCTGTCCGGCCAGCAGGCCGAGGTCCAGTTCACCCCGCGCATCGCCCTCGACAGGCGCGTGGTCATGATCCTGGGGCCGTTCCAGCACGATGCGGGCCACCCCCGCCTGATCGCCCAGGCCTTCGACGGCACGGCCCAGTTCGCCCGCGAACTCGGCCTTGAGACCGCCCGCGTCGAGGCCGAGGCCCAGTCCGCCGGCAAGACCCGCTTCCTGGCGAACATGAGCCACGAGCTGCGCACCCCCCTGAACGCCGTGATCGGTTTCGCCGACATTATGCGCCAAAAGCTATTCGGCCCCCTGCCCGACCGCTACGCCGGATACGCCGACGCCATCCACCAGGCGGGCGGACACCTGCTGGACCTGATCAACGACGTGCTGGACCTGTCCAAGATCGAGGCCGAACGCTACCAGCTGGTCATGGAGGCGTTCGACGCCCGCGACGCCGTGTCCGCCGCCGTCGCCCTGGTCCGGCTCCAGGCCGACGACAAGGGCGTGGACCTCGCCGCCGTCCTGCCGTCCGAGCCGGTGAAGGTACGCGCCGACGCCCGCGCCCTGAAGCAGATGGCGCTGAACCTGCTGTCCAATGCGGTCAAGTTCACCCCCGCCGGCGGCTCGGTCACCATCACCCTGGACGCCGACGGCCCGGACCTGGACCTCGCCGTATCCGACACCGGCGTCGGCATCGCGCCGCAAGACCTCAAACGCCTGGGCCGCCCCTTCGAACAGGCCGGCGGCGCGGATCAAAAGGCGCAAGGCACCGGCCTGGGCCTGTCCCTGGTCCGCTCCCTGACCGAACTGCACGGCGGCAGCATGACCATCGACAGCACCCTGGGCGAAGGCGCGGCGGTGATGATCCGGCTGCCGGTGATGGTGGTGGAGGAGGCGAGTGGGCTGGAGGAAGCGACAGACGATGCGAAGCCCGCGCCGGTGAATGTCTGAAAGCGACGCAGCGATCAGCTTCGAGTTGTAAACCTGCCTCGCCGCATATAACTCGACCAAACAGATCCTATTCACCGAGGTTGAGGCGCACCATGCAGACAAAGCTGAAACTCAGCACGCCTTCGGGGCTGAATGTGGCGCTGGTCGGCCTGTTGTGTTTGGGCTTGCCGTCCTTGAACGGATCAGGCGTGCGACTGTTGGGCTGGGGTCATTGGCCCGAGGCGGTCACCGTTGCCCTCGTCCTGGTTGGGCTCCTGATGAGTTTGCTGGGCCTCGTCATCACCCTGCGCGGTTGGAGGGCGGCAAAGCCGCGCCCGCTCGGCGATGTGGATCCGACACCTCCCCGCCGCTAAACCTGCCCCATCGCCAGGAACGCCCGGCCCGCCGCAAAATCCCCGGCCTCGAAGGTCGAGCGGGCGATGCTGCCGTCGCGGAACAGGAACTCCACGGTGAAGACCTCGCGCGGGTCCAGCGCCGACAGAGCGTCGGCGGCGTCGGCGGGGAACAGCCAGGCCTGACCGGCCGGGCGGCCTTCGGGCAGCAGCATTGTATCGGCGCCGGTCACGCCTGCGGCCCAGAAGGCGCGGCGCTGGGCGGCGGGCGGCAGTTCGTGCGCCAGCCACGGACGCGGCGCCACCGTGTGGTCGCGCATCACCACCCGCACCCCGGTCGGCCGCGACCGCCCGTGCCAGGACACCACGGCGGCCAGTTGGTCGGGCCGGTCCATGCCGCCCACCACCCCGAACCGCACCGGCGAGGCGCCCGTCGTGGTCGCCTGCATCAGCCGCCAGGTCGGGCGAGCGTAGGCGGCGCGGTCGGCGCTCCATCCCCTGCGGTCGCCGGGAAACTCCATCTTCGTCACGCGCGACCAGCCGGAAAAGGCGGTCTGGACCCGGCCGCTGACCGTCTTCAGATCGGCCGAACCGCACGGCGTCTCGCCCGCCCGAGCCCGCGCCCTCTGCGCCGTCTCGGCCAGCTGCCGGTCATTGGCGCCCGCGCGCAGGGCCGCGCCCCGCGCCTGATAGGCGGCGGCGGTCAGGGCGGCGGTCAGTTGCGGCTCGAACAGGCTGCAGCGGTCGTTGGCGGCCAGCACGAAGCTGCGCTCATAAAAGCGGTCCTGCGGCGCGGCGAAAGCCACGACGGGCGTCGCCGCGATCAGCACGGCGGACATCAAGGCTCTGGCGCGCCGGGGGGAAAGGCCTATCCTCATGCCGCCACCCTAGCCCGCCAGGGTTGGGGTTCCGTGTTCGAGCAGGGTTAGCGAATTGCTTCTTTCCAGCGACCTGTGGGTCAGCGCCCTGATCCGCCGCGCCCAGATCGAGGGCGCATACGCCACCGTGGTCAAGAAGGGCGACGAGCGCGCCGGCTCGGTCATCGTCAAGGCCTATGACACCTCCACCCGCACCGCCCGCCTCTACACCGAGGCCTTCGGAACCGACGGCGACCGCCTGTGGATCCAGCCGGTGACCAGTGACAGCGAAAGCGAACTGGACGCCTACATCGCCCGCCAACGCGGCTACGATCCCGACCTGTGGGTCGTCGAGATCGAGGACAAACAGGGCCGGCATTTCATCACGGAAAAGGTGCAGGGCTGAGCACCGGCCCAAACTGTCCGAAAATTCACGCGCCAATCGACAGTCGTCGCCCCAACATCCTGGCAGCGAGCTTCGGAGGGTGACATGGGACAACAACACAGGATCGGAGCGGCCCTGTTGGCGTCGTCGCTGCCCGCGACGTAATCGACGACTGGCCGCTGCGGATGACTCCCGAGGACCAGGCCGGCGGATTACCTTCAAGTCGCCCCTCGGCGGCCCATCGGCACGGTCGATATTTTGCGCCGCTAGCAGCGCCTCGGTGACGGACAGTCGTTGCTCTTTACGCGTCACGGCCACAACAGAGCGGCGCGCCTCTCGGACCTAACGAAGCCCAGAAGCACGGTAAGGGCCGTCGTGCGCGCCTTGTCAGGCAGCTGAGCATCGGTGATCTCGTCGGCGATCCAGAAAGACAGGCAACCGCGAAAGGCGATCGCCAGCTGTTCGGGCACACGCTCGACGGCCGCCTTGGCCAAGGCGGGATCGACGCCGTCGCCGTCGCCGAATGCAGCGGCCCACAAGGCGCGGGACTGAGCGCTGACTTCGCTCGGGCTGGCGCCGGGGAAGCCCAGCGACCGGATGATCGCCCGGTTGATCTGGGGCTCATCGAGCATGACGGCGACAGCGATCGAGACGGCGGCGAGCACACGGTCGATCGTATCGCCGGAAGGCGCAGTCGCTAAAAAGCGCTCGCTCATCAGATCGATGCGGCGCGCCGACAGCGCCTGCGCGATGGCCGCCTTGCTTCCGAAATGATTGAAAGGCGTGGCGAAGCTCACGCCCGCCTCGGCCGCCAGATCGCGCATTGAGAACGCGGCGTCGCCATCGGCCCGAAGCAGGCGTTCGGCCGCGTCAAGCACCCCCTCGCGCGTGATTGTTCGCTTCTGCTCTCGGAGGGACATCTCGACCATGTGGACCAAGGTGATCCAGACCGCTTCTTGCGTCAACAATCTATATCATGATATAACTTATTCATCCCATCCGACGATTTCGAGAACCGCCATGATCGCATCGACAAAGACGTTTCTGATCACCGGTGTCAGCTCCGGTCTGGGGCAGGCCTTCGCCACCGCCGCCTTGCAGGCCGGTCATGTGGTGATCGGCACTGTTCGAAACGCACAGGCCGCAGCGGCGCATGAGGCGCTGGCGCCGGGCCGGGCTCACGCGCTGGTGCTCGATCTCACCGATTTCGACGCCGTGGCCGCTCAAGTCCCTGACGCCGAGCGTCGGTTCGGCGCGGTCGATGTTCTCGTCAACAACGCCGGCTACGGCCAGGAAGGCGTGGTGGAGGAGTCGTCGATCGACGATCTGCGCCGCCAGTTCGACGCCAATGTCTTCGGCGCAGTGGCGATGATCAAAGCCGTGCTGCCCGGCATGCGCGAGCGTGGCTCCGGCCGCATCATCAACGTCACCTCAATGGGCGGCTTCATCACCATGCCCGGCATCGCCTACTATTGCGGAAGCAAGTTTGCGCTGGAGGGGATTTCCGAAGCCTTGGGCAAGGAGGTCAAGCCGCTCGGCATCCATGTGACCGCATTGGCGCCCGGGCAATTCCGCACCGACTGGGCCGGACGTTCGATGGACCGTGCGCCGCGCAGCATCCCCGCCTACGACGCCATCATGGACCCGATCCGCGCTGCGCGACAGGCCAAGAGCGGACACCAGCCGGGCGACCCAGCCAAGGCCGCCCAGGCGTTGCTGAAGCTCGTCGATTCCGACGCGCCGCCCACGCGGCTCTTCCTTGGCGAGGACGCGCTGGCTGTGGTCGAGCAGAAGCTGGACCAGATGCGATCAGAGATCGCCACTTGGGAGGCGCTCTCCAAGTCCACGAACTTCGACTAGACGCAAATTGCCAAGTTTGGGCGGCGCGACACCGGCCGCCCCTACCCCTGGCGCCCATCAAAAGCGGCCCGCGCCGTCTCGATGCGGTCGATGTTCTTCTCGGCCCAGGTCCAGACGCCGCAGAAGGCTTCGGCCAGGGTCAGCCCCAGGTCGGTCAGGCGGTATTCGACCTTGGGCGGGATGACCGGGTGGACGGTGCGGATCACCAGCCCGTCACGCTCCATCTGACGCAGGGTCTGGGTCAGCATCTTCTGGCTGATGCCGCCGACCAGGTCGCCGACGCGCGTGAAGCGCTGCTCCCCGTGTTCGGCCAGGACCTCCAGGATCAGCATCGTCCACTTATCCGCCACCCGGCCGATCACATCGTTGACCAGGGCCTCGACGCGAGGGTCGGCGTATTCGCCGGTCTCGGGATGCGAAATTCTTGCGGGCGGAACGGCCGTCATGTCCAAATCTTTCGCCTGGGTAAGTATGGCGGCTTTCGGTGCCTACTTTCCAATGGAGAGCGTCAGGCATACCTCGTCTGTCGCAACGACGCACCCCCGTCAGGAAAGACACCCATGAACATCACCGGCAACACCATCCTGATCACCGGCGGCGGCTCCGGCATCGGCCGCGCCCTGGCCGAGGCCCTGCACGCACGCGGAAACCAGGTCGTCATCACCGGCCGCCGCGAGAGCGCGCTGAAGGGGGTGGTCGAGGCCAATCCGGGCATGGCCTGGGCCGCGCTGGACGTCGCAGACCCGGCCGCGATCCGCGCCTTCGCCGCCCAGGTCGTGCGCGATCACCCCGCCCTGAACGTGGTGATCAACAACGCCGGCATCATGCAGGCCGAAGACCTGAAGGCCGAACCGTTCGACCTGGACGTGGTGGACGCGACCGTCACGACGAACCTGCTGGGCCCGATCCGCCTGACGGCGGCGCTTCTGCCGCATCTGCGGGCTCAGGTGGCGTCCACCGTGATCACCGTGACCTCGGGCCTGGCCTTCATCCCGCTGACGGCGACCCCGACCTACAACGCCACCAAGGCGGCGATCCATTCCTGGACCCAGTCGCTGCGGCATCAGCTGGCCGACACCCCGGTCGAGGTGCTGGAGCTGGCCCCGCCCGCCGTCGCCACCGACCTGATGCCGGGCCATGCCGAGAACCCCAACTCCATGCCGCTGGCCGACTTCACCGCCGAGGTGATCGGCCTGATCGAACGCGGCGACACCCCGCGCGGCGAGATTCTGGTCGAACGGGTCAAGCCGCTGCGCTTCGCGGAGGCGAATAGCTATGAGGCGGTGTTCGAGCGTCTGAACGGCGCGCACTGAACCATCACCCATCCTCGAACGCCGTCAGAATCGGGCAAGGACCGGTTCTGGCGGCGCCGCATCGCTGGGCCAGCGTCTGCAAGGACGTGCGCGCCTTTTGAAGCGGCGATCTCGGCGTCCAGGTCGGCGATCCGCGCTTGGGCCAGGTCTCTGGCCCGCTCGTGATCGTAACCGGCGTCCAGCGCCAACAGTTCGCCGATCTGCTCCAGGGTGAAGCCTGCGCTCTGGGCGGTGCGTATGAAGCGCAGGCGTCGCACGTGGCTCTTGTCGTAGCGACGAACCCCGCCAGCCCCGTCCGGCGTCGGCATCAGGCCGCGTCGTTGGTAGTAGCGCACCGTCTCGACGCCGACGCCCCCGGCGCGCGCCAGGCCGGCGATCGTCCAGTTTGCGACAGTCGTGATCATCCCTTGACTCCGTACCATGGTCCGCACCCCAGATAGGGTCGGTCGCGTTGTACGCAAAGCCGAAGGAGCGCCGTCATGGCCGCCAAAAAGACCGCCGTCCTCTATCGCATGGTGATGGAAAAACACGTCTGCCCCTGGGGACTTCGGGCGAAACATCTGCTGAAGAGTCAGGGCTATGTCGTCGACGACCGCTGGCTGACCGCGCGCGAGCAGACCGACGCCTTCAAGGCCGAACACGAGGTGAAGACCACGCCGCAGACCTTCATCGAAGGCAAAAGGATCGGCGGCTATGACGATCTGCGGCGCTTCCTGGGCAGGCCGGTCAAGGATCCGAACCGCAAGACCTATACGCCTGTGCTTGTCGTCTTCGCGGTCACGGCGCTGATGGCCGTCGCCGCCAGTTACGCCAGCGGGACGCTGCTGACGATGCGGACGTCCGAGTGGTTCATCGCTTTTTCCATGTGCGCCCTGGCGATGCTGAAGCTGCGGGATCTGGACGGGTTCGCCACCATGTTCTTGGGGTATGACCTGCTGGCGCGGCGCTGGGTCCCCTATGCGTACGTCTATCCGTTCGTGGAGCTGGGCGCGGGCGTGCTGATGGTCGCGGGCGTGCTGACGTGGCTATCTGCGCCGGCGGCCGCTTTCGCAGGGCTGATCGGCGGCTGGTCGGTGTTCAAGGCCGTCTATATCCAGAAGCGCGAGCTGAAGTGCGCTTGCGTCGGCGGCGACAGCAACGTGCCGCTGGGCTTTGTGTCCCTGACCGAGAACGTGATGATGGTCCTGATGGCGGTCTGGATGGGCTGGATGGCCTGGGCTTAAGCTCAGGTCAGATGGACGACGATCAATCGTCGTCCATCTTCAGGGCGGCGATAAACGCTTCCTGCGGGATTTCGACCTTGCCGAACTGGCGCATCTTCTTCTTGCCGGCCTTCTGCTTCTCCAGCAGCTTCTTCTTGCGGGTGGCGTCGCCGCCGTAGCATTTGGAGGTCACGTCCTTGCGGAGCGCCCGCACGGTTTCGCGAGCGATGATCTTGCCGCCGATGGCCGCCTGGATCGGGATGACGAACAGGTGGGGCGGGATCAGTTCCTTCATCTTCTCGACCATGCCCCGGCCGCGCGTCTCGGCGCGGGCGCGGTGGACCAGCATGGACAGGGCGTCCACCGGCTCGGCGTTGACGAGGATGTTCATCTTGACCAGGTCGCCGACCTTGTACTCGGTGATCTCGTAGTCGAACGAGGCGTAGCCCTTAGAAATCGACTTCAGCCGGTCGTAGAAGTCGAACACCACCTCGTTCAGCGGCAATTCGTACACCACCATGGCGCGGGCGCCGACGTAGGACAGTTCGATCTGCTGGCCGCGACGGTCCTGACACAGCTTGATCACGCTGCCGAGGTATTCGTCGGGCGTCAGTATGGTGGCCTTGATCCAGGGCTCGGAAATGGTCTCGATCTGCATCACGTCGGGCAGGTCGGCCGGATTGTGCAGGTCGATCTCGGAGCCGTCGCGCAGGCCGATCTTGTAGACCACCGACGGGGCGGTCGCGATCAGATCCAGGTTGAACTCGCGGCTCAACCGCTCTTGGATGATCTCCAGGTGCAGCAGGCCCAGGAAGCCGCAGCGGAAGCCGAAGCCAAGCGCGGCGCTGGATTCCATCTCATAGGTGAATGACGCATCATTCAGCCGCAGCTTGCCGATGGCGGCGCGCAGGTCCTCGAAATCGGCGGCGTCCACCGGGAACAGTCCGCAGAAGACCACCGACTGGACCTCCTTGAACCCCTTCAGCGGTTCGGCGGTGGGCTTCTTTTCATCCGTGATGGTGTCGCCGACGGCGGCGTGGGCGACTTCCTTGATCTGGGCGGTGATGAAGCCGACCTCGCCGGGGCCGAGCTGATCGACCGGCGTGTTCTTGGGCAGGAAGACGCCGACACGGTCGATCAGGTGGGTCGAGCCGTTGCGCATCATCTTGACCCGCATGCCGGTCTTCAGCACGCCGTCGAAGACGCGCACCAGCACGACGACGCCCAGATAGGGGTCGTACCAGGCGTCGACCAGCATGGCCTTCAGCGGCGCGTTCGGGTCGCCCTTGGGCGCCGGCAGTTTGGTGACGATGGCTTCCAGCACGTCCTCGATGCCGATGCCGGACTTGGCGCTGCACAGGACGGCTTCGGAGGCGTCGATGCCGATCACGTCCTCGATCTGGGCGCGGACCCGCTCGGGCTCGGCGGCCGGCAGATCGACCTTGTTCAGGACGGGGACGATCTCGTGATTGTTGTCGATGGCCTGATAGACGTTGGCCAGGGTCTGGGCCTCGACGCCTTGCGAGGCGTCCACCACCAGCAGCGAGCCCTCGCAGGCGGCCAGCGAGCGGCTGACCTCATAGGCGAAGTCCACGTGGCCGGGCGTGTCCATCAGGTTCAGGACATAGTCCTGGCCGTCCTTGGCCCGGTAGTTCAGGCGCACGGTCTGCGCCTTGATGGTGATGCCCCGTTCCTTCTCGATGTCCATGTTGTCGAGCACCTGCTCGGACATCTCGCGCGAGGTCAGGCCGCCGGTGTGCTGGATCAGTCGGTCGGACAGGGTGGACTTGCCGTGGTCGATGTGCGCGACCACGCTGAAGTTCCGGATGTTCGAGATAGGGGGAGTCGTCATCCGCGCGCCCCTATCACGCGTAGAGGGCGGGGGCCAGCCGCACGGCCGATCCCGCCGTGCCCGCGTCACATTAAGCCTTGGCAATAAACCGTTTCGGCGTTTGAGAACGGCTCGCGGACGCGGTATGCAGCAAGGCCTTCTTCCCCACCGGCGCAAGCCGGCGATCCGCTTCGCCTGCAACCGAGGATTTCCCCCGTGTCCAAGACGACCCGAACCGCTCTCAAACTCGGCGCCATGGCCCTGTCGGCCTTCCTGCTGGCGAGCTGCGGCGGACATGGCGAGGAAAAGACGGACGAAAAGGCCGCAGGCGGCTCGCGCCAGACCGTCAGCGCCGCGACCGTCGCCCAGACCAGCCTGAACCGCACCGTCACCGCCTCGGGCACCGTCTCGGCCTGGGAAGAGGTGCCGGTGGCGGCCGAGACGGGCGGCCTGACCGCCGTCGCCGTCTATATGGACGAAGGCTCCTACGTCCGTCAGGGCCAGGCCCTGGTCCAGATGAACGACGTCCTGCTGCGCGCCCAGTTGCAGCAGCAGCAGGCCCAGGTCCAGCTGGCCCAGGCCAATGTGGCGCGCGACGACGCGGCGCTTGATCGCGCCCAGCAGCTGAAGGAACGCGGCTTCCTCAGCCAGGCGTCGCTGGACACGGCCCTGGCCAACCAGCGCGCCTCCAACGCGAATCTGGCGGCGGCCCGCGCGACCCTGGCCCAGACCCAGACCCAGCTTTCGCAGGCGACCATCCGCGCGCCCGTCGGCGGCCTGATCATCAGCCGCAGCGTGACCAAGGGTCAGATCATCTCGGCCGGGACCGAACTGTTCCGCATGGTGCGCGACGGCCGGCTTGAGCTGGACGCCCAGGTGCCCGAGACCGAACTGGGCCTGATCCGCGCCGGCCAGTCGGCGACCGTGACCTCCAGCGAGGCGGGTCAGACCACCGGCTCGGTCCGTATCGTCACGCCCGAGGTGAACGCCACGACCCGCCTGGGCCTGGCGCGCATCTCCCTGGCGCCCGGCGCCCAACTTCGTCCCGGCATGTTCGCCCGCGCCGACATCGCCGTCGGCGACCAGCCCGCGACCACCGTGCCGACCGGCGCGGTGCTGTATCGCGAGAACAAGCCGGGCGTCTTCGTCTTGAACGGCGACAGCACGGTCCACTTCCAGCCCGTGACGGTCCTGTCGCGCACAGAGGCCCAGACTGCGGTCAGCGGCGTCGCCGTCGGCGTCCGCGTGGCGGTGGACGGGGCCGGCTTCCTGAACGAAGGCGACCGCGTCAACGTGGCCCAGGCTGTTGGCAATACGCAGGCCGCGCCTGCCGCCCAGCCTGCGGCCCCCGCGGCCAAGAAGTAGGACCGACGCCATGAACCAGATGTCGTCCTGGGCGATCAAGAACCCGATTCCGATCATCCTGCTGTTCCTGCTGCTGACGCTCGGCGGCGTGGTCGGCTTCATGGGGATGCGGATCAACTCGAACCCCGACATCGACTTCCCCCTGGTCGCCGTCACGGCCGCCCGCCCCGGCTCGGCCCCGGCGGAGATGGAGGTTCAGGTCACGCGCCTGATCGAGGATTCGCTGGCCGGCCTGTCGGGCGTGCGCCACATCACGTCGAACATCACCGACGGCGTGTCCTCCACGACGATCGAGTTCGAACTGGGCACCGACACCGACCGCGCGACCAACGACGTGCGCAACGCCATGACCGGCCTGCGCGCCAGCCTGCCCCAGGACATGCAGGAACCGGCGGTCCAGCGCATCGACATCACCGGCGACGCCCTGATCACCTATGTGGTCCGCTCGCCGACCATGACGCCGGAAGAGATCAGCTGGTTCATCGACAACGAAGTCAGCCGGGGCCTGCTGGCCCTGGGCGGCGTGGGCGAGGTCAACCGCTCGGGCGGGGTGGATCGCGAGATCCGCGTCGAGCTGGATCCGCAACGTCTGGCCGCCTATGGCGTCACCGCCGCCGAGGTCAGCCAGGCGCTGAACAACGTCAACAACAACCTGCCGGGCGGCCGCGTCACCATCGCCGGGTCCGAACGCGCCGTGCGCACCCTGGGCGCCGCCACCTCGGTCGAACAGCTTAGCGGCACCCTGATCCCGCTGGGCGACGGCAAGACGGTGCGTCTGGATAATCTGGGCAAGGTCGAGGACAAGTGGAGCGAACCGCGCCGCCTGGCCCGCTACAACGGCCAGGAGGCCGTCACCTTCAACTTCCTGCGCTCGCGCACCGCGTCCGAGGTCAAGGTCGCGGAGAAGGTCCGCGAAGAGGTCAAGAAACTCGACGACGCCCATCCCGAACTGACGATCCAGCAGGTCACGGCCAGCGTCGAACAGATCGAGGAAAGCTATCTCGCCTCGCTGGAGGCCCTGCTGCTGGGCGCCGTGCTGGCGGTCATCATCGTCTTCATCTTCCTGCGCGACTGGCGGGCCACCTTCATCGCGGCGACGGCCATGCCGATGTCGCTGATCCCGACCTTCGCCATCCTGGGCCCGCTGGATCAGTCGCTGAACGTGGTGACCCTGCTGGCCCTGTCGCTGACCATCGGCATCCTGGTCGACGACGCCATCGTGGAGATCGAGAACATCGTCCGCCACATGCGCGACGGCAAGCCGCCCTATGACGCCTCGCTGGAGGCGGCCGACGAGATCGGCCTGGCGGTCGTGGCCACCACCGCCACCATCATCGCCGTCTTCGCGCCGGTCGGCTTCATGCCCGGCATCATCGGCCAGTTCTTCAAGGCCTTCGCCCTGGCGGCCTGTGTCTCCGTGGCCTTCTCTCTGCTGGTCGCGCGGACCCTGACGCCGCTGATGGCGGCCTTCATCCTCAAGCACAGCCACCATGAGGACAAGGATCCGTTCTGGATGGGCGGCTATCTGAAGGCGCTGCGCTGGTCGCTGGGCAACCGGTGGAAGGTGTTCGTCATCGGCATCCTGTTCCTGGTCGGATCGGTCGGCACGGCCATCGTGGCCAAGATGTCGTTCGAGTTCATGTCGCCCGGCGACGTCGCCCGCGCCGCGTTCCAGGTCGAGCTTCCGCCCGGCTCGACCCTGCGCCAGACCGACGCCGTGGTTCAGCAGGTGACCAGGCGGCTGGAAGCCCGTCCCGAGGTCACCTCGGTCTACGCCGCCGTCGGCGGTCAGGACGTGACCCAGGCGAATGTCTATGCCGACATGGTGCCCAAGGGCGACCGCGACCTGAGCCAGCAGGCCTTCGCCCGTGCCATGGTGGACGAGCTGAAACAGATCCCCGGCGCCCGCATCCGCGCGGGCATCGCCCAGCAAGGCGGCGGTCCCGGCGACGGCACCAGCTACACCTTCTCGATCCTGAGCGATAATCCCGACGCCCTGAACGCCGCAGCGCGCAAGGTCGAAGAGGAGATGCGCGGCGTTCCCGGCCTGGCCAATATCGTCAACTCGGCCGCCATCGCCCGTCCCGAAATTCTGGTCACGCCGCGTCCCGACGAGGCGGCCCTGGCTGGCGTCTCGGCCGGCGCCATCTCCCAGGCCGTGCGGGTCGCCACCATCGGCGACGTGGATCAGAACCTGCCCAAATATAATCTGGGCGACCGCCAGATCCCGATCCGCCTTCAACTGACGGAGAACGCGCGCGAGGATCTGACCGTGCTGGAGAACCTGCGCGTGCCGGGCAACGGCGGAAACTCCGTGCCGCTGAGCGCCGTCGCCGACATCCAGTTCGGGGCCGGTCCCGCCACCGTCACCCGCCAGGACCGGTCGCGGATCGCCTCGATCAGCGCCGAGCTGGACGGCATCGCCACCGGCGCGGCCGGGGCTGCCGTCAACCGCCTGCCCTCGGTCCAGAACCTGCCCGCCGGCGTGCGCCAGGTGCCGGCCGGCGACGCCGAGTTCATCCAGGAGATGCTGACCGGCTTCGCCATCGCCTTCGCCTCGGGCATCCTGCTGATGTATGCGGTTCTGACGTTGCTGTTCAAAAGCTTCGCCTATCCGATCACCATCATGGCGGCCCTGCCGTTGGCTATCGGCGGCGCCTTCATCGCCCTGGCCATCGGCGGCGCCAACTTCTCCATGTCGGCCCTGATCGGGGTGCTGATGCTGATGGGGATCGCGGCCAAGAACTCCATCCTGCTGGTCGACTACGTCATCATGGCCGAGCGGGACGGCATGCCGCGCCACGAGGCCATCATGGACGCGGCGCACAAGCGCGCCCGGCCCATCCTGATGACCACCTTCGCCATGGGGGCGGGCATGGTGCCCATCGCCATGGGGGTCGGCGCCGACGTCCAGTTCCGCTCGCCCATGGCCATCGCCGTGCTGGGCGGACTGATCTCCTCGACCTTCCTGTCCCTGCTCTACATCCCCGCCATTTTCACCATAGTCGACGACATCGCCGGCTGGGGCCGCCGCATCCTGAGCCGCTCAACGGCGGGACAGCGCGAGCTGGCCAAGCCGAGACCGGGGACGGTGGTGGAGTGAGGTCGATCATCCCTTTGCGGACCCTCGGCGGGTCCGCAAAGGGTGGGGTAGCGGACCTTCCGATCTGATTTCATGGCTCAACGGGGATCGCCACGACCTGATACTGGACAGACGCCTCCGATCCCCAGCAACAGGCCGCTTCGACGAAAATGACGCCGTCGGCTGGTGCGGAAATCTGGAGTCCTGCCCAAGACCGAAGAGCTGGGACGTCGCCCATGGTCACAACATTGGCTCGCGAACGGGCAAAGCGGTCCTGACCGACTGCCACCCAGCCATCGTTGGTCGGAACCAAACTCGTGAACGGCCAAGTCTGGCCGGGACGATTGACGATTGAGTTAGGCACGATGGGCAGCTGATCGGAGAAGACCGCCGTGATCCTGTCATCGCAAACCCTCAGGACTTCGCCGTATCGTCCGCTGAGATGCGCCAAGCTGGCTCCGACCAACACGCATCCAGCATACTCCGTGTCTGGGATGACGCCGACGACCGGAGCGCATTCAGGATCGAGCCGCCCACCGCAGGTCTGGTCGTTCGGGTCCTTCACGACGGAAATCGTGCCGGTTAAGGTATCAACGCGACGCAATCCGCCACCCCACTCTCCCCTGTTGTAGCCGACAAACAGGGTGTTGGCAGTGAGAGCCGAGACGTGCGCACCAGGCTCCAGCAATGCAGCAAGCTGTCTCCGGTCCCAGTGCTCACCCGAAGGCAGCAAATCCTTCGTGGTTGTCAAAACCCCCGGACCGGTCGGGGTCGCGAACAGGGCGAGAAGGCTACCTTCCAAATAAACTCGCCGATCCGGCAAACCAGTGTCCCACAGATCGCGCACGAGGCTTTCATTCGCGTTCAGAGCGACCAACGCCCAGAGATGCGGACCGTCTACCAGCACATCCAGAACATCCGTTGCGGCGACTGACCGTTCGCCAGATCGCCGATCAAATCGGACGACATTGTTTGACGCGCCTCGCAGCCAGAGGCTGTCGTGTGTCGCGACCCCCTCGACTATCGAGCCGCCGAGATCGGGATCGAGCCAGTCACGAAGGGGGAGACGTCCGGCATCTGTTCGGACTTGGGCATCGGCGACACCGGCCAGTGCCAGAACCACGAAGACTGAGAATAAAATCGAGCGCATGCCCCAACATGCCGCGAACGCACAATCATGCACAGCCCGATCAGGCGCGAAGTCGCCTTTGGGTCGAACGCGGTCATCATCTCTCAACACGGCGGAGGCCGCTAAGCTGACGGGTTGAACGCCCTAGGCCGCGAACGCCGCCCGGATCGGCTGCACCGTCTGGTCCGGCCGTTTCACCGGCAGGTCGAAGCTGACCACCGTGCCGACGCCGGGTTCGCTTTCCATGGTCAGCTGGCCGCCGTGCATCTCGATCAGGGCCTTGGTCAGGGCCAGGCCCAGGCCGGTGCCTTGCGTGGTCTTGGAGTGCTGGCCCTCGACCTGTTCGAACGGGCGGGCCAGGCGCACCAGGTCGTCGGGGGCGATGCCGATGCCGGTGTCGGCGCAGGCGACGCGGATGCGGTCCTCGCCTGCCGCCCCCTGGAACGGCGTCAGCGCCAGGATGATGGAGCCGCCCTCGGGGGTGAACTTCACCGCGTTGGAGATCAGGTTCAGCAGCACCTGTTTGACCCCCCGGTGGTCGGCCTCGATGTCGGGCAGGTCGCCGCCCTCGACCGAGATCTTCAGCCCCGCCTCCTGCACCTTGCCGCGCATCAGGCGCACCGCGTCCTCGCACACCTCGCGCAGCGACACCGGCTCATAGTGCAGGGTCATCTTGCCGGCCTCGATCTTGGCCATGTCCAGCACGTCGTTGATCAGGCTGAGCAGGTGCTGGCCCGACTTCAGGATGTCGCCCGCATAGCCCTTGTACTTCTCGTTCAGCGGCCCGAACAGCTCGCTGGCCATGATCTCCGAGAAGCCGTTGATGGCGTTCAGGGGCGTGCGCAGCTCGTGGCTCATATTGGCCAGGAACTCGGACTTGGCCTGGTTGGCGGCCTCGGCGCGGGTCATGGCGACCTCGTATTTGCGCGCCAGCAGCGCCAGCGTCTCGCGACTGGCTTCCAGCTGATCGACCGTGGCGCGCAGGTCGTCGGCGGCGCGGCGACGCTCGGCCTCCTGGCGTTTGATGGCGGTGATGTCGGCGGCGGTGACGACCGAGCCGCCTTCCGAGGTGAACCGTTCGGACAGCTGCAGCCAGCGCCCGTCGTGCAGTTCCACCTCGCGAAGACCCGCGCGCCCGCCGGCGGGACGGTGCTCGGCCTTGATGGCCAGGCCGGCGATGCGGTTCAGCTCGTCCTTCATCGCGCCGCGCCGCACCACGCCGTGCTCGAAGCCGAAGGCGTCCTCGAACGCCTGGTTCCACAGGATCAGCCGCCCCTGGCGGTCGAACAGGACGAAGGCGTCGGAGATGCTCTCCACCCCGTCGCGCAGCCGGCTCTCGGCGGCCTGGGCGGCGGCCTTGGCGCGGCGGGCCTCGGTGATGTCCAGCGCCACGCCCAGTATGGCGGTGAAGCCGGTCTCGCCGCGTGTCCCCCGCGCCTGGCCGCGCGCGTCGATCCAGCGGGTGCGGCCGTCGGCGCCGGCCACCGGGAAGGTGATCTCGAAGGCGCCATAGGCCGCAGCCTGGCGCAGCGCATGCAGCACCTCCTCACGGAAGCGCGGATGCACCCGGGCGATCACCTCCTCGCCTGAGGTGACGCCGCCGCGATCAAAACCCAGCAGGGCGGCCATATAGTCGGACAGGGAGACCTCGTCCTTCTTCAGGTCCCATTCCCACACGCCGCACCGCGCGGCCTCGACCGCAATGCGGAACCGCTTCTCGGTGGAGATGCGCTCGCGGTGCTGACGGGTCTGGCGAAAGCCGTAGAAGACGAACAGGGCGACGACCACCAGGCCCAGCAGCAGCGGAACCGCCACCAGCCAAGCGTCGTCCAGGAAGGCGGACGCAGCGTCCTTCGACAGGGCCACGACATAGGGACCGTCGGGTGTGGTGCGGGCGGCGACCACCGTCCGGGTCTTGCCGTCGATCACGACGTTGCGCGGGCTCGACAGCTCGGCCAGGGCGGCGGCGTCGACGCCCACCAGCGCCCGGATCGGCTGACCGATCTCGGCCGCGCGTCTGGACGCCAGCACCACCCCCGCCGGCGACACGATCCGCGCGTCGTCCGAAGCCGCAGACGGCGGGTCGATGCGCGCCTCCAGACGCCGACCGTCCAAGTCCGCGCTCGCGGCCGTCATCTCGCCCTCGCCCGCGCTCGCCTGAACAACGGCGTCGGCGCCGATCAGTGAAAAACCGGCCCTGGGCGCCGCGCGTCGGGCCGCCTCGACCACCTCGGCCGGCGTGCGACCGGCCGCCGCCTCGGCCTGGCCGACGGCCAGGCCCGCGCGGGCGGACTGGATCAGGGCGCCGGTCTCGCTGGCGACCAGGCGAGCGTTCAGCGTCAGGTTCTCGGTTTCGAGCCGGCTGACGTCGCGCGTCGGCTGGGTGATTTCGCGTGACGCCAGAAGGACATAGCCGGTCGTGACGAGAGCCAGCGCAAGGGCAGTGACGCGCAGCCAGGCCGGCGCGCCGACGGCGCGGTCGGCGGCGCGACGCCCCGGCCGTTCTTCCCGCCGCTCCTCGTCGCGCAAGCTTGTCCCTCCGGCAAATCAGCTGTCGGGGGAATCTAGGCTGCGTCGCGGATTCCTGTCGAGGCTTGGTTACGCCTTTTCGACGTCTTCAGGCGACCGGCGAGGGAATGCGCTCTGGCGCGGATTCCAGCACCCGTGTCACGCCCTGAAGCGTATCGCGCGCCTGACGGGCCAGGGTCAGCACCTCGGGCGGCGCGTCGTCAGGGCTTTCAGAGACCAGATCCACCAGGGCCTCGGCGATCTGCATCAGCTGGGGCGCGGCGGCGATCAGCCGGGCCTGAAGCTCGATATGCTGCGGATCGCGGTCGTATTCCGCGCCCGGCACGCGCCAGCCGCCCCAGTCCGCGCGGTCGGTGACCACGACGGGATAGGTGCCGGGGTGGGGATGGTGCAGACAGTCCTCGGGCAGTTGCCACTTGTTGCGCGCGCGCAGCAGCCGCCATTCGCCCAGGCCGCCCGCGACCGTCGGGTCGTCCGTCGCCAGCATCAGCTCATTGGCGGTGAACTCTCGGCCCAGGCCGACATCATAGGTGACGCGCACGGGCTCTTCGAAGCCCTTGGCCCACACGGGCTGGACCTGTTCGATGAAGGCCCAGGCGCCGACGCATTCGACCCAGACCTTCTGACCCTTCTGGAACTGCGCGCGCGCCATGGACCTCTCCGAGAATTCAAAGGACAGGATGAACGACGATCCTTGACGCCCGGTGTCGGGGCGCGGTTACGCAGGTCTTAACGCGAGATGCTTTCCAGCGTCTCGCCGGCGTATTTCTCCTTCACCCGCGTGGACAGATCGCCCAGCGAGACCACGCCGACGACGCGGCCATGCTTGTCCACGACGGGCGCGCGGCGGATCTGTTTGGACCCCATCAGGTCCAGCACGACCTTCAGGTCGTCGGTGTCCAGCACCGTGTGCGGATCGCGGGTGATGAACTCCACCACCGCCGCGCTGGAGGCCGCGCCGGTCGCCAGCGCCCGCACCACGATGTCGCGGTCGGTGATCGTGCCGATCAGCTGGTCGCCGTCCGCCACGGGCACGAAGCCGAAGCCGCCCTTGGCCATGCGGCTGGCCACATCCTGGATGCTGTCGGCGGGGCGGGCCAGATGCACGTCCTTGGTCATCACGTCGCGGATCTTCATGGCGGGTTTCCTTGGTTGAAGCGTTGCGCTGGAAACCCGCCGCGAGCGTAGCGGTTCCGATCAGGGCGTGCGTTGCGGCGGCAGGCTCTCGGCCGCCCGCACCATCTGCACGAACTCGGCCCGGTCGCCGTACGGATCCTCGCCCCTGGCCCCTTGCGCCTGATCGACGATCCGGTCCCAGCCATAGTCGGCCGCCATCCACGGATCGCCCCGCAGCTTCTGGCCGAAGCCGGCGACGGCGATGGCCCAGCGCGTCGCCTCGGGCGGCTGGGCGCCGACCCGGCCGGAAGCGGCGTTGGTCAGCGGCTGCTGGATCAACTCCGACCGGCTCTGGCCCGGCTGTTTGTAGCGCACCTGGATGAAGCCGATCTCGCCGTTCGGATCGCCGCCGCCCACGCCGATGCGGTTGTCCGGATAGCGACGCTCGGGAACCTGGGTCGGGCCGCCGACGGGGGTGATCTCATACAGGGCCGTGACGCTGGCGCCCGATCCGACCTCGCCCGCGTCGACCTGGTCGTTGTTGAAATCCTCCTCGTTCAGCAGCCGGGTCTCGTATCCGATCAACCGCCATTCGGCGACGCGGGCGGGGTTGAACTCGACCTGGATCTTGACGTCGTCGGCGATGGGGAAGGCGCCCTTGTCGAAGGCCGGGCCGAACAGCCGGCGCGCATCGCGCAGGTCCCCCACATAGGCCGCCACCCCATTGCCGGCCTGGGCGATGGTCTGCATCCGAGCGTCCTGATAGTTGCCGCGCCCGAAGCCATAGACAGACAGATAGACGCCGGTCCCGCGCTTGTCGGCGACATAGTCCTCCAGCCGCTTGTCGTCGGTGACGCCGACGTTGAAGTCGCCGTCGGTGAACATCAGGATGCGGTTGACCTTGTCGCGTGCGAAGCTGGCCTGGGCCTGGTCATAGGCGTTTGTCATGCCGGTCGCCCCAGCGGTGCCGCCCGACGCGCGCAGACTGGCGACCGCACAGCGCATCTTCAGCTTCTGATCGCCCGGCGTCGGCTGCAAGGTCGTGCCGGCGCCTTCCGCATAATAGGTGACCGCCAGGGTGTCCTGCGGCCTCAACCGGTCGATGGCCAGGTTCATCGCCTTCTTGGCCAAGTCCAGCTTGTCGGCCGACGCCATCGATCCCGAGACATCGACCAGGAAGGTCAGGTTCAGCGGCCGCTGCTCCCCGGCGGGCAGTTCATAGCCTTGCAGACCGATATGAACGATCTCACGCCCCGGCGCCCAAGGCGAAGCGGTGACCGCCGTGGTGACGGCGAACGGCCGGCTCTGCGCGGTCGGCCGGGCGTAATCGTAGTCGAAGGCGTTGATCAGCTCCTCCACCCGCACCGCGTCCCTGGGGGGGATGCGCCCCTCGTCGATGAAGCGGCGGATGTTCGAATAGGCGGCGGTGTCCACGTCGATGGAGAAGGTCGAGATCGGCTGATCGCTGGTCCGCTTCACCGGATTGGGCGTCGCATCGGGATAGCGTTCGGTGTCTGCCGGCGCAGGCGCCACGCCGCCCGGAATGATCCTCGAGCCGCTGACGACGACATTGTTCTGCATCACCGTCGGCCGCATCGGCGCGGGCGGGGCCGGAGGCGGCGGTGGCGGAGGCGGTGGCGGCGGCGCGGCGTATTCGACGCGATCCTCCTTGCGGGTGGGCGCGACCATAACGGGAGGCCCCGCGGGCGCCACCCGGCGCACGAGGGCCGGCATGAGCGCCGACGGCCGCAGGTCGAAACCCAGCGGTCCGCAGGCCGCAGGCGTCGCCTCGCCGTCCATCGGCTTGGCCAGGGCGACTGACGGCAGAGCCACCGGCGGCGCGACGAACGAAAGACCGATCAGGGCCGCCAGAGCGGCCCGTGAAATATGAGACATGGCGTCCTCCCGCTTTCTCGCCCCCGACGACATTCGTCGGCCCGTGTTCGTCGAAACTATGGCGAAACGAATGCTTGCACGCGTCCGGCGCGCGCGGTGACGCTGACGACAGCCTCAGTCTTCGCCGCGATCCATGATCCACGGCATCGACCGCCAGAAGGCGCAGTGATGCGCGTCGCTCAGCCCCGACATCGGCACGACGACGTCCCCTTGGGGTCGAAACACGATGGCGGCGTTCGCCTCCCCGACGCCCGACCAGGGCGCCAGGCCCTCGGCGTTCGGCGACAGGGTGCGCACGAAGGCGCTCCAGCGTTGGCGCATCCGCTGGGCCAGCGCGGCCTGGGCGGGCTCGAACCGGGTCGAATGGCTCTGGAACACGCCGTCCGGCCACAGATAGGCCAGTTCCGCAGCATGGGCGGCGCCGAACCGCCAGCCGTCCGGACCGTCCCACATCGGCGGGTTCAGGTCGGCGAACTCGTAGAACCAGACGGGCCCCTGTCGGGCGGCGTTTTCGGCCAGGACCAGGCTGGCGCAGCCGCCGTAACCGCGCATGCCGCTGTCGGTCAGGATGCGCGTGATCGCCTCGGCCGCCGCATGGTCGCCATGCGCCGGGTCCAGCGGATAGAGGGCCTCGATCCGTCGCGCGTTCTCCTCGTCCACCAGGCGACGCAGCCAGGCGCGGTATTCGGCGACGTCGAAGCCGACGAAGGCGGGGCCGGCGATGCGTCCCTCTTCGGCGTTGGCGCCGATCATCAGCGGGATGGGTGCGCGGCCCTCTGCGGCGATCCGGTCGAAGGCGCTGCGGCCTGGCTCGGTCCGTCCGCCGTAATGCGGTGCCGCAAAACCTCCCGCAGCCAGAATCTCGACCGCCGAACGGCCGCGCAGACAGGCCAGCGGATCGGCGGCCTCCTCGCATCCCAGTCGGCGGGCCGTCTCCAGCCCGCGCGCGATGGACACGGTCAGGTCGTCGACGTCGTGCAGGCAATCGTCGCTGGAGATTATGGCGGCGCGAAACAGCGTGCCCGCGTCCGCGCCTGCGACCAGGTTGCAGATCACCGTGCCGCCGGCGGACTCGCCCGCCAGCGTCACCTTTTCCGGGTCGCCCCCGAAGGCCCGAATGTTGTCGCGCACCCAGATCAGCGCCGCGCGCGTGTCCAGAACCCCATAGTTGCCCGCCTGGCCTTCCACCGCCGCCACCGCCGGATGGGTTAGAAAGCCCAGCGCGCCCAGGCGGTAGTTGATGGTCACGACGACGATGTCGCCTTCGCGCGCCAGCGCGGCGCCGCCGTTGTCCGCCGCCGATCCGCTGGTGGCGCCCCCGCCGTGCACATAGACCATCACGGCGCGCGGCTGGGCGGCCGGCGCAGAGGGACGGATGACGTTCAGCACCAGACAGTCCTCCGACCAGGTGTCGGGGCCGCCGCCTTGCGGACAGCGCGGTCCCGCCCGGCCGGCGTCACGCACGTCGTCCCAGGCCGGCGCGGGCGCGGGCGGGGCGAAACGCAGGTCGCGGACTGGTGCCGCAGCGTAGGGCAGGCCCAGGAATTGGTCCGTCCCATCAAGGGTCACGCCCCGCACACGGCCCTGGGCCACGGCGGCCTCGGGTGCGTCGGTTTGAGCCCGTCCGACGCCGGGCGCGGCCAGGCCGAAGGTCAGGGTGAACAGGGCGAGCATCAGCGAACGCGACATGGCCGCGTCTTCGCTCGAACCGCCGTTCGCCACAAGGCCGATGGCAATTGGCTGCGCGCATCCCCACAATGGAGCTTGAGCATGCGGGGAGCACGATGGCCGAAGCGACGACGGGACTGGATCTGGGCGCTGCGGCCGCCTTGCTGGCGGCGGGCGTGCTCGCCGTGCCGGTGTTCAAACGCATCGGCCTGGGGTCGGTGCTGGGCTATCTGGCGGCGGGCCTGGCCATCGGGCCATTCGGGCTGAAACTGTTTCAGGAGCCCGAGACCATCCTGCACGTCGCCGAGTTCGGCGTGGTCATCTTCCTGTTCATCATCGGGCTGGAGATGCGGCCCAAACGCCTGTGGGGGCTGAGGAAGGAAATCTTCGGCCTGGGCGCGGCCCAGGTGCTGTTCTGCGGCCTGATCCTGACGTTGACGGCCATGCTGGCCGGCTTCTCCGCGCCGGTCGCCTTCGTCGGGGCCATGGGTTTCGTCCTGTCGTCCACCGCCGTCATCATGCAGATGCTGGAGGAGCGCGGCGAGATCGCGGGCGGGCCGGGCCAACGGTCGGTGTCCATCCTGCTGCTGGAAGACCTGGCCATCGTGCCGCTGCTGGCCATCGTCGCCGTCCTGGCGACTGTGCTTGGCGTGGCGAACGAACAGGCGCCGCCCTTGTGGCAGACCATCGGCTTTGCGCTGGCGGCCGTCGGCGGCGTGTTGCTGGCCGGCAAATATCTGGTCAATCCCATCTTCCGCCTGCTGGCCCGATACGGCGGGCGCGAGGTCATGACGGCGGCGGCCCTGCTGGTCGTGGTCAGCGCGGCCTGGGCCATGTCGCTGGGCGGCCTGTCCATGGCCATGGGCGCCTTCCTGGCCGGCGTCCTGTTGTCGGAATCCACCTTCCGCCACCAGCTGGAAGCCGACGTCGAGCCGTTCCGCGCGATCCTGCTGGGTCTGTTCTTCCTCAGCGTCGGCATGTCGCTGGACCTGTCTGTGGTGGTCGCCGACTGGCGGCTGGTCATCGGCGGCGTGGTCGCCTTCATGGCGGTCAAGGCGTTGGGCATCTATGGGATCGCGCGCCTGTTCAAGGCTTCGCACCATGAGGCGGTCGAGCGCGCGGCCCTGTTCGCCCAAGGCGGCGAGTTCGCTTTCGTGCTCTATGGCGCCGCTGTCGCCGCCGGCCTGTTCGACGCCCAGGTCGGCGCCATGCTGTCGGCCATCGTCATCCTGTCCATGGCGCTGACCCCGTTGACCAGCCTGCTGACCCAGCGTTTCCTGCCCAAGCCGGTCGTCTCCGCCGAGGGCGCCGAGGGGGTGGAGTTCGCCAAGGATCTGCGCGGTCAGGTCCTGATCATCGGCTTCGGCCGCTTCGCCCAGGTCGTGTCTCAGCCTCTGCTGGCCAAGGACGTGGACGTGTCGATCATCGAGAACGACGTCGAGATGATCCAGGCCGCCTCGCAGTTCGGGTTCAAGGTCTATTACGGCGACGGCGCCCAGCTGCACACCTTGCGGGCGTCCGGCGCCGACGAGGCCGAGATCGTCCTGGTCTGCGTGGACAAGCCCGAGGTCGCCGACCGCATCGTCGAACTGGTCAAGTCCGAGTTCCCGACCACCAAGATCATGGTCCGCGCCTTCGACCGGGGTCATTCGATGCGGCTGATCCAGGCCGGGGTCGATTACCAGATCCGCGAGACCTTCGAATCCGCGCTGAAGTTCGGCGAGCGCGCCCTGATCGAGCTCGGGATGGACGAAGGCCAGGCGGCCGAGGCCATCGGCGACGTGCGCCGCCGCGACGAGGCGCGCCTGGACCTGCAACTGACGGGCGGCCTCAGCGCCGGCCGCCAGCTGATGCGCGGAAACATGACGACGCCGCAACCGGCGCCCTACATCAAGCCCCGCCGCGAGGGCCGTCTGTTGAACGAGGACGAGGCGGGTCCGGCCGCGCCGGAAACGCGCAGCAGCGAACCCGCCGACGCCTGACGTTTACTGGCCGCCGGCCGCCTGAGCCTGGGCGCCCAGGAACTCGGCGTGCGCACGCAGGCCTGCGTCCTGCGACACCGCCGTGGCGATGGCGTTGAAGCGATCGACCGCCAGGCCCGATCCCTCGACGGCCGCCGTCAACTGGGCGCTCTGCTCGGGCGTCGCCTGGTTGTTCTGGACGGTGGCGGTGATGGCGCGGATCTTGGTCATGGCGGTGACGAACTGTGCCAGCTCCGCGTCGGTGACGCTGGCGGCCACCGATCCTGCGGCCGGCTCGGGCGCCTTCAGCAGGTTGATGCGGGCGTTGATCACCGGGGTTTCGGCGGCGGCGCTGGAAATGGCGTTGAAGCGGACGACTTCCAGGCCGGACTCCTGCACGGCGGCGGCCATTTCGGCCTGCTGTTCGGGCGTGGGCTCTGCGCCGTTCAGGGTGTCGCTGACGGCGCGAACGCGCGTCATGGCGGCGTCGTACTTCATCAGCTCGTCGTCGGTGAAGTCCGATCCGGTCGTGGCGGCGGGCGCGGGCATGGTTTGCGCAGGCGCGGCGGCGGGCGCCGCGGGCGAGGTCTGGGCCGGAGCTTGGGCCGGGGTTTGGGCCTGCGCGCCCGCAGCGGTCAGCAGGGCGGCGGCGGAAACGAGAAGGGCGAGACGGGGAGCGCGCATGGGCGTGTCCTTTCGGTCTGGCGTCCACAAACCGTCACGACGGCGACGACGCAATCACGCCGACGCTCTCCGCAGGATGTGGAGCCTGGGTTTGACAAATAAGGATGCGGGAGCCCTCCTAACCTAGGGACACGGCGCCGCTTTGCAACCTTTTGGGGCTCCGGGCGGGCTGGAGAGGCGATCAAGGATACGTTAGACGGGCGTGATCGCTCCAAAGGTTCGTCCCCATGAAACGTCTCGCCATCGCCGCCCTGGCCCTGATCGCGGTCGCCGCGCCGGCCGTCACCGTCACCGCCTGGGGCAATACCGGCCACCGCCTGATCGGCGTGGCGGCGATGCGGGCCTTGCCCGATGATCTGCCCGCCTTCCTGCGCACCCCGGCCGCCGTCGCCGACGTGGGTGAACTGGCGCGCGAGCCCGACCGCTGGAAGGGCGCCGGCCAGCCGCACGACCGCGAGCGCGACACCGCCCACTTCATCGACATGGACGACCAGGGCCACGTCTTCGATCAGCGGGGCATGGCCCTCGCCGACTTGCCGCGCCTGAAATCCGAATATGACGCCGCCCTGACCAAGGCCGGTCTGGACGTGAACGACGCCGGCTATCTGCCCTACGCCATGATGGACGGCTGGCAGCAGCTGGGCCGCGACTTCGCCTATTGGCGCGTGCTGAACGCCGCCGAGAAGCGCGAGACGAACATGGAACGCCAGGCCTGGTACCGCGCCGACCGCATCCGCCGCGAGGCCCTGATCCTGCGCGACATCGGCGTGATGGGCCACTATGTCGGCGACGGCTCCCAACCGCATCACACCAGCATTCACTACAACGGCTGGGGCGACTTCCCGAACCCGGAAGGCTTCACCAACTCGCGCCAGACCCACGGCATGTTCGAGGGCGAATTCGCCAGTCGCGTCGCCCGCCTGGACGCCATCGAGGCCGCCATGCCCGCCGCCAATCTGGACGATTTCGACGTCAAGGCGCGCACCGTCTCCTATCTGACCACGACCCTGGGCACGGTCATCCCCTTCTACCGGCTGGAAAAGGCGGGCGGTTTCCGCGACGCCGATCCGCGCGGCGCGGCCTTCGTCAACGAACGTCTGGCGGCGGGCGCCGGCGAACTGCGCGACTTCATCGTCACCGCCTGGACCGCTTCGAGCAGCGCCTCCATCGGCTGGCCCGCCGTCAAGGTCGCCGAGGTCGAGGCCGGAACCGCCGACCCCTGGATCGCCATGGTGGGCGAGGACTGATTTCCTTGTCGGAGCTAACACCCCCCGCCGTCATCCTCGACAAGTCGCAGATGGCCGAGAACATCGGCGCCGTGGCGCGGGTGATGGCCAACTTCGGCCTGACGGACCTGCGCCTGGTCACGCCCCGCGACGGCTGGCCCCAGGAACGGGCCTGGGCCATGGCCTCGGGCGCCGACTGGGTGCTGGAGGGCGTGCGGGTGTTCGATAGCGTGGCGGACGCCGTCGCCGATCTGAACACCGTCTTCGCCACCACCGCCCGCCCGCGCGAGACGCGCCAGCCGGTCCGCACCCCGCGCGAGGCGAGCCGCGTCCTGTACGACGACACCGCCTCGGGCCTGAAGACCGGCCTGCTGTTCGGCGGCGAACGGGCGGGGCTGGAGACGACCGACATCGCCCTGTGCGCCGGCATCGTCACCATCCCCATCGACCCCCGGCACCATTCGCTGAACCTGGCCCAGGCGGTGGCGATCAACGCCTATGAATGGCGCACCCTGATCCTGGACGCCCCGCCGCCGCGCTTCCGGGACAGCGAGCCGCCGGCATCCAACGAGCTTCTGGTCGGAATGTACGAGCACCTGGAGGAGGAGCTGGAAAACGGCGGCTTCTTCTATCCGCCCGAGAAGAAGCGCTCGATGAGCCAGAACCTGCGCGTCATGCTGGGCCGCGCCGCCTTCTCGGAGCAAGAGGTCGCCACCATGCGCGGCGCCATCCACGCCCTGGCCAAGGGGCGGGGACGGGTGCTGGCCAAGCTGGCGGCCGAACGGGCCAAGGCGAAGACGGACACGCCCGAGTGAAAGCCTTGCTGATCTATCCGTTGGCGGCGCTGGCGGAGATCGGCGGCTGTTTCGCCTTCTGGGCCTGGCTGAAACTGGATCGTTCGCCCTTGTGGCTGGCGCCGGGCGTCGTCTGCCTGATCGCCTTCGCCTGGCTGCTGACCCTGGTCCCCAGCGACGCAGCGGGCCGCGCCTTCGCCGCCTATGGCGGGGTCTATATCTGCGCCTCCCTGGTCTGGATGGCGATGGTCGAGAAGACCACGCCCGACCGATGGGACCTGATCGGCGGCCTGGTCTGCCTGGCCGGGGCGGGGGTCATATTGCTGGGCCCGCGCGGTTAGCTCCTCGTAGGGCGCAAAAGTAAAACGGTCTGAACGTCTTGGCCCGTGGAGACGCAGGAGCTATCCTGGTCGCAGCCATCAGGTCGCGCTTGCGGCCAGGCCGGCGTCGTCTTCCAGGAAGAAACGGCGAATCCGGTCCGACGCCCGTCGATAACCTGGCGTCACGACAGCTTCAGTATTCCGCTAGGAGGCCGCCGTGGCGCGCAGATTTACGCTTGATTTCCTCAAGACCGAGGCCGCCTCCGGTTCGGCCCTGGCGCTGGCCGCCATCGCTGCGGTCATCGTGGCCAACTCGCCGTGGGCCGGCGACTATTTCACCTGGCTGAAGAGCTATCATGTGCTCCAGCTCGGCCCGATCCGGCTGGAGGAGACGATCTCCGACTGGATCAAGGAAGGTCTGATGGCGATCTTCTTCCTCGTGGTGGGGCTGGAGATCAAATACGAGATCGTGCGCGGCGAACTCAGCGATCCACGCAAGCTGGCGACGCCGGTGCTGGCGGCGCTGGGCGGGATGGCGGGACCGGCGGCGGTCTATCTGCTGTTGTCGAGCACGATGGGCGCGCCGCACGCCGGTTGGCCCATTCCGCTGGCCACCGACATCGCCTTCGCCCTGGCCATCTTCGGATTCGTGGGCAAGGGATTGCCGTCGTCGCTGCGGGTCTTCCTGCTGACCCTCGCCATCGTCGATGACCTGGGCGCCATCGCCCTGATCGCCGTGCTGTTCAGCGAGGGCGCGAACTGGACGCCGCTGTTCTGGGCTCTCGGCCTCATCACCCTCGGCGGGGTGCTGGCCAGCCGGATCCGCCTCGCCTCGCCCTTCTGGGTCATGGGGTTCGCCGTGGTCTGGTATCTGACGGTCCTGTCGGGGCTCAGCACCTCCCTGACCGCCGTGGCCTTCGCCATGATCGTGCCGATCAAGGCCAGGAAGGAAGATCGCCAGAGCCCGCTCAAGGAGGCCATCCACGACCTGCATCCGTGGAACGCCTTTCTGGTCCTGCCGCTGTTCGCCTTCGCCAAGGCGGGGGTGTCCTTCGCCGGCCTGTCGATGGAACAGGCGTTCGCCCCCCTGGTCGTGGCCATCGCCCTGGGCCTGTTCTTCGGCAAGCAGATCGGGGTGTTCGGCGCCGCCTGGCTGGCCTCGGCCCTGAAGATCGGCGCCCGTCCGACCGACGCCAGCTGGCTGCAGGTCTATGGGGTGTCGCTGCTGTGCGGCGTGGGCTTCACCATGAGCCTGTTCATCGGCGTGCTGGCCTTCCCCGGCGCGGTGGACTCGCCCGAACAGGTCGAGGTCAAGCTGGGCGTCATTGGCGGGTCGATCCTGTCGGCCGTGGCCGCAGCCTTGGTGCTGGGTCTGGCGGGGCGCGGAAAGACCAGCCGCAGCGACGCCTCTTCTGAACCTGAAACTCAATGAATCCGCGCAAATACTGACCTTGCGTCAGGTTTTTCTGTCGCTTCCTTGTCACACGCGGGTCGAACTGCGGCGAAAAATCGTCGCGGGTAACAACGCTCGCTTGTGGGTCGGGCCGAAGCGCGCTTAGCCTCACGGTACTGAACGTCTCTCCACGAAGAGGGGCGTCGATTGGGAACAGGAAACGCCGTGATCGCCTGATGCGGTCACAGCTTCAGAGCCGGGAGGTCGCCTATGCGCCGCACTCATCAACTCAGGACCACCGTGTCCGCCGCCGTCGTGGGCGCCGCCGTCTTCGGCCTCGCCGGGGGCCTCGCCGGGGCCGCCGCCGCGCAGGAAGCGCCGGCCAGCGTCGACGACATCATCGTCACCGCCCAGAAGCGCGAACAGAGCCTGCAGGACGTGCCGATCGTGGTCACGACCCTTTCGCAGGAACTGCTGGACGGCGCGGGCGTGCAGGACATCAAGGATCTGCAGATCCTGACGCCCGGCATGACCGTCACCTCGACCCAGTCGGAAGCCTCGACCACCGTCCGCATCCGCGGAGCCGGCACCGTCGGCGACAACCCCGGCCTGGAAAGCTCGGTCGGCGTGGTGATCGACGGCGTGTATCGCTCGCGCAACTCGGTCGGCTTTGGCGACCTGGGCGAACTGAGCCGCATCGAGGTCCTGAAGGGGCCGCAGGGCACCCTGTTCGGCAAGAACACCTCGGCCGGCGTCATCAACATCATCACCGAGCGCCCGTCGTTCGACCCGTCGATCTCGGCGGAACTGACCGCCGGCAACTTCGGCGCCGTCGGCGGCTCCGTCTCGGCCACCGGCCCGCTCACCGACATGATCGCCGGGCGCATCTTCGTGGCCCACCGCGAGCGTGACGGCTTCTACGACGTCAACGTCGGCGACGGCCCGCGCACCCTGACCGAGGACAATACCCAGGACTACTGGACCGGCCGCGGCCAGCTGCTGATCCTGCCCAACGACACCACCTCGATCCGCCTGATCGCGGACTACACCAAGCGCGACGAGTTCTGCTGCGCCGCCGTCCAGACCCGCGTCGGCCCGTCGCAGGCCTTCATCGCCGCCCTGACGGCGCCCAACGGCCCCGGCCAGACGCCGCCCGTCGCCGGTTTCGGCACGGTGCCCTTCTCGCGCCTGGCCTATTCCAACCGCGAGACCCCGCAGGAAATCGAGGACATGGGTCTGTCGGCGGAAGCCACGATCGACTTCCCCAGCATCAACGCCACTCTGACGTCGCAGACCTCGTGGCGCGACTGGTCGTTCCAGCAGGGGATGGACCTCGACTATACCGGCGCCGACATCCTGTACCGCGCCAACGACGGCTCCAACGGCTACGGCGTCGACAACCTGACCCAGGAGTTCCGCCTGGCGGGTTCGACGGACAAGTTCGACTGGCTGGTCGGCCTGTTCGCCACCAAGGAAGGCGTCTATCGCGACGACAGCTATGTCTATGGCTCGGACTACAACGCCTTCGCCTCCTTCCTGCTGACGGCGACGGTGCCGGCGGCACTGGGCGGTCCGAACCCCGGTCGTCTGGGCTGCTTCACCAATCCGCAAGGCTTCCTGGTCAGCACGGCGCCCTCGCCGCCCTCGCCCGTGCCGCCGGGCACGCCCCTGTGCGCCGCGGGCCTCGTGCCCCCCAGCGCCACGGCCCCTGGGTTCACCCCCGGCAAGGCCTATCAGGACCACTATTCGCAGCGCTCGGAATCGGTGGCCCTGTTCACCAACAACACCTGGAAGGTGAGCGAGGCCTTCGATATCAATCTGGGCCTGCGCTACACCTACGACAGCAAGCGCCTGTTGGGCCTCCAGGACAATCTGGGAAGCAACGGCGCGGCCTGCGGCGGCGCCCTGGCCAACCAGAACCCGGCCAATCTCGCCGTCTCGCCCATCCCCGGCACCGCCAATGTGTCCACGCCGACGGCCGCCCTGGGCCTGCTCTGCCTGCCCTGGTCGAACCCGCTGTATGACAACCGGGCGATCTCGGAGAAGTTCAGCGACACCGACCTGTCGGGCACGATCAAGGCGTCCTACCGCTTCAACCCGTCGATCATGGTCTATGGTTCATATGCGCGCGGCTATAAGGGCGCGGGCTACAATATGGACCGGGTGCAAACGGGCGTGACGCCGGACGCCTCGCTGTTCTTCGCGGCCGAAACGGTCGACAGCTATGAGGCGGGGGTCAAGACGACCCTGTTCAACCGCACCATGTTGCTGAACCTGACCTACTTCGATCAGAAGTTCGAGAACTTCCAGCTCAACACCTTCCTGGGCACCGCCTTCGTGGTGGAATCCATCCCCGAGCTGACCTCGCGCGGCGTCGACGCCGACATGGTCTGGTTCACCCCGGTCGAGGGCCTGTCGTTCCAGGGCGGCGTGACCTACACCGACGCCAAATACGGCGAGTTCGGCGCAGGCGACCTGTCCAGCCCCGGCCGCTTCCCGCAGCTATCGCTGCTGCCCGGCGCGCGCGCTTCGTTCGCTCCGGAATGGTCGCTGACCGGCGCCTTGGCCTTCGACCGCTCGCTGGGCGGCGGCCTGCGCGGCGGGTTCAACCTGTCGGCCAAATATTCGACCGAGTACAACACCGGCTCGGACCTGCTGCCCTACAAGAACCAGGACGCCTTCACCGTCGTCAACGGCCGCATCTCGATCGGTTCGGAAGACGAACGCTGGACCGTGGACGTCTGGGCCCAGAACCTGTTGGAGGAAGAATACACTCAGGTCGGCTTCGCCGCGCCGCTGCAGGGCACGGCCTTCGCCAACACCACGACGCCCCAGGCCGACGGCACATACTATAACATCGCCACCGACACGGCGACCTACAACGCCTACCTGGGCGCCCCGCGCACCTGGGGCGTGACGCTGAAGGTCAAATACTGATCGTCCAGACGCAGGGCTGAACGACGAAGGGCCGACCGGGAAACCGGCCGGCCCTTTTTCATGTATCGGGTCCGCTAAGAGCCCAGGGCCTAGATCAACTCCACGCCCATCGCCGTGGCTTCGCCGCCGCCGATACACAGGGCGGCCATGCCTTTGGTCTTGCCGTGGGCTTTCAGGGCGGACAGGAGGGTGGTCAGGACGCGGGCGCCTGAAGCCCCCAGCGGGTGACCCAGGGCGCAGGCGCCGCCGTTGACGTTGATCTTGTCGTGGGGGATGCCGAGTTCGCGCATGGCGATCATCGGCACGATGGCGAAGGCCTCGTTGACCTCCCACAGATCGACGTCGTCGGCGCTCCAGCCCGCCTTCTTCAGCGCCTTCTGCAGGGCGAAGACCGGGGCGGTGGTGAACAGGCTGGGCTCTTGCGCATGGGCGGCCTGGCTTACGACGCGGGCGATGGGCGTCAGGCCCAGGGCCTGGGCCGTCGACTGACGCATCATTACCAGGGCGGCGGCGCCGTCCGAGATCGAGGCGGCCGAGGCGGCGGTGATGGTGCCGTCCTTGCCGAAGGCGGGCTTCAGATTGGGGATCTTGGAGGGGTCGGATTTGGTCGGCTGTTCATCGCGATCGACGATGACGGGGCCTTTGCGGGTCTTGACCTCGACCGAGGCGATCTCGGCGTCGAAGGCGCCTGAGTCCTGGGCGCGCTTGGCCCGGCCGGCGCTTTCGATGGCGTAGGCGTCCTGCTGCTCGCGGGTGAACTGATAGACCTTGGCCGTGTCCTCGGCGAACTGACCCATCAGCTTGCCGGGGGTATAGGCGTCCTCGAGCCCGTCCAGATACATGCTGTCGGAAATGACGTCGTGGCCGATGCGGGCGCCGCCCCGATGCTTTTGCATCAGATACGGGGCGTTGGTCATGGACTCCATGCCGCCCGCCACGATGACGTCGGCGGACCCGGCCGCCAGGGCGTCGTGCGCCATCATGGCCGCCTGCATGCCCGAGCCGCACATCTTGTTGATCGTGGTCGCCTCGGTCGAGACGGGCAGGCCCGCGCCCATCCCCGCCTGACGCGCCGGCGCCTGGCCCAGGCCGGCGGGCAGGACGCAGCCCATGATGATCTGTTCGACCTTGTTCGGGTCCAGCCCGGCGCGCTCCAGCGCCGCCTTGACCGCGACGGCGCCCAGGTCGGTGGACTTGGCGTCCGACAGCGCGCCCTGGAAACCGCCCATCGGGGTTCTGGCGTAGGAGACGATGACGACGGGATCGGACATGGAGCGGCTTCCTCTTGTTGCGCGGACAGATAGCGATCCGAGCCGGTCAGGAAAAGTGCAGCCGCCGATACTTGCCCCGGAAATAGAGCAGCGGATCGCGGCGGGGCTCGAACCGCGCGCGCGTCACCCGGCCGATGATGACCAGATGGTCGCCGGCCTCGACGATCTGTTCGGTCCCGCATTCGAAGCTGGCCAGGGCGCCGGACAGGATGGGCGCGCCGGTGTCCCAGGCCTCCCACGCCACGTCCTGGAACCGGTCGGCGTGCGAGCGGGCGAAGACGCCGGAGGTCGGCTGCTGGCCGATATGCAGGACGTTGATGGCGAAATGCCGGGCCTGGCGGAAGCGTTCGACGTTGGTGGACGACCGGGCCAGGCAGAACAGGATCAGCGGCGGGTCAAGCGACACCGAGGAGAAGGAGTTGGCGGTCAGGCCGATGGGCTGGCCCGCCTCGTCCAGCGTCGTCACCACCGTCACGCCGGTGGCGAAACAGCCCAGGGCGTCGCGCAGGGTGCGGGGGTCGGAGCCGGCCTGATAAAGCATGGCCTCGCGCGGGGCCTGGCGTTCCAGAAAGCCCAGGAGGGCGGCGTTCTCGGCCTCGACCGGATCGGGGCCCTCGTCGCGCGCGATGATCTGGACCGGGAGACCGGCCAGCAGGATGTCTATGTCAGGAGACAGCGCCTGCCCCTCGGCCACCACCACCAGACAGCTGGCCAGGGCCGGGCCGGTGACGGCCAGGGCGGGCGCCACGGCCTGCAGCGTCGCGCCCGAACAGACGATGGCGGGGCGCGAGGGGATTTCGGTCAGCAACCGTCTCAGGGCGACGGGGCCGTCGTCGGCCTCGTCGAAACCGGCGGCCAGCAGGACGTGGCGTCCCGCCTCGACCAGCGCGCGCACCGAGCGGCGCCAGTCGCGGGATAGGCCATCAGGCGCGCCGATCAGCAGCACGATCGGATCCTCGGGATCGCCCCAGCTTTCGACGTCCAGGCCTCCGATCCGGGGCGGCGATGCGGTCATGAGGCGGGGAAATCCTGTGGGTCGGAGAGCGACGGCGTCCTTTAATAAGGGAAGTCGGGCGGCGGACGCCAGCGCAGGCGCTCAGACGTTCAGTCGGTAACCGACGCTCGGCTCGGTCACCACCAGGATCGGCTCGGCCGGATCGACCTCCAGCTTGTGCCGCAGTTGGCCGACGACGACGCGCAGATACTGGACGTCGGCGGAATGGCCGGCGCCCCAGACCGTCTTCAGCAGGTCGGCATGGCCCAGCACCTTGCCGGCGTTGCGGGCCAGATAGGCCAGCACCTCATATTCCTTGGGCCGCAGCTTCAACCGCTCGCCCGCCCGCGTGACGATGCGGCGGTCCAGATCGATCACCACGTCGCCCGCCGTGACCACACCGCCCGCGACCGGCGTCAGTGCGCCCTGACGCAGGCCAGCGCGGATGCGGGCCAGCAGTTCGCCGACGCCGAAAGGCTTTTCCACATAGTCGTTGGCGCCCAGGTCCAGGGCCGTGATCTTCTCGGCCTCGCGGTCGCGCGCGGACAGGATGATGATCGGCCCCTGATAGAAGTCCCGCGCCCGCGTCAGCACGTCCTTGCCGTCCATGTCGGGCAGACCCAGGTCCAGAACCACGGCGTCGGGGCTCCACAGGGCGATGGCGCGCAGGCCCTCCTGACCGCTGTCGGCGCGGCGGGGCTCATAGCCGGCGGCGTCCAGGGCGGGGGCCAGGAAGCGGTGGATCTGCGGTTCGTCGTCGATGACCAGAACCTGGGGGCGAACGGCGGACATCACAGCAGATCCCGGTGGGTGGCGATGGACTTGGGCAGGCTGATCAGGATGCGGGTGCCCAGCTTTCCGCCGTCCGGGCCATCCTGGATCGGGCTGGCGGCGGCGATGCGGCCGCACATGGCCTCGACGAAGCCCTTGGCGATGGCCAAGCCCAGACCGGCGCCCTGCACGCGATCGGGGGCGCGGTCGGTGGACTCCTCCATGCGGCGGAACTTGTCGAACACCCGTTCCAGTTCGGCGGTGGGGATGCCCCTGCCCTCGTCCTCAATGGAGATGACGACGGCGCCGCGATCCTCATAGGCCGCCAGTTCGATGGTCGTGCCGTCGGGGCTGTAGGCGATGGCGTTTTCCAGGATGTTGACCACGGCCTGCTCCAGCAGCCCGGGATCGGCTTCCACCATGCTGAGCTGGGCCGGGAAGTCGCGCGTGATGCGGCGCTGGCCCAGGCGGCGCGACACCCGGTCGGCGGCGGCGTTCAGGATGTCGCGCACATCGCTCCAGTCGGTGCGGACGTTCAGACCGCCGCCCTCCAGCCGGGTCATGTCCAACAGGTCGCCGACATAGCGCGACAGGCGTTCGGCCTCCTCGCGGATGCTGAGCAGCAGGTCGTCGCGGACCTCGGGCTTCAGCGTCGCGCCATAATCGATCAGTGTCGTCGCCGAGCCCAGGACGGTGGACAGAGGCGTGCGCAGATCGTGGCTGACCGAGTTCATCAGGGCGGCGCGGAAGCGGTCGGCGCGACGCAGGGTCTCGGTCTCCAGCGCCTGACCCGCCAGATCGGCTCGCTCCAGCGCCACCGCGCCCTGATCCAGCAGGGCCATGGCCAGCCGCTCCTCGTCCGAGCCCGCCGCCACCGCCGAGGCGTCGATGCCCGCCACCCCGGCCCGGCCGCGCACGCCCTGGAGGGGCTGAAACCGCCAGTGGGTCTGCGGCAGGGTGCCGGTGCCGTGTCCCGTGACCTCGCCGTGGGTCCAGGCCCAGCGGGCGGCGGCCATGGCGTCGGGGGCCAGGGCTACGCCCTCGGGGCTGGCGGCGGTCAGGACCAGGTCGTCCTCGTCCGGCAGAAGCACCACCGCCCCGGCCCCGGCGGCGGCCGAGGCCTGTTCAGCCAGGGTTCGGGCCGTGGTGGCGCGATCCTGACCCGCCGACAGGGTCTGGCTGGCCGCCAGAAGGGCCGAGACGGCGGCGGCGCGGCGCTGGGCCGCTCTGGCCTGTTCGCGCACGCGTCCGGCTAAAGCGCCCGTGCCCAGGGCCACGCCCCAGAAGACGATCAGCGTCAGGACGTCCGTCGGCGAGCCGATCAGGAAGCTGTAGCGCGGCTGAAGGAAGAGGAAGTTGTAAGTCAGGAAAGCCAGGGTCGCCGCCGCCAGCGCAGGCCGCAGCCCGTTCAGCACCCCCGCCGCCACCACCGCCGCCAGATAGATGACGCCCAGATCGACCCGCTCGAACCGGGTGTCGAGCAACAGGGCCGCGCCGGTCGCCGCCAGGACGAAGGCCGCCCCGGCCGGATAGCCACGCCAGTCCAACGCCGCCCGGAAGCCCGGCTTCGTCGCCGGTTCAGGCGCGGTCAGGTCGCCCTCGGTCACGACGTGGACGGCGACGCCCTGGGCCTTGCGTAGAAGCTCAGTCGCCAGCGCCCGTCCGGTCCATTCGGCGAACCGCCCGCCGCGCGTCTTGCCGATGACGATCTGGGTGACGTTGTTGCGATGGGCGTGATCCAGCACGGCGCGCACCACGTCGTCGCCGCTAATCGTCACCGGCCGCCCGCCCAACTGCTCGGCCAGCTTGAAGGCCTCGGACAGGCGGCCCGCCGAGCGGGCGTCGGCGCGCGATCCGCTGGGCCGTTCGACGTGAGCCACCGACCATGGGGCGTCCATCATCATGTCCGACATCCGCCGCCCGGTCCGCACCAGCGAGGCGGTCATGGCGTCGCCGCCGACCAGGACCAGGATCCGCTCGTTCGCCGCCCACGGCCCCGACACGCCCCGCTCGCGCAGGTGCGACAGCAGTTGATCGTCCACCGTCTGGGCCGCGCGGCGAAGGGCCAGTTCGCGCAGGGCCGTCAGGTTCTCGATCTTGAAGAAGTTCTCGGACGCCACCCGCGCCGTCTCGGGCACATAGACCTTGCCCTCGGCGAGACGTGCCCGCAGGTCCTCGGGGGTGATGTCCACCACCTCGATGTCGTCGGCCTCGCTCAGGACGCTGTCGGGCACGGCCTCCCTCTGGCGCACCCCGGTGATGCGAAGGACGACGTCGGACAGGCTCTCCAGATGCTGGATATTCAAAGTCGTCCAAATATCGATTCCGGCGTCGCGCAATTCCTCCACGTCCTGCCAGCGCTTCGGATGGCGCGAGCCGGGCGCGTTCGAATGGGCGTATTCGTCGACCAGCAGCAGTTCGGGTCGCCGCGCCAGGGCGCCGTCGAGGTCGAACTCCATCAGCGCGCGGTCGCGGTGATCGATCGGCGCGCGCGGCATGACGTCCAGGCCGCGCAGCAGGCTCATGGTCTCCTTGCGGCCGTGGGTCTCGACCACGCCGACGACGACATCCAGCCCCTCGGCCTTTCGACGGCGGGCGGCGCGCAGCATCTCATAGGTCTTGCCGACGCCCGGCGACATGCCCAGAAACACTTTCAGCCGCCCGCGCTTGCGGCGCGGAACGGCTGAAGTCGCGGGCGTTTCGGCCTCGGTCTCGGGCAATCAGCCCTCCGCGCCGAAGCGGGCGTCCAGCGCGCGATTGGTCATCAGGACATTGACGTGCGGCTGGCCGATGAAGCCGAGGAAGGCCCCCTCGGTCCGCGCGTCGATGATGCTCTGGACCTGCTGCACGGGAACGCCTCTGGCGCGGGCGATCCGCGCGGCCTGAAGCCGAGCGTAGGCCGGAGACACGTCCGGGTCGAGGCCCGAACCCGAGGTGGTCACCGCATCGGCGGGGATGATCCCCGAACCGTCCTCGGCGCGGATCGCCTGGGCGGTCTCGGCGACGCGCGCGGCCAGATCCGGGTTCAGCGGGCCCATGTTGGAGCCGGACGAGGCGGCGGCGTCATAGCCGTCGCCCGCCGCCGAGGGACGAGGGTGCAGATAGGTCGCGCCCGCGAAGGGCTGACCGATCAGGGACGAGCCGATCACCTTGCCGCCTGCGTCTCTGACCAGGCTGCCGTTGGCCTGGCTGGGGAAGGCGAGCTGAGCGACGCCGGTGACGGCCAGCGGATAGGCCAGCCCCAGCAGCAGGGTGAACAGGGCCATCTTCACGAGGGCCGGGCGGAGTTGATTGACCATGGTCGTCGCCTCAGAAGCTGGCCTTCAGCGTCGCCACGGCGCCCGCGCCGTAGATGTCGCCGAAGTCGTGTTGATCGGTGTGATAGCGGACGTCCAAGGCCAGATTGCTGGTCAGATGATAGGCCGCGCCCAGGTTCCAGGTGGTGTAGTCCAGGTCCGACGAGACCCACTGACGCCCGACGGCGCCCGAGATGGTCCATTTGTCGGCCGGGCTGACGGCGCCGTTGATCTCGGCATAGGTCGCCTCGTCCTCGGATGCGCCGAAGAAGTCGGGCGAATAATAGACGGCCGCGCCCAGGGTCGCGGGACCGACGGCGCGCGAGGCGGCGGCTTTCAGCTCGACATAGTCATAGTCCGCGCCGTCCGGCTGACCGGCGTAGAGGTAGCCGATGACGCCGAAGTCCAGGGCATAGCCGGCGACCTCGGGCCGATAGCCGGCGTAGAGATCGACTTCGGCGTCCGTATCGTCGCCGAAATCGACGTTGGAGGCCCAGCCGCCGGCGTAGAAGCCGTTGCTGGTCAGGTCGACGCCAGCCGAGATCGCCGGGTTTTCCTGGGTCTGGCTGACGCCGCGGAAGACGTAATCAGAGGTCAGGGCGACGTTTGCCGAGGCGTCCTGGGCCTTGGCTTCGCTGCACAGGCCCAGGCCGGCGATGCCGACGATACAGGCGGCGGCGAACCAGGCGTCGTTGCGGCCCGAGGCCTTGGAGAGGGGTTTACGCATTGGAATTCTCATTCTGAACAGGATGGATGGCTCTGAGGTTCGAACCGTTGCGCTGGTCGGTTTCCCGCATCGTCGCGACGCCCCACAGGGCCGCAATGACCAGCACGGCGAGGACGAGTTGAAGGATGCGGGAAACCTCCTGGCGCATCAGGCCAGGCCCAGGCCGGAGATGACGAGGTCGATCAGCTTGATGCCGACGAACGGGGCGATCAGGCCGCCCAGGCCGTAGATCAGCAGGTTGCGACCCAGCAGGGCGCCGGCGCCGATGGCCCGGTATTTGACGCCCTTCAGCGCCAGCGGGATCAGGGCGACGATGACCAGGGCGTTGAAGATCACCGCCGACAGGATGGCGCTCTGCGGGCTGTGCAGATGCATGACGTTCAGCGCGCCCAGGGCCGGCAGGGAGACCACGAACATCGCCGGGATGATGGCGAAATACTTGGCCACGTCGTTGGCGACCGAGAAGGTCGTCAGGGCGCCGCGCGTGATCAGCAGTTGCTTGCCGACCTCGACGATCTCGATGACCTTGGTCGGGTCGCTGTCGAGATCGACCATGTTGCCGGCCTCGCGCGCGGCCTGGGCGCCGGTCTGCATGGCCACGCCGACATCCGCTTGCGCCAGGGCAGGCGCGTCGTTGGCGCCGTCGCCGCACATGGCGACCAGACGGCCCTTGGCCTGCTCGGCCTTGATGAGGCGCATCTTGTCCTCGGGCGTGGCCTCGGCGAGATAGTCGTCCACCCCGGCCTCCGAGGCGATGGCCGCCGCCGTCACCGGATTGTCGCCGGTGATCATGACGGTGCGCAGGCCCATGCGGCGCAGGTCGGCGAAACGCGCCTTCACGCCCGGCTTGACCACGTCCTTCAGGTGGATGACGCCGACCAGGGCGCCGTTCTGGGTGACGGCCAGCGGCGTGCCGCCCGAGCGGGCGATCCGGTCCACGGCCTGGCGGAACTCGGACGGGGCCGAACCGTCGGTCAGGTTCAGGTCCTTAAGCACGGCATCGACCGCGCCCTTGCGCCAGCTGTCCTTGCCGACGTCCAGGCCCGATTGACGGGTGACGGCGGTGAAGGGAATGGCGACGGCGCCGGCCGGTTGATCCACCGAGACGCCGGCGTTGCGGCCCAGTTCGACGATGGACCGGCCTTCCGGCGTCTCGTCGGCCAGGGACGCCATGACGGCGGCGGCCAGAGCGGCTTCCGGACGAACGCCGGGGACAGGAATGACCTCGGTCGCCATACGGTTGCCGAAGGTGATGGTGCCGGTCTTGTCGAGCAGCAGGGTGTCGACGTCGCCCGCCGCCTCCACCGCACGGCCAGAGGTCGCCAGCACATTGACCTTCAGCAGCCGGTCCATGCCGGCGATGCCGACAGCGGACAACAGTCCCCCGATCGTGGTCGGGATCAGGGTGATGAACAGGGCGCCCAGCACCATCGGATCGATGCGGACGCCCGAATAGGCGCCCAGGCCGACCAGGGTCACGACCGCGATCAGGAAGATCAGGGTCAGTCCGGCCAGGAGCACGGCCAGGGCCAGCTCGTTCGGCGTCTTGCGACGGTCCGCACCCTCGACCATGGCGATCATCCGGTCGAGGAAGGTCGAGCCGGGCTTGGCGGTGATGCGCACCTTGATCCAGTCGGACACCACGGTGGTGCCCCCGGTGACGGCCGACCGGTCGCCACCGCTTTCGCGGATCACCGGCGCACTTTCGCCGGTGATGGCGGCCTCGTTAACCGAGGCCACGCCTTCGATGATCTCGCCGTCCGAGGCGATCACATCGCCGGCCTCGACCAGGATGATCGACCCGACCTCAAGTTCCGACGCATTGGTGGGGACCACCGTGCCGGTCTTGGGATCGACGATCAGCTTGGCCTTGGTCGTGACGCGGGTGGCGCGAAGGCTGTCGGCCGCCGCCTTGCCGCGCCCTTCGGCGATGCTTTCGGCGATGTTGGCGAACAGGACCGTGGCCCACAGCCACAGCGCCAGTTGCAACGCAAAGCCCGCCGACTGACCGCCGGCGATGGCCGCCGCCGCCGAGATGGTGGACAGAAGCGCCACGATCCAGGTGGTGAAGATGACCGGGTTCTTGATCAGTTTGACGGGGTTCAGCTTGACGAAGGCGTCGCCCACGGCCCGGCCGATCATCTGTCCCGATAGCCCGCCCGCGAGGGGCGACGAACGGCCGCCTTCACCGGGATCCAATGTGAGTTGTGTCATGTCAGGATATCCGGGGGATCAGGCGCCGGCGACCGCGGCGAGCACCTGGAAGTGCTCGACGATCGGTCCCAGGGCGAGGGCGGGAAGGAACTGCAGGCCGCCGAGGATGAGGATCACGCCGATCAGCAGGCCGATGAACAGGCCGTTGTCGGTGGGCAGGGTGCCGGTGGAGGGCGCCAGCTTGGGCTTGACCACCAGGCTGCCGGCCATGGCCAGGACGGCGACGGCCGGAACGAACCGTCCGAACAGCATCCCCAGCCCCAGGGTCGTGTTCCACCAGGGCGCGTTGGCGGTCAGGCCCGCAAAGGCCGAACCGTTGTTCGCCGCCGCCGAGGTGTAGGCGTACAGGATCTCGGACAGCCCATGCGGTCCCTTGTTCAGCAGGCCCGCCAGCGCCGTCGGGAAGACGGCGGAGATCGCCGAGAACCCCAGCACCGCCAGCGGCAGGATCAGCACCGCGATCATGGCGAACTGGATCTCGCGCGCCTCGATCTTCTTGCCCAGATATTCCGGCGTCCGCCCGACCATCAGGCCGGCGACGAAGACCGACAGCAGTGCCATCACCACCATGATGGCGATGCCCGAACCGATCCCGCCCGGCAGGATCTCGCCAAGCTGCATCAGGAACATCTGCAAGGCCCCGCCCAGCGGCATGTAGCTGGCGTGCATCGAGTTGACCGAGCCGTTCGAGGCGCCGGTCGTGACGACGGACCAGACGGTGGAGGCCGGCGCGCCGAAGCGGACCTCCTTGCCCTCCATGTTCACCGAGGCGTCCACTTGGGCTGCGACAAGGGACGGGGCCGGCTGGGTCTCGATCACATACATGGCCGCGCTTGAGACGGTCAGGATGATCAGGGCCGCTGCAGCCAAGGCCTTGATGTCGCGTCCCGCCAGGGCCGTGCGGCCGAAGGCGAAGAAGGCAGCCCAGCCCATGACGTTGATCGCGACGGCGCTCAGCAGATTGGTGATGGCGCTCGGGTTCTCGAACGGATGGGCGCCGTTGACGTTGAAGACGCCGCCGCCGTTGATGCCCAACTGCTTGATGGCGACCTGGCTGGCCGCCGGGAACAGCGGCAGGGTCTGGGATCCACCCTCGACGCCGGTCGCATGGACGTTGGCCGCCAGGCTCTGGACGATGCCGAGGCCGGACAGGGCCACGGCCAGGATCAGGGCGGCGGGCAGCAGCACATAGAGGGTGGTGCGCGTCAGGTCGGCCCAGAAGTTGCCGACGCCCTCGCCCCGATTGGCGACGAAGGCCCGCGCCAGGGCGGCCGCGATGGTCGCGCCGGTGGCCGCCGATAAGAAGTTCTGCACCGTCAGGCCCACCATCTGGGTGAAGGTCGACAGGGTCGTCTCGCCGCCATAGCTCTGCCAGTTGGTGTTGGTGACGAAGCTGACGGCGGTGTTGAAGGCCAGGTGCGGCGACACGCCGGCGAAGCCTTGCGGATTCAGCGGCAGCAGCCCTTGCAAACGCAGGATGGCATACAGCAGGACGAAGCCCGCAAGGTTGAAGGCCAACAGGGCGCCGGCATAGCCCAGCCAGCCCTGGCTGCGCTTCGGATCGACGCCCGCCGCGCCGTAGAAGACGGCCTCCACCGGCTTGAGCACCGGGTCCAGCCAGGTCCGTTCGCCGTTCCAGACGCGCGACATATAAATGCCGATGGGCCAGCCGAGCATTACGGCCAGCCCAAGGGTCAGGGCGATCTCGCCCCATCCTTGAATGTTCATGAATTCCGTCCCGGTTCTTCAGAACCGCTCGGGCCGCAGCAGCGCCGCGACCATATAGACGGCGACGACCAGCGCCCCCGCCCCCCAGAGCATGGCGATCATCGTCATACCCGTTTCAACGCAGTGGCCAAGGCGGCGAAGGCGGCGAACGCCCCTGCCCCCACCGCCAGAAAGATCACGTCGGCCAATCCGGCCTCCTCAAGCTCAAGTGAAGCGAGAGGAGATCATGCGGGGCCGTAACGGCGCGATGTGAATCCCGGCTCTGGGCATAAAGAAACCATAATGCGGGGCGGCGGGTGCAAAATGCAGAAAGCCTCCGACCCGGCAGGATCGGAGGCTGTGAGAGGTTCATAGCAGAAGCGCTTGATACACCCCGTCCCCCTCGGGCTTGTCCCGAGGGCCCACGGTTGGGCGCGCTCAAACACCTGATGTCGCAAGTGTATTGTGGACGCCGTCCACCATCGCATCGGAAGCGACCGTGGGCCCTCGGGACAAGCCCGAGGGTGACGGAGTTGAGAGTTTCGGATTAACCGCCGTAGCTGCGGCCGCCGCCGCCGAAGCCGCCGCGCGAGACGACGGTGGTGCGGCTCTGCACCCGCGTCGGGGCCTGACGCGCCACGTCGCCGTGCTCGCGCGCATTGGTCAGGGTCTTGCCGGTGCGGTAGTCGCGGTAGGTGTAGCCGCCGCCGTAGCCGTTCGACAGCCGGCCCTCCCGGTCGCGATACAGCGGCCCGCCGCCGCGATAGCCGCCGCCGCTCAGCATCTGGCCGACGATGAAGCCGGTCAGCAGCGGAGTGAAGAAGGAGCCGTTGCCGCCCTGGTTGTTCGGCTGGCACTGGGACGGCCCCCACTGGCCTTCGCACTCCTCGCGCGTGGCGTAGCGGGGCGCGGTCTTGGCGGCCTCTTCCTGGGCCTTGGCCAGGGCGGCGTCGCACTGGTCGTCAGGGATGTCGTTGGCGGCGCGGCACTCGTCCAGCGACTGATAGGCCAGGGTCGGTTCGGGCTCGGGCGCCGGGACGCGCTGGGGCGAACCGCAGGCGGCCAGGGAGAAGCTGGCGGTCGCCATCAGGCTGCTGACGTGCAGGACGCGCGAGCGCTTCAGCCGGCGCATCGTGTCTGTCTTGGCCAAGTTCTGGGGCAGGTCTTTCGGATCGGTCATGGCGGTCACGACGTCATGCAGGCGGCGTTGAGCAGGCCGACGCAGATGGAGATCGAGGCCAGATAGACGGCCGCGGCGATCTCGCCCGCCTCGATGCGGACGACCAGGTTGCGGAAGGCCATGCGGCTGATGGCGACGAAGACGACGATCTGGATGATCCCGGCCAGCAGGGCCCAGGCCGCGAACTCCATCAGGCTGACGGTGTGCGACAGGGCCGAGGCGAGCGGCAGGACGTAACCGATCAGGGCGCCGCCCAGGGCGATGGCGGCGGCGGTGTTGTCTTGCCGGATCAGCGTATGTTCGTGATACGGCGTGACCCACTGGTAGACCAGCTTGAACGCCAGGGTGAAGGCGCCCGCCATGGCGAAGGCGATCAGGAAGGCGATCGCCCCCTGCTGAAAAATGAACCAGTCGAACATCTGTCTTGCCCCTCGGATTGCGCGCTCAGGCGCGGAACTCGGCCATTTCCAGTGGAATGCCGATCATGATTTCGTGCGTCGTCTCGCCGCCCTCGGGCTGCTGCTCCAGGGCGATCATCAGTTCGCGCCCGCCGCCCAGGTCGCGGGCATACAGCATGCAGGTCTGGAAGATCTTGGCATAGGGGGTGATCGCGGTCCGGTCGTCCCAGATCGTCTCCCACAGGGTGACAGGCGGCTGGATCGCATCGCTCTCGGCGAACCAGAAGCGCGGATAGTCGGGCAGTTCCTCGGCCGCGCCGTGGAAGACCGGCGCCGACAGCCGGTCGCGCCAGATGCGACGTTCCCGCTCGCCCGGCGGATAGGCCGAGGTCCAGGGGATGAACAGGCTGAAGTCGTAGGCTTCAAGCCCCGCCTCGTCGTCGCTCATGGCCTGAAGCATGACGTGGTCGTCGGTATAGAAGCGATGGACGAACTGGCCGCTGTCCAGGCTGACCAAGCCTTGCGCCGAGATGTCCAGCACGTCGCGATCCAGGACGAAATGCGTCTCGTCGCCCAGGCGGCGCCAGGCCAGCGGGTCCAGCGACACAGTGCGGCCCACGGCGATGTTGCGCACCGTCGCCAAACGATTGGCGGGTGCAGCCTTCTCCGACGATCCGAAAAGCTTCTTGAACATGGGCGACTATCTAGGCCCGATGCGCGCCGACGGCGAGCGAACAGAGACGATGCGACCGAATGAGGCGGTTCATGGCGTCAACTTCCGTCCGATCTTGCATCAAGTCAAGCGTTCATGTTACGCGTTTCATGTAACAACATGCCCAACGATACCTCACCCTCCTCCGCCGCCAACGACCGCATCCGTGCGTGGCGACAAGCGCGCCGTGAGGCGGGCCTGGTCAAGCTGGAGCTGTGGGTGCCGGAGGCTGCCCGCGACGACGTGAAAGCCGCCGTCCGCGCCATCGTCACCGATTCCACCCGCGGCCCGCAGCTTGCGAGCCGACCGCGCCGCCCCACTTCTGCATCCATCACCCCTGGAGACGACCATCAAATGGACGCCGTGATCGAAACCCCCTGGACCGTGCCGGCCATCAAGGCGGCGCTGGACCAGTCCCCCCTGCTGCGCGAGGGCGAAATGACCGTGCGCGTGGTCGAGGGCGCCGAGCCCGTGCTGCTGGCGACCATGCATGAATACGGCGACCTGCCGGTCTATCTGAGCGTCGGCGGGGCGCAGATCGTCTGTTCGGTCCTGCTGTGGCCCGTCGCCGAACAGGCCGACCGCCACGCCTTCAACGAGTTCCTGCTGAAGGCCCAGCGCGTGGTGCCCCTGTCCAACTTCGCCATCACCAACGTCGGTGGCGAAGACGTGTATGAGCTGATGGGCGAACTCTCTTGCAAGACGACGCTGCAGACCATCCTCATCGAACTGCGCACCCTGGCCGAGAATGCGATCGACGCCACCGAACTGCGTGAAACCTTCGGCGCCGACGCCGCCTGATCCGGAAGACCGACCATGTCCATGCTCAGAAAACTGTCCGCCCTGTTTCGGGGTTCGGCCCATGATGCGGCCCAGGGCGTCGTCGACGCCAATGCGCTGAAAATCCTCGACCAGGAAATCCGTGACGCCGACAATGCTCAAGGCAAGGCGCGCGACGACCTTGCCGGCCTGGTGGCGCGCCGCCGTATGGCCGAAAACGAAATGGTCAGCTTCCGCGACCAGATCGGCAAATACGAAAGCTCGGCCCGCTCGGCCATGAGCCAGGGCAAGACCGACCTGGCGCGCGAAGTCGCCGGCCGCATCGCCGAGCTGGAGGTCGAGATCAACAGTCGCGGCCCGTTGATCGAGGATATGAAGACGGCCGAGACGCGGCTGCGCACCGCCATCTCGGCGACCGACCAGAAGATCGAGACGCTTCGTCGCGAGATCGACATCGTCAAGGTCAACGATTCCGTCCAGCGCGCCCAGACCTCGGTCGCCCTGAACTCGGCCGGCGCCCAGTCGCGCATCGGCTCGGCGGCCGACAGCCTGCAACGCATCAAGCAGCGCCAGGCCATCCAGGAAGAAAAGCTGAACGCCAACCAGGCCCTGGAAGACCGCCGGACCGGCGCCGACCTGGACGCCAAGCTGCGCGAGGCCGGCATCCTGCCCGGTCATTCGTCGGCCGACGACGTCCTGGCGCGCCTGAGCCAGCCGGAGGTGACCGTGGTCACGCCGCGCATCGGGCAATCTACGCCCGACAAAGACCCGGCCTGATCCATGGAGCGTCTGCGCTTCGATCCCCGCACCGACTGGGACGCCAAGGCCGAGGAACTGGGCTTCACCTGGCGCCATACCGACGGCAAACCCTATTGGGACGAGACGGCCGCCTACGCCTTCTCGCTGGCCGAGATCGAGGAGGGGATCGAGGCGCCGACCGAGGAATTGCACGGCCTGTGCCTGGAGCTGGTCGATGAGGCCGTCCAGTCCGAGCGGCTGATGGAGCAGCTCGATATTCCCGAGACCATGCGGGACTATGTGGCCGACAGCTGGAAGCGGGGCGATCCGTCCCTCTATGGCCGGTTCGACTTCGCCTATGATGGCACGGGCCCAGCCAAGCTCTACGAATACAACGCCGACACCCCGACCAGCATCTATGAGACGGCGGTGTTCCAGTGGCTGTGGCTGGAGGACCAGATCGCGGCCGGCGCCCTGCACGCCGACGCCGATCAGTTCAACAGCCTGCACGAAAAGCTGGTCGATCGGTTCCGGGCCATCTTCCCGAACGGCGGCTTCGTCCATTTCGCTTCGGACGCCGAGTTCGTCGAGGACCGCCAGACGGTGCGCTTCCTGGAAGACCTGGCGCGTCAGGCCGGACTGGACCCGCAGTTCGTCGCCATCGACCAGATAGGCCTGAACGCCGACGGCCGGTTCGTGGACCACGAAAACTGGATCATCCAGGCGATGTTCAAGCTCTATCCGTGGGAGCAGATGCTGCGCGACGAATACGCCGCCCCCCTGCCCACCGCCGACGTGACGGTGCTGGAGCCGGCGTGGAAGAGCATCCTGTCCAACAAGGCCATCCTGCCCCTGCTGTGGGAACGGCATGCGGGCCACCCCAACCTGCTGAAATCCTATTTCGAGGGCGATCCGGCCGAGAGCGCGCTGGGGTCGTCCTATGTCAGGAAGCCCCTGTTTTCGCGCGAAGGCGACAATGTCGAACTGATCGACCAGGGCCTCAGCGCGGCCGAGGTCGTGGACGGCGGCTATGGCGAGGGGCGCTATATCCGCCAGGCGCTTTGCGATCCGCCGCTGTTCGACGGCAACTATGCAATCATCGGGTCCTGGGTCGTCGGCACGGAGCCGGCCGGCATCAGCCTGCGCGAAGACACGGGCCGCATCACCCGCAACACCTCCCGCTTCGTGCCCCATTTCATCCGCGACTGAAGGCGTGCGGCGCTTTGCAGCCTGGGCTGACCGCCCTCGCCGCCACCTGCCTGGCGAGGAAGGCGGCGATCAAACCTTGCGATACGTCGGCTTCACAGCTGGAAACAAGCTTCTACGATGGAACACGGCGTTATCGCTCCACCGCCTCGAACTTCAGCACCCGATCCAGGCTGACCGCGCCCGGTCCGCGCGCGATCAGATAGACCAGCGGCCCGGCCCACAGCAGGTGCGTCGGCCAGCCAGTGGGGATGATGAACACCTGGATCACCGCCGTCATCAGCAACAGGCCAATGGCCGCCGGCCGCGTCAGCAATCCCAGAACCAGCAGGATCGGCAGGGCGTGCTCAGCATAGGTCGCCATATAGGCCGCCACGTCGGGCGCCAGCAGCGGGACATGATACTCTTCGGCGAACAGATAGTGCGTCGAGGGCGACAGGGTCAGCAGGCCGTCCACCTTGGTGCGCCCGGACAGGAAGAAGGGCACGGCGATCCCGACGCGCAGCAACAGGGCCAGCGGCCACTCCGGAACGGCGTCGGTGATGCGCTGATTAATGCGGGCGATGACGGTCATGGTTTCGGCCTCTGGAGAGCGGGGGTTTCGAACACGCCGAGTGCGATCAGCCCGGCGAAAAGAGTGGGGACGTCCAGGCCGGGTTGGGCCGACTGGGCGGTCAGGGCGGCCACGCCGAACGGGCGGCCCTTGCGGCAGGCGTCGAGGAAAGCCCATTCGGCGCGGCTCAGGCGCCGCGCCCGGACCTCGGCGTCGGGCCGGTGGATCAGCAGGCCTTGCGGCTCCGCGCGCCAGGCCAGATCGGCGCCTTCGGTCGGGTAGCGATGCGCCAGCCACAGCGACGGCGCCGTCCAGTCGAACCAGAATAGACGCACGGACGGATGCAGGCGCGCGGGCATGCCGGTCAGGGCCAGGCCCAGCGCCGCCGCGTGACGGGCGTCCATCGGCGAGGCGTCCGGCGACAGGTGCGCCTCGGTCCAGGCGCGGTCCAGCCGGGCCACCAGCGCCAGATAGGGCATGTCATGCGCGGGCTCGAACCGGGCCAGCCAATCGGGGAAGCCCGCACCATAGGCGGCCAGCACCGGATCGTCGCCCGGCTGCGCCTCGACGAACTCGCGCGCGGCGGCGCGGAACCATTCGCTTCCGACCATCTGCGACACGGTCGGATAGTTGGCCTCCAGCGCGTCGATCCGGCCCTTGACGGCGGTGTTGCGATAGACGGCGATGGCGCCCAAAGTCCGGTCGTTCGGCTCCAGATGCGGCCACAGGTCGTCGAACCGGCCGTCCAGCGCGGTCTCGAAGGCGGCGTGAAAGGCGGTCATGCCAGGGTCTCCACGAACATCAGGGCCTCGGCGGCGCGGGCCTGTTCGCCCAGCAACTCGGCGAACTCCGGCACCTCGCCGTCGCGTTCGATCAATGTGGGCCGCCCGCCGATGCGGCCGATCAGCCGCTCGTAGAGCCGCCAGACCGCCTCGGCGACAGGGGCGTCGTGGCTGTCGATCAGCAGGGCCTCGCCCCACACCGGATCGGGCCGATGCCCCGCCAGATGGATTTCGCCGACCAGATCGGCGGGCACGGCGTCCAGCCAGGCCTCGGCCGATCCGCCCATGTTGGCGGCGCTGACATGGACGTTGTTCACGTCCACCAGCAGGCCGCATCCGGTGCGTCGGGCGATCTCGACCAGGAAGTCGACCTCGTCCCAATCATGACCGGCCATCGGCAGGTAGGCGGTGGGATTTTCGATCAAAATGCGACGGCCCAGATACTCCTGCGCCTCTTCGACATGGTCGCAGACCAGGGTCAGCATCTCGCGGCTACGCGGCACGGGCAGCAGGTCGGGGTGATAGACGTTTCCGCGCCGCGACCAGGCCAGATGTTCGGACACCACGAAGGGCTCGAACCGGTCGATCAGGGCGCGGAAACGGGCCAGGTGCGCGCGGTCGGGACGCTCGTCCCCGGCCAGGGACAGGCCGACGCCGTGCAGCGACAGGGGCCGACGCGCACGAATGCGCTCCAGCCAGCTCAGGCGCGGCCCGCCATCGATCATGTAGTTCTCGGGATGCACCTCGAACCACAGTCCGTCCTGCACGCCGTTGGGGCCCCCGACCACCGGGCAGGCCTCGGCCTCCGCATAATGTTGGGGCTTCAGACCCAGCCCGGCGGTCGGAGAGGCGGACATCAGCGGCTCGGGATCGCGGTCAGCGAACCATTGCCCTTGGGCGTCTGGATCGAGGCGCAGGTGCCCTTGGCGACCAGCTTCCAGGCGTTGCCCTGATAGTCCCGCACCGAGGTGCCGGCGCAGGTGGTGCCGGGGCCGGCGGCGCAGTCGTTCTGACCAGCCTTGGCCACGCCGTAGCATTTCTCCATGGCGTTTTCCTGCTGGGCCGTCGGGCGGTTCTGGGCGGCGGCGGCGTTGGCGCCGAGGGCCAGCAGCGCGCCGGCGCCGACCAGCATCTTGATGGAAGTGTTCATCGGATCGTCTCCTGTGTGAGGGCCGTCCGCAGCGGATCGGCCTGACAGGAGGGGTTTCGGCCTCGTTGCGGCGAAGGTTACGCCGACGGCCGCAAAAAAGAATCTCTCGTCGATCGACCTGCGCTGTGTAACCTCCGCCCTGTCCGGCGCGAATGGGATGCTGCGTGGTCGACAAGGAAACCGAGCTCAAAAGCCTGATGTTGCGGGGACTCGACGGAGACCCCGTGGCCTGGCGCACCCTGCTGTCCGCAATGCGCGGCGCCCTGACCCCATTCTTCAAACGTCGCCTAATCGGCCATGAGGCCGATGCGGAGGATCTCGTGCAGGACTGCCTGATCGCCATTCACGCCAAGCGCGCGACCTATGACCGGTCGCTGCCCTTCACCGCGTGGGCCTATGCGATCGCGCGCTACAAGCTCATCGACCATTTCCGCCGCCAGGGCCGCCGCCACGACGTGCCGCTGGAAGAGGCCTCCGTTCTGCTGGCCGAACATACGGTCGAGGACGGCGTCGTCCGCCGCGACCTGGAAAAGGTCCTGTCCATCCTGCCGCTGCGCCAGCGCCGCCTGGTCGAGGACGTCCGCATCGGCGGCTTCAGCCTGGCCGAGGCCGCCGCCCGCAACGGCTTCACCGAGGGCGCGGCCAAGGTCAGCGTCCACCGCTCCATGAAGACGCTGGTCGCCAGCGTGAATCCCGATGAAGACTGAAGACCTGATCGACGCCCTGGCCGCCGGGCTTGAACCGGCGAAGCCCGCACGGCCCAACGCCGCGCTGCTGGCCGGGGCCGGCTTGGCCGCCGTGACGGCCGTGGCCCTGTTGCTGGGGGTGCGTCCCGACCTGACGCAGGCGCTCCAGGCGCCGACGCCGTGGCTGAAGGGACTCTATACCGCCGCCCTGGCCGCAAGCGCGATCTGGCTGGCGACACGGCTGGGTCGGCCGGGCGTCGATGCTCGGCCTGCCGCCTTCGCCCTGATTTCCGTCGTGGTGATCGCAGCGCTGTGGGGCGGCGTCGAGATGGCTATGACGCCGCCCGAAGCGCGCATGGCCGGCTGGCTGGGCCAGACCTGGACAATCTGCGGTCGAAACATCGTGCTGGTCTCGGCCTTCGCCGCGCCACTGGTCTTCCTGTCGGCGCGCCGGCTTGCGCCGACGCGGCCGACGGCGGCCGGTCTGGCGCTGGGCGTGGCGACGGGCGGCATCGCCGCCACCGCCTACGGCCTGCTGCATTGCGGAGAAGCGACCGCAGCCTTCGTCGCAACCTGGTATACGCTGGGCGTCGCGGCCGCCGGCCTGATCGGCGCCGTCATCGGCCGCTTCGCCCTGCGTTGGTGATAAGGACGGTTCCGAACCGGATCATCGCCGTTACACGCCGACGCCCAGTCCGTATCGATCGTCCTGAGCGCGACCGTCTTCCCGGTTCGTCTCAGCCGGCGGTGCGGCTGTTGTCGTCACGATGACTGTCAGGCAGACGGCGGTCGGGGTCGATCTCGGCCGAGACTACCGCGCCGCGGCCGGCGAAGCGGAAGGTGTGGCTGCGTTGCTGCAACCAGGTCTCGACCGGCACCCGTCGGTCCACGCGCGACCCGTCGGCGAAGGTGACGCGCAAGGTGGCCGGCAGGACCAGCTTGTCGCGGTTCTCGACCACCACGTCGGCGCCCTTGGCCGCATCGCCGTCGACTGGCGTGATCGCCGTCACCGCCAGGTCGTGCTTCCAGTTGTTCAGGTACCAGCCGCGCCAGAACCACGACAGATCCTCGCCGCCCGCGCTCTCCATCGCACGGAAGAAGTCGCTGGGTTTGGGGTGTTTGAACGCCCAGTCGGCGATGAATTTGCGGAAGGCCGGGTCGAACCGCTCGGGTCCCAGTATGTCCTCGCGCAGCAGGGTCAGGCCGAAGGCGGATTTGAAATAGGTCACCGGATGGCGGTATTTTTCCTGGATCGCGTCGGCGCGGGTCATGATCGTCGGCGCCGCCGCATCTTCAAGCAAGGCGGCGATCTGCTCGGCCGGCGTCCCCTGCCCCGGCGCATATTCGCCGTCGCGCTTGGGCCCATAGACGCCGCCCTCGAAGGCGTCGGATTCATAGACGTCGATGAAGGTGTTGAAGCCCTCGTCCATCCAGGCGTCGCGGCGCTCGTCGAAGCCGACGATCATCGGGAACCAGCTGTGGCCGATCTCGTGGGCGGTGATCCAGAACAGGGTTTTGCCCTTGTCCTCCACCCCATCGAAGACGATGCCCGGATATTCCATCCCCGCAGCCGGTCCGGCGACGTTGATCGCATTGGGCCAGGGATAGGGATACCAGGCCGAAAAGGTCTCAACCGCGTGTTTCAGATATTCGGTGGAGCGGCCCCAGCGGCCCTGGCCCACGCTCTCGACCGGATAGACCGACTGCGCCAGGGCCGTCTTGCCGTTCGGCAGGTTGATGCGCGCGGCGTCCCAGACGAAGGCGCGCGAGGCGCTGAAGGCCACGTCGCGGGTGTCGGTCATGTGGAAGCGCCAGGTTCTGGTCGCGTCGGCGGCGGGGGCGGTTGACGCTTCTTCCGGCGTGCGGATCATCACCGTGCGGTCGCTGGCGCGGGCCTGGGCCAGGCGGCGACGCTGTTCGGCGTCCAGCACCTGGTCGGGGTTGGTCAGTTCGCCGGAACCGGCCACCACCATGTCGGCCGGCACGGTTACGGCGTAGTCGAAGTCGCCGTATTCCAGGTAGAATTCGTTGGCGAGGAACGGCAGCGTGTCCCAGCCGCGCACGTCGTCATAGACGGCCAGGCGCGGATACCATTGAGCGATGCTGAAGATGTCGCCGTTGGCGCTGGGGATCCAGCCGGTGCGGCCGCCGAAATCGTCGGACGGCACGACATAGCCATAGGTCACCCGCACCTCGACGTGGCCACCCTTGGACGCCAAGGCCGTCGGCAGCGTCACGCGCATGCGGGTGTCGTCGATCAGCGGCTGGACCGAGACCCAGCCGCCGCCCTGCTTCACTTCGACCCGTTCGATCCGGTAGCCGTCGGTGGACCCGCGTCGCGGCCGCGCCGCAAAGGCCGCCGCCCGCGCATCGGTGCGATACAGGTTCTGGTCCAACTGCAACCACAGCACGTCCAGCACGTCGGGGCTGTTGTTTGTGTAGCGGATGACCGCCTGGCCGCTCAGGGTGCGGCTGGCCGGATCGAGGCGGGCGTCGATCGAATAATCGACCCTGTTCTGCCAATAGGCCGCGCCGGGCGCGCCGGAGCCGGAACGATAGGCGTTCGCCGGCGCCGGCAGGGTCAGGGGCGCGAAGGTCTCCAGCGGCCGAAAAGCACTATCCGCCTGCGCTTGCGCCGAAGTGGACAAGAGGCTGGCGGCCAGGGCGCCGAGGGCGAAAGTCAGACGCATGGAAATCTCCGCTAGAGGTTCGGCCGGGCAGACCGCCGTCGCGCGGCGACTATTAGATACGCTGCCATATGCGTCCTTCTGCCGCATCCATGACGAAGAACAACCCCCTTTCGCCCTTGGACGCCAACCGGAGCAGCCTGAAAATGTCACCACGCGAGAGTGGGAGCGACGGGACGGCGCACGAGCGCCTCGGCGATCTCATTCGGCCATTCGGAAGACGCCTTGCACGTAGCGAATACCGGATGCGCGCCACCTGCACACCCTCCCTTACGCAGGCCTCCCAAGGGCGCTAAGCTGGGCTGATGGAAGACAGAAGCCCGCGCAGGACGACCCGTCGAAAGGGCGGAGGACGGACGATCGACGATGTCGCCCGCTATGCCGGCGTGTCGCCGATGACGGTGTCGCGGGTCATCAACGGCGAGCGCAATGTGCGCGAGGCGACGCGCAAGCGCGTGTCGGACGCCATCAGCGAGCTGGGTTACGCCCCCAACCAGGCCGCCCGCAGCCTGGCCAGCGCCCAGACGCTCAAGATCGGCCTGCTCTACAGCAACCCGTCCGCCGCCTATCTGAGCGAGTTTCTGCTCGGCAGTCTGGACCAGTGCAGCCGCAGCGGCGCCCAGCTGGTGGTCGAGAAATGCGAGCCGGAGGCGGGCGAGATCGTGGCGATCGAACGCCTGCTGGCCAGCGGCGTGGACGGGGTTCTGCTGCCGCCGCCGCTTTGCGATTCGGCGCAGGTGGTCGAACGGTTGAAGGCCGCCGGCCTGCCCGCCGTCGCCGTCGCCTCGGGCCAGCCGATGCCAAGCGTCTCGGCCATCCGCATCGACGACCTGGCGGCGGCCCAGGCCATGACGCGTCACCTGATCGATCTGGGCCACCGCCGCATCGCCTTCGTTCGCGGCCATCCGAACCAGACCGCCAGCGACCTGCGCTACCAGGGCTATGCCCAGGCCATGCAGGAAAGCGGCGTGGCGGTGGACGAGCGGATGATCGTCCAGGGCTATTTCACCTACCACTCCGGCCTGGATGCGGCGGACCAGCTGCTGAGCCTGCGCCACCGGCCGACAGCCATCTTCGCCAGCAACGACGACATGGCCGCCGCCGCCATTGCGGTCGCGCATCGCCAGGGGCTGGACGTGCCGCGCGACCTGACCATCGTCGGCTTCGACGACACCGCCCTGGCCAGCACGGTGTGGCCGCCGCTGACCACCATTCGCCAGCCGGTCGCGGAAATGTCGCGCGAGGCCGTATCCGTCCTGTCCGACGCCATTCGCCGCAAGCTGGGCGAGGAGCCCGCCGTGGCGGTGCGAGAACTGATGGACTTCGCCCTGATCCGGCGTCAGTCCGACGGCCATCCCCCCATCGATCCGTCGCCCGCCGCCAAACGGGGACGACGGATCAACGGCTAGGGTCGACTGCGTCTCGCGGTCAGTGGTTGTCGCGGGGCAGTCCCAAGGTATCGACGATGCGGTGGTATTTGACGGCGGGTTCCAGCACGGCGCCCGTCTCCAGTTCGCCCACCATCGAGCGCTGGATCTCTTGCCACGGCGTCTGCGACGCGGGATATTTGTAGCCCCCGGCCGCCTCGAACGCCCGGCGACGCTCCGCCATCTGTTCGGCGTCGAGCAGCACGTCCACCTTGCGGGTGTTCAGGTCGATACGCAGGCGGTCGCCGGTCTTCAGCAGGGCGATATTGCCGCCCGTCGCCGCTTCCGGCGAGGCGTTCAGGATGGACGGCGAACCGGAGGTGCCCGACTGGCGCCCGTCGCCGATGCACGGCAGGGCGTGAACGCCCTGGGTGATCAGATAGGACGGCGGGCGCATGTTCACGACCTCGGCCGCGCCGGGGTGACCGACCGGGCCCGCGCCGCGCATCACTAGGATGCTGTCGGTGGTGATGCCCTCGGCCGGATCGTCGATGCGGTGGTGGTAATCCTCGGGCCCGTCGAAGACGACGACCGTGCCCTCGAAGGCTTCGGGGTCGTTCGGGTCGGACAGGTAGCGGTCGCGGAACTCAGGCGAGATGACGCTGGTCTTCATCACCGCGCTGTCGAACACATTGCCCGACAGGACCAGGAAGCCCGCGTCCTCGACCAGGGCGTCGTCGAAGGTGCGGATGACGTCGGGCAGGACGATGCCGGCGTCGCGGCAGTTGTCGCCCATCGAGCGGCCATTCACCGTCAGGGCGTTCTCGTGGATCAGGCCGTGCTTCATCAGTTCGGCGACCACCGCCGGCACGCCGCCGGCCTGGTGATAGTCCTCGCCCAGATATTTGCCGGCCGGCTGCAGGTTGACCAGCAGCGGCACCTTGTGGCCCACCGCCTCCCAGGTCTGCAGCGGCAGGTCGATGCCCGAGTGGCGCGCCAGGGCGGTCAGGTGGATGGGCGCATTGGTCGAGCCGCCGATGGCGGAGTTGACGACAATGGCGTTCTCGAACGCCTCGCGCGTCAGGATCTTGGACGGCTTCAGGTCCTCGCGGACCATGTCGACGATGCGCAGGCCGGTCTTGTAGGCGACCTGGGGCCGCTCGCGGTAGGGCGCGGGAATGGCGGCAGACCCAGGCAGGCTCATGCCCAAGGCCTCGGCCAGGCTGTTCATGGTCGTGGCCGTGCCCATGGTGTTGCAATAGCCGACCGACGGCGCGGAGGTGGCGACCAGGTCGATGAACTCCTCATAGCCGATCTCGCCGGCCGCCATCATCTCGCGGGCCTTCCAGATGATGGTGCCCGAGCCGACCCGCTCGCCCTTGTGCCAGCCGTTCAGCATGGGCCCGACCGACAGGGCGATGGCGGGGATGTCCACCGTCGCCGCCGCCATCAGACAGGCGGGCGTGGTCTTGTCGCAGCCGATGGTCAGAACCACCCCGTCGATCGGATAGCCGTACAGCAGCTCGACCAGACCCATATAGGCCAGGTTCCGATCCAGGCCGGCCGTCGGGCGCTTGCCGGTTTCCTGGATGGGATGGACCGGAAACTCCAGCGCGATGCCGCCCGCCTCGCGGATGCCTTCGCGCACGCGCTTGGCCAGTTCGATGTGATGACGGTTGCAGGGCGACAGGTCCGACCCCGTCTGGGCGATGCCGATGATCGGCTTGCCCGAGCGAAGCTCTTCAAGCGTCAGACCGTAGTTCAGATAACGCTCGAGATAGAGCGCAGTCATGTCCGGGTTCGACGGATTGTCGAACCACGCACGGGAACGCAGGGGCTTGGTCATGGGGCACTCGGGAAAGGGGAGATTACTCAGACAAATACCCCTTCCCGGTATGGCTTGGCAATGGCGTCTAGCGATCTTCCAGAGCGTCGGCGGCCTGGGCGCGCGAATTGGCGACCAGCACGTCCATGGCGTGACGCGCGGCGGCGGCGTCGCCCGCCGCGATACCGTCGAAGACGGCCCAGTGTTCGGGCATGGGGTCGGGCGGCAGCTTGTGTTTGCGGCTCTTGTAGAAGGTGGTCCAGCGCACGCCGGCGCCGATGGTGGAGGCCAGGCTGGCCAGGGGCGGATTGCCGGTGGCGTCCAGCACCAGTTGGTGGAAGTCGCGGTCGGCCGCCTGACCCGTGTCGGTCTTCAACCCTGCCCGCTCCATGGTCTGCAACGCCTCACGCATCGCCTCGACCTGGGCCTCCGTGCGACGTTCGGCGGCCAGGGCGGCGGCGGCGGGTTCGACGATCATGCGCAGTTCGAACAACCCCTCGACCAGGGCGCGGGCGGGCTCGGCCTCGAAGAACCAGGCCAGGACATGGGGGTCCAGCAGGTTCCAGCGCGTCATGTCCGTCACCCGCGTGCCGACGCGGGGCCGGCTTTCCACCAGCCCCTTGGCGGCCAGAATGCGCACGGCCTCGCGGTAGGCGCTGCGCGAGACCTGAAGCCGCTCGCTGAACTCGATTTCATTACTGAGGATGTCGCCCGGCTGATGTCGGCCCGACACGATCTCGACCCCCAGCTGATGGGCGATGGAGCCGTGAAGACGTTCCTTGCCGGCCTTGGGGCGACGGGTGGGCTTTTGATCGATTGACGCAGGCATCTGATTTTTCCGATAGCTCGACGGCGTATAGCGCGGTGCGACACCAAGCGCCGATTGACGGCTAGACCATAACAGCCTTATCGTGAATGGTAGCGCTATCATCGCTGGACGGGAATTCCGAACTGGCGGGGCACATAGGGAGAAGACCATGACCATCGCCGACGGCCGCACCATCACGCTCGCTCGCCGCACCTTCGTCACCGGCTTGTTGGGGGCGGTCGCGACCGCGCCGCTCGCCGGCGCCGCCCGCGCCCAGACCGCTCCGCCCGAAGCCGGCGCCCTGTACAAGGACGCCGCCCAGCCCGTCGCCGCGCGGGTCGAGGACCTGCTGCGCCGCATGACGCTGGAGGAGAAGGTCTCCCAGATGGTCGGCATCTGGGAGAAGAAGGGCGACATCCAGACCGCCACCGGCGACTTCGCCCCGGCCAAGGCCTCGCAGGTCTTCCCCCATGGCCTGGGCCAGATTTCGCGCCCGTCGGACTTCCGCGGCGTCGATCCCAGCGCGAACGGTGCGGCCGGCGCCTCGGGCGAAGCGGTCAATCGCGACGCGCGCCAGACGGCCGACTACATCAACGCCGCCCAGCGCTGGGCCGTCGAACAGACGCGTCTGGGCATCCCCATCATCATGCACGAGGAGGCGCTGCACGGTTATGTGGCGCGCGGCGCGACCAGCTTCCCGCAGTCGATCGCCCTGGCCTCGACCTGGGATCCCGCCCTGGTCACCCGGGTCTTCTCGGTCGCAGCGCGCGAGATGCGCGCGCGCGGCGCCCAGCTGGCGCTGGCCCCCGTCGTCGACGTGGCCCGCGACCCCCGCTGGGGCCGTATCGAGGAAACCTATGGCGAGGACCCGCATCTGGTCTCCGAAATGGGCCTGGCGGCGATCCGCGGCTTCCAGGGCGAGACCCTGCCGCTGGCGCCGGACAAGGTCATGGTCACGCTGAAGCACATGACCGGCCACGGCCAGCCCGAGAACGGCACCAACGTCGGCCCGGCCGATATCTCGGAACGGACACTGCGCGAGAACTTCTTCCCGCCGTTCGAGCGGGCGGTGAAGGAACTGCCGGTCCAGGCCGTTATGGCCTCCTACAACGAGATCGACGGCCTGCCTTCACACGCCAACCGCTGGCTACTGCACGACGTGCTGCGCGGCGAGTGGGGCTACAAGGGGTCGGTGGTGTCCGACTATTTCGCCATCCGCGAACTGAACACCCGCCACAAGATGTTCGCCACCCTGCAAGAGGCGGCGGCGCGGGCGCTGGACGCCGGGGTGGACATCGAACTGCCCGACGGCGAGGGCTACAACCACCTGCCGGAGCTGGTGCGGTCGGGCAAGGTGACCGAGGCCCAGATCGACGAGGCGGTGCGCCGCCTGCTAACCATGAAGTTCCTGACGGGCGTGTTCGAAAACCCCTACGTCGATGCGGCGACGGCTGAGTCCAAAGAAGCCACGCCGGACGCCATCGCCCTGGCGCGTGAGACGGCGCAGCGCGCCATGGTCCTGCTGAAGAACGACAAGGGCGTCCTGCCGCTGCAGGCCGACCGCATCCGCAAGCTGGCCGTGCTGGGCACCCACGCCCGCGACACGCCGATCGGCGGCTATTCCGAGGTGCCGCGCCACGTCGTCAGCGTTCTGGAAGGCCTTCAGGCCGAGGGGCGCGGCAAGTTCGAGGTGGTCTATTCGGAGGCCGTTCGCGTCACCGAGGCGCGGATCTGGGCGGCCGACGAGGTCAAGCTGGTCGATCCGGCCGTCAACGCCCGCCTGATCGAACAGGCTGTGGCTGACGCCCGCGACGCCGACGTCATCGTCATGGTGCTGGGCGACAACGAGCAGACCAGCCGCGAGGCCTGGGCCGACAACCACCTGGGCGACCGGGACTCCATCGACCTGCTGGGCCAACAGAACGACCTGGCCCGCGCCGTCTTCGCCCTGAACAAGCCGACGGTGGTGCTGCTGCTGAACGGCCGGCCGCTGTCGGTGAACTATCTGGCGGAGAATGCGCCGGCCCTGATCGAGGGCTGGTATCTGGGCCAGGAAACCGGCCACGCCGTCGCCGACGTGCTGTTCGGCCGCGTCAGCCCCGGCGGCAAGCTGCCGGTGTCGATCGCCCGTTCGGTGGGCCAGTTGCCGATCTTCTACAACTACAAGCCCAGCGCGCGCCGCGGCTATCTGTTCGACACCACCGCGCCGCTCTATCCGTTCGGCTACGGCCTCAGCTACACCACCTTCGAAATGTCCGAGCCGCGCCTGGCGCGGTCCAGCATCGGCATGGGCCAGAGCGTGCAGGTGTCGGTGGACGTCAGGAACACCGGCCGCATGAAGGGCGACGAAGTGGTCCAGCTGTATGTCCGCGACGACCTCGCCTCGGTCACCCGTCCGGTCAAGGAACTGAAGCACTTCAAGCGCGTGACGCTGGAGCCCGGCGCCCGCACGACGGTGACGTTCGAGATCAAGCCGTCCGACCTGTGGTTCTGGAACATCGACATGGAGCGGGTGGTCGAACCCGGGACCTTCACCCTCAGCGCCGGGCCCAACTCGGCGGATCTGAAGTCCGCCACCCTGACCGTGACGGCGTAAGTCCCATGCAACGTCCCGTCGTCGCCGCCCTTGGCCTCTTGCTGGCGGCGACGCCGGCGTTCGCCCAAGTTCCCGCCCCCGCCCCGAGCGCCGTCCCGACCCTGGCGGCGATCTTTTCCGATCACGCCGTGCTGCAGCGCGACAGGCCGGTCCCGGTCTGGGGCGCGGCGCCGGCGGGGACGGCCCTGACCGTCGAGTTGAACGGCCAGACCGTGCGCGCCACGGTGGGCGCGGACGGCCGCTGGCGCGTGGAACTGCCGGCCCAACCGGCGGGGGGGCCCTATACGCTGCGGGTCCGCGACGCGGCGGGCGGCGAAGCGACGGCGCAGGACGTCCTGATCGGCGACGTCTGGCTGTGCTCGGGCCAATCCAACATGGAGCTGCCGATCGAGCGCACGCTGAACGCGCCCAGCATCATCAGTTCGGCCAATGACGACGGCATCCGGCTGATCACGGTGCAGAAGGATTTCGACGCAAAGGCGCAGGACGGGTTCCGAAACGCCCTGGCCTGGGCGCCGGCGTCTCCCGCCTCGGTCGGGGCCTTTTCGGCCGCCTGCTATTATTTCGCCCAGGACCTGCGGCGCGACCACGACGTGCCCATGGGGCTGATCAGCAGCAGCTGGGGCGGCTCCAACATCGAGACCTGGATGACGCCGCAGGCGCTCGGCCCGCTGGGCTATGACGAGCCGCTGTCGATCTTGTCGGAAACGACGTCGGACTCGCCAGGGGCGCAGCGGCGGTGGGGCCTGCGCTGGCAGGCGTGGTGGAGCGGGCAGGCTTCCGACACGCCCTGGTCGCCCGACGACGCCGGCGCCTGGACGCCGGTTCCGGCGATGGAGCCGTGGGAACGCTGGGGCGTGCCGGAACTGGCCGAATACAACGGCATGGTCTGGTATCGGCTGGACATCGACCTGACCGCCGATCAGGCCCGCGCCGCGCAGACGCTGTCGCTAGGCGACGTCGACGAGGCGGACCAGACCTGGGTCAATGGCGTGGCCGTCGGCGCGTCCGGCTCGGGCGATCGGCTTTACGCCGTGCCCGCAGGCCTGTTGAAGGCGGGACGCAACACGGTCGTCGTCAACGCCTACGACAGCTGGGCGGTCGGAGGACTGTACGGCCCGACCGAGAAACGCGCCCTGGTGCTGGCCGACGGCGGAAGCATTCCGCTGGACCCGGCCGGCTGGCGCTATCGCGTGGCGCGCGGTGTGACCGCCGCCCCGCCGCGCGCGCCTTGGTCCTCGACCTCGGGCCTGACGACCATCGGCAACGCCATGATCGCGCCGCTGCACGACTACGGCCTGAAGGGCGCCCTCTGGTACCAGGGGGAATCGAACACCGGCGCCGGCAAGCAATATCAGGCGCTGCTCGCCGGTCTGATGGCCGACTGGCGGCGGCGGTTCGGGCCGGACCTGTCCTTCCTAGTGGTGCAACTTGCCAACTTCGGCGCGCCGCCGACGGCGCCGGCTCCCTCAGGCTGGGCCGAGGTGCGCGAAAGCCAAAGGCTGGCCGTCGCCGCAGACGACAACGCGGGCCTGGCCGTGGCCATCGACCTGGGCGATCGCTGGGACATCCACCCGGCGCAGAAGCAGGAGCTGGGACGTCGCCTGGCCCGCGCCGCGCGACACGTCGTCTACGGCGACCCCGCCCCGCCTTCAGGTCCGATCCCAGCCTCCGCGCGACGCGACGGCGACGACATCGTCGTGGCGTTCGACGATGTGGCCGGCGCGCTGAAGACGCTCAGCGGCGCCCAGGCCATCGGCTTTGAGCTGTGCGAGGGCGACGACTGCCGCTACGCCGTCTCGGCGGTGGCGTCCGGCCGCGAGGTCCGGCTGTCCGCGCCGAACGATTCGTCGGCGACCGAGGTCCGCTTCTGCTGGGCCGACAGCCCCGTGTGCAATCTGTACGACGAGGCCGGCCTGCCTGCTGGTCCGTTCCGTATGGCGGTGCGCTGATGCGCCGGCTGAACCTGGGTCTTGCAGTTGTTGCGGCCGCGCTGGTGATCGACGCGGGCGGACCCGTCCTCGCCTGCGAAGGCGCGGTGGCCGTGTGCGCTCAGCCCGCAGACGACGGCCTGCACCTGATCATCGACGGCCATCCAGCCCGGGTGGTGACCGATCCCGGCGACTGGCCCGGCGTGATCCGCGCGGCTCGCGATCTGCAGGCGGACCTGGGCCGCGTTTCGGGCGGCGGCGCGCCGGTCGAGGACGGGCCGGTGGTGCTGGTGGGGACGGCGGGACGCAACGCCGTGATCGACAAACTGATCGCCGACGGCCGCCTGCAAGCGCCCACCGGCTGGGACGGCTATGTGCAAGCGGTGGTCGAGCACCCGGCGGAAGGGATCGATCGCGCCCTGGTGATCGCAGGCGCCGACAAGCGCGGCTCGGTCTACGGCGCCTACGACATCTCCGAGCGGGCCGGGGTGTCGCCCTGGAACTGGTGGGCGGATGTGCCCGTGCCGGTGCGCCGCGACCTGTCCCTGACGCCGGGCGAACGCAGCGATGCGCCGGGCGTGCGCTATCGCGGCATCTTCCTGAACGACGAAGATCCTGCGTTGAAGGGCTGGGTCGATAAGACCTATGGCGGCTTCAACCACGCCTTCTACGAGAAGGTGTTCGAACTGATCCTGCGGCTGAAGGGCAACTTCCTGTGGCCCGCCATGTGGGGCAAGGCCTTCTCTGACGACGATCCGCTGAACGCGGTGCTGGCGGACGAATACGGCGTGGTCATCGGCACCTCGCACCACGAACCCCTGGCGCGCGCCCACGTCGAATGGGAACGCTATGGCCAAGGCGCCTGGGACTGGCGGACCAACCGCGAGAAACTAAGCGACTTCTGGCGGGACGGAATGCGTCGGCGCGGCGCCACCGAAAGCCTGGTGACCATCGGCATGCGCGGCGACGGCGACGAGGCGATGACCGAAGGCACGGCCATCCCCCTGTTGGAAGACATCGTCCGCTCTCAGCGTCAGATCATCGAGGACGTCACCGGAAAGCCCGCCGCCGAGACGCCCCAGGTCTGGGGCCTCTACAAGGAGGTTCAGGACTATTACGATCAGGGGATGCAGGTTCCCGACGACGTGACCCTGCTGTTCGCCGACGACAACTGGGGCAACATCCGCCGCCTGCCGGGGCCGGCCGAGCGGCCGGGAGGCTCGGGGGTCTATTATCACTTCGACTATGTCGGCGGGCCGCGGAACTACAAGTGGCTGAACACGACTCAGAATGAGCGGACCTGGGAGCAGATGCGCCTGGCGTGGCAGGCGGGGGCGGACCGGCTGTGGGTCGTCAACGTCGGCGACCTGAAGCCGATGGAGGTCCCCATCGACTTCTTCATGGACCAGGCGTGGGACCCGGAGGCGATGACGGTCGAGCGGATGGCCGGCTGGTCGCGCGACTGGGCGCAGGCCCAGTTCGGTGAAGCCTATGCCGCCGAGATCGCCGAACTGATCGACCTCTACACCCGCTACAACAGTCGTCGGAAACCCGAGCTGATCGGGCCGGACACCTTCAGCCTGGTCAACCACGACGAGGCCGACCGGATCGAGACGGAATGGATCGAACTGGCGGCGCGGGCGGACAAGGTGCGGGCAAGCCTGCCTGCGGAATACGACGACGCCTTCGTCCAGCTGGTCTGGTTCCCGATCCAGGCCAGCGGCAATGTGACGGCGCTGCACATCGAAACCGGACGCAACCGGCTCTACGCCGCCCAGGGCCGCTGGCAGGCGGCGCAGACGGCGGCCGAAGCCGTGCGCGCCCGCTTTGCGCGCGATGAGGAACTGGAGGCGATCTACCACGGGCTGAAGGGCGGCAAGTGGGATCACATGATGGCCCAAACCCACATCAGCTACACCTACTGGCAGCAGCCCGAGCGGGATGTCATGCCCGACCTGGCCGAGGACAAAGCCTCGCGCGGCGCCCACCTGGGCGTGGCGGTGGAAGGCGGTTCCGAACCGCTGGCGCCCGGCGCGCAGGCGGCCCTGCCCGAGCTTTCGCCCTATGGCCCGGCGCGCTGGATTGAGCTGTTCGACCGGGGCGATCGACCCGCCGATTTCAGCATTGAATCGGGCGCGCCCTGGCTGAAGCCGTCACGCACGACCGGGCAGGCCGGGGCCACAACGCGGATCATGCTGTCGGCCGACTGGCCGGCCGTCCCTGCGGGACGCCATGAGGTCCCGGTTACGATCTCCGGTCCGGATGGAAAGGTCGTCGTCACCGCCGTGGTGAACAAGCCCGCCGAGGCGCCGGCCGCCGGACGCTTCGTCGAGACCGATGGCGTAGTGGCGGTCGAGGCGGTCGATTACGCCCGCGCCGTAAGCGGCCCCCAGGTCGTCTGGCAGGTCGCGCCCGGCCTGGGTCGCACGGGATCGGCCGTGACGACGGCCTCGTCCGACGTGGTCGGGCTGACGCCGGGCGGCGACGGACCCCGGCTGGAGTACGACCTTTTCCTGACCGAGGCGGGCGAGGCGGAGGTGCAGCTGTGGCTGTCGCCGACGCTGGACTTCCGCGGTCGCGACGGCTTGCGCTACGCCGTGTCGATCGACGACGGCCCGGCCCAGGGGGTGACGCTGGACCTGCGCGCGGCCGGGAACGGTGAGAGCGCCGACTGGGATCGCGCCGTGTCGGACAATGTCGCGCGGACGATCTCGCACCATCGGATCGCGACGTCGGGACCGCACACGGTCAAGGTCTGGCTTGTCGATTCCGGCCTGGTGTTCCAGCGGCTGGTGGTGGCGATGAAGCCCCTGCCCGACAGCTATATGGGACCGCCCGACAGCGCGAAGGCGGACTAGAAACCTCCCTCTCCTGACGGGAGAGGGAGGCTCGGTTCACTGTGACGCCGATTGGGCGAAGGGGCCGAAGACGGCGCCGACGAAGCCGCCGGCGGTGCGGGTGCTGAGCAGTTTGCCGTCCGCATTTGCCAGCACGGTGGACCAGTCGCCCTCTCCTTGCGCGACCGCGAAGTCGTAGCGATCACCGCGTCCGGCGATGCGGAACCGGATCGGCCCCTCCCCGGCCAGCGGCCGACTGGCGAGCAGTTCGCCCGCGCTCGCCTGGTCAGGGCCGGCGCGGCGGCGCAGTTCGACGACCACGGCGCCGTCGCGACGCACCGCCGACAGGGCGTACCAGAAGTCGTCGCTCTGGAGCACGGCGAGGCCCGCACGGTCGCCCTCGCGCGTCGGCGCGGCGCGCAGCACAGTCTGGGCTTCCGCGTCCTGATGCTGCTGGCGGCGGCCCAGGAAGGACGGATTGGCGTTGTCGCCCAGGCCGACCGGTCGCGCCTTCAGCGTCAGGGCGCCGGGATGGGACGCCAGATCAAACCAGGTCTCGCGCGGATTGCGCAGCATCATCCAGTAGGGCGGCAGGGCCGGACCGTCGAACTCGTCCGCCACCTCGAAATCGCCGTTGGTGGGCACGGCCGGCGCGGGTTGGGCCGGCAGGTTCGGCCGCTCGCCGACGTAGGGGATGACCTCGCCCGACTTCAGAATGACGGGCCAGTCGCCGGACCAGTCCACCGGCAGCATGAAGGTCTCGCGCCCGGTGTTGTAGAAATCGCCCTCATAGGGGCGCACCGCCAGGAAGGTCGCCGCCCATGAACCGTCCGGCAGTTGCACCAGATCGGCGTGGCCAGCCGAGGTGATGGGATTGGCGCGGTCGCGCGGCAGATCACGCTGGGTCAGGATCGGATTGCCGGACCAGGGCTCGTAGGGGCCGTCAGGCTTGCGCGACCGCAGCACGACCTGGGAATGGCCCTCGGCCGTGCCGCCTTCGGCGCAGACCAGATAATACCAGTCGCCCTTGCGGATGATGTGCGGGCCTTCGATCCAGATGGGGTTGGTCGAGGGGTCCACGCCGCCGTCCACCAGCACCTTGCGCGGTCCGACGGTCTTTTTCTGCTCAGGATCGAAGCGCTGGATCCAGATGGCGCGGTGGCCTTCGTATCGCGGCGTTCCCTCCGGCGGGCCATTGTTGACGATCCAGGCCGAGCCGTCGGTGTCGAAGAACAGGCCGGGGTCGATGCCGCCCTTCAGATCGGGCAGCCAGACCGGATCGGACCAGGGACCGGCCGGATCGGAGGCTGTGATCAGGAAGTTGTCGCCGCAATCGACGCAGGTGTTCAGGATGTAGAATGTCCCGTCCCTATGCTCGATCGTCGGGGCGAACACGCCGCGCGAGAGGCCCAGCGTGCCGAAATCCAGCTGATCGGGCCGGTCGATGGCGTTGCCGATCTGGGTCCAGCTGACCAGGTCGCGGCTGTGAAAGACTGGAATGCCGGGGAAGTAGGAGAAGGTCGACGTCACCAGATAATAGTCGTCGCCGACGCGGGTGATCGAGGGATCGGGATAGAAGCCCTGCAGGATCGGATTGCGATACTGATCCGCCGTCGGTTCGGGCCCCTGATGCGCCGCGTCGGATCCCCGATAGACGAAGCGATCGAACACCGCTTCCTGCGCCGTCGCCGAGCCTGCCGCCATCAGGCCCGATGTCCCCAAGGCGGTGACGGCGGTCAGCGCCGCCCAATGTTTCCGACCCATAGCAAACCTCCCCTGTCGTTTTTACTTGTCTGAGTTTTGGCATTCGGCTCTTGTTAGCGCAACCATAAGGAGGAAGACGATGATCCACGGCCTGACCCGACGCGGCCTGATGGCGGCCGCCGGCGCCGTTGCGACGGCTCCGGTCCTGGCGGCCTTCGCCGCAGAACCCAGCCTGAGCGATCTGGCCCGCGCCAACGGCCGGTTCTTCGGCAGCGCCGTGGGCGCCGGCGAGGTCGGCGTCACGGCCTCCCTGGGCGACGCCACCTATCGCAGCCTTCTGACAAAGGAGTGCGGGCTTCTGGTCTGCGAGAACGAGATGAAGTGGTATGTGCTGCGGCCCGACCCCGACACGTTCGACTTCTCGCGCGCCGACCGGATCGCCGAGTTTGCGCGCGAGAACGCCATGGACCTGCGCGGCCACACCCTGTTGTGGCACCATCCCCAGTGGTTCCCGGCGTGGGTGGCGACCCACGATTTCGGACCCCAGCCCGCAACGGCGGCCGAGGCCATGGTGGTCGATCACATCCAGCGCGTCCCCGGTCGTTATCCGCAGATCCGGTCCTGGGATGTGGTCAACGAGACGGTGGACGCCGACACCGGCGAACTGCGCGAGACCGCGCTGTCGCGCGCCATGGGCCAGTCCGTCCTCGACGTCGCCTTCCACACGGCGCGCGAGGCCGCGCCCCAGGCCCAACTGGTCTATAACGACTATATGAGCTGGGAGGCCGGGCACGAGAAACACCGGGCCGGGGTGTTGAGGCTGCTGGAAGGGTTCAAGGCGCGCGGCGTGCCGATCGACGCCCTGGGCGTCCAGAGCCACATCGGTTCGGGCAATAGCGACGACTCGGTCGGCTTCGACACCGCCCAGGAACGCGAATGGCGCGCCTTCATGGACGAGGTGGTCGGCATGGGGCTGGAGGTCGTGATTACCGAGTTCGACGTCCACGACAAGAACCTGCCTGCCGACATCCCGACGCGCGATGCGGCCGTCGCCGACCTGGGGCGTCGCTATCTGGACCTGATGCTGGCCTATCCGCAGACGACCGGCGTGGTCGCCTGGGGAATGGCGGATTCCCACACCTGGCTGCAGGGTAACTGGCCCCGCGCCGACGGCCTGTCCAAACGCCCGACCCCCTATGATGCGCAGGGTCGCGCCAAGCCGCTGCGCGAGGCGATCGCGGCCGCCTTCCGTTCCGCGCCCGTCAGGCCGGCCTAGCATCACCCTTGACGGTGGACCGTCAGGCGATGATGATAGCGCTAACACTTTAGAACCGCTCTGCATCGACGGAGCTGGCGGGGGGAAATGACGACGCTTATCCAAGATCTGCCTGCCGATTGGCGCGAGGGCGTCTTCCTCGGCCGGCTGAGCCTGCCTGACGGACCGACGCCGGTCCTCGTGCGCAAAGGCCATGTGTTCGACATCTCGGCCTGGGCGCCGACGACGGCGCAGGCCGCCGCCCGTCCGGGCCTAGCCGATGCGCCGGGCGAGGACCTGGGCGACCTCGAGGCCCTGAACCTGACCGCCGCCTGGGACGACGCAAGCGCGTGCCCTCGCCTGCTGTCGCCCGTCGATCTGCAATGCATCAAGGCCTCGGGCGTCACCTTCGCCGTTTCGGCGGTCGAGCGGGTGATCGAGGAACGTGCGCGCGGCGACGCCGACAAGGCCCTGGAAATCCGCGAGGCCCTGGCCGATCGCGTCGGCGCCGATCTGTCCGCCGTCAAGCCGGGATCGGAACAGGCCTATGCGCTGAAGGACGCCCTGATCGCCGACGGCCTGTGGTCGCAGTATCTGGAAGTCGCCATCGGCAAGGACGCGGAAATCTTCACCAAGGCGCCCGTGCTGTCGTCGGTCGGCTGGGGTGATCTGGTCGGGGTCCGTTCCGACAGCGCCTGGAACAACCCGGAGCCCGAGGTCGCCATCCTGTGCGACCCGACCGGCCGCCCCATCGGCGCGGCCCTGGGCAACGACGTCAACCTGCGCGACATCGAGGGGCGGTCCGCCCTGCTGCTGGGCAAGGCCAAGGACAATAACGCCTCCGCCGCCCTGGGGCCTTTCGTCCGCCTGTTCGACGACGGTTTCGGCATGGACGATGTGCGAAAGGCGACCGTGTCGCTGGAAGTGCGGGGCGAGGACGGTTTCGTGCTGGAGGGCGCGTCGTCCATGAGCCTGATCAGCCGCGATCCGCTGGACCTGATCGGCCAGACCTTGAACGCCGACCACCAGTATCCGGACGGCTTCATCCTCTACCTCGGCACCATGTTCGCACCGATCAAGGACCGCGATGCGCCCGGCCAGGGCTTCACCCACAAGATGGGTGACCTGGTGACCGTGTCGTCCCAGCGCCTGGGCACGCTGCGCAACCGCGTGACCACCGCCGACAAGGCCCCGCCGTGGACCGTCGGGGTGGTCGAACTGATGTACAATCTGGCCGGTCGCGGCCTTCTGAAGGAGCGATCGATTTGAGCGCCGCCGTCTATCCGTCCCTCAAGGGCAAGCTGGTCGTGGTCACCGGAGGCGGTTCCGGCATCGGCGCCGGCTTCACCGAGGCCTTCGCACGCCAAGGCGCGCAGGTCGTATTCCTGGACGTCGCCGTCGAGGACTCCGAGGCGCTGGCCGCCTCCTTGTCCGATCTGTCGCCCGCGCCGGTGTTCAAGCGCTGCGACCTGACCGACATCGCCGCGCTGCAGGCCTGTTTCGCCGAGATCGCCGCCGAGCACGGCGACGTCGATGTGCTGATCAACAACGCCGCCAACGACGACCGCCACACCCTGACCGAGGTGACCCCGGATTACTGGGACAACCGGCTGAACGTGAACCTGCGCCACCTCTATTTCGCCGCCCAGGCCGTGGCGCCGAAGATGCGCGAGCGCGGCGCCGGCGTGATCATCAACCTGGGCTCCATCAGCTGGCATTTGGGCCTGCCGGACCTGTCGCTGTACGAGACCGCCAAGGCCGGCATCGAGGGCATGACCCGCGCCTTGGCCCGTGAACTGGGCGTCGACGGCGTGCGCGTCGTCTGCATCGTGCCGGGCAACGTCCAGACGCCGCGGCAAATGAAATGGTACACGCCCGAGGGCGAGGCCGAGATCGTCGCCGCCCAATGCCTCAAGGGCCGCCTCCAGCCCGCCGATGTGGCGGCGCTGGGCCTGTTCCTGGCCTCGGACGACGCACGTTTGATTACTGGCCACGAATATTTCGTGGACGCCGGCTGGCGATAAGGTTTCCTAGGTTTTCACGCCCGCGTCAGACGGGTTTCAGGGAGGGTATTCAATGGCAGGACCGACGGGGGGCTCAGGCCCCGACATCGCGGGCGACGACCGCGTCAACATGGCGTTCATCGCCTTGATCGTGGCGGTCGCCACCATCGGCGGCTTCATGTTCGGCTATGATTCCGGCGTCATCAACGGCACCCAGGACGGGCTGGAGGCCGCATTCAATCTGTCGGCTCTGGGCACGGGCTTCAACGTCGGCGCCATCCTGCTGGGCTGCGCCGTCGGCGCCTTCATCGCCGGTCGTCTGGCTGACGCCATCGGCCGTCGCACGGTAATGCAGATCGCCGCCGGTCTGTTCATCATCTCGGCCTTCTGGGCCGGCGCAGCGGACAGTTCGGCCCACTTCATCATCGCCCGCTTCATCGGCGGTCTGGGCGTCGGCGCGGCCTCGGTGCTATCGCCGGCCTACATCTCCGAAGTGACCCCGGCGGCGATCCGCGGCCGTTTGTCGTCGGTTCAGCAGATCATGATCATCACCGGCCTGACCGGCGCCTTCGTGGCCAACTACGCCCTGGCGGCGACGGCCGGCGGCTCCACGGCCGAGTTCTGGATGGGCTTCCCCGCCTGGCGCTGGATGTTCTGGCTGCAGGTCATCCCCGCCGCCGTCTATCTGCTGGCCTTGCTGGTGATCCCGGAAAGCCCGCGCTACCTGGTCGTCAAGAAGAAGGACGCTGAGGCCGAGGCCGTTCTGTCCAAGCTGTTCGGCCCCGGCGCGGGCGCGCGCAAGGTGCAGGAAATCCGCGCCTCGCTCGCCGCCGACCACAAGCCCAAATTCTCGGACCTGCTGGACCCGAAGACCAAGAAGGTGCGCCCCATCGTCTGGGCCGGCCTGATCCTGGCCGTCTTCCAGCAACTGGTCGGCATCAACATCGTCTTCTACTACGGCGCCGTGCTGTGGCAGTCGGTGGGCTTCTCCGAGAACGACGCCCTGCAGATCAACATCCTGTCCGGCGTGCTTTCGATCGCGGCCTGCCTGGCCGCCATCGGCCTGATCGACAAGATCGGCCGCAAGCCTCTGCTGCTGATCGGTTCGGCCGGCATGTTCGTGACCCTGTCGGTCATGGCCTGGTGCTTCTCGCGCGCCGCCCTGGTCGACGGTTCGCTGCACCTGGACGATACGACCGGCCTGATCGCCCTGATCGCGGCCAACGCCTATGTCGTCTTCTTCAACTTCAGCTGGGGCCCGGTCATGTGGGTCATGCTGGGCGAGATGTTCCCCAACCAGATGCGCGGTTCGGCCCTGGCCGTCGCCGGCTTCGCCCAGTGGATCGCCAACTTCGGAATCTCGGTCAGCTTCCCGGCCATGGCGTCGGGTCTGGGTCTGGTCGTGACCTACGGCTTCTACGCCGTCAGCGCCCTGATCTCCTTCTTCCTGGTTCAGGTCTGGCTGAAGGAAACACGCGGTCGTGAACTGGAAGACATGACCGGCTGACCCTATCTATTAGTCTGAGTTATCCCCACACGGGCGGCGCTCCCCCGCCGCCCGTTTCCACATCGAAAGGACATCCCCATGACCGACACGCTTGAACTCTCCCACTGGATCGGCGGCGAGAAGGTCGCGGGCGACCGTTCCGGCGAAAGCCATAACCCGTCCGACACGCGCGAGATCGTCGCCCGCACGCCCAAGGGCGGCGCCGCCGAAGTCGATCAGGCCGTCGCGGCCGCCACCGACGCCTTCGAAGCTTGGTCCGAGGCCTCGCCCGAGGTTCGCTTCGACGTGCTGGACAAGGCCGGCTCGCTGATCATGGAACGGCGCGAGCAGATCGGCACGCTGCTGTCGCGCGAAGAAGGCAAGACCGTCCCCGAAGGCATTGGCGAGACCGTCCGCGCCGCGCGCATCCTGAAATATTTCGCCGGCGAGGCCCTGCGTATGCACGGCCAGAACCTGGCCTCGACCCGGCCCGGCGTCGAGGTCCAGACCTATCGCCAGGCCGTCGGCGTGTTCGGCCTGATCACGCCGTGGAACTTCCCCATCGCCATCCCGGCCTGGAAGATCGCCCCGGCCATCGCCTTCGGCAACACCGTCGTCATCAAGCCCGCCGGCCCGACGCCGGCCACGGCCGAGGCCCTGGTCGCGATCCTGCATGAGGCCGGCCTGCCCAAGGGCGTGGTCAATATGATCATCGGCGACGGCGATGTCGGCCGCGCCATCGTCGCCCATGAAGGCATCACCGGCATCAGCTTCACCGGCTCGCAAGGCGTCGGCGCCGGCGTGGCCGAGGGCGCGGTCAAGCGTCAGGCGCGGGTGCAGCTGGAAATGGGCGGCAAGAACCCGCTGATCGTGCTGGACGACGCAGACCTGGATCGCGCGGTCCAGATCGCCCTGGACGGCTCCTTCTTCGCCACGGGCCAGCGCTGCACCGCCTCCAGCCGCCTGATCGTGCAGGACGGCATCCACGACAAGTTCGTCGCCGCCCTGGGCGAGAAGGTCGCTGCGCTTCGCGTCGGCGACGCCCTGGACCCCAACACCCAGATGGGTCCGGCGGTCAGCGAGAGCCAGCGCGACGTCTCCTATAAATACATCGATATCGCCAAGGAGGCCGGCGGTCGCATCGTCACCGGCGGCGAGCGGCTGAACCTGGACAAGCCCGGCTGGTACGTCCAGCCGACCCTGATCGCCGACACGGCCGCGGACATGCGGATCAACAACGAGGAAGTGTTCGGCCCGGTCGCCTCGACCATTCGCGTCAAGTCGTATGAAGAAGCGCTGTCGGTCGCCAACGGCGTCGAGTTCGGCCTGTCGGCCGGCATCGTCACCTCGTCGCTGAAGCATGCGCGCGACTTCCAGCGCCGCGCCAAGGCCGGCATGACCATGGTCAACCTGCCTACCGCCGGCGTGGACTATCACGTACCCTTCGGCGGCTCGAAGAAGTCGTCCTACGGGTCGCGTGAACAGGGCTTCGCGGCGGTGGAGTTCTACACCCAGATCAAGACCAGCTACTCGGCGGGTTAAGGTCATGAGCGACGCCGAACTGATCTGGGACGTCCAGGCCGAACTGGGCGAAGGCCCGGTCTGGGACGCCCGACGCGAGGCGGTGTGGTTCGTCGACATCAAGGGTCGGCGGCTGCATCGCTACACCCCCGCGACGGGCGACAAGTCCTCGTGGGACGCCCCGGATCAGATCGGTTTCGCCCTGCCCGCCGAAGACGGGTCGCTGGTCTGCGGCGTGCGCGGCGGTCTGTATCGCTTCACGCCGGAGACGGGCGTCTTCGACCTGATCCTGCCGGTCGAGCAGGACCGGCCGCAGAACCGGCTGAACGACGGCTTCGTCGCCCCGGACGGCTCCCTGTGGTTCGGCTCGATGGACGACAGCGAAGAGGTCAAGACCGGCGCCCTCTATCGCTGGGCGGACGGCGAACTGACGCGGCACGATGACGGCTACGGCGTCACCAACGGCCCGTGCCTCAGCCCCGACTGCAAGATCCTGTATCACCACGACACGCTGGAAAAGACGGTTCTGGCTTTCGATCACGACGAAGGCGCGCTGTCGAACCGCCGGGTCTTCGCCGTGACCGAGGACGGATTCGCCGACGGCCCCAGCATGGACGCCGAGGGCGTGTTGCACGTCGGCCTGTTCAACGGCTGGGGCGTGGCCCGCTTCTCGCCCAAGGGCGAGCGGATAGGCACCCTGTCCCTGCCGGTGCAGACGGTGACCAAGGCGGCCTTCGGCGGGTCCGACCTGCGCGACCTCTATTGCACCACCGCCTGGCTGGGCAATTCGGACAAGCGGCGCGACCAGCCGACGCTGGGCGGCCTGTATCGCGTGCGGGTCGAGACGCCGGGACTGCCGCAGAACCTGATCCGGCTGTGATCCAGCTCGCGGCGGGGGATTGGCGCGCCGCCCTCAATCCCGAACTCGGCGGCTCCATTGCAAGCCTGACCTGGCGCGGTCGGCCGGTGCTGCGGCCCACGCCGCCGGGCGCGGTCGATCCGCTGGAGACGGCGTGTTTTCCGCTGGTCCCCTATGCCAACCGCATCGACAACGGCCGGTTTGTTTTCGAGGACCAGTATATCGACATCGGCGCCACGCCCGGCTTTGAGCCTCACGCCTTGCACGGCCTGGGCTGGAGAAGGCCCTGGCGCATCGAATCCGCTGACGCCGCCTCGGCGCGCCTGGCGCTGGACCATGCGGCCGGCCCCGACTGGCCCTGGTCGTTCCGCGCGGAACAGGGGTTCCAGCTGAGCGCAGATGGACTGACGGTCTCGCTCGCCCTGACCAATCGCGACGACCGCCCCTTCCCCGCCGGCCTGGGCCTGCATCCCTATCTGGCGAGGGGGTCGCAAGACCGGCTGACGCTGGCCGCGGACCAGGTCTGGGCGGTCGACGACACCCTGATCCCGACCCACCTCGCGGCGGCCTCCGCCGTGTTCGACTGGCGGGCCGGCCCGCGTGTCACGGACGCCCCGTTCGTCGACAACGCCTATGAGGGCTGGGACGGGACCGCCCGACTGTCGCATGAGGACTGGAGCGTTCGCATGAGCGCGCCCGGCCTGTCGCGCACCCATGTCTACGCCCCCCGGGACGCGGACTTCGTCTGCGTCGAGCCGGTGACCCATAGGCCGGACGCCCTCAACGCTGCGCCGGACGAAGAGTCCGGCCTGGTCGTGCTCCGACCCGGCCGGACCCTGTCCTTGTCCCTGTCCTTTTCCGCCGACTAGATGCCCGGCGCGTTCGGGAAGCTGAGCGCCTTGTAGTAATCCAGATCGTGCTCCGGCGCCGCCGCGCCCGCCGGCAGGGGGCGACGGGATATGGACTGGAAATAGGCCACGGAGGCGTCGCGCCACCAGCGGGCTTCCTTTTCCTGAATGCCGAGGAAGGTGGCGGTCTCCTCGAAGCGCTGGTCATCGACATAGGGCTGCAGCGAGGCCCAGGTGCGGCGCATCTCGCCCACGCCGGTCACACCGCGATCATAGGTGGTCACCAGTTCGTCCCACAGGGTCCGCCCCGACCGCATCTTGTAATCCCACGACAGGTGGTGGAACCACAGCAGGTCCCGCTCATCGATCTGCGACAGATCCGAGAACCGCGCCGCGACCTGCGGCGCATACTGGGCCACGGCGTTGGTGCCGGTGGACGTCCGGTCAAAGCCGATGCCCTGGGCGTCCGCGCGGTGATAGTAGACGGGGTTCCACTCTGGCCGCGCCAGGTCGGCGACCCACGGGCCGGGACCATAGTGGTGGCTGGTCGCCATCAGATGCCCCAGGCCCAGCGGCGTCATGTAATCGACCACCAGTTCGCGCGACCCCATCATCATGTTGACGGCAGGTTCGACGAAGCGCGGGTCGTTGGAGAAGGTCATGCGGGCCCACTCCTCGGCGATCGGACGGGCGCGACCGGTCTCGGGGTTCCAGGCCATGCGGCCGAAGACATACCAGTTGGCCTGGTCGAAGTGGCTGCCCGACCAGTTGCGGTCCGAGCCGATGTTGGCGACGCCGGCCATGCCGGTCAGTTCGTGGCCGAAGGCGCGGCCGTCGATGATGCGGGCGACGGTCGAGCCCTGACCCGGCCGCCAGGTGTCGGACTGCAGCGTCTCCTCGTACAGCGTGCCCAGATAGGCCAGGTGCGTAGCGAAGCCGAGGTATTCCTTGGTGATCTGGAACTCCATCATCAGCGGCGTCTTGGGCATGGCCCCGAACAGCGGATGGAACGGTTCGCGCGGCTGGAAGTCGATGGCGCCGTTCTTGACCTGGACGATGACGTTGGGACGGAACTGGCCGTCCAGAGGCTCGAAGTCGGTGTTGGCCTGTTTGTGCCGGTCGTCCGGGTTCTCGTGCGAATAGACGAAGGCGCGCCACATCACGATTCCGCCGTGCGGCTGAACGGCGTCGGCCAGCATATTCGCGCCGTCGGCGTGGGTGCGGCCGTAATCCTGCGGGCCGGGCTGGCCCTCAGAATTGGCCTTGACCAGGAAGCCGCCGAAGTCGGGAACGGCGGCGTAGATCTCGTCGGCCTTGGCCTTCCACCAGGCGCGCACGCGCGGATCCAGCGGGTCGGCGGTGGGCAGGCCGCCGATCTCGATCGGGGCGCTGAACCGAGCCGACAGATAGACCTTGATGCCATAGGGCCGGAACACGTCCGCCAGCGCCGCCGTCTTGGCGATATAGGGGGCGGTCAGCGACAGGGCGTTGGCGTTGACGTTGTTCAGCACCGTGCCGTTGATGCCGATCGAGGCGTTGGCGCGGGCGTAGTCCGTGTACAGACGCGGCGTATAGTCCGGCAGCTTGTGCCAGTCCCAGATCGACTGACCCGCATAGCCGCGCTCCACCGTGCGATCCAGATTGTCCCAATGGTTCAACACGCGCAGCTTCACCGTCGGCGCGGTGCTGATGTCCAGGTCGGTGATCGGCTGGCGGGTCTGGATGCGGCGCAGCAGGTCGAAGGCCCCGTACATCACGCCGACGTCCGAGTTGGCGGCGATGACGGTGGCGGGCCGTCCCTGCAAGGTGACGCTGCGGATCAGATAGCCCTCGGACCCCAGCTCGGACAGCGGCAGGTTCAGCGACGCGATCAGCGGCGACGCCGCCGGCGTGCCATAGACCACAGCCCCCGCCTGAGACGCAGCGCCCAGCGTCGGCTCACGGCCCGTCAGGCCGCCCAGACCGCGTTCCAGCTCCTGCGTCGTCAGTCGGATCGTGGCGCTGTCGCCGCCGGGAACCAGGGTGGTCGCCGCCGCGCGATAGGCCTCGACCGCCGACGCCTCGACGGGCCGATAACGAAGCCAAAGGTCATGCCCGTCCTCCGCGCTGACGGCGCTGGCGGTCCCCAGAACGAGTATCGCGCCCAGCTTGGCGACAAGCTTCGGCAGCCACTGGCTGTTACGCATCGGCATCCTCCCATCGACCGCTGTCGGCCGTATTTCTCGATCGTCTCCGCCGTTGACAAGGTCGGTCGATCGTATTCTGTTAGCGCTATCATCACATGCTGTGACGAGATGACAAGAGCAACGACGGCGCAAAACGCCGCACCGGAGGAACGACCGTGTCGGACATGACCATCACCAACGCCCGGGTCATCGTGACCTGCCCGGGGCGCAACTTCGTGACGCTGAAGATCGAGACCAAGGGCGGGCTGACGGGCGTCGGCGACGCCACGCTGAACGGCCGCGAACTGTCGGTCGCCAGCTATCTGACCGACCACGTCATCCCCTGCCTGATCGGGCGCGACGCGCAACGGATCGAGGACACCTGGCAGTATCTCTACAAGGGCGCCTACTGGCGTCGCGGGCCGGTGGGCATGTCCGCCATCGCCGCCGTCGACATGGCGCTGTGGGACATCAAGGCCAAACAGGCCGGACTGCCGCTGTATCAGCTGCTCGGCGGCGCCTGCCGCGAGGGCGTGATGGTCTATGGCCACGCCAACGGCGAGACGGTCGAGCAGACCGTGGCCGAGGCCAAGAAATACGCCGACATGGGCTATAAGGCGATCCGTCTCCAGTCCGGCGTGCCGGGCCTGAAATCGACCTATGGCGTGTCCAAGACCTTCGGCTACTACGAGCCGGCCGACGCCGACCTGCCCAGCGAGAACGTCTGGTCCACCGAGAAATACCTGCGCTCGGTCCCGCCCCTGTTCGAGGCGGCGCGCGAGGCGCTGGGCTGGGACATGCACCTGCTGCACGACATTCACCACCGGCTGACCCCCATCGAGGCGGGGCGGCTGGGCAAGGACTTGGAGCCGTATCGTCCCTTCTGGCTGGAGGACGCCACCCCGGCCGAGGACCAGGCCGCCTTCCGCCTGATCCGCCAGCACACCACCAGTCCCCTGGCCGTGGGTGAGATCTTCAGCTCGATCTGGGACTGCAAACAGCTGATCGAGGAGCGGCTGATCGACTATATCCGCGCCACCGTGGTGCATGCGGGGGGCATCACCCACCTGCGGCGGATCGCTGCCCTGGCGGACATCTACGGCGTGCGCACCGGCTGTCACGGGGCCACCGACCTGTCGCCGGTGTCGATGGCGGCGGCGCTGCATTTCGGCCTGTCGATCCCCAACTTCGGCATCCAGGAATATATGCGCCACACCGCCGAAACCGACGCGGTCTTCCCGCACGGTTACAGCTTCGCCGACGGCATGCTGCATCCGGGCGAGCAGCCCGGCTTGGGCGTCGACATCGACGAGACCCTGGCCGAACAGCATCCCTACAGCCGCGCCTATCTGCCCGTGAACCGGCTCGAGGACGGAACCCTGCACAGCTGGTGAGGCCGAAGCGCGCCGCCAAGATGCGCGCACGGCCCGAGGAAACGAACCGACCACCCCGGAAAGGGCTCGCATGACCGACGCCGCCACCCCGCCCGACGACCGCGCCACCGGCCGGATCGGCCGCTATCGTTGGGCCATCTGCGCCCTGCTGTTCTTCGCCCTGACGATCAACTACGTCGATCGGCAGGTGCTGGGGGTGCTGAAGCCCCTGCTGGAAGTCGAGCTGGGGTGGACCGAGACCGACTACGCCAACATCGTTGTGGCCTTCCAGGCGGCCTACGCCATCGGCCTTCTGGGTTTCGGGCGGTTCATGGACCTGATCGGCACGCGATGGGGTCTGACCATCGCCGTGGTCATCTGGAGCCTGGCGGCCATGGCCCATGCCGGGGCGCGGACCGTGGTCCAGTTCGCCATCGCGCGCGCGGCGCTGGGCGTCAGCGAGGCCGGCGTCTTCCCGGCCTCGGTCAAGGCGGTGTCCGAATGGTTCCCCAAACGCGAACGGGCGCTGGCGACCGGCATCTTCAACGCCGGCTCCAATGTGGGGGCGCTGCTTACGCCCATCGTCGTGCCTCTGATCGCCCTGACCTTCGGCTGGCAGTGGGCCTTCATCCTGACGGGGATCATCGGCTTCATCTGGCTGGCGGTCTGGGTGATCATGTATCGCAGCCCGCGCCAGCACCCCCGGGTGACCGCCGCCGAACTGGCGCACATCGAAAGCGACCCCGCAGATCCGCCCGGCAAGGTCGGATGGCGCACCGTGGCCTTCCGGCGTGAGACCTGGGCCTTCCTGCTGGGCAAGTTCATCACCGACCCGGTCTGGTGGCTGTTCCTGTTCTGGCTGCCGGACTTCTTCGCCAAGACCTATGGCCTGGACATCCGCAGCTTCGGCCCGCCGCTGGTGGCGGTGTATCTGCTGGCCGATGTCGGCTCGATCGCGGGCGGATGGCTGTCGTCCAACCTGATCAAGCGCGGCTGGTCGGTGAACGCAGGCCGCAAGACCGCCATGCTGATCTGCGCCCTGTGCGTGACGCCGATCACCGTCGCCATCTTCGCGCACAACCTGATCATCGCCGTGGCGATCATCGGCCTGGCGGCGGCGGCGCACCAGGGCTGGTCGGCCAATCTCTACACCCTGGTGTCAGACGTGTTTCCCAAGCGCGCCGTGGCCACCGTCGTCGGCTTCGGCGCGGCCGGCGGCGCGGTGGGCGGCATGCTGATCGCCAAGTTCGCCGGATGGACGTTGGAGACGACCGGCAGCTACATGCCGCTGCTGATCTTCGCCGGCTTCGCCTATCTGGTCGCGCTGGGCGTGATCCAAGTGCTGACGCCCAAGCTGGCGCCGGTCGTCCTGCCGACGGAGACGGCATGAAACCGCTGGTCCTGAACCCTGACCGCCTGTTCCCGGCCGACACCGACACCCGAAACGTCGCGCGCCGCCTCTACGCCGAGGTGCGCGACCTGCCGATCGTCAGCCCGCACGGCCATACGGACCCCAGCTGGTTTGCGCTGAACCAGCCCTTCGCCAATCCGGCGGAACTGCTGATCACGCCCGATCACTATGTCTTCCGCATGCTCTACAGCCAGGGCGTCCGGCTGGAGGATCTGGGCATCGCGCGGGCGGACGGCGGGCCGGTCGAGACCGATCCCCGCGCGATCTGGCGCCGTTTCGCCGAGCGCTATCACCTGTTCCGGGGCACGCCGTCGCGGATGTGGCACGACTGGGTCTATGCCGAGGTGTTCGGCATAGACGTGCGCCTGTCGGCCGAGACCGCAGACCACTATTACGACGTCATCGACGCGGCGTTGAAGACCGACGGCTTCCGACCGCGCGCCCTGTTCGAGCGTTACAACATCGAAGTCATCGCCACGACGGAAGGCGCGCTGGACGACCTGGCGCACCATGCGACGTTGCAGGCCTCGGGCTGGAAGGGGCGGGTCGTCACCACCTACCGCCCCGACGCCGTCGTCGATCCCGACCACCCGACCTTCAGGGACAATCTGACAGCGCTGGGACGGATCACTGGCGAGGACGTCTTCACCTGGCCCGGCTATCTGGCGGCGCACCGGGATCGCCGCGCCCACTTCCGTCGTCACGGCGCCACCGCGACCGACCACGGCCATCCAACCGCCGCGACCTTCGACATGACGCCGGCCGAGGCCGAGGCCCTGTTCGCGCGCGTTACATCAGGCGATTTCACCCCGGTCGAGGCCGAACGGTTTCGGGGCCAGATGCTGACCGAAATGGCGCGCATGAGCCTGGAGGACGGCATGGTTATGCAGATCCATCCGGGCGTGCACCGCAGCCATAATGCGCCGCTGCTGGCCGCCTTCGGGACGGACAAGGGCGCCGACATTCCGGTGCGGACCGACTATGTCACGGCGCTGAAACCGCTGCTGAACCGGTTCGGCTCCGAACCCGGCCTGACCATCATCGTCTTCACCCTGGACGAGACGACCTACAGCCGCGAACTGGCGCCCTTGGCGGGTCACTATCCGGCGCTGCGGCTCGGCCCGCCCTGGTGGTTCCACGACAGCCCCGAGGGCATGCGCCGCTTCCGCGAACAGGCGACGGAGACGGGCGGCTTCTACAACACCGTCGGCTTCAACGATGACACCCGCGCCTTCCTGTCGATCCCGGCGCGGCACGACGTGGCGCGGCGCATGGACTGCGGCTTCCTGGCCAGGCTGGTGGTCGAACACCGCATGGAGGAGGACGAGGCGCACGAGGTCGCCCACGCCTTGACCTATGGTCTGGTCAAGGCCGCCTACCGGCTGTGACCCGCCCCTTCTGAAGACGCTTCAGCGCGCGGGGCGCAGGGCGTCCAGCGGCAGGCTCATGGCCATGGCCTCATAGCCCGGGATGGAGGGATGCAGGCCATCGCCGGAGTTCAGGTCGGCCCGCAGTCGGTCCGGCCGGGCGGGATCGCGCATGAGGGCGTCGAAATCGACCACGCGGTCGAACACCTTCGACGCGCGGATCCAGGCGTTGATCGCCTGCCGATCGGCTTCCGTCGCGGCGTCGGGCTTGTAAAGTGACGAGCCTCCGAACGGCAGGATCGTCGCGCCGATCACATGCAGGCCCCGCGCCCTGGCCCGCCCCGCCGTCTGGGACCAGGCCTCCAGGATATCCACGACCATCTTGTCGTGCGCCGCCTGGGGGACCGGCCCGTTGATCGCCAGATTGCCCAGGTCGTTGACCCCCTCCAGTATCAGCACCTGCCCCACCCCCGCCTGGCCCAGCACGTCACGGTCGAACCGCGCCGCCGCGTTCGGCCCCAGGCCGTCGAGCAGGATGCGGTTTCCGCCGGTTCCCAGATTGAGCACGCTGAGATGGCGCCACGCCGCGTCCGCCTGAAGCCGGCGGATCAGGAAGTCGGACCAGCGACTGTTGGTGTTGGGCTGAACCCCGAAGCCGTCGGTGATCGAGTCGCCCAGCAGCGCCAGGACTTCGGTTTGCGGCCCGCCCATCACCTCGACGCCCGACAGGAAATACCAGTGAGCCTCGGTCTTGGCGCCCGCCATGTCCGGCGCGTCGCACAGCCGGCCCGGCGCAATATAGGTGGTGGCGCGTGATCCCGGGTGACTGGTCTGACGGGTCGGGGCGACGGCGATGTGGAGGCTGATGGCCAGGTCGTCGAACACCTTCACCGGCATGGCCACCGGGTCGGACAGATATTCGGCGCCGGCCGGTATGGTGACGGTCTGGCGACCCGAGAAGGTCAGCGCCCGGTCCGTTCCCTCGACCAGTCTCGCCGTATTGGGGGCTGTCGGCCGGGCGATCCGCGCCTGGCCGATCTCCAGCGGTTCCACGCCGAAGACGTTCGACACCCGCACCCGCAAGCTCGATCCGCCCGCCGCCAGGCGAATGATCTGACGAAGCGTGGCGTCTTGCAGATCGGCGGTGGGCAGGGCGTTGCGATCCTCCGGGATCTGCTGCGAGGAGGCCCAGGCCCCGATCCATCGCGGCGCCCCCCGCCCCTCGCGCGCCCCGGCCGGCAAGGCGGCGGACCAGAGGGCCGCAGCGCCCAATCCCAGCAAACTCTGACGGCGGGTCGTTGCAATATCCACAGGAATCTCCGGGGGCCTGAATTGTCCTACCATTGCATCACCACCGTGGCTTCAGCCTCAAGTCAAGGGCGCCGTCGCACGCCCTCAGAGACCGAACGCGCACATTCCGACTTGCTGATGTTAGCGGTCCCATACAGGATCGCGCCTCATGAACCGCCTTTGCGAACACAATCTGGCGAGCCTTCCCGCCGACGTCGGCCGACCGACCTATGATCGCGCTGCGATCCTGAGCGGCGTGGTGCATCTGGGGATCGGCGCCTTTCACCGGGCGCATCAGGCCGACGTCTTCGACCGCGCCCTGGCCGGGGGCGACCCGCGCTGGGGCGTCGTCGGCGCCTCGCTGAGATCGCCGTCCGTGCACGAACAACTGGCGGCCCAGGACGGCCTTTACACCCTTCTGACACGCGACGGCGCCGCCGAGACGGCGCGGATCGTCGGGGCCGTGCGTCAGGTCTTGGTCGCGCCGCGCGATCCCGGCGCCCTGGTCGAGGCGATCGCCGCGCCCGACACCCACATCGTCACCCTGACCATCACGGAAAAGGGCTATCGGCTCGATCCCGCGTCGGGCGCCCTGTTGGAACAGGACCCCGACGTCGCCGCCGACCTGGCGGACCTGTCAGCGCCCCGCACAGCGCCCGGCTTCCTGGCGGCGGGCCTGAGGCTGAGACGGGAACGCGGCCTGGGACCTCTGACGATCATCAGCTGCGACAACCTCCCTCACAACGGCGCGCTGGTGAAGGCCGCCGTCCTGGCGATGGCCCGGCGGCACGACCCGGCCGTCGCCGACTGGATCGAGACGACCTGCGCCTTCCCTCAGACCATGGTGGACCGCATCGTCCCCGCCACGACCGCAGAAGATCTCGACGCCGTCGCGCGCCGCCTGGGCGTCCGCGACGAGGGCATGGTCAAGACCGAACCCTTCACCCAGTGGGTCATCGAGGACGCCTTCGCCGGCCCGCGTCCGGCGTTCGAGGATCTGGGCGTCCAGATCACCGCCTCGGTCGCGCCGTGGGAGGAGGCCAAGCTGCGGCTGCTGAACGGCGCCCATTCCGCCCTCGCCTATCTGGGCGGCCTCGCCGGCATCGACTTCTTACACGAGGCCGTAGCCGACCCGGCCTATGCGGCTCTGGTGCAGGGCCTGTGGGACCAGTCCCAGACCACCCTGTCGCCGCCGCCCGAGCTGGACCTGGGCGCCTATCGTCAGGCCCTGTTCGGCCGTTTCGCCAACGCCAGCCTCAATCACCGCACGCGCCAGATCGCCATGGACGGGTCCCAGAAACTGCCGCAGCGCCTGCTGGCGCCCGCCGCCGCCCGACTGGAACAGGGGCGGCCCATCACCCACATCGCCCTGGCCGTCGCGGGCTGGATGCGCTGGCAGTCGGGGCGCGACGATCTGGGCGGAGACTTCGTCGTGGATGATCCGCTGGCGGCCGAGACCGCACGTCGGGTCGCCGGCCTGGACCGTCCGCAAGACATCGTCGACGCCCTGCTCTCGCTCGACGCGGTCTTCCCTCGCCCCCTCGCGGCCCAGCCCGCCTTCCGCCAGGCCGTCACCGACGCCTACGCCGACATCGTCCGCCACGGGGCGCGCGGCGCCGTCGAACGGCTGACATCCGCGTCCGCCCCCTGAAGCCCACGGAGTTCCCGATGACCGTCAAGCGACCGACATTGAAAGCGCTCCGCTGGTGGATCCTCGGCCTGGTGGTCGTCGGCGCCATCATCAACTACCTGACCCGCAGCACCATGGGGGTGGCGGCGCCGACCCTGATGCAGGAGCTGGGCATCACCACCCAGCAGTACAGCTGGATCACCGGCGCCTTTCAGTTGGGCATCATGATGCAGCCCGTCGCCGGCTACGTCCTGGACACCCTGGGCCTGCGGACCGGTTTCGCCCTCTTCGCCGGGGCCTGGTCGCTGATCGCCATGGCGCATGCCCTGGCGGGATCCTGGCCTGCCTTCGCCTTCCTGCGCGGTCTGCTGGGCATCGCTGAAGGCTCCGCCAATCCTGCCGGGATGAAGACCGTGTCCGAGTGGTTCCCCGCCAAGGAGCGGGGCATGGCGGGCGGGGTGTTCAACATGGGCGCCTCTGTCGGTTCGATGCTGGCGCCGCCCCTGGTCGCCTGGGCCATTCTGACCTTCAACTGGCGCGCCGCCTTCGTCATCACAGGCGTCCTGGGCCTGATCTGGGTGGCCCTGTGGCTGATCCTGTATCGCTCGCCCGACCGGCATCCCGGCCTCGATGAACGTGAGCGGCGCTATATCGAAGAGGGGCGCGAGGCCCATCTGGCTTCGGACGACGCCCGGCCGTCGCCGCTCAAGATCCTGCGCCAGCGTAACTTCTGGGGCATCGCCCTGCCCCGCTTCCTGGCCGATCCGACCTGGGGCACCCTGGCCTTCTGGGTGCCGCTGTATCTGACCACGGTGCGTGGCTTCGACCTGGGCCAGATCGCCCTGTTCGCCTGGATGCCCTTCGTCGCGGCGGACTTGGGCTGTCTGTTCGGGCCGACCCTGGCCCTGTTCTTCCAGCGGCGCGGCCTGTCGCTGATCAACGCCCGGCGCGCCGCCTTCACCGTCGGCGCCGTCCTGATGATCGGTGTGGCCTTCGTCGGCTTCGTGGAAAACGTCTATCTGGCCATCGCCCTGTTGTGCCTGGGCGGGTTCGCGCACCAGACCCTGTCGGTCACGGTCATCACCATGTCGTCGGACCTGTTCCGCCGCAACGAAGTCGCCACCGTCACCGGCATGGCCGGGACCTTCGGCAATCTGGGCGTCCTGATCTTCTCGCTGATGATCGGCGGGCTGGTGGTCAGCGTCGGCTACACCCCCTTCTTCGTGGCCCTGGCGGTTCTCGACCTTGTCGGCGCGGCCGTGCTGTGGACCCTGGTGCGCGACAGACCCAGCGGCGACGGCGGCGATCCGGTCGGCGTCCTGACCGAGGCGCGTCCATGATCCGCAATCCGATTCTGCCGGGCTTCAATCCCGACCCCTCGATCGTGCGGGTCGGCGACGACTTCTACATCGCCACCTCGACCTTCGAGTGGTTTCCAGGCGTTCAAATCCACCATTCGCGCGACCTGAAGCACTGGCGGTTGATCGCGCGGCCGCTGAACCGACCCAGCCAGTTGAACATGCTGGGCGATCCGGATTCCTGCGGCGTCTGGGCGCCCTGCCTCAGCCACGACGGGACGCGTTTCCACCTGATCTTCACCGACGTGAAGCGATACGGCCGCACCACGACCGGCGGCGCCTCCGGCGCTTCGCTGAGGGATTTTCATAACTTTCTGGTCACGGCCGACAGCATCGACGGGGACTGGTCCGATCCGGTTCATCTGAACTCGTCAGGCTTTGATCCGTCGCTGTTTCACGACGCGGACGGGCGCAAGTGGCTGCTGAACATGCTGTGGGACCACCGCCCCGGCCGCGCCCGCTTCGGCGGCATCGTGATCCAGGAATATTCGCCTGACGCCCAGGCCCTGGTCGGCGAGCGGCGGATGATTTTTGCGGGCACCGACCTGGGCCTGACGGAGGCCCCGCACCTCTATCGCCGCGACGGCTGGTATCATCTGATCACGGCGGAAGGCGGAACCGGCTGGGGTCACGCGGTGACCCACGCCCGGTCGCGGGATCTGTTCGGCCCCTATGCGCTTCACCCGGAAGGCCCGGTGCTGACGGCGCGGGATCGCCCGGATGCGCCCCTGCAACGCGCCGGCCATGCGGACCTGGTCGAGACGGCGGCGGGCGAGACCTACGCCGTCTATCTGTGCGGCCGCCCCCTGAAAAACCGCGGCCGCTGCGTCCTGGGCCGAGAGACCGCGATCCAGCGCATGGTCTGGGGCGAGGACGGCTGGCTTCGTACCGAGGCGGGCGACGCCTTGCCGACGCTGGAGACGCCGTCGCCGGCCGGGCTGACGGATCATCCCTGGCCTGCCGCGCCCGAGGTCGAGGTCTTCGACACCCCCACCCTGCCCGCCGCCTTCCAGTGGTTGCGCTCCCCCTGGCCGGAGGAGCTGTTCAGCCTGACCGACCGGCCCGGCCGTCTGCGTCTGTTCGGTCGCGAGAGCCTGGGCAGCCTGTTTCGCCAGGCCCTGGTCGCCCGGCGCTGGGAAAGTCACGCTTTCAGCGCCGAGACGCGGATGGAGTTCGAACCGCGCCACTATCAGCAGGCGGCGGGCCTGATCTGCTATTACGGCGGCGCCAAATTCCACTATCTGCACGTCACCCATGACGAGGCCCTGGGCCGGGTCGTCCAGGTCATGTCCGCCCTGCCGGACCAGCCGCAGGCCGACTGCCACACCGCGCCGCGCGCGGTTCCAGAGGGTCCGATCTCTCTCAGAGTCGAGGTCGACGAAGAGCGGCTGCGGTTCGCCTGGCGCGTGGAGGGGCAGGACGACTGGACCTGGCTGCCCGAGATTTTCGATGCATCCATCCTGTCGGATGAAGCTACATCGCCCGGCGCCCCCAACTTCACCGGCGCCTTCGTCGGCATGGCCTGCCAGGACATGTCGGGCGCCGGCCACCCCGCCGATTTCGCCGATTTCCGTTACATCGACCGGCCTTTTGTTCCGAATTTCAAAACGCTCTGACAACGCCGCTCGGTCGACCCCTGCTCGCTCAGTGAAGCCTGAAATCGGTGCAGCCAACGGCCGTTGACAGCACAATAAATCAGACATATTCGTTTTGATGTGAGCGCTACCATAGAAACGAGCAGCGCCATTCAGAACTTCACACGCCAAGCCCGTCGCTGACGCGACCGCCACAACAAATGCGCCCTGGGGAGGGACAACAGATGTCGATCACCACAATACGCACGCCCATGCGTGCTGCACTTTTCGCCAGCACCATCCTTGCTGGTTTCGCCGGGCCTGCCTTCGCGCAGGAAGCTGTCCAGGAGCCCCAGGCGGCTCCCGCTCAACAGGCCGAGCCCGCTACCGTCGATGAAATCGTCGTCACCGGCTTCCGCAGCAGCCTGGCGCAATCGACCGCCGCCAAGCGCAACGCCACCGGCTTCACCGACTCCATCTTCGCCGAGGACATCGGCAAGTTCCCCGACACCAACCTGGCCGAGTCGCTGAACCGGATTCCCGGTGTCCAGCTGACGCGCGAGATCAACGGCGAAGGCCTGAACATCTCCGTCCGCGGCCTGGGCACCAACTTCACCAAGGTGCTGTTGAACGGCGCCCAGATCTCCGTCGCCTCGTCAGGCCGGACCGACTCGCAGAACCAGAACCGCGAAGTCGACCTCGACATCTTCCCGTCCGAGCTGTTCACCCGCCTGGACGTGAACAAGACCCCGATGGCCTCGACCGTCGAAGGCGGCGTCGCCGGCGTGGTCAACATGCGCAGCGCCCGTCCGTTCGACCGCGCAGGCCCCAACCTCAGCTATTCGCTGCAGGCCAACTATGGCTCGGTCTCCGAGGAAATCAGCCCGCGCCTGACCCTGATCGGCTCCAACACCTGGGATCTGCCCGGCGGCGGTCAGGTCGGCGCCCTGCTCGGCCTGTCTTCGGTCCGCAACAAGTCGCGCACCGAAGGCTTCGAAACCATCGGCTGGACCAACCCCAACCTGACGGACGCCCAGTGCGGTTCCGGCACGCCTGCCGGCGGCACGGGCAACATCTGCAACCAGCCCTTCGGCGGCAACGGTTACAACATCCCCGGCGTGGTGCCGGTGGGCGCCGGCAACGGCCTAATCGCCGGAACCGTGGTGGACGCGGCCTATCTTCAGTCGCTCAACCCGGACGTCACCCTGGAACAGCTGGGCAACGGCCTGCTGCCGCGCCTGGGCCGCGACTCGCTCAGCGAAGGGTCACGCGATCGCGATTCCGTCCTGCTGTCGCTGGAATACCGTCCCTCCGAAGATCTGCAGTTCTACGCGGACTTCCTGTACGGCAAAGCCGACCGCGAGTTCATGCGAACGGACATGAACTGGGCCGTCCGCAATTCCAGCAGCATGATCCCGATCGGGGTTCAGGTGAACGAAGACAACGTCGTCACCGCCGGCACCTTCGCCAACTCTCGGTTCAACCTCGAGCAACGGCCGTACCGGGAACAGCTGGAGTTCTACAACATCAACCCCGGCGTCATGTGGCAGGTCAACGACTGGCTCCGCATCGACGGCCAGTTCAACTACGCCAAGTCGACCTTCGACCGTAACGCGCCGACCATCTTCCTCAACTCGCCGTTGGGTGTGACCGTCGACTTCGACAACACCGGCGGCGACTATCCCTCGATCATCGCCGACGGGTTCGACCTGAACGACCCCAACGCCGGCTGGCAATGGGGCCCGGGTTCGCGCGTCAGCTTGCAGAACGAGCTGCGTGAGACCGAGGTCAAAGGCACCCGCTGGGATTTCACCATCGGCCGCGACGATGGGATCAACTTCCGCTTCGGCGTCGCCTATGACGACGTGAGCCGATCGATCGAAGCCCTGGACAACTCGGCCCGCTGGCAGCAGTTCGTCTGCGGTGGCGGCGGCATGACCCCGACTGGCGAACTGCCCACCCCGGCTGCGGCCTGCAACGGCCAGGCGGGATCCGCCGTGCCGACCGCTGACCTCGCCTCCTATCTGCGTCCGGGCGAACTGGGCTTCATCAACGTCGATACGGACGCCTTCTTCGCCGCCACCGACTATTGGGCTTTCAGCGACGCAGCGCCATTCAGCAGCTCCGCCGCGACCGGCGCGAACTCGGGCGTGATCTCGGAAGGCACCTTGGGCGCCTATGTCGAAGCCAATGCCGTCACCCAGCTGCTGGACCGCGACCTGCGCTTCAACGCAGGCGTCCGCTACGCCACGACCGACCAGGACATCACCGGGCCGCAGACCATCAATGGCGAAACCTCTTTCCTGACGCTGTCGCAGACCTATGACGAATACCTGCCGTCGTTCAGCGCGGTGTGGGACGTCTGGGACAATGTGACCCTGCGTTTTGCCGGATCGCGCACCCTGACACGCCCGAATCCCTCCTCCATGCTTCCGGGAACGGCCTTCAGCGATCCGTCGGCCCAGAACGCCACCCAGGGCAATCCGACCCTGACGCCCTATCTGTCGAACAACTTCGACTTCGGCGGCGAGTGGTACACGGGCGGCGAGGGCTATGTCGGCATCGCCCTGTTCACCAAGTCGATCACCGGCTTCACCGTACAGGGCACGAACACCATTCCGTTCGCTCAGCTGGGCGTGGCGTTCGAAGATCTGACGGCGGACCAGCAACGGGCCATCAACAACCGCGGCGGCCCCGACGCCGCGACGGTGACGGTCAGCCAGCAGGTCAACGCCGATGGCGTGCTGGACATCGAGGGCATGGAGCTGACCTGGGTCCAGCCGCTGGACTTCATCACCGACGGCCTGGGCTTCACCGCCAACTACACCAAGATCAACCAGTCCGGTTCCGGGCGCGGCGCGCCGGCCGTGGCGGTGGGCATCTCGCCCGTCACCTATGCGGTCACCGGCTACTATGAGCGCGGCCCGGCGTCGTTCCGCCTGTCCTACGTCTGGAACGACGCCCAGATTTCGTCTGGCCCGAACCAGAACAGCGTGCCCGTCGCCCAGCTCCGCTCAGACGAACGCGGTCAGCTGGACATGCAGGCCAGCTATACGCTGGACTGGCTGCCGTCCTCGCCGCGTCTGACGCTGGACGTCCAGAACCTGCTCGACGAACCGCAGCGCTCGACGTTCGAATACGACAGCGCCGCCTTCACCTACTACGAGCAGGGCACCAACTTCCTCATCGGCCTGCGCGGCCGCTTCTAACTCCCCCTGAACTGTCGGATTTCGACTGGGCGGCGTCTCTCACGAGCGCCGCCCTTTTCTTTTGGGACGGTTGAGCCCAGCGTCGCACCTCGCTCACGCCCTTCCTTCGCCGCCGCGGTGGTGATCGCGTTTGCGATGCGCAGCCTATATATAAATCCCTTCCTCCGTGGCCGCTCAGGCTGTGCTCTTGCTGGAACAATGCTGACTAACTCGGATCGCAGACTCTCAATCGCCCCGATGATGGACTGGACCGACCGGCACTGCCGGGCGTTCCACCGGGCGCTGTCGGCGCGCGCGCTGCTCTATACCGAGATGGTGACGGCGCCGGCGGTGTTGCATGGGGATCGCGAGCGGTTGCTGGGGTTCGATGCAGTGGAGCATCCGGTGGCGCTGCAGTTGGGCGGATCCGATCCGGCGCAACTGGCCGAGGCGGCGCGGATCGGCGAGGCGTTCGGGTATGACGAGATCAATCTGAACGTCGGCTGCCCTTCGGACCGGGTCCAGTCGGGCAAGTTCGGGGCCTGCCTGATGCGCGAACCGGAGCTGGTCGCGGATTGTATGGCGGCCATCCGCGAGGCGGTGAGCGTCCCCGCCACCGTCAAATGCCGCATCGGCGTGGACGATCAGGATCCGGCGCTCAGCCTGTTCGCCACGGTGGACGCCTGCGCCGCCGTCGGGATCGAGGTTTTCATCGTCCATGCGCGCAAGGCCTGGCTGAAGGGTCTGTCGCCCAAGGAGAACCGCGATGTGCCGCCGCTGGACTACGCCCTTGTGCGCCGGCTGAAGCGCGAGCGGCCGCATCTGAACATCTCGATCAACGGCGGCATCGCCTCGCTGGATGAGGCCGAGGCCCATCTCGACGATTCCGACGGCGTGGCGCTGGACGGCGTCATGCTGGGGCGGGCCGCCTATCACGAGCCGGCCATACTGGGTCAGGCCGACCGGCGCCTGTATGGCGAAGCGGTCGCCGATGTGGACGCCTTCGAGGCCATCGACCGCTATCGGCCCTATATGGCCGCGCGCCTGGCCGAGGGCGTCGCCCTGCCCGCGATGGCGCGCCACATGCTGGGCGTCATGCACGGCCGCCCCGGCGCGCGGGCCTTCCGCCGCATCCTGACGGTGGAGGCGATCAGGCCCGGCGCGGGCTTGGAGGTCATGGATCGCGCGGTCGAGGCCGTACAGGAGGCGGAGGTCCGACGGTCGCAAGCGGCGTAACGGATCTGAAACGCCGACAGGGTATTGCTGTAAAAACCCTCGCCGGAGTCCGTCATGAAACGTCTGCTTCTCGCACTGGTGTTGGCGAGCGTCCCGGCCGGCGTGCTTGCCCAGACCGACAGCCGCTTCGCCCTGGGCGCTCAGATCGGCACGCCGGGCGCGGGCGTTCAGGCCCAGTTCGCGGTCAACCGCCATCTCGTGTTGCGCGGCTCTTACGACGTCTTGCGCTGGGAACGCGACGACACCTACAGCGACGTGGACTATAGCGCCGATGTCGATTTCCAGTCGCCCGGCGCCTTCGTCGATATCCACCCCTTCGGCAACGCCTTCTTCGTTTCGGGCGGCGCCTATTTCGGGGATCGCGGCGTCGATCTCGCAGCGGACGAGGGCGAGAGCATCCGGATTGGCGGGACCGAGTTCACCGCAGAGGAGGTCGGACGGCTGACGGGTCGCATCGATCTGAAAAGCACCGCGCCTTTCCTGGGCCTGGGATACGACAACACCTTCACGCGCGCGAACCACTGGGGCGTGCGCGCGGTCGCCGGGGCGGTGTTCGGCGACGCGCCGACCGTGTCGCTGTCGTCGGTGGGCGGAACCCTGTCCGACAACGCTCTTTTCCAGGCGCTGGTGGACCTCGAGGCGGACGACCTGCAGGACGACGCCGACGACTATAAGGTTCTGCCGGTGATCCAGCTGGGCGTCAGTTACCGGTTCTGACTTCGGGTCGCCACCATAGCGGGCGAGCAACGGCGCTTAAAAAGTTCGCCGTTCCAATACCCTAGCGAGATGGAACGGCTTTGTCCTCAAGGCCATTTGGAGGCCGCCACTTTTAGGACACATCCCGACGCGACAAAACCAGCGCCGGCGGCGTTGGGAGCTGGTGTCTCCTGAGCGAAACTCATGATCGGCGCTTCCGCTGCTATCGCCATGTTCTGGGCCGCCCTTTCGTCGATGACGACCGGGCCTGTCCCCTACAATGAAGTCGTAGCGGCGGATGAAGTCAGGATTGAAACCCCTGCCGACAACGTCGGTTCCGCCGAAATCGAAAGCGCTCTGAGCGCCGAACAGGCCGAGCTGATGGCCAGCGATCCCGACTGGCGCGCGTCGGCGCGCCTCTATCACGCAGGCGGCGGCGGCGCGACGGGCAACGATTCCCTGGGTTGCCGTCCGATCGCCATGCGCACCGTCGCGGTCGATCCCCGCGTCATTCCCCGCCGCACCAAACTGTTCATCCGCGAGACCGTCGGTCTGCGTCTCGCCGACGGCTCCATCCACGACGGCTACTGGTATGCGTCCGACACGGGCGGCGCGATCAAGGGCGCCAAGATCGACCTCTACACCGGCAATGGCCGCGGTTCGATGCGCCCGGCCCAGCGTCTGAACATGCGCACCCTGACCATCGCCGACGCCGGCCGCTTCGACGGCTGCCCGCCCGCCTGGGAAAACGCGTCGAACTGATCCAGGCGACGGCTCGGATACGGAAATGAAAACGCCGGCGCGCCTCACGGCCGCCGGCGTCCTCGTGTTTGATTTCCAGCGACGTCAGTCCAGTTCGGACACTTCCAGCGTCGACTGCACCATCGAGCCGTTATAGGTGCCGACCCAGATGTCGTAGCGACCGCCCTGCGGGTTGGTGATCGTGACCTTGGGATTCAGGTCCCCGCCGCTGTCGTCGTCGCAATAGAAGCGGCCGTTCGGCGTATTGATCAGCAGGGTGGTGTCCTCGTCCGCCCGCACGCGGAACGTCAGGTCGCCCTCGCCCGGCTCGAAGAAGATCTGGATGTCGGGCGCAGCGCTGACCGAGCCTTCGCACCCCGATTTGGCGGCCGAGGCCGGCGACGACCCGCCCGCCAGGATCGACTTGGTCCAGGGATCGGGCGTGAACCCGCCGCGCAGATTGGCCGTGCCGTAATTGGGGTCCAGATCCATGTCCGGCGCGCCGCCGGCGGTCGCGCCCGTCTCGCCCAGTTCGCTGATCTGCAGCGTCGATTGGACCATGCTGTCGCCGTAGGTGCCCAGCCAGATGTCGTAACGGCCGCTCTCGGGATCGGAGATGGTCACCAGCGGGTCCAGATCGCCGCCGCTGTCGTCGTCGCAATACCAACGCCCGCCGGGGGTGTTGATCAGCAGGGTGGTGTCCTCGGACGCGACCGCCTTGATGGTCAGGTCCAGGTCGCCGGCGTCGAAGTTCAGTTGCAGGTCGGGCGCGGCGCTGACCGAGCCTTCGCAGCCGGACAGCGCAGCCGCCGCCGGAACCGACCCGCCGGCCAGGATCGACTTGGTCCAGGGGTCGGGTGTGAAGCCGCTCGCCAGGCTGACCGAGCCATAGTTGGGATCAAGCGTGAAGTCGGGCTTGGCGGCGCTCTTCTGGGCCAGGCTGACGCCAGGCGCGAGCACAAGCGCCGCACTTGCGGCGAAGGCGATGATCTTCATGAGGCGATGTCCCCGGCTGCGGCCTCCCGCCGCAGGGGGACCATAGCGCGGCTTGGCGAACCGTGCAGCTTCAAATTACCGCGTTTGGCTAGAAACGCCGCCGCCCCGACGCCGTCTCGAAGAACAGGCGGAAATCGCCCATCAGGCTCCACAACGGATATTTGAACGTGGCCGGGCGGTTCTTCTCGAAGAAGAAATGCCCCACCCAGGCGAAGCCGTATCCGATCAGCGGCATGGCCAGCAGCCACCAGGGGTTCAGCGTCAACACGAAGGCGATGAAGGCCAGGATCACCAGGCCGGTGCCCACCACATGAATCCGCCGGCACGTCCGGTTGGAATGCTCGTGGATGTAATAGGGATAGAAGGCCTCGAACGAGGCGTATCGTCCCTGAGGGTCGGACGGCGTGCTCATGAACGGAGGGTGCGCCCGGATAGCGCGGGTGACAAGACCACCCACCCTCTCGTCACAATGGCTGACTCCGGGAGTCTGGATCCTCGCCACAAGGGCGAGGATGACGGACATTTGGGGGTTTGAGCCTCAGCCCTTGGGCTTGCCCTTGAAACCGTCCTTCTTAAAGTTCGGCTTGCCCTGGAAGGCCTTCTTGGCGAACGGCTTGTCGGCCGCCGCGTTGGAACGCGGGTTGCCGCCGCCATCGGCCTTCGGGGCCCACGGCTTCTTCTTGAACGGCGCACGGGCGTCGCCCTCCCCGCCGTCGGCGCGCTTGTAGGGCGTCTTCTTGAACGGACGGTCGCCGTCCTCGCGGTTCGGCTTGCCGGCGAAGCGGCTGGATTTCATCGAACCCGGCGTCGGGGCTTCCGACGGCGTGATCTTCACCTCGTCCTTGGAGGCGGCGACGGCCTCGCGGAAGGCCTTCTCGTGGGTCTTGGCGACCTCGAAACGGGTCTCGTCGGGGAAGGTGCGGATGGCGCCGATCTGGGGCTTGGTGATGCCGCCGATGCGGCAGATCAGCGGGATCAGCCATTTGGGGTCGGCGTTCTTGTTGCGGCCCACGTCCAGGCGGAACCAGACCACGTCGTCCGAACCCAAGCGGTCGCCGGGCCAGGGTTGGGCGGCGGTGCCGTCTTCGTTGCGCACGGTGCGCTCGCGCTTGACGGGACTGCGATCCGAGCCCGGATCGGACAGTTCTTCCGGCGCCGGCTGCTCCTTGCGCAGCAAACGCACCAGGGCGGCGGCGATCTCGTCGGGCGTGCGCTCGGCGATCATCCGCTTGGCGACGATCATGTCCTCGTCGGTGACTTCGGCCTCAAAGAACTCGGGCGACAGCAGGCGGCCTTCGTCGGCCTTGCGGATTTCGTCGAAGGTCGGCGCGCCGGACCAGACGGCGTCGATCCCGGCGTCGTCCATCAGACGCTCGGCCTTGCGGCGACGCGAGTGCGGCACCAGCATCACGGAGACGCCCTTCTTGCCCGCCCGGCCCGTCCGGCCCGAACGGTGCAGCAGGCCAGCGCGGTTCATCGGCAGTTCGGCGTGGATGACCAGGCCCAGGTCCGGAAGGTCCAGACCGCGCGCGGCCACGTCGGTGGCGACGCAGACGCGGGCGCGGCCGTCACGCAGCGCCTGCAGGGCGTCGGTGCGTTCGCGCTGACCCATCTCGCCCGACAGGGACACGGTCGAGAAGCCGCGTTCCAGCAGCGAGGCCTGGAGGTGACGCACGCTATCGCGCGTCGAGCAGAAGACCATGGCGCGCGGCGCCTCGAACCAGCGCAGGGTGTTGACCACCGCGTGCTCGATCTCGTTGGGGGCGATGCGATAGGCGCGGTATTCGATGTCGGCGTGCTGGCGCGACTTGTCGGTCGCGTCGATGCGGACCGCATCCTTCTGATAGCGTTTGGCCAGGGTCGCGATCTCGCGCGCGATGGTCGCCGAGAACAGCAGGGTGCGGCGTTCGGCCGGCGCCTGGTCCAGGATGTGCTCCAGGTCCTCGCGGAAGCCCATGTCCAGCATCTCGTCGGCCTCGTCCAGGACGGCGACCTTCAGCTCGGACAGGTCCAGGTTGCCCCGGTCGATATGATCCTTCAGACGACCCGGCGTCCCGACGACGATATGGACGCCGAAGCTCAGAGCACGGGCTTCGCGGCGCGCATCCATGCCGCCGACGCAGGTGGCGATCTTGGCGCCCGAGTCGGCGTACAGCCACGTCAGCTCGGCCGCGACCTGAATGGCCAGTTCCCGCGTAGGCGCGATGGCCAGGCACAGCGGCGCGCCGCCGGGACCGAAGATCGGCTTGTCGCCCAGCAGGGTCGGCGCCGCGGCCAGACCAAAGGCGACGGTCTTGCCCGAACCCGTCTGGGCCGAGACCAGCAGGTCGCGGCCGGCGTATTCGGCTTCAAGAACCGCGGCCTGAACCGGGGTGGGTTCGGCATAGCCCTTGTTGATCAGGGCGCGGTCGAGCGCGGGATGGACGGCGGGAAAGGGCATAGGAAACCTGGGCAAACGGACAAGGGCGGTCGTTGAAACGACCGCGCCCGGCCGAGGTCAGACCTCAGGCCGGGCGAATGATGGCGCTCTATACACGAATAAGGGCGCAAGCGGGGCGGAAAACGGCGTTCACCCTGTTCCTTCAGGTCGCGTTGACCTGAAAGACGCAGTCTGGAGACCGAACCCACCGCGTCCGGAGCTTCGCCATGCAAGCGCTTTCCATCGCCGCCGCCGGAATGACCAGCGCCCAGAACCGGTTCGACAACAGCGCGCGCCGCACCGCGACAGCGCCGCTGGCTGACCTCGCCGAGGAAACCGTCGAACGCATCCAGGCCAAGACCGCCTTCAGCGCTAACGCCGCCGTCGCCCGCACCGCCGATGACATGACCGGAACCCTGCTGGACATGCTGGCCTGAGATTGACGTTTCTTAGGCGCCGGCCTTCTCCGGCAGGTTGAAGAAGCCCACGAACCGGTCGAACACGGCCCGGTCGCCGGTGACGGTCATCATCCCATCGGCCTCGAAGGCAGCGGGCGGAACCTTGCCATAGACGCAGGCGGCGACCAGCGGCGGCTGCGTCGTCAGAACGATCTCGGCGGCGTCCGTCGCGTCGCGGCGCGTCGTGATGATCCCGTTTTCGACGCGGACCACGAACCCTTCGTCGCCGAAGATGAAGCCCACGCTCATGACCTCATCGCCGGCCAGGGCCGGATCGAACATCGTCTCGAACGACTGCATGATCGACACCGCGCTGATCGGCAGGGTCGGATCATGCATCGGCGAGCGCGCCGCCCAGCCGCCCAGCACCATGAAGACCGGCTTGATCTCGTAACCCCAAGGCGTCAGCTCATAGACCTGGACCGAGGCGGGAGGCGGCAGCTTCCGGCGCTGCAGTATGCCCGACGCCTCCAACCCCTCCAGCCGCTGGGTCAGCACATTGGCCGAAATGCCGCACAAATCCTTTCTCAGATCCCCGAACCTGCGCGGCCCCATCATCAGCTCGCGCACCACCAGCAAAGCCCAACGCTCTCCGATCAGATCCAGCCCGTGGGCGGCCCCGCAGGCGTCGTGATATTTGCGCCCGGCCCTATCGGTTACTTTTTCTAACTTCATAGTTGACTATCATAATCATCGAGGGCAGGTTTCGCAAACAACAAGGAGAGGAAACGCCGTGCCCCAGCTGATTTTCATCAACCTGCCTGTCGCCGACCTCGACCGTTCGATCGCCTTCTATGAAGCCGTCGGCGCGACCAAGAACCCAATGTTCAGCGACGACACGGCCGCCTGCATGGTGCTGTCGGACGTCATCCACGTCATGCTGCTGACCCACGACAAGTGGCGCACCTTCACCGACCGCCAGATCCCCGACGCCCACGTCTCGGCCCAGATGTCGCTTTGCGTGTCGTGCGACAGCCGCGAAGCGGTGGATGACGTGGTGCAGCGGGCGGGCGCTGCGGGCGGCCTGATGGACCCCAATCCGATCCAGGATCACGGCTTCATGTACGGTCGCGGCTATGCCGACCCCGATGGCCATATCTGGGAGCCGATGTGGATGGACCCAGCCGCCGTCTCCGCCGGCCCCGAGGCCTTCGCCGCCGACGCCCTGGTGTCGTGATGGCCGACCCCCGCGAACTCAGCATCAGCCGCCTGATCAAGGCCTCGCCGGAAACCGTCTGGAAGATCTACACCCAGCGCACCGGCGAATGGTTCTGCCCCCGCCCCTGGACCACCCCGGTCGTCGATTGGGACCTGCGCGTCGGTGGCCGGACCAATATCGAACTGGCCTCTCCCGAGGGCGAACGCCATCCCCATTTCGGCGTCTTCCTGGAGGTGGTGCCGGGCCGCAAGCTGGTCTCGACCGGCGCCTTCACCGAGGGCTGGGTTCCTCAGTCCGGCGACCTGGACTTCGTGCGCATCGACACCTTCGAACCCGAGGACGGGGGCACGCGTTACACCTCCATCGCCCGCCACTGGGACGAGAAGACCGCCGAGAAACACAGGGACATGGGCTTCGAACAGGGCTGGGGCGCCGTCGCCGACCAACTCGCCGCCCTGGCCGAAGGAGACGCGTGATGGCCGACAAGATCGTCCCCTGCCTGTGGTTCGACGGCGACGCGGAGGCGGCGACCGCCTTCTACGTCTCGCTGCTGCCCGTCAGCTGCATCACCGCCGTCAATCGCTCGCCGGTGGATACCCCGTCCGGTCCGGCGGGCTCGGTCCTGACGGTCCAGTTCGTCCTGGCAGGCCATGAGTATGTGGCGCTGAATGGCGGCCCGGCCTTCCGCTTCACCGAGGCCGTCTCCTTCATGGTGATGACAGAGGATCAGGCCGAAACGGATCGCCTGTGGAACGCCTTGATCGCCGATGGCGGCCAGGAAAGCGAATGCGGCTGGCTGAAGGACCGCTGGGGCCTGTCGTGGCAGATCACGCCGCGCCGCCTGATGGAACTGACCACCGACCCCGATCCGGCCCGCGCCAAGGCCGCGATGACGGCCATGATGACCATGCGCAAGATCGACATCGCGGCGCTGGACCGCGCCGTCGCCGACCTCTGAACACCCCCACCCAAAGGAGACGACGATGACCTATGTAACCGGTTTCCTGACCCCCGTGAAAACCGAGGACAAGGCGCGCTACGTGAAGTCCGCCGAGGCCTCCTGGCCCCTGTTCCAGAAATACGGCGCCCTGTCCCAGGTCGAGACCTGGGGCGAGGACGTGCCCGACGGCAAGCTGACCAGCTTTCCCATGGCGGTGAAGCTGGAGGACGGCGAGGTCGTGGTCTTCTCCTGGGTCACCTGGCCCGACCGCGCCACGGCCGACGCCTGTTTCGGCAAGATGCAGGACGATCCCGAATTCGCGAACATGGACATGCCCTTCGACGGCAAGCGCATGATGTGGGGTGGTTTCGACGTCGTCTTCGACGGCAAGGCCTGAAGGGGGCGGCGGCCGTGTCCGAACCCAAATCCTCCCGACGCATTGTCATGGATCGAGGAGAAACGACATGGCCGCTCGCCCCACCTGGCAAGGACATCTGAAGCTGTCGCTGGTCACCTGTCCGGTGGCCCTCTACACGGCGACGACCAGCACGAACGACGTGCGGTTTCACCTGATCAATCCCGACACCAACAACCGCATCCGCATGGTGCCGACCGACCCCGACACCGGCCCGGTCGAGCGCAGCGATCTGGTGCGCGGCTATGAGGTGTCCAAGGACGAATACGTCCTGTTCGATGACGCCGATTTCGACAAGGTGAAGCTGGAAAGCACCAAGACCATCTCCATCGACAAGTTCGTCGACGAGACCGAGATCGACCGGCTGTACTGGGACGATCCCTTCTTCGTGGTTCCCGAAAAGGGCGCGGGCGTCGAGGCCTTCGCCGTCATCCGCGACGCCATGGCCAAACAGGGCAAGGTGGCGCTGGGCCAGTTGGTCCTGCGCGGCAAGGAGCGTCAGCTGGCGCTGGAAGTGCGGGGCAAGGGGCTGGTCGCCTACACCTTGCGCGCCCACGACGAGGTGCGCGACGCAGACGACTATTTCGACGACATCCCGACGGTGAAGGCCGATCCCGACATGGTCGAGATCGCCGCCCGCATCATCGGCCAGAAGGAGGCAGACTTCGATCCGTCCGACTTCAAGGACGGCTACGACGACGCCCTGAGGGCCATGATCAAGACCAAGTCCAAGGGCGGCAAGGGCGTGGTCGATGTCGCCGAACCGGACGACACCAATGTCATCGACCTGATGGCGGCGCTGCGGAACAGCCTGAAGGGTTCGGCGACGGGGGCGAAGAAACCGGCCGCCAAGAAGGCGCCGGCCAAAAAGGCTGCATCGAAGAAGCCGGCGGCGAAGAAGAAGGCCGCCGCCTGACTATTTCGAACTTACCCCCATCGCCTTCAACGCGGGCTTAAGGCTGACCGCCGAGGCGCGGAAATCCGCCCACGGATCGGGCTTCTTCAGCAGCGCCTCATAGGTCCACAGATTGAACGCGGCCGGGTCCAGCCCCGCCTTCACCTGACCCCATGACAGCGGATAGGCGATCCCCGCCCCCGGCCGCGCGCGCGGCGACCAGGGCGCCACCGCCGTCGCCATCCGCCCGTTCCTCAGATAATCGATGAATATCTTTCCGCCCCGCGCCTTCTTGGCCAGGGTGGTGGTGAAACGGTCCGGCGCCTCGGCGCGGATGGCCTCGGCGACCGCCTTGGCGAAGGCCTTGTTCTGGTCCCAGTTGACGCGCGAGCGGGCGTCGGTCTTGATCGGCGCGACCACGTGCAGCCCCTTGCCCCCGGTCGTCTTGACGAAGGCCGCCAGGCCCAGGGATTCGAGCTGCGCCTTCACGACCTTGGCCGCCGCGATCACGTCGGCGAAATCCAGTCCCTCGTCGGGATCGAGGTCGAAGGTGATCTGGTCCGGAACCTCGGGCGCGTCGGGCGCACAGCCCCAGGGGTGCAGCTCCAGCCCGCCCGACTGGGCGATGGCGACCAGGCCGCCCGCATCGACGGCGGCGACGTAAGGGGTGCGCGCCTTGACGTCGATCAGCTTCAGGCGCGGGTTCGACCCCGCCATGGCGTGGCGCTGGAAGAAGGTCTCGCCGCCGATCCCCTCGGGCGCGCGAATGATCGAGGTCGGCCGGTCCGCCACATGGGGCAAAATCCGCTCGGCCGCCGCCTCGTAATAGCGCGCCAGATCCGCCTTGGTGATCGCCGGCCGGCCGCCCACGGCGGGCCACAGCACCTTTTCGGGGCTGGAGATCGTCACCCCCTCCACGACCACCTTGCCGGGCTTTCCAGCCGACCGCACCGTCGTGGTCGCCTTCGTGTCGGCCTCGCCCACGTCCGTCGGCGGTTGCGGCGCCTGCGTCACCTCGGCGGCGGTCTTGTCTTCCCGCAGGCCCTTGAACGCCGCCTGCCTCAGCGAGCCCGCCTCGGTGTATCCACCATGCTCGACCTCTGCGACCAGCACCGGCTTGACCCAGTGGATGTCCCTGGCCGCCTTGGGCGCGCCCGCCCCGACAAAGGGCGACCTGTCCGCCGCCACGCCCTTCAGCGCCGGAACCAGCGCCTTCGTCACCGCCTCGCCATAGCCGGTGCCGACACGGCCCAGATAGCGCAGGCCGCTCTTTTCCTTGACCCCGACAAGCAGGGACCGAAACCGCGTCCCGCCCTGCGACGACCAGCCGCCGATCACCACCTCGTCGCGCCCCCGGCATTTGGATTTCAGCCAGGTCGAGGACCGCCCGGCGTGATAGGGCGCGTCCAACTTCTTGGAGATCACCCCTTCCAGATCCATCCGACAGGCGCTCTCCAGCACCGCCTGCCCGGTCGAGGCGAAATGCTCGACGTAGCGCAGCCGCCCCGCCCCCGCCTTTCCGATCCGGTCCACATAGGCCTGCAGCCGCGCCTTGCGATGCGACAGCGGCAGCTTGCGCAAATCCTCCGCCCCCTCGAACATCAGGTCGAAGGCGAAATAGACCAGCCCCCCCGTCTTCTCGTCCGAGATCGCCGCCTGCAACGCCCCGAAGTCCGGCATGTGATCGTCGTCCAGCGCGCACAGCTCCCCGTCGATCACCGCATCGGGCCAGGTCGCCGCGTCCGCCGCCAGGTCCGGGAACCGGTCGCTCCAGTCCAGACCCTTACGCGTCCTCAAGACCGCCCGACCGCCCCCCACGCCGATCTGAATGCGGTATCCGTCGAACTTGATCTCGTGCGCCCACCCTGTGCCGCCCGGTGGATGATCGGTCACCTTGCACAGCTGGATCGGGACGAAGGCGGGCGGCTTGCTGGCTTTGGTCGCCGCCTTGGACGGCCTGGGCTTGGCCGGCCCCTTGCGCCCCGTCGGCTTGGACGCCGTCCATTCCTTGGTCCCGTCCGCGATCTCGGCCAGCGACCGGCCGGTCGTCACCGAGGCGTCGATCTCGGCCAGGGCGTCACCCTCCCCCGCCACGGCGAAGTCGTCCTTCTCCTTCAGCAGCAGCCAGTTGTTGCGCTTGGACGGCTTGCCCCGGTCGCTCTTCAGCCGGATCAGCGCCCATTTGCCCTTCAGCCGCTCGCCGTGAAGGATCATCTTGATCTGGCCCTTGGCCCAGGCCGCCTCCAGGTCCGGCTCCTGCGGTTCCCAGGTGCCGACGTCCCACATCTGCACCGTGCCGGCGCCATAGTTGCCGTCGGGGATGGTCCCCTCGAACGACCCGTAATCCAGCGGATGGTCCTCGACCTCGACCGCCAGCCGTTTCACCGCCGTGTCGCGCGACGGCGCCTTGGTCACGGCCCAGGATTTCAGCACCCCGTCCGCCTCGATGCGGAAATCATAATGCAGCCGCGTCGCCGCATGACGCTGGATCAGATAGCGAAAGCCGCCCTTGGCGCGGCCGCCCTTGGCGCCCTTCGGTTCGGGCGTTTCGCCGAACCGGCGCTTGGCCTGATAGGTCTTCAGTTCACCGCGCATGAGGGCGTAATCCGCCTCGCGCCAAAGCGTTGCGCTGGGCGCGATTCAGCGTTGCGCGACATTGATTGTTGGACTTAAGACTTCTTGCGGCGGGCACCCTTGCGCGCTGGCGGCTTGCGCACAGCGGATGCTACCTGCCCGACGACATCGCCAATCGCTCCACTTCCGATCACGCCCCGCGTAAGGCCGACTGCGGCGCCTGCGGCAGCGCCGAAGGCTGGACCGACAAGAGGAATCGGCATTGCAATCAGCGCCCCGACCACCGCCCCGGCGGCCGCGTCCTTGGTGATCTCGTGCCTGGCGACCGCCTTGCCCAGCTCGCCGGCCTCTCGCGCGGCAGCCGCGCCAACCGCACCGGCTCTAGCCCTGGCGATTTTCCAATCTTCCTCATCGACCTTGCCGTCGCCATTCAGGTCGCCCACCACGTGATAGGCGGCGGAGCCGAGTTCGCTCGCCGCTCGGGCGGTTTTTCCAGCGGCTGACTTCACGACGCCGGCCGTGTTGACCATCCCCTGACCAGCCACCGAAGCAGCCGCCCGAGTCGCGGCTTTTCCGGCATTGAACGACCGATTAGCTGCGTCAGCGATTTTTGAACTGGTCGATTTCGGTGCGTCGGACGCACTGACCGTCGTCTTCACAAATACAGGCAGATCGCCGTCATTGGTAGATTTGGCATTATTCGTCATCAGTCCCCCTGCAAACACTTTGGATGACCTTCCAACACAACGTCAAGGCGACACTCCCAAGGTCGCGCGATAAGGCCTCGCCCCTACCGACAGAAGCGCGTGTCCGTCGCCTCCAGGTGCAGGTGATCGTGGTGGACGGCGTTGTAGTCGGGGCTCAGCGTCGTGCCGAAGATACGGCAGGCGTCGTCGCGGATGCGGCGCAGGAAACGCGCCTCGGCCGTGTCGCCGTTCCAGTCCCTGGTCACCGTGATCCGCCGCCCGTCCCTCAGCCGCACCCCGGCGAAGTCCAGCGCCGCCGCCTGGGCATGGGCGCTGATGCGGTTCGACCCCACGCCGTTGTTCACATTGCGACAGGCGTAGGCGCCCATGTGATCGATCTGGACCACGTCTGAGCCCAAAATCTCGCGCGCCGCCGGCTCCAGCGACTGCCGCCGCCAGATGCTCAGCGCCAGCGCCGTCTGGCAGGTCATCTCCACATCGCCCGGCGCCATCCGCGCCACGGTCCCCAGGTCGGCGCCCAGCACTCCGCCCTGGCTCAGACCGCAGGTCGCGGTGTTCTGACGATCCGGCACGGGGCTGAACCGCACCCGCGCGGCGGTCAGTTCGGCCATGCACCGCCCCAGGTCCCGCCCCTCGCGCACCACCGCGCCTTGCGTGCCTCCATCAATGGCTCGATCCACCAGCCCCCCGACCAACGGCGCCTCGGTGCGCGACGGATAGGGCGACGGCCGCAACGGTTCGGGCGGCCGCCGCACGCAGCCGCTCAGGATCAGACAGACGACGACGGCGAGCGAGGCGACGATGGGGCCGGATTTACGCGGGAACAGGGGCGATGACATTGCGCCATCCTAATCGATTCCCGGGCCATCCGAAGGCGGCCAGGTATGGATCGGCCCGGCATAGTTCAGATCCATGGCGTGCGGAGGCAGCCAGCCCGGTTTGGCGTCGAACTTCGGCGCGCGCCTCAGATGTTGGGCGACCATCATGCCCAGCGGCGTGATCGGCTCGGGCAGCGGCCTCAACCGGCCCTCCGCGTCGAAATAGTCGGGCGCCCAGCCCCCATCGACGGCATAGGCGAAGTCCGAAGCCGTCGCCTCTGGCCCCAGGTGGCGCGCCCGCCAATGGTACAGAAAGGCGCTGTATCGTCCCGCCTCGCCCATCGGCTGGTCCATCAGCATCGCACAGGCCAGCCTGGTCGCGTTGTCGATGATGTCCGCGTCCCATTCCGCAATCCACTGGGCGATATCCTCTTCCGAGGCCTCTTCCTGCGCGGTCTCTGTGGCCCTGGCAGGCTCGGTCCGATCCGCCAGCCGCGCCAGCGCCTCTGCCGAACGCACCAGAACCTGGGCCTCGCCGCCTCGCCCCTGGACCAGCAGCCCGCCGGCGCGCTGCATCGCCTCCTCCACCGCCTGACGCGGATCGACCGGCGGCGGCGCCGAGGCGGCGTCTGATGGCGCGACGCCGGGACGCACCGGCTCCAGCTCACAGTCCAGGCGCGCGGCGGTGTGCTTTCGGCACCACCCCTCCTGCCGCGACTTCTTCCTCAGATTGGCCAGGCCCACGTCGAAACGACGCGCCACGGACGGACCGCTCTCTCCGGCCTCATAGGCCTCGCGCACCCGCTTCCAGACCTCCGACCCCCGATACTTTCTCAGACGAAAATGTTCCATGACGGCAGTCTGATCGCCCGAGTCGTCAAAATCGGTCGCAGGACGGTGGTCGCAGTCGTCGGACTCTCACGAAATCCGTCGTCGAATTCTCTCATCAGTATCACGCCGGTCAGGCGCTTACCCCCGCACCCTTCGCGCGACACCTGTCCGAGCAGAACCGCACCTGATCCCAGTCCCGCCCCCACTTCTTGCGCCATGCGAACGGCAGGCAGCAGGCGGCGCAGACCTTTTGCGGCAGGTCGGCCTTGGCGGGTGCCGTGCCGAGGTTGACGTGCTTTCGACCCATCAAGCGTCGTTCAGAGGTGGTTCGCCGATAGAGCGCCGCTCCAGCGGTCGTTCAGATAATCGATCACCAGGCGGCGATGGCATTGGTGCGGCGTGGGCTCCGAACACAGCAGGCAGGCGCCTTCGAACATCTGCGGCTTGAGGCGGGTCTCTATGCGCCGTTCCTTCATCAGATCCAGGAAGCGGGTTTCATATACGGCCCAATCGCCCTTCTCCTTCTTGAACGCCTTCAGCATTCCGTCCGTGGGCGCCAGCAGCGGCTGATGGACATATTGAATGCCGCCCAGCTTCTTGAGGAAATAAGCCAGGTCGTCGGCCTTGGCGAAGCCAGCCAGTTGCGACGTGTTGTGCAGACGAACATCGACGACCTTCGTGACGCCGGACTTGAGCAACCGCTCGAAAAACCCCTCGGCATTGGTTTTGGTGAAACCGATGGTGGCCACGGTCGTGTTCGACATACTCAACTCGCAGCCAGCGCAGGATCAGGGTGTTGTTCGGCGTAGGCAACCCGCCTGGCGCGGTCGCGATAAGCGTCGGTCAGCAGTTGCGCCTCCTCGGCGAACATGTCGGTGTTGAACTTGTTGGCCATGACCATCAACCGCGCCTCAATATCGTCTTGTGTCAGTCGCTCGCCGTCTTCGACGATATGCTCGACCGCGACACCGGCGTGTTTCAGCGCCCGGCCGACCAGCAGGCAACGATGACAGTCCAGAGGATTTTTCTCGGAACACATCATCGCGATCCGATGGGTTCGCGCGCCCTGTCTCAGGCGGGCCAATCCTCGCTGAAACGAAGGTGTCATCGCCATTTTTTCATAGTCTGCGACACCGTCCGTGTAGCTTTCGGACTCGTTTGGCCGTCCGCCTAGTTCGTCTCCTAGGAAGACGTAGGCGACGCCGTCACCCGTCAGCGCAGCCTTGAGAACGCCGCGGTTGAACTGGGGAAAATGCCGGGAAAACGGGGCGGTCCGCACGTCAGCGACGGCCGTGACGTCACACAGCCGCAAGCGAGCTAGAAAATCAGCGTATTGCAGGGTCGAATGACCGATGCTGAAAATGACTGGAGCGTGATTTGGATCAAGGGCCACGTCAAAAAGCCTATCAGCTTTTCAAACGGGTGACACTTGCGATCAGCTTATAGGCATATCCGTCTGTCTCATTCACGTCCCCGAGACTGATACAAAGCAATGCCTTCCCGACTGGATACACTCCGTCGTCTTTCTCAAGATACGCCCTCTCAACCCGAGGATCCGTCACCGAAAAACGGTAGACGACCCCATTGAAGGTGAATTGTCCTCGTGTCTTGCGCTTTGGGTTATCGAATTGGGCGCCTTCGACCGAGACTTCAATCTGCAAATCAGGCACTTCGATGAAGCGTAGGGAACCGTCCGAAGCCTGAGCGGGTAAAACGCGATCTCTTAAGCCCTTTCTCGTCGACGAGGTGTTGTCCCACAGAGATGATGTGGCGGCATCGGTGGCCGCTCTGACTTCCTCAGAGGTCGCCTTTCGAACAAACCGCCAATGAACTCTGGCGTCTATCAGATGATTTTCAGCCTGATATGCGTGAGCCTTTGGCTTCAACATCGGAATTTCGACGATATCGAAAAGTGCGGGATCAGCGCCATTTCGGAAACGGCGATCAGCCTCAGCGACCTCGCCGTGTCCGTGTCCGCTGACTGGCCGAATCCAACTTCCAAACCGGCCTTGGTCAAATTCCCTACCGGCGACGCATCGGCCTCCTAGCTTGCGTGAGTTCGCAAGCACAAGAATGGTTTTCGTGTACGGCATTCCGCTCCCCTAACCTGGGGAGCGGACTACAACCTTGAGAGCGAACTTCGCAACCCTGATTAGCTGTCCAGGAAGGACCGCAGTTTGCGTGACCGGCTCGGGTGCTTCAGCTTGCGAAGCGCCTTGGCCTCGATCTGACGGATCCGTTCGCGGGTCACCGAGAACTGCTGGCCGACTTCTTCAAGCGTGTGGTCGGTGTTCATGCCGATGCCGAAGCGCATCCGCAGCACCCGCTCCTCGCGCGGCGTCAGCGACGCCAGCACGCGGGTGGTGGTCTCGCGCAGGTTCGACTGAATGGCGGCGTCGATGGGCAGGACGGCGTTCTTGTCTTCGATGAAGTCGCCCAGGTGGCTGTCTTCCTCGTCGCCGATGGGCGTTTCGAGGCTGATCGGCTCCTTGGCGATCTTCAGGACCTTGCGGACCTTCTCCAGCGGCATGGCCAGCTTTTCGGCCAGTTCTTCCGGGGTCGGCTCGCGGCCGATCTCGTGCAGCATCTGGCGTGATGTCCTCACGATCTTGTTGATCGTCTCGATCATGTGGACCGGGATACGGATGGTCCGCGCCTGGTCGGCGATCGAGCGGGTGATCGCCTGACGAATCCACCAGGTGGCGTAGGTCGAAAACTTGTAACCGCGGCGGTACTCGAACTTGTCGACCGCCTTCATCAGGCCGATGTTGCCCTCCTGGATCAGGTCCAGGAACTGCAGGCCGCGGTTGGTGTATTTCTTGGCGATGGAGATCACGAGGCGCAGGTTGGCCTCGACCATTTCCTTCTTGGCCTGACGGGCTTCGCGTTCGCCCTTCTGGACCGTCTGGACGATACGACGATAGTCGTCGATCGGCAGGCCGGCTTCCAGGGCCACGGCGGCGATGTCGCCGCGGATGGTGGCGATCTGGCTGGCTTCGTTGTCGCTGAACTTGGTCCAGCGCACGCCCTGTTCCTTGATCCGGTCGGTCCAGGTCGGGTCCAGCTCGGCGCCGAAATAGGCCTTCAGGAACTCGGGACGCGAGATGCCGTAGCTGTCGGCCAGACGCAGCAGCCGGCCTTCCAGACCGATCAGTCGTTTGTTGATCGCATAGAGCTGCTCGACCAGGGCCTCGATGCGGTTGTTGTTCAACTTCATCGTCTTCAGACGGTCCGAGATGGACAGCGTCAGCGCCTGATAGGCCTTCTCGTCCTTGGCGCTCAGCACCTCGCCCTTCAGGCGGGTCTGGACCAGCTTGTCCTGCAATCCCCGGAACGCGCCGAAGTCGGCGGCGATGAGGTTCAGCACCTCCATCACCCCGTCGCGCAGTTCGGCTTCCAGCGCCGACACCGACATGCCGCCGCCGTCGTCGAAATCATCGTCATCATCGTCGTCGTCGGACTCGGGCTTCGCCTCAGCCGCAGGTTTTTCCTCGGCCTCTTCCTCCTCGGCCTCCGGCTGGGCGGCGCCCGGCAGGGAGGAGGGGTTCAGCACGCCATAGGTGGCGTCGAGGTCGATGACCTCGCGCAGCAGGATGCGGTTGTTCTCCAGCTCGTCGCGCCAGACCATGATGGCCTCGAAGGTCAGGGCGCTTTCGCATAGACCCGAGATCATGGCGTCGCGGCCGGCCTCGATCCGCTTGGCGATGGCGATTTCGCCCTCGCGGCTCAGCAGTTCGACCGAACCCATCTCGCGCAGATACATCCGCACCGGATCGTCGGTGCGGTCATAGGCGGCCTTGGCGGGCGTCTCGGCGACGGCGGTTCCGGCGGCGGCGGCCACGTCGGTGGACTGCTGCTCCTGCGCGTCCTCCTCGGCCTCGACGACGTTGACGCCCATCTCCGACAGCATGGCCAGGGTGTCTTCGATGGCGTCGGGGGTGACTTCTTCCGAAGGCAGGACCTTGTTCAGCTCCTCCATCGTCACATAGCCGCGCGCCTTGGCCTGTTTGATGAATTTCTTGACGCCGGCGTCGGTCAGATCGAGCAGGGGCCCATCGGTCGAAACCTCGGTTTCCTGCGTCTCGGTCTGTGCGTTCATAGTCAGTTCGTCTCCGGCCGGCGGGGGTGATCAATCCGCCCCGGCGAAAAATACAATGCCTGGCGAGGCGTAAGGTTACGCGCCCGCGCTGTCTTCCCAAATCGTCCCGGCTTTGATCGCACGGCGAAGCGCATCCCGCTCGGCCTTCAGCCGGCGGAACGCCTCATCCTGCCCGGGCACATCACGCGCCTGGGCCAAGGCGTCCTCCAACGCGGCGACCCGCGTCGAAGCGTTGAACGCCTGCGACCATCGGATCCTTGCCTCGGCGAGGGGCGCATTTGCGGCCAGGAATGGCGCGCCGGACTTCGCCGCCGCCTTCTCGACCTCGCGCACTAAGGCATCATGACCCGATTGCGCCAGATGGCGTCGCAGGGCGGCGGAGTCAAGGCTATGGCCCGACAGACGTAGACGAACCAGCTCTTGCGCCAGCCCATCCAGCCCCTTGTCGCCGAAACCGTGGGCCGCGATCTCTTCCAGATGGTCGTCCATCCGTTCCGGATCGTCGATGGCGCCGTGAGCCAGGGCGGCCGGCACCGGCTCGATGGCGCTAAACAGCGACTGCATCGCCTGCACCCCTTCCGCCGTCTGGCCCAGCTTGGGCGGCGGACCGAAACCGCGCCTGCCCTGCCCCGGCGTCCAGGGCGCGCGCTGCGGACTGCGCGGGAACAGGGCGTCGAAACGGTCGAACAGGTCGCGGCGGTATTGTTCGGCCAGATCCTTGTCCTGAATGGCCGAAGCGGTGTTCCTCAGCCGCGCCTTGAAGCCGGCCTTGCGTTCCGGCGTATCCAGCGGCTCCAGATCCTGTTCGCGGCGGAACAGCACCTCGGCGAAGCCATGGGTGTCGGCCAGGGCCTGACGCAGGGCGGGCGCACCCTTGTCGCGCAGGATATCGTCGGGATCCTGACCGGCGCTCAGCAACGCAAAACGGAACGACCGCCCCGCCTTTAACAACGGCAGCGACCGCTCGATGGCGCGATAGGCGGCGCGCAGGCCCGCCGCATCGCCGTCGAAACACAGCACCGGCTCATGGCTGACCCGCCACAGCCGCTCCATCTGCTCTTCCGTCAGGGCTGTGCCCATCGGCGCCACAGCCGGCAGGCCCGCCCGCTGACAGGCGATGACGTCCATGTATCCTTCGACCACGATGATGGCCTGGTCGTTCTTGCTCTCCGCCCCCAGTATCCGCCGCGCCTCGGGCAGGCCGTAGAGGGTCGCGCCCTTGTGGAAGAGCGGGCTTTCGGGTCCGTTCAGATATTTGGCCCGGTCGTCGGGGTTCATGGCCCGGCCGCCGAATGACACAATCCGTCCGCGCGCATCCAGGATCGGGAACATGAGCCGGTCGCGGAAGCGGTCGTAGGGCTGGCCGCCGTTTTCGGGCGAGATAAGCAGTCCCGCCTCGACCAGTTCGGCGGGTTTGGCGCCGCGCTGGATCAGAGCCTGTTTCAGCCCCTCGCGGTCATTGGGCGCATAGCCAAGGCCGAACCGCTCCCACTGGTCCTCTGGCAGGCCGCGTTTCTCAAGATACTCTCGGGCCGCCTTGCCCGGTGTGCGGCGCAGATTGGCGGCGAACCATTTCTGGGCCAGATCCATCCAGTCCGACAGGCCCGCGCGCTTCTGCTCGCGCTCGGCATCCTTTGGGTCTTCTGCAGGAAGTTGCATGCCCGCCTCGCCGGCGAGGCGCTGGACCGCCTCGACGAAGCTGAGCCGCTCGGTCTCCTGCAAAAAGGAGATGATGTCGCCATGCTTGCCGGACGAGAAGTCGTGGAAAAAGCCCTTGTCGTCGTTGACGAAGAAGGACGGCGATTTCTCTTTCGAGAAGGGCGACAGGCCGACGTATTCGCGCCCCTGACGTTTCAGCTTCACCGTCCGCCCGATCACGTCGGACGGCCGAAGGCGGGCCTTCAGTTCATCGATGAATCTTTCGTCGAAACGCACGCGCGATCCTTAAGCCTTGCGGGCTTCCACGTCGATGTTCGGTATCCGGATTGCAAAGACGATCAGGCGGCTCGTCCGGGGATCCCCCGATTACCGAACGAACCGCCGCATCGCTAAGGCGTAGCCGCAGCGTCCCCCAACGCCTTGGCTTAACGAAGTCCTAACGCCTCGCGGACCTGCATCTGACGTCCGGACGCGGCGGCTGTCGAGGGGGGCGCTGCGGCGGCGCTGGCGATCATGGCCAGACTGTGTCTTTTGCGCCGCGCACGCTTCGCCTCAGGGGCGACCGAAGGGCACGACCTTGTTGGCGGCGTCGTGCCCGATATCGGCGGAACCGAGGTAGTTTATGCCGGATCGAAGGCACCAGTATCGAACAATCTCCTCGGGAGTCTGGCCGAAATCGGGATCGTTTGGCGTGACATCGGAAACACGTCCTAGGCGAATCCCGGCCACACGGCGAATGCTGGCCTGGCTCGTCAAATGAAACATCATCCGGTCGATCCGGTAGGCCGCCTCCGAAACCTCCTCCAGCATCAGGACGTGGTCGGTCAGGTCGGGCTCCAGCGCCGTGCCGGTCAGCTCGTTCAGGATGGTCAGGTTGAAGGCGACGGCCGGTCGCGGATCGGTCGCCAGCGACGGCTCGATCCAGTCGGTCCGTCCGGTGGTCAGCCACGACAGAGCGCCGCGCGCCGTCGCGTCATCGCGCACCGAATCCGAGGCCATCGGCCCATGCGCCAGATGCTGGAACCCGGCCTTGTACATCCCGGCCAGCAGGCTCCCCGCGTCGGAATAGCCCATGTAGCGCTTCTTGCGCGCCACGGCATCCAGGCGCGGGATCACCGCATCAACGATGCGGCACGAACCATAACCCCCGCGCGCGAACCAGATGGCGTCGATGCGGGGATCGTTGGCGAACTCGACGAAGGCGTCCGCGCGCGCCCGGTCGTCGCCGGCGAAATGGCCGTGTTTCAGGAAGCAGGCGGGGTGAAACACCACCGCCACGTCGCGGTCCGGATGGTTCTGCGCCATCCAGGCCTCGACCGCCTCAGCGCGTTCCTTGGAGAACCGCGAACTGGCGCAGACGACGCCGATTTTGAAGCCGTTGGTGATCACGCCGCCGTCTCCAGCGCCGTCAGCACATCGACCGTGGAGCGGATGCGCGCGATGCGCGGCAGGATCGCCTGAACGGAAAAGGCGTGCCATTCGGCCGACAGGGTGGTGCAGGCGTCCTCGACCACCACAAGGCCATAGCCCAGCGAGAAGCCTTCGCGCGCGGTGGATTCGACTCCGAAGTTGGTGGCGATCCCGCTCAGCAGCACAGTCGTGATCCCGCGCCGCCGCAGCAAGGTATCCAGGTCCGTGCCGTGAAAGGCGCCCCACTGATGCTTGGTCACGATCAGGTCGGGCTCCAGCGCCAGGACCTCGGGGTCCAGTTCGGCGAAGTCGGGCGCGAGATCGCCCAGCGGCGCGCCGTCGATCGGTCCTTTCGGGGCCAGAACGCCGCCCGGCCCGAAGTCCACCCGGACCGCGACCGTAAGCCCGCCCTTCGCCTTCAGCGCGCGGCCCAGCGCCAGGCTGCGGCCCACCACGTCCTCGGCGGCGTGGGGCGCACGCGGGGCGCCCAGAATCCCCTTCTGCAGGTCGATCATCACCAATGCGGTCTTGCGGGGATCGAGTTCCAGGGCCACGACGTCTCCTGACGGAATCATTTGCAGATCTGGGCGCCGCCGTCGGGCGCCGATGGCCTTTCCTATCGCACCATGACCGACACCGTCTCCTACTTCTTCTGCGGCATCGGCGGGTCGGGCATGCTGCCCCTGGCCTTGATCGTGCAGGCGCAAGGTCACGCCATCGAAGGCTCCGACCGCGCGCTGGACCAGGGCCGCACGCCCGACAAGTTCGACTGGCTGCGCGCCCACGGCGTGACCCTGCATCCGCAGGACGGGTCGGGCGTGACCCGTCCCGAACAGACCGTCGTGGCCACCGGCGCGGTCGAGGACACGGTGCCCGACATCGGCGCCGCCCGTCGCGCCGGCGCGACCGTCCTGACCCGGCCCGAGCTGTTGAGCCGGCTGTTCAACGCGGCCCCGACCTCGATCGGCGTGGCGGGCACCAGCGGCAAGTCCACCATCACCGGCATGATCGCCTGGATTTTGAGCCAGGTCGACCGCGCGCCCACCGTCGTCAACGGGGCGGTGATGAAGAACTTCGCCGACGCCGACCATCCGTTCGCCAGCGCCCTGGTCGGCGGCCCCGACCTGTTCGTGGCCGAGGTGGACGAGAGCGACGGCTCCATCGCCCGCTATGATCCCACCGTCGCCGTGGTCTCCAACATCTCGCTGGACCACAAGTCGATGGAGGAGTTGCGCGACCTGTTCGGCGGCTTCACCGCGCGGTCGCAGACGGCGGTGCTGAACCTCGACAATCCCGAGACGGCGGCCCTAGCCCAGACCCTGCCTTCCGGCAAGGCGATCACCTTCGGCCTGGGCGAGGAGAAGGCCGACCTGTCCGCCCATGACCTGACGCCCTTGCCCACCGGCATGAAGTTCCGCCTGATCGAGGGCTGGAGCGAGTACGACGTCGTCCTCAATGTCCCCGGCGCCCACAATGTCGCCAACGCCCTGGCCGCCCTGGGCGCGACCAAGGCTTTGGGTGTGCCGACGGCCGAGGCGGTCAGGGCGCTGGAAGGTTTCGCGGGCATCCGACGCCGGATGGAGGTGGTCGGGACCGTCAACGCCATCACCGTCATCGACGACTTCGCCCACAACCCGGACAAGATCGCCGCCACGCTGAAGACCCTGCACGCCTTCGACGGCCGCCTGCTGATCCTGTTCCAGCCCCACGGCTTCGGCCCGCTGAAGCTGATGAAGTCGGAGTTCATCGAAGGGTTCGCCGGCCTGATGCGCGAGGACGACGTGCTGCTGATGCCCGAGCCCGTCTATTACGGCGGCACGACGGACCGCAGTGTGGGGTCCGAAGACATCGCCTCGGGCGTCCGCGCCGTAGGCCGCGCCGCGGTGGCCCTGCCCGACCGCGCCGCCTGCGGCGACCGGATCGTCGCCATGGCCCAGCCGGGCGACCGGATCATCGTCATGGGCGCCCGCGACGACACCCTGTCCAGCTTCGCGGCGGAGCTGCTGGAGCGGCTGGCGAGACGATGATCCGCCGACCCGGGCTTTGGGTCAGGCCCGGCTCTTGGGCGCCCTGAAAGTCAGCCACAGGGCCGAGACCAGAAAGTAGAAGGCGCCGAAGCCTGCGTAGCCTGCGACCGTGGTGATCGACAGCAGGGCCGGACCGGTCGCCATGAAGGCGAAGAAGCCGCCCGCCAGCACCGACTGGCCGCCGCTCAGGATCATGGCCCATTGCGCCCCATAGGTCCGCCAGCGCCGCACGCCGGTGATCAGTTGCAGAAGGCCGGCGAGCACGGCCCACAGGCCGAAGACGCCGATCACGGCGTTGATGCCGACCGCCAGCCCGCCGAGCATGCCCAGGGCGGCGAGCACGCTGACGGCGGCGTTCACGACCTGAGACCGGTTGGCGCGATATCCGCCGTTGCTGCGAGCGTCGAGCAGGTTCGCCAGCGCGTCCCAGGCCGGATAGGCCACCAGCAGAACCGCGCCCGCGACCGGATTGGACGCCCCTGCGGTGAAGGCGGCGGCGACCCAGGCCGCCGCGACGCCCGCTCTTAGAAAATAGTAGTTCCTGAGCGAGGCGGCGGAGGCGCGAAGATCGAGAGCGGAGGCGGTCATGGGAGATTTCCTGAAACATGATACGACAGTATATGTCGCGACATATATCTTCTACCGAACCCTGCGGCCGTTTGCCAGCAATATCTGTCGTGACATAGAATGCCCGACCTTCCCTAGCGAAAGCCTGTCCCTTGTCGTCAAACCCCGCCTATGTCCCGACCCTGGATGACCAGCTCTGTTTCGCCCTGTACGGCGCCAGCATGGCGATAAATCGGGCCTACAAGCCCCTGCTGGACAAGCTGGACATCACCTACCCCCAGTATCTGGCCCTCAGCGCCCTGTGGGAGCAGGACGACCTGACCGTTGGCCAGATCGCCGAACGTCTCGGCCTGGATTCCAGCAACGTCACCCCCCTGGTCAAACGGATGGAGAGCAGCGGCCTGATTTCGCGGCGGCGCAATCCGGCCGATGAGCGCCAGGTGGTGGTCAGCCTGACCGAGGACGGCGCGGCCATGCAGGCCCGCAGCGCCTGTCTGGGACAGCGTCTGTTCGAATCCGCCGCGATGAGCGTGGAAAAACTGGTTCAGCTGAACAAGGACGTGCAGGCGTTCCGTGACGCGGTCGCGCGCTACGCCCCGCCCGAGGAGGGCTGATCCCGGCGCTTAGTACACGTCGCGCCGATACCGACCGTCTTCCAGCATGGCGAGCAGGACATCCTCGCCCAGCGCACCTTCCAGCGCCGCATGAACGCCCTGCGACATGCCCTCCAGACTGCCGCAGACATAGATGACCGCCCCGCGCGAAACCCAGTCGCGCAGGTCGTCGCCCGCCGCCGCGATCAGTTGCTGCACGTACCGCCTGTCGCCTTCGTCGCGCGAGAAACACCGGTCCAGCCTCCGCAGCACGCCCGACGCCGACCACGCCTGAAGCTCGGCATCGAAGAAGGCGTCGTGCGCCTGCGTCCGCTCGCCGAACAGCAGCCAGGCCCCGCCGCCTGCCGCCGTCCGCGCCTTCAGATGCGCCCTCAGCCCCGCGATCCCGGTCCCGTTGCCGATCAGGATCATCGGCGTCGCATCCGCCGGCCCGTGGAAGCTGCGGTTGGTCCTCAGCCGCATGCCGATCTCTTCGCCGACCGCCAGGTCTTGCGTCAGCCAGCCGGACGCCAAGCCTGGCGTCCCGTCGGGGTGACGCATCAACCGGATCAGGCATTCGACACGCCCGTCCGACGGCAGGGAGGCGATGGAATATTCACGCGAGCCGGGCGCGACCCCGTCCCGCTCGGGCAGGCCGACCTCGGCGATGTCGCCGGCCGACCAGGCGGGCGCCGGCCCCACCGGTTCGAATGCGAGGTGATAGGCCGCCCCGCCCGGACTGTCCGGATTGACCAGGGTCCGCTCGACCAACCGCCACGGATCGAACGCCGCCGGGGCCCAATCGGGGGCCGCGATGCTTCCGGTGATCTGGTTCAGCTGGTGCTGCCAGTGGCGGATGGCGCCCGCCTCGCCGTTGTCCACCTCGACCGTATCGAACAGCGGCTCGGCGCTCGAACGCCGCAGCCAGCCGTCCACCGCATGACCGAAGCCGCAGAACTGGTCGTAGGTCCGGTCGCCCAGGGCCAGCAGGCCGAAACGCAGCCCCGACAGGTCCGCCGTCTGGCCCATCGCCTGGCGCACGAAGCGCGCCGCGCTGTCGGGCGGATCGCCCTCGCCCGTCGTGGAGACGATCAGCAGCGCGCGGTCCGTCGCCTTCAGGGCGTCTGCGTCCAGATCGGCGAAGGACAGCACCCGCGCGCCGACGCCGCCGTCGCCCAACGCACTTGCCGTCATCCAGGCCAATTCCTCGGCGAAGCCCGTCTGGCTGGCGAAGGCGATCAGCACCGTGCGCCCCTCGCCATCGGCCCCAGCGCCCGCAAAGGCGTCCGACCGCGCGCGCGCCTTCGCCCTGGCCCGGCGTTCGCGCCAGACGATCACGGCGATCAGGGCCAGCCAGAGCGCCAGGGCTCCGACCGCCCACAGCCAGCGCTGCGGATCGGCTGTCACCCCGGCTGACCCTCGTCGGGATCGTCCATCATGGCGGCGAAGGCGGGGGACATGCGCTCGACCGGGCCGCGTTCGGTGCGTTCAACGAAATGGGCGGCCAGACCCGCCGCCTCGGCGTATTCCGGCCCCTCGAACGGCCCCATGACCGTCAGGGCCGTCGCATAGGCGTCGGCCTTCATGGCCGAGGCGTGCAGCACCGTGACCGAGGCCAGATTGTTGATGACCGGCCGCCCGGTCGATCCGTCGATGGTGTGGGGATACAGCCGCCCGTCATGGCGGAAGGCCCGGCGATAGTCGCCGCTGGTCGCCACGGCCAGGTCGAACAGGGCCGCCACCGTGCGCGGCGCGGGGCTGCCCTCGACCCGTTCGATCTCGACCCACCAGGGCTGGGCGTCCGGCTTGACGCCGCGCCCCTTCAACTCGCCGCCGATCTCGATCAGGTGCGAGGTCGCGCCCATCGCCATCAGCCGGTCCGACACCCGGTCCGCCGCATGGCCCTTGGCGATGCCCGAAAAGTCCAGCCTCATCCCACCCAGCTGCATCACGCCGCGCGCCTCACGGTTCAGCCGCAGCCTCTGCCAGCCGCACAGTTTCAGCACCGCCTCGACCTCGTCGTCCGAGGGCGTGGGCAGCAGGGGCGAACGGGGTCCGGGCGGGCCGAAACCCCACAGGTCGACCAGGGCGCCCAGCGTCGGATCGACCGCGCCGTTCGTCTCGTCGCCCAGGTCCATCGCCGCGTCCAGAAGGTCCCAGAACGGCTGCGACACCGCCCACATCCCTTCGGGCGCGGTGTTGAACCGGCTGATCTCGCTGGACGGCTCCCACGGGCTGAACAGGGCGACGACGGCCGCCAGCTCCTGTTCGATCGCGGCCTGGACCTGATCGGCGGTCACGCCGGGCGGCGCGATGACGCGCGCGCTCCAGGTCGTGCCCATGGTCTGCCCGCCCAGCGACTGGATCACGTCGCTGGGCGGCCGGGGCGGCGCGCCTTCGATGGCGGGGATCAGGACCCGGTTGTCGATCCGGTCCGCAAGGGGGCCGGCGTCGCCGAGGCTGACCGAGGGCGGGGCGGCGCGGGATCCGCGCTGGAAAGGATTGTCGCTCATCCCGCCCGCTTACGGCAGGACTTCGACCACCGCCACATAGCTTGCGTTCGATCCCGGCTGATCGCCCTGCCCCTCGGCGCGGACCGAGGCGTTCAGCCAGTACATGCCGGCCTCGGGCCAGGTGATCGAAAAACCGCCGTCGGCGTCCGTCTTGACCGTCGATTCCTCGGGGTTGTTGCGGTAGCGCAGGCCGCCGCGCGCCACGGTCACGTCCAGGCCCGAGGCGGGCTGGCCGTCCTTCAGCAGCTTGAAACTGGCCGCCTCGCCGGCCACCAGGTCGTTGGGGTGGGTGACGGGCACCAGTTCCAGCCCCTCGTTCGTCGGGGCGAAGACGGTGTCGGTGGGATTGTTCAGGGTGACGAAAGTTTCGATGCGGTTGGCCGTGCGGGTCGCCTGAACCTCGGTGGCGCCGGCGGGGATCGCAGCGGGGAAGTCCGCCGCCGCGCCGCGCCAGCGCTTGCGCTCGCCGTCCAGCATGTAGCTGGCCATGAAGCCGTTCATGACATTGGCGATCTTGTAGGTGCCGTTCTGGGTCAGGTGCAGGTCGAAGGTGGAGCGATAGCGCCCCTGCATCTGGTTCTCGGCCTCGGCGGCCGAACCGTCGGGCGCCGTGATGACAAGGCCGTTCAGGCGCATGGCGTTGTGGTCGGGAATGAACACGCCGTTCGACATGCCGGCGTCGAAACTGACCCAGCCGTCACTGCCCGACAGGACAGTATAGGCGGGGGCCAGCCAGGCGCGGTGGGCCTGGGCGGCCATGGGCGCCGCCAGAGCGGCCGCGAGGGTCAGAAGGGCGATCGTTTTCTTCATGGTCATGATCCTTAGCGAGTGACGGCGACGCTGACGGCGCCCAGTTCGGTGGCGCCGGTTCCGCGCCCGGTATTGGCCGCGCCCCAGCGGAAGGGCACGCGCACGACCTCGCGGCCGCCCAGTTCGCGGGCCGCCTCGACGACGATATTGTATTGTCCGGGCTGCAGGCCGGCCAGGCGCGCGCCCGGCACGGCGATGGTCTGGCGACCCGGCGCGCGGGTCGCGCCCGAGACACCGTCGGCCGGCAGGCTCATGGCCCGGCCGCCCTTGCGCCACCAGGTGCGCATGTCCTTCAGCCAGTCCTTGCCGTCGCCCTCGTTGTTGCGGGTCTGCTGATACCAGACGGCCAGGGTCCGCACGGCGGTCTGGTCGGGCTTCTCGATCCACACGGCGACATAGGGACGGTGATAGGAGGCCGTCGACAGGCGCGGAATCTCGACCGAAACCGACAGGTCGGCGGCGAAGGCCGGGGCGGCGACCGCCAGCCCGGCGGTGGTGATGACGATGGGGAGCAGGCGCATCGGAAAACTCGTCAGTGAATGAAGATCAGGGCGATGACGACGGGGATCAGCAGGCCCAGAGCCGCCAGAGGCCAGGTGGACGGCCGTCCCCGGGCGTGCAGCCACATCAGGCCCAGGCCCGTCAGCGCGAAAATAGTGCAGGCGACCGCGAAGACGTCGATGAACCAGAACCACACCACGCCGGCGTTGCGGCCCTTGTGCAGGTCGTTGAGGTAGGCGATCCAGCCGCGCGTGGTGTTCTCGTACAGGGCCTCGCCCGTGGCGCGGTCGATCGTCACCCAGCCGTCGCCGCCGGGCGTGGGCAGGGCGACATAGACCTCGTCCGGCGTCGTCTCGCTGGGCTTGCCGGCGATGTCCGCATCCAGCGCCCCAGACGCCCAGCGCGCCACCGCGTCGGGAACCGGATCGGCCGTCTCGTCGGGAAAGGCGTTCATCCGCTCCAGCAGGGGCGCAGGCAGGGTCGCGGTCCGCTCGACGGTCACGGGCTCGGCCGGAATGGAGGCCGCATGGTTCAGGGTGACGCCGGTCACGGCGAACAGGATCAGGCCCACCAGGCTGACCGCCGCCGAAATCCAGTGCCAGCTGTGCAACTGCTTCAGCCAGAACGACCGCGCGCCGTTCAGCGCCGCCTTGGGCCTTGCGGCGCTCTCGGCGGTCGGTTCAGACTTTCGCTGTGCGGCGAGTTCGGTCACCCCGTGGCTGTGCCACTGTTGCGAACGTGTTGCAATAGCATTCGGGCGCGACGCGACATCGAACCGCTAGACCTCGGCCCAACGGCGCAGCAGGTTGTGATAGACGCCGGTCAGTTCGATGACCGCCTGGTCCTGGGCGCCCTTTTCGACCGCGACCCTCTGGGTGGCGATGTCGAGGCGGAACAGCATCTCGCGGTCGCTGTCGTCGCGCACCAGGCTCTGCAGCCACATGAAGGACGACACCCGCGCCCCACGCGTCACCGGCGTGACGCGATGAAGGCTCTTGGACGGATAGAGGACCAGATCGCCGGCCGGCAGCTTGATCGACTGCGACCCGTACATCTCTTCGATGATCAGCTCGCCGCCGTCGTAGTCCTCGGGCTCAGACAGGAACAGGGTGGCCGACAGGTCGCTGCGGATACGCAGGGCGCCGCCGTCGCGGGATTGGCGGATGGCGTTGTCGACATGAACGCCGAACTCGCCCCCGCCCTCGTAGCGGTTGAACAGGGGCGGAAAGATCGTGTGCGGCAGGGCGGCGGCCACGAACATCGGATTGGCGTTCAGCGCCTGGACCACCAGGGCCGACACCTCCCTGGCCGTCTGCGAATCCTCGGGCAATTGCCGGTTCTTCTTGGCCGTCGCCGACTGATGGCCCGAGGTCATGTTGCCGTCGGCCCACGGGCCGGCGTCCAGCCGTTCGCGCAACGCCCTCACCTCGTCCTTGGTGAAGACCTCGGGGATGTGCAGCAGCATGGCGACCTCGCCGAAGAAAAGGATGACGGCCCCGCGGGGATCGCGGGACCGCCACAGGATAGGCCGGGTAGGCCCGCCTTTAGAAGCGCACGTTCAGCGTCAGGATCGCCTGGCTGGCCGGCGCAGGATCGGCGTGGTGAACGCCGTTGGTGCGCATGATGTATTCCTCGTCCGTGGCGTTCTTGACGTTCAGCTGCAGGCTGGCGCGGTCGGTCACGTCATAGGAGGCGAACAGGTCCAGCCGGGTGTAGCTGGGCGCATAGACCGCGCTGGCCCCGCCGCCCGCGCCGCCCTGGTTGCCGCCGAACCGGTCGTCCACATAGTAGACGCCGCCGCCCAGGCTGAGCTTGGGCAGGAGACGATAGGTGGTGAACAGGCTGAAGCTGTTCTTGGGCGTATTGGCCAGCGGGTCGCCCACATTGGCGTTGTTGTAGGCGCCGCGCACCAGTTCGGAGTCCATGTAGGTATAGCCGCCGAACACGGTCCACAGCGGGGTGACGCTGCCTGAGAAGCCCAGCTCCAATCCCTTGACCTCGGTCTCGCCCGCCTGTTCGTACACGCCGTCCGAAATCAGGATCTGCGCATTCTTGCGGGTGGTCTGGAACAGGGCGCCGCTGAGGGTCAGCCGCTGGCCGAACAGTTCGGCCTTGGCGCCGATCTCATAGTTCTCGGTGTCTTCCGGATCGAGGACCTTCCCTTCCAGATTGCCGCTGCCCTCGCCGCCGCTCGATCCGTTCTGGTCGCCGCTGGACACGGTGGGCGGCGTCGAGGAGGTGGCGTAGGAGGCGTAAACGCTGGTGTTGGCGGTGGGCTTGTACACCAGGCCGACCTGATAGTTGACGAAGTCCCATTCGCCCTGGTCGAACACCGGCGTGGACGCGCCGCGGGCGATGGTGGCGCCCTCGGTCTCGTAACGGTCGTAGCGCAGACTCAGGTTCAGCACCCACTTCGGCCCGAAGGCGATCGAGTCGGCGCCGTACACGCCCCAGCTGGTGGTGTTGGAATGGGTTTCGGCGCCCCGCGCGATCGAACCGCTCCACGGATCGTTCGGATCGGGATCATAGACCGGCGTGCAGTCGAAGCCGGTCAGCGGCGCAGGGCAGGCCGTGCCGCCCGTGGTGGTGACGGTGTAGCCGGCGTTGCGGTTGATCTCGCGCGAATATTCCACGCCCAGGTCGAAGTCGTGCCTCAGGCCGCCGGTGGTGAAGCTGCCGTACAGATCGGTGACGTTGGCGAAGGTCTCGGCCGGATTCCAGCGCGACTTGGTGCCTCGCTTCATCCACCAGACATCGTCGATCAGCACCGCCGCTCCGCCGTCGCCGGGGTTGGTGACAACATAGTCGTTCAGCGTCTCGGAATAGCGGGTCAAGTTGCGCAGAGTCAGATTGTCGCTGAAACGGTGCTCCAGCTTGACCGTGAGGCTGTCGACCTCGTTGCGCATGTAGTCGCGCGCCTTCAGACCGTAGAAGGTGTCGTAGGGCACGTCCAGAATGCCGCTGTCGGTCGTGGTGATCCCCAGCTTGCGATCCAGCGGAATGCCGTAGTCCGGCATCGAGTCGGCCGTCAGGTGGTAGTAGTTGATGGTCGCCGACGTGTCGGTTCCCAGGCCGAAGCCCAGGGCCATGGCCAGGCCGTACTTCTCGAAATCCACCGCGTCGCGGCCGGGGACGTCGCCCTCGGTCGCCATCAGGTTCAGCCGGAAGGCGCTGGTGTCGTTCAGCCGCCAGTTGCCGTCGACGGTGGCGCGATAATAGCTGTCGGTGCCCACGCCGGCGCTGGCGCTGACCGCATCAGCCAGGCGCGGCTGCTTGGAACTGAGGTTGATGCTGCCGCCGCCCGAGCCGCGGCCCGAATAGACGGAATCGGCGCCCTTGATGACCTCGACCTGTTCAAGGTCGAAGACTTCGCGCTGCTGGCCGCCGGTGTCGCGCACGCCGTCGACGAAGATGTTGTTGCCCGACGACTGACCCCGGATGAACGGACGGTCGGCCAGGGGCTGGCCGCCCTCGCCAGCGCCGAAGGTGATGCCGGGCGAGTTGCGCAGCAGGTCTTCCAGCGAGGTCGCGGCTGTCTGGGTGATGACCTGTTCGGGAATGATTGTCACCGAGCGCGGCGTGTCGATCAGCGGGGCCACGAACTCGGGGCTTTGCGGCTCGCGCTTCCGGATTTGGCCGTTGACGTCGATCGTGCCCAGGTTGGCGGGCTGCTGTTGCTGGTCGGCGGTGACGATCACGCCGTCCTCGGCGGTCGCGTCAGCGGGCCTGTCGGCGGCGATGGCGGGGGCGGCGACCAGCATGCCGGCGGCGCTGGAGGCGAAGAGAAGCGCACGGAGGGTGGCGGCGCGGGAGTCGGACATATTCTTGCGACCTTTTGGTCTGATTTTGCGATGCGGTCGCAATAACCAGCTTCACCATGCCGCACAAGACAAATTGCGAACAAATCGCAATCTTAATTAGGGGACCGCGCTGATCGCCCTTGGCCCCGAGGGTTTCGCAAGCTCCAGCCAGGTCGGATCGGGCATGGCCCGGTGGGCGGCCGCCAGGGCTTCGGACCAGCGACGGCCCAGGTCGCGGAAGTAGGGATCGTCGGCGTCGATGCGCCGCTCCATGCCGGTGAACCGGCCACGCGGAATGACGATCAGGTCCAGCGGCGGCCCCACCGCGATGTTCGAGCGGATGGTGGAATCGAACGAGATCAGCCCCAGCTTCACCGCCTCCGACAGGGGCGTGGAGCTGTGCAGCGCCCGGTCCAGGATGGGCTTGCCGTATTTCAGCTCGCCGATCTGCAGATAGGGGGTGTCCGGTCCGCACTCGATGAAATTGCCCTGCCCGTAGATCAGGTACAGCCCCATCTTGCCGTCGGCGATCTGGCCGCCCAGCAGCATGGAGGCGTTGACGTTCAGCGCATCGGCCGTCGGCGAGGCGGGGGTGTTGATCGTGGCCCGCACCGTCGCCATCGCATGGCCCAGGATCTGGGCGGCGCGGAACAGGGTGGGGGCGGTTTCCAGCGTTTCCGGCTCGGTCGAGTCGGGCAGCCTCACCCCCTCGGCCACCGTCGCCAGGGCCGTCTGCGTCACCGACAGATTGCCCGCCGTCGCCACGGCCAGGATCCGTTCGCCGGGTGTCTTGAAGATGTGCAGCTTGCGATAGGACGAGATGTTGTCCACGCCCGCATTGGTGCGCGTGTCGGCGATCATCGCCAACCCCTCGTCCACCAGCATGCCTACGCAATAGGTCACTTCGCTCTATCCGCTCCCCGCGTTGCGAATCCGGTGACGCTAACAGATTCGCGCGACATGCCTATCAGGGCCATCCGCGCGACTGCAATTGCTGCTGGCTCTGTTGCACAGGCCGCACATGCAGGGCGACCGTCAGGCTTTCCTGGCCGCCGCCGTAGCTGGTGCCCCGGATCGGCGTCGCGCCCTGGGCGTCCAGGCCCACGGCGACGCGGACATAGTGTTCGGTCGGGGAGATGCCGTTCGCCGGATCGAACCCGACCCAGCCCAGATCCTCCACCCAGGCCTCGGCCCAGGCGTGGGCCGCGTCCTGGTCGTGCTGGCCGTCCTGACGGCTGAGGTGGCCCGAGACATAGCGCGCCGGCACGCCCAGCGTCCGCGCGGCCGCGATGAAGATTTGAGCGTGGTCCTGGCAGACGCCGCGCCGCTGGTCGAAGGCCTCGGCGGCGGTGTGAGAGGCGGAGGTGGAGCCGACCTCAAATGCCACGTCCCGGTTCAGCGCCCCCATCAGGGCGTGCATCCGGCCCAGGGTAGGCCCTTCGGGGATGGACCGCGCGAAGTCGTCGATGGCCGCGTCCGGCCGGGTCAGCGGCGTCTCGCGCAGGAAGACGATGGGCGACAGCCGTTCGGCCTGACCCCGCACCACGCCGCCGGTGTTCACCGTCGCCACCTCGCCGGTGACGCGGATCGTCAGGGCGTCGGTCGGCCGCTCGGTATAGAGGCTGTGGACCACGTTGCCGAAGGCGTCCTCGCCGCGACGCAAGCGGGCGTCCACATCGGTCTCGATGCGCCAGTCGCGCACCTGCTGACTTTCGCACGACTTGGGCGTCAGTCGCAGCATCTGCACGATGAACCGCGCCGGGCGGGCGTAGGCGTAGCGGGTGGAGTGGTCGATCCGGATCCGCATGGTCAGACCAAATACTGTTCTTGGACGGCGGCGGCCAGGGCGTTGTTCTGGTTCAGGAAGCCCTGGATATATTCGTGCAGGCCCGACTGGAATATGTCCTCGATCTTTGCCTCGTTGAACTGGGTCAGCCGGTTGGAGGCCAGACGCTGGGCCGGGCCGCGCCGCCCGTAGTCGGTCGCAAGCCGCTCCAGGTAACTGACAATCATCCCCTGGCACGACGCCAGCGAACGCGGCATCTGGCGGTTCAGCACCAGCAGGTCCGCCACCAGCCACGGCCGCACGCTCTCGCGATAGACCCAGCGATAGGCGGTCAGGGCGGAGACCTCGCGCAGCAGGGTCGTCCACTGGAAATAGTCCAACTGTCCGCCCACCCGTTCGCCGGGTGGCAGCAGCAGGTGATATTTCACGTCCAGAAGGCGGGCGGTGTTGTCGGCCCGCTCGATCGCCATCCCCAATCGCAGGAACCAGTAGGCGTCGTTGCGCAACATGGTCCGCGACGAGGCGCCCTCGACCGCCAGGGACGTCGATTTCACGAAGTCGAGGAAGTTGGTGAAGTCGTCGCGCTTGGTCGGCTCGCCCAGTTCGTTCAGCCCGTTCCAGGCGCCGTTGATCGCCTCCCACAGCTCGATGGTCAGGGCCGTCCGCACCGAGCGCGCATTTGTCCGCGCCTTGGTGATGCAGGCCTTGATCGATGTCGAGTTGTCGTAGCCGAAGGCCAGATATTCGCGGACCGACTTCTCCGAGATGGTCCGGCCCGAGGCGTCGAAGCCGCTCTTGACCCCCGACGAGGCGATGGCCCCCGCCCAGGCCGTGACCGTGGCCTGATCCTTGGCCGGCAGGGCGGCCAGGCGAATGGCGGCCTCAAGAATGCGCGCGAGGAAATCCGCCCGCTCCATGTAGCGGCCGGTCCAGTAAAGGCTGTCTGCAGTGCGTGAAAGCATCAGTTGTCCAGCACCCAGGTGTCCTTGGTTCCGCCGCCCTGGCTGGAGTTCACAACCAGCGACCCCTCTTTCAGCGCCACCCGCGTCAGGCCGCCGGGCGCGACCCGCACCCCCGCCGGACTGGACAGGACGAACGGCCGCAGATCGACGTGGCGCGGCGACAGGGCGCCCCCGTTCAAAGTCGGCGCCGTCGACAGGCTCAGCGTCGGCTGGGCGATGAAGTCGTCGGGATCGGCGATCAGCTTGGCGCGGAAGGCCTCGATCTCGGCCTTGGTCGAGGTCGGCCCGACCAGCATGCCGTAACCGCCCGAACCGCCCACTTCCTTGACCACCAGTTCGTCCAGTTTGCCCAGCACCTCCTTCAAGGCATCGGGCTCGCGACACCGCCAGGTCGGCACGTTCTGCAGGATCGCATCCTCGCCGGTGAAGAAGCGAATGATCTCGGGCATATAGGTATAGACGGCCTTGTCGTCGGCCACGCCCGTGCCGACCGCATTGGCCAGGGTCACCCGTCCGGCGAAATAGGCCGACATCAGCCCCGGCACCCCCACCGTCGAGTTCGGCATGAAGGTCAGGGGATCGATGAAGTCGTCGTCGATGCGGCGATAGATGACATCCACCCGCTTGGGCCCTTCGGTCGTGCGCATGAAGACCGTGTCGTCGTTGACGAACAGGTCGGTGCCCTGGACCAGCTCGACCCCCAGCTTGTCGGCCAGGAAGCTGTGCTCATAGTAGGCCGAGTTGAACGGCCCCGGCGTCAGCACCACGATGGTCGGATCTTCGCCCGCCCCCGAGGGCGCCGAGGCCTGCAACGAGCGCAACAGCATGTCTGTGTAGATCTCGACCGGCCGCACCGCATGTTCGGCGAACAGGTCGGGGAACAACCGCATCATCATCTCGCGGTTCTCCAGCATATAGGAGACGCCCGACGGCGTGCGGCAGTTGTCTTCCAGAACGTAGAAACCGTCCTCGCCGGTGCGCACCAGATCGACGCCCGAGATATGGCACCAGACATCGCCCGGCGGCCGGCGGCCCTGCATCTCGGGCCGATAGTGCGGATTAGTCAGGATCAGGTCGGCCGGGACGATGCCCGCCCTGATGCATTCCTGCGGTCCGTAGATGTCCTTCAAGAAGGCGTTGATGGCCGAGACCCGCTGTTTCAGCCCGGTCTCCAGCCCTCTCCATTCGTCCGCGCCGATGATGCGCGGCACCACGTCGAAGGGGATCAGCCGCTCGTTGGACTCCTCGTCGCCATAGACGGCGAAGGTCACGCCCATACGGCGGAAGAACAGCTCCGCCTGGCGCGAGCGCGCCTGCAGCAGATCCGGCGGGGCGTTTTCCAGCCAGGCCGCCAGTGTCTTGTAGCTGTCGCGGATCGCACCCGACCCGCCGCCCTTCATTTCGTCGAAAGCTCTCGTCATTCGCCCCCGCCGCGTTGAGTTCGCAGCTTGATCCTCGAGTAACGGAAAGCGCAACAGTTTTGTTGCACTGCGGCGACGACGGGAGCGGTCTCCTCCCTATCGCAAAGCGATGGGGAGGTGGCGCGGCGCTCTTCGCGCCGTGACGGAGGGGCTCTTCTTCAAATCACCAGCGCCTGCGGGCCTTCAGGAGCCCCTCCACTACGCTTCGCGCGGTCCCCCTCCCCGCTCCGCAGGGAGGAGACGGCTAACCCGCCGCCACGGCCTTCATCGACACAGTCGGATCGGCCAGCTTGTCCACGTCCACCGGCGTCGCCTTGCCGATCAACTGCTTGCCGGCCATGAACTCCGGCGGGGCGTTGACGGCCTCGACGCAGACGATCCTGTCCCCGTTCAGGTGAAACACCGCAAATCCCCCCGCCGACGGATCGCCGCGGACCACCTGGCGGTCGGCGTCGAACGGCAGGCCGGCGATCTGCAGCTTGAAGTCATACTGATCGGACCAGAACCACGGAACCTCGGGCGTCGGTCCGGCGCGCCCGACGATGGCCGCCGCCGCCTGCTTGGCCTGTTCCAGCGCATTGGGGACGCTCTCCAGCCGGTGCGAAACCCCGCCGTGAATCGGGATCGGCCGCCGCGTCATGTCGCCGACGGCGAAGATGGCCGGATCGCTGGTCCGCGCCTCACCATCCACCACCACACCGTCATCACAGGTCAGACCCGCCGACCGCGCCAGGCTGTCGCACGCCAGCGCCCCGACGCCGACCAGCACCGCGTCCGCCCGTACCACCGATCCGTCCGCCAAGGTCACGCCGTCATGAGCCACGGCGACGACTTCCGCGTCGGTCAAGATCTCGACCCCGTGCGCCTTGTGCTGGGCCGTGAAGAAGGTCGACAAGGTCTCCGACGCCACCCGTGCCAGCACGCGCGGCGCCCGTTCGATCACCAACGCCTCGGCGCCCAGGGCGCGGGCCGAGGCCGCCGCCTCCAGCCCGACATAGCCGCCGCCGACCACCGCCAGCCGCTTGCCCGGCCCCAGCACGACCTTCAGCCGTTCGGCGTCCTTCAGCGTTCGCAGTTCCAGCAGATCGGGATGGTCCCCACCCGGCACAGGCAATTTGCGCGCGGTCGACCCCGTCGCCAGGACCAGGACGTCATAGGTCTCGCTCGATCCGTCATGGAAGGCGACCGTCTTCGCCTCGGGGTCCACGGAAACGGCGACGGTCGAAGGCCGGAAGTCGATGCCCTGTTCCTTATAGAAGCTCAGCGGCCGCAGCAGCAGCGCCTCCAGATCCGCCTCGCCCTTCAGCCAGGCCTTGGACAACGGCGGCCGCTGATACGGCGGCGCATCCTCCTTGCCCACCAGCACGATGGGGCCGTCATGGCCGTACTGCCGCAGAAAGGCCGCCACGGAGCCGCCGGCATGTCCGGCGCCGATGATCAAAATCTTGGTCATGAGACGGGAGATAATGCGCGCCGCACGATCTGTCTCCTCCTGCGAAGCGGGGAGGTGGCGCGGCGCCTGCGCCATGACGGAGGGGTTCTTCACCGCATCACAGGCGCCCGTGGGACTTCAAAAGCCCCTCCACCACGCTTCGAGCGGTCCCCCTCCCCACCATGTGGGAGGAAATGAACACCCCCCTTGACCGTGCCACTGTTACAGCATAGTGGAACACGCATGACGACCCCGCTCGCCCGCGACGCCCTCCATGACGCCCTGCTATCGATGCAGACGCGCGAGGAGATCGACGCCTTCCTCGCCGACCTCTGCACCCCAGCGGAACTGCGCGCCTTCGCCGAGCGCTGGCAGGTGGCGCGCCTGCTCGACGCCGGCGGCAAATCCTATCGCGAGATCGCGGCCGAGGCCCACGCCAGCCCCACCACCGTCGTCCGCGTCGCCCGTTATCTGAAAGACATGCCGCACCAGGGTTATCGCCTCGCCCTGGACCGCCTGAAGAACACGAACTGAGTATCCGAACATGAGCACCGTCCAGGGCCGGCTTCGCATCGCCGTCCAGAAATCCGGCCGTCTGGCCGACCGCAGCCTCGACCTGATCCGCGACGCAGGTCTGAAATGGGTCAAGGGCCACAACGACCTGCTCTATCGGGTCGAGAACTATCCCATCGACCTGCTGCGCGTCCGCGACGACGACATCCCCACCTTCGTGGCGGACGGCGTTTGCGACCTGGGGATCGTCGGCGAGAACGTGCTGGAGGAAGGCCGCAACGGCGGGGCCAACGCCTCCATCGTCATGCCCCTGGGCTTCGGCCGCTGCACCCTCAAGATCGCCACCCCGCCGACCCTGGCCTATGACGGCCCGGCCTCGCTGGACGGGCTGCGCATCGCCACGTCGTATCCGAAGATCCTGCGCCGCTTCCTGGACGAGCGAGGGGTCAAGGCCGAGATCGTCGTCATGCGCGGCGCCGTCGAGGTCGCCCCCCGGCTGAAACTGGCCGCCGCCATCTGCGACCTGGTCTCGACCGGCGCGACGCTGGAGGCCAACGGCCTGGGCGCCAAGGACACGGTGCTGGAAAGCCAGGCCGTCCTGATCCAGTCCCCCGTCGCCCCCGAGCCCGGCCTGCAGCACCTGCTGGACAGCGTGATCGAACGCATGTCCGGCGTGGTGTCCTCGCAAGGCGCCAAATACGTCATGCTGAACGCCCCGCGGTCGGCGCTGGATGAGATCACCTCCATCCTGCCGGGCGCCGGTTCGCCGACCGTCATGCCCCTGATGGGCCGCGACGACGCGGTCGCCGTCCACGCCGTGTGCCAGGAGGCCGTCTTCTGGGAGACGCTGGAGAAGCTGAAGGCCGCCGGCGCCTCCGCCATCCTTGTCCTGCCGATCGAGAAGATGATGTGATGAAGCTGATCGACTGGTCTTCCCTCGACGCCGCCGGAAGAAAGGCGGCCCTGGCCCGCCCGGCCCAGCGCACCGCCGGCGACGTGACCGACGTGGTACGCACCATCCTGGACGACGTGCGTGAACGCGGCGGCGCGGCCGTCGCCGACTGGTGCCTCAAGCTGGACAAGGCGCCGCCCCGCCGCATCGCCATCACGCCCGAGGCCGTGGCTGAAGCGCGCAACGCCCTGCCCCCCGGCGACGTCCGCGCCCTGCGCATGGCGGCCGAGAATGTCCGCGTCTTCCACCAGGCGACCAAGCCGGAGGACACCCCCTTCATCGAGACCACCCCCGGCGTGCGCTCCAAACTGGCCTGGCGTCCTATCGCCTCGGCCGGCCTCTATATCCCCGGCGGCACCGCGCCCCTGTTCTCGTCGTTGCTGATGCTGGCCATTCCGGCCGGCGTCGCGGGCGTGGGCCAGCGCGTCGCCGTCACGCCGCCGGATAAAGATGGCGGCGTCCACCCCGCCATGATCCTGGCCGCCGCAGAGGCCGGTCTGGACGCCATCTGGCTGATGGGCGGCGCCCAGGCCATCGCCGCCCTGACCTTCGGCGTCGAGCTGGAGGACGGAACTATCCCGGCCTGCGACAAGCTGTTCGGCCCGGGCAACGCCTATGTGGCCGAAGCCAAGAAACAGGCGTCCGCCCTCCCCGGAGGCCCCGCCGTGGACATGCCCGCCGGCCCGTCCGAACTGATGGTCATCGTCGACCGCGACGCCGCCCCCGAGATCGCCGCCGCCGACCTGCTGAGCCAGGCCGAGCATGATGCGGACGCGCAAGTTCTGCTGGTCTCCACCAGCCGCGCCACCATCGACTACATCCTGTCGGAGGTTGAGGTTCAGATCGCCACCCTGCCGCGCGAAGCCATCGCCCGCGCCTCGTTGAACGAGGCTCGCGCCATTCTGGTCCGCGATCTCGACGACGCCGCAGAGGTCGCCAACCTGTATGGCCCCGAACACCTGGCGCTTCAGGTCGATGACCCCGAGGCCCTGGTCCCGTCCATCAAGGCCGCCGGCGCCGTCTTCGTCGGCCGGTTCGCCGCCGAGACCCTGGGCGACTACGCCGCCGGCCCCAGCCACGTCCTGCCGACCGACGGCGGCGCCCGCACCCTGGGCGGAGTCACCACCGCCAGCTTCATGACCACCATGTCGGTCCAACTGGTCTCCGAGGCCGGCGCCCGCGCGCTTGCGCCCATCGCCGCCCGCCTAGCCCGGATGGAGGGCCTGGAAGCCCACGCCCGCGCCGCCGACCTGAGGAGCGAGGGATGAGCGTGATCAACCTGATCCTCCCCCGTAACGCGGGGGAGGGGGACCGCGAAGCGGTGGAGGGGGCGACCGCAGACTCGATGTCGGCAAGTCTCGCACGACTCCTGTCGTCAGACGCCCGTGGGACATCCGCCCCCTCCACCACCCTTCGGGCGGTCCCCCTCCCCCGTTCCGCTTCGCTCCTCGGTGGAGGATCAATATGACCCTACCCGCCCCCTATCCCCCGCTGGTCTCCGGCGGCGAGGGCCTGGACCGCTATCCCGGCGACGCCTCCGCCCTCGCCGCCCGCATGGCCGCGATCTACGCCGTACCCGCCGACCAGGTCCTGCCGGTGCGCGGCCTGACCCACGGGCTGGAGCTGGCCTATCGCCTCGCCGCCCGCGACGGCGGTTCGGTCGAGGCGCCCAAGGCCGAGCCCTATGACAGTCTCGCCGCCATCTATCCGGCCAGGGGCGGACCCGCTGTCGTCGTCATCCGCGCCCTCGGCTCGCCCGAGGCCGTCGCCGAAATGGCCGCCCGCGTCGCCCCCGCCCTGCTGGTGGTGGACGAGGGCCTGATCGAGTTCTCCGACAGCATTTCCGCCGCCACCGTCGTCGCCGATCAGCCGAACCTGGTCGTGCTGCGCAGCCTGTCCCTGGCCTATGGCCTGGCCGGCGCCCGCGTCGGCGCGGCGATCGCGCAGGCACCGACCCTGGCTCGCCTGGCGTCGGTGCTGGAGCCCTACGCCCTGCCCGAACCCCTGGTGCGGCTGGCGCAACAGGCGCTGGACCCGTCGCGGATGATCGAGACCGCCGAGCACATAGCCTCGGTCCGACGCGAGCGCGAGCGGATCGCCCGCGAACTGGCCCGCCAGATGACGGTCGAGGCCGGCGTCGGCCCCATCATCATGGCCCGGCCGGAAGACCCCGCCGCCGCCCTGGCCGCCCTGGCCACCTATGGCGTCGCGGCCGACCTGTCCGGCGACCGCCTGCGCCTGCCCGTCTCGATCAAGCCCGAGGTCAACGACCGGCTGCTGGCCGCCTTCGGCCTCACGCCCGCCAAGCGCCGCCCGTCCCGCTTGGGCCAAGCTGTGCGCGATACGAAAGAGACCCGCATCGTCTGCGCCGTCGATCTGGACGCGCCCGGCCCGGTGAAGATCGCAACCGGCGTCGGCTTCTTCGACCACATGCTGGAGCAGATCGCGGCTCACGGCGGCTTTTCCCTGCGGCTTCAATGCGAGGGCGACCTGCACACCGACCCGCACCACACCATTGAGGACAGCGCCATTGCCCTGGGCCAGGCGCTGAAACAGGCGCTGGGCGAGCGCAAGGGCATCGCCCGATACGGCTTCGTCCTGCCGATGGACGAGGCCAACGCCACCGTCTCCATCGACTTGTCGGGTCGCCCCTATCCGGTGTTCGAAGGGACGTTCGACACCCCCTTCATCGGCGACTACCGCACCGACCTGACGGCCCACGTCTTCCGTTCATTGGCAGAAGCGATGGGCGCCGCCGTCCACATCTCGGTCACGGGCCAGGACGACCACCACAAGACCGAAGCCGTCTACAAGGCCTTCGGCCGCGCCCTGCGCCAGGCCATCCGCGTCGAGGGCGACACCGTGCCGTCCACCAAGGGGGTGCTGTGATGAGCGTGCGCCAAATCCTCCCCCGTGAAGCGCAGCGCAACGGGGGAGGGGGACCGCGAAGCGGTGGAGGGGGCGACGCCACACTCCGTCGTCTGGCGTTCGACATCCAGTCCGCTTCCGCCCCGTCCACCACGCTGCGCGCGGTCCCCCTCCCGCGCTCCGCGGTGGAGTATCGCTGATGGAAGTCGCCGTCATCGCCTATGGCGCCGGCAACGTCGCCTCGGTTCAGTTCGCGCTGGAACGGCTAGGCGCCACCGTCCGCCTGACCGACGATCCCGCTGTGATCACCGAGGCTGAACGGGTCATCCTGCCAGGCGTCGGCGCGGCCGGTTACGCCATGGCCCGCCTGGCCGAACTGGGTCTGGTCGATCCGATCCGCGCCTTCTCCCGCCCCCTGCTGGGCGTGTGTCTGGGCCAGCAACTGCTGTTCGAGCGCAGCGAAGAGGGCGACGGCGTCGGCTTGCTGGACTTGATACCCGGCATGGTGACCCGGCTCGAACCCGCGGGCGACCTGCCGGTGCCGCACATGGGCTGGAGCCGCCTGACGCGGGACCGCGACGACCCGCTGCTGGAGGGGGTCGCCGACGGCGCCTACGCCTATTTCGTCCACGGGTATGTCTGTCCCGACGGCCCCGCCACCCTGGCCCGCGCCGACTATGGAGGCGCCGTCCCGGCCATGGTGAGATCCGCCAACCGCTGGGGCTGTCAGTTCCACCCTGAACGCTCGGCCGAGGCCGGTGCGACCATCCTCAAGAACTTCCTGAGCCTGACATGCTGATCTACCCCGCCATCGACCTGAAGGACGGCGTCTGCGTGCGCCTGATGCACGGCAAGTTCGACCAAGTGACGCAATATGACGAACAGCCGGCCGCCCGGCTGACCGCCTTCGCGACCGAGGGCGCGCAGTGGATCCACATCGTCGATCTGGACGGCGCCGAGGCGGGCGAGGCGCGCCAGCATGGCCTGATCGGCGAACTGACCCAGGCCATCGACGTCAAGATCCAGTCGGGCGGCGGGGTGCGCGGAGCCAACGACGTGGCCAAGCTGCTGGACGCGGGCGTGTCGCGCGTCGTCGTCGGCTCCCTGGCTGTGACCCAGCCCAACGACGTCGCCGCCTGGCTCAAGGGCTTCGGCGTCGAGCACATCACCCTGGCCCTGGACGTGAAGATCGAGAACGGCGTGCCCGTTCCCGCCCTGAAGGGCTGGACCCAGTCGTCAGGCGTCACCCTGTGGGAGGCGCTGGATCGCTATCCAAAGGGGACGGCAAAACATCTGCTGGTCACCGACGTCGGCCGCGACGGCGCAATGACCGGACCGAACCTGGACCTGTTGGCGGAAATCCGTCAGCGCCGTCCCGACCTGGTGCTTCAGGCCTCGGGCGGGGTCTCGTCGCTGGACGACATCGCCGCTGTAAAGGCCCTGGGCTGTCACGGTGCCATCGTGGGACGCGCGCTTTACGAGAACCGCTTTACCCTGCCCGAAGCCATCGCGACGGCCAGGCGCGCATGACCGCGCGGCGGATCATCCCCTGCCTGGACGTCAAGGACGGACGGGTGGTCAAGGGCGTGAAGTTCGTCGGCCATACCGACATGGGCGACGCGGCGGAGCTGGCCGCCCGCTATCGCGACGCGGGCGCCGACGAACTGGTCTTCTACGACATCACCGCCAGCCCCGAGGGCCGGACGCTGGACTATGGCTGGATCAAGGACATCGCCCGTTTGCTGGACATCCCCTTCTGCGTCGCCGGCGGCATTCGCAGCGTGGACCAGGCGGCCCGCTGCCTGGATCACGGGGCGGATAAGGTGTCGATCAACTCCCCCGCCCTGGAACGCCCGGAACTGATCGCCGACATGGCCGCGCGACTGGGCGGGCAGTGCGTCGTCGTCGGCGTCGACAGTCGTCTGGAGGATGGCGAATGGGTGGTCCACAAATACACCGGCGATCCCGACGCGCGCCGTCACGCCGGCAAGCGCACACTGGACTGGCTTGACGAGGCGCAAAGGCTCGGCGCCGGCGAGATCGTGCTGAACTGTATCGACCAGGACGGGGTGCGGAAAGGCTACGACATTGAACAACTGTCCGCCGCCCGCGCGCGCCTGACCATCCCCCTGATCGCCTCGGGCGGCGCCGGCGCGCCCGAGCATTTCAAGGCCGTGTTCGAACAGGCCGACGTTTCCGGCGCCCTGGCCGCCAGCGTCTTTCACACCGGCGCCATCGCCATTCCCGACCTCAAGGCCTATCTGGCGGACGAAGGTTTGGAGATGAGGTTGTGATCCTCCCCCGAGAAGCGCAGCGAAACGGGGGAGGGGGACCACGAAGTGGTGGAGGGGGCGACCCCGGACTCTGTCGCCAGACGTTCCACACCCAGCCCGTTTCCGCCCCCTCCACCACGCTGCGCGCGGTCCCCCTCCCCCGCTTCGCAGTGGAGGATCAGGAGCAACGACCATGATCGACCCCAACACCATCGATTTCGCCAAGGGCGACGGCCTGGTCCCCGTGGTGGTCCAGGACGCCTCCACGCTCCAGGTCCTGACCCTGGCCTATATGGACCGCGCCGCCCTGGACGAGACCCTCGCCTCAGGCGAGGCCACCTTCTTCTCGCGTTCGCGCGGCGGGCGCTGGCGCAAAGGCGAGACCTCGGGCGACCGGCTGCATGTCGTGGGCATAACGCCCGACTGCGACAACGACGCCCTAGTCCTGTCGGTGAACCCGGTCGGCAACGCCTGCCACTTGAACCGCACCAGCTGTTTCGGCGAGGCCGATGCGCCAGGCGTGGGCCGCATTGCCCGGCTGGAACAGACCATCGCCGTGCGCGCCGCCGCCGATCCGTCTGAAAGCTGGACCGCCAAACTGATCGCCCAGGGTCCCAAACGCATTGCCCAGAAGGTCGGCGAGGAGGGTGTAGAGACCGCTCTGGCCGGCGTCGCAGGCCCTGACGAGGAACTCGCCAGCGAGGCTGCGGATTTGATCTATCACCTGCTCGTTCTTCTCCATGCCCGTAACATGGTGTTTCAGGACGTGCTGGACGTGTTGGCCTCGCGTGCGGAAGCGGCCAAAGACAGCGGCTAGGCCGTAAAGGCGTGCGTCCCGACAAATGGGACAGTCGAGGGAAATTCTATGGCGGCTCTCATTCTGTTCGGCGGCGGCGGCGATCTGGCGATGCGCATGCTGTTGCCGTCGCTGTATTTCCTCGAACACGACGGCCTGCTGCCTGAAGGGCTGAAGATCATCGGCGCCGCCCGCTCGGAAGAGAGCGCCGACGACTACATCGCCAAGGTGCATGAGGCCGTGAAGGCGCGCGCCGAGGCCGACCAGGCCTGGGACGAACCCAGCTGGTCCAGGATGAAGGCCCGTCTGGACTATCTGGCCGTGGACGCCACCTCGCCCGACAGCCTCAAGCCCCTGAAGGACAAGGTCGGCGACGGCGAGGTCACGTCGTTCTTAGCCGTCTCCCCCTCGCTCTACGCCCGCATCGTCACGGCGATGAAGGCGGCGGGTCTGGCGGACAAGAACTGCCGCATCGTGCTGGAAAAGCCGGTCGGGCGCGACCTGAAGTCCTTCCTGGAAATCGACGACGCTGTGGCCCACGCCTTCAGCGAGAGCCAGGTGTTCCGCATCGATCACTATCTGGGCAAGGAGACGGTCCAGAACCTGATCGCCCTGCGCTTCGGCAACACCATCTTCGAGCCGCTTTGGAACAACCTGTCCATCGATCACGTCCAGATCACGATCGGCGAGACGGTGGGGGTCGGCGACCGCTGGCCCTACTACGACGAATACGGCGCCCTGCGCGACATGCTGCAGAACCACATGCTGCAGCTGCTCTGCCTCGTGGCGATGGAGCCGCCCAGCGATCTGGACCCGGACTCGGTGCGCAACGAAAAGGTCAAGGTGCTGCGGTCCCTGCGTCCCGTCACGGTGGACGAGGCTGAGCGCGTCACCGTGCGCGGCCAGTATGTGGCGGGCGTCTCAGAGGGCAAGCCGGCCAAGGGCTATGACGAAGAGCGCGGACAGCCCTCCGACACCGAAACATTCGTCGCCGTACGCGCCGACATCGACAACTGGCGCTGGGCCGGCGTGCCCTTCTTCATGCGGACCGGAAAGCGGCTGCCGGAGAAGCGCACCGAGATCGTCATCCAGTTCAAGCCGCTGCCCCACTCGATCTTCGACCGTGACGACCGCGGCGAGGTTCAGGCCAACCGCATGATCATCGAGCTGCAGCCCGAGGAAGACATTTCGCTGACGGTCATGAACAAACGCCCCGGCCTGGATCGCCGCATGCAGCTTCAGCCGATCAAGATGAGCCTGTCGTGGGGTGTAGACGGCAAGTCCGTCGCGCCGCCGCGCCGCCGCATCGCCTATGAGCGGCTGCTGCTGGATGCGATGGCGGGCGACTCCACCCTGTTCGTTCGTCGCGACGAGGCGGAACAGGCCTGGAAATGGGTCGACGAGGTTGCCGAGGCCTGGGCCGAATCCGGCCAGAAGCCCGACGAATACGTCGCCGGATCCTGGGGGCCCGACAGCGCCGACATGCTGATGATGCGCACCGGCCGCGAATGGAACACGACCAATGTCTGACACGCCCGTGATCGAAGCCTTCCCCACCGTCGAGACCTGGGCCGAGGCCATTGCGGCGCGCCTGGCCGAGACGCTGGGCGCCGCCGTCCGGGACAAGGGCGCAGCCGTCTTCGCCGGCCCAGGCGGCACCACCCCCGCCCCCGTCTATCGCCGCCTGGCCGCGACCGATCTGGACTGGTCGAAGATCGCCGTTACCCTGGTTGACGAACGCTATGTCCCCGAGACCTCGCCGGAGTCCAACGCCCGTCTGATCCGCGACGTGCTGTTGCAGGACAAGGCCTCAGCCGGTCGCTTCATCCCCCTCTATACGCCGGAGGTCACGGTCGATCGCGCCGCCGCCGTCGCGGCCCACGCGCTGGCGGCCGAAGGCGGTCGTTTCGACGCGGTCCTTCTCGGCATGGGGGAGGATGGCCATATCTGCTCCATGTTCCCCGACAGCCCCACCCTGAAGACCCTGCTGACCCCGACGCTGAAGCCGACGGTGCTGGGCGTGCCTCACGGCCGTGACGGCCGCGCGCCCAGCTTGGAGAGGTTGTCGATCAACCTGCCCTATCTGATGTCGGCCGGCCGGGTGATTCTGGGCCTGAAGGGCGCCGCCAAGCGCCGGGTGTTCGAACAGGAGGCCCAAGGCGACCCCAAGATCCAGCCCATCGCCGCCCTGATCGCCGCCGGCGTTCCCCTCGAAGTTCTGTACACGGAAGACAGCTGACATGGCCCTGCACCCCACGGTCGCCGCGGTCACCGCCCGCATCGTCGAGAAAAGCCGCGCGACCCGCGCCGACTACATCCGTCGCATGGACGCCGCCCGCGACAGCGGGACCGGCCGCGCCAAGCTGAGCTGCGCCAACTGGGCCCACGCCTTCGCCGGCCAGACCATCGCCGACAAGCTGACAGCGATGGATGGGTCCAAGCCGAACCTGGGCGTCGTCACGGCCTATAATGACATGCTGTCGGCCCACCAGCCGTTCGAGCGCTTTCCCGGCGTGGTGCGCGAGGCGGTGCGTCAGGTCGGAGCCACGGCCCAGGTCGCGGGCGGCACCCCCGCCATGTGCGATGGCGTGACCCAAGGCCGACCGGGCATGGAGCTGTCGCTGTTCAGCCGCGACGTGATCGCCATGTCCACCGGCGTGGCTCTGACGCATGACGCCTTCGACGCGGCCATGATGCTGGGCGTCTGCGACAAGATCGTGCCCGGCCTGTTCATGGGCGCCCTGACCTTCGGCCACCTGCCTGTCGTCTTCGCTCCGGCCGGGCCGATGCCCTCGGGCATTCCGAATGCGGAAAAAGCCCGCGTCCGGGCCGAATACGCCCAGAACCGCGTTGATCGCCAGACCCTGCTGGAAAGCGAGATCGGTTCCTATCACTCGCCCGGCACCTGCACCTTCTACGGCACGGCCAACTCCAACCAGATGATGATGGAGCTGGGCGGGCTGCACATGCCGTCCACCGCCTTCGTCCATCCCGACACCGGCCTTCGCGACGCCCTGACGGCGGCGGCGGCCAAGCGGGCGGTCGAACTGGCCCGCAGCGGCGAATGCCGCATGGCCGACGTCATCAGCGAGAAGTCCATCGTCAACATGATCGTGGCGCTGCTGGCCACCGGCGGATCGACCAACCACGCCATCCACCTGGTCGCCATGGCGCGGGCGGCGGGCGTGCTGGTCGACTGGACCGACATGGACGAACTGTCGTCGGTCACGCCGCTTCTGGCCCGCGTCTATCCCAACGGTTCGGCCGATGTGAACGCCTTCCAGGCCGCCGGCGGCGTCGCCTTCGTGGCCCGCGAACTGGCCCAGGCCGGGCATATCCACGCCGACGTCACGACCATCATGGGTCAGGGCATCGAGGCCTATTTCCAGGAACCGTCGATGGTGGACGGCGAACTGGTCTGGCGCGACGGCGTCGCGGAAAGCCTCGACTTGGACATCCTGCGTCCCGCCTCCAACCCGTTCGACAAGGAGGGCGGTCTGCGGCTCGTCCAGGGCGACCTGGGCCGGGCGGTCATCAAGATCTCGGCGGTCAAGCCCGAGAACCGCATCGTCGAGGCCCCCGCCGCCGTGTTCGAGACGCAGGAAGACGCGCTCCAGGCCTTCCGGGACGGCAAGTTGAACCGCGACGTGGTCGTGGTGCTGCGCTTCCAGGGGCCCAAGGCCAACGGCATGCCCGAACTGCACAGCCTGTCGCCGGCCCTGTCGGTCATTCAGGACAAGGGCTTCAAGGTCGCCTTCGTCACCGACGGCCGCATGTCGGGCGCCAGCGGCAAGACCCCCGCCGCCATCCACGTCAGCCCCGAGGCCCTGGCGGGCGGCCCCTTGGCCCATGTGCGCGACGGCGACATCATCCGCCTGGACGCCGAGGCCGGGGTTCTGACCACGGTAGGCGTGGCCGACCTGACCGGCCGACCGCCGGCCGCACGGTCCGCCGTCAACGCCGAGGGGTCGTCCTGGGGCTATGGCCGCGAGCTGTTCGGCGCCTTCCGCCGCGTCGTGACGACGGCGGAACAGGGGGCGACCGTCTGTTTCGCCGTGCCGCCCGGCGGCGGCGGTCATTCCGACACCCCGCCCGACCCCAACTTCGTCGACCGGACGGTGGACGCCTGATCCGCCGAACCGACCGCAGGAAACGCCTCAATGAATGACAAGACCCTTCGCGCCGGCCCCCAACTCGTCGGGGATGTCGGCGGCACCAACGCTCGTTTCGCCCTGGCCCGCATGGTGGACGGCAAACCCGTGCTGGAGCACCACGACAGCTTCCCGGCCGAAACCTATCCCACCTTCCTTGAGGGCGTCGCCGCCTTCATCGACGGCTGCGAGGTCAAGCCGACCGGCGGCGTCATCGCCGTGGCCGGCCCCGTCACCGACGGCGCCATCGACCTGACCAACTCGCCCTGGGCGGTGTCGGAAAAGGAACTTCAGACCCTGGGCCTGAAGCCGGTCAAGCTGATCAACGATTTCGAGGCCCTGGCCTGGGGCGCCCCCGTGGTCCCCGAGGACCAGCTGGAAAGCCTGGGCGGGCCGGTGGACGGCGATCCGCACTCGACCGTGGCGGTGCTGGGCCCCGGCACCGGCTTCGGCGTCTCGGCCCTGGTGCGCGACGCCCACGGCAAGGAAATGGCCATGCCGTCCGAAGGCGGTCACGCCTGCTTCCCCCCCGGCGACCCGGTCGAGGACGAAATCCTGCGCATCCTGCGCCGCCGCTATGATCGGGTGTCCATCGAACGCCTGATCTGCGGCCCCGGCCTTTTGAACATGCACCGGGCGCTTGCCGAGATCGACGGACGCGAGACCCATATCGACGACCCGGCCGAGATCACCGAGACGGCTATGAAGGACCCCAACAGCCCGTGCGGCGCCACCCTGGCCCGGTTCTGCGCCATCCTGGGCGCGGTCGCCGGCGACATCGCCCTGACCACGGGCGCGCGCGGCGGCGTCTATATCGCCGGCGGCATCGTCCCGCGCATCCTGCCCTTCATCAAGGCCAGCCCCTTCCGCCAGCGGTTCGAGCGCAAGGGGCGGTTCAAGGACTATATGCAGGAGATCCCGACCAAGGTGATCATGCACAAGCACGCCGCCCTTCTGGGCGCCGCCCGCGTCGCCTTCGCCGAGCTGGGCGAGTAACGCGAGCTCGCAGAAAAATCACGGCGGCGTGAACCGATCGGACACAGCAACGTTTCCTCATCTCCACAATGGAGGAAGCCCTATGAAAAAGATCGCCATCGCCGCCGTGTCCCTGTTCGCCCTGGCCGGCGTCGCCGCCTGCGGTGAAAGCGCCGCCGACAAGGCCGCCGAAAGCCAAGCGGACGCCATCGAAGCCCAGGGCGAAGCCCAGGCCGACTCGCTGGAAGCCCAGGCCGCCGCGACCCCGAACGAGGCGCAGGAAACCGCTCTCAACGAACAGGCCGATCGCGTTGAAGAAAACGCCGACCGCAAGGCGGACATGGTCGAGCAGCAGGGCGGCAACGCCGACGGCGGCATGACCACCACCAACACGCCGTCGACGCACTAATCCGTTTACGGACGATCAGCCCCCGCCGTTCGCGGCGGGGGCTTTTTCATGCCTGATCGCTGGGCGATCAGTCGATGCAGAGGGTCTGGCCGGCCTTGCCGTCCTCGACCACGGTGTTGCAGCCGAACCGGTCGCTGGTGGGCTGGCAGATTCCGGCCGTCGCCGCTCCTGCGGCGATCCCGGTATTGCCTTCGACCCGGCAGTCGCCCTGGCAGTCGTCGCCGTCGGTGCAGCGCTTGCCGGCGTCGGCGTAGGAGATCACGCACTGCCAGCTCTGCATCCGCCCGACCTGTTTCATCGTGCCGCCGCGCGCGGCGCAGGCCGAGGCGTCGGCGCTCTGCATGGGCGCATCGGAGCCGGCGCCCGTGCTGGTCTGGGGCGAGCAGGCGGCGGCCGCAAGGGCCAGGGCGGCGAAGAGGGTGGTGCGGATCAAGGGATCTGTCCTTTTTGGAAACCTGACCACACGTCGTCGTAGTCGAGCTGCATCTGCGGTGATTCCTGCGCCCATTTCGTGACGCGGATCGGCATTCGGGTCTCGAACATGAAGGCCAGGGTGTTTTCCATCTTGTGCGGCTTCAGCTCGGCCTTGACCGCCCCATCGTAGCTGGCCTGGTCGGGGCCGTGGCCGCTCATGCGGTTGTGCAGGGACGCGCCGCCGGGCGCAAAGCCGCCGGCCTTGGCGTCATAGGCGCCGGTCACCAGGCCCATGAACTCGCTCATGACGTTGCGGTGGAACCAGGGTGGACGGAAGGTGTGCTCGGCCACCATCCAGCGCGGCGGGAAGATGACGAAGTCGATGTTGGCGGTGCCCGGCGTCTCCGACGGGCTGGTCAGGACGGTGAAGATCGACGGATCGGGGTGGTCGTAGCTGACGGTGTTGATCGTGTTGAACCGGGCGGTGTCATAGCGGCAGGGCGCCAGGTTGCCGTGCCAGGCGACGACGTCCAGCGGACTGTGGTCGAAGGTCGTGGCCCAGAGCCGACCGCCGAACTTCTGCACGCACTGGGTCGGGCGATCCACGTCCTCGAACGCCGCGACCGGGGTTTCGAAATCGCGCGGATTGGCCAGGCCGTTCGACCCGATCGGCCCCAGGTCTGGCAGACGGAAGGGGCTGCCGTAGTTTTCGCAGACATAGCCGCGAACGGGGCCGTCGATTTCCACGCGGAACCGCACGCCGCGCGGGATCAGCACGATATGGCCGGGCTCGGCCTCGATCACGCCCATCTCGGTGACGAAGCGGTGCGCGCCCTGTTGCGGCACGATCAGCAGTTCGCCGTCGGCGTCGTAGAAGACCCGGTCGGTCATGGATCGATTGGCGACGTACAGGTGGACCCCCACCCCCGCCCCGCCGTCCGGCTCGCCGTTGCCGCCGTAGGTGACCAGGCCCTCGACCCAGTCGGTGGGCGTCTCGGGGACCGGCAGCGGGTCCCAGCGCATCCTGTTGGGGTTGGGCGGCGTCTCGTCGAACGGACCCGAGCGGACGCGCCCCTGGTCGAAGGCCACATAGGGGCCGTGCTGCGCCGAGGGGCGCAGGCGATAGAGCCAGCTGCGCCGATTCTCGGCGCGCGGGGCGGTGAAGGCGGTGCCAGACAGCTGTTCAGCGTAAAGCCCCATCGGCGTCTTCTGCGGTGAGTTCTGGCCCACCGGCAGGGCGCCGGGCGCCGCCTCGGTGGCGAAATGGTTGCCGAAGCCGGTCAGGTAGGCGGGCGCGTTGGTTCGCGACATCATGGCGTGTTCTCCCTTCTGCCTGTCTTAGCCCTTCTTCGGCAGGAAGGGCGAGAAGGTGATGACTGTGAAGGTGTCGCGCACATGCGGCCGAGTCTGGACCTGTTTGGTCACGAAGGTCCCGATGTCGGCGTCGCGCGGCAGGTTGAACTTGGCCAGCAGGTCGTGCTGGCCCGAGGTGGAATAGACCTCGGACACATTCTCGACATTGTCCACGATATCGGCCGCCACCTCATTGGCATAGCCCAGCTCGCATTTGATGAAGACGAAGATGGCGGTCATCATGGCGGGTGCTCCTGAGGTTCGGCGGCTTCCTAGCGGTTTTCAGACCCGGCGTCGAAAAAACAGGGTGTAGATGGTGCAGTTCGCATGAAATCGGCGTGGCGTTCCGTGTTCGTACAGGATGGGCCTAGCAGATCGGCGCGCCAGAAACGGACGTGGAGCGAGTATGCCGTGTGCGCAACGAGAGGCTCCGAAACGAACCGACCAGCATTAACGGGCGCGCCGGTAATGAAGGGCGACCGCGCCATTACGAAGCGGCGCGGCTGAAATCAGCTCCAACTGTCGCGTGCTGGGCAGCCCGCTTTGGTGCAGGGTTGGGCCGTGGCCGGCGATCCGGGGGTGGACCAGCAGCCTGTACTCGTCGATCAGATCGAGCCGGTCCAACTCGGTCGCAAGTTTGCCGCTGCCTAGGAGCACGCCGGCCGGGGTCGCGTCCTTGAGCCTTTGCACGCCCATGCGCAGGCCGCCGACGATGGGGTGGCTATTGGTCCAGGGAAAGGCCCGTCGCGTCGACGACGCCACATATTTCGGCTTGGCTTCCAGCTTGACCGCCCACTCGCGCACCGCCGGCGGCGCGGACAATTCGCCGCGCGCGACTGCCGGCCAATAGCTCTCCATCATCTCGTAGGTGACGCGGCCCCACAGCATCGCCCCGCTGTCGTCCATCAGGCGGGTGAAGAAGGCATGGGTTTCGTCATCCGCGATCCCTTCCTGATGGTCGATGCAGCCGTCCAAGGTCAGATTGATGCTGAAGGTCAAGAGTCCCATGGGATAAGTCTAAGCGATAAAATGGGCGAAGACCCAGGCCCATTGCTCGCGGCCGGTCTTGTTCGCCTTCCTCTGAATCCGGCTTCGCTAACCTGCTGTGACTTGACCTAGCGTCGCCGACATCGGAGGTCGGACGAGAACCTATCGTAGAGGAAACCGTCCATGACCCATGATCGCGTCAGCGTGCTTCAGGCGCTCGAGAGCCAGGGCGTGTGCCCGGTCTTTTATCATGCCGATCCCGAGGTCAGCCTGAACGTCATTCGCGCCTGTGCGCGCGGCGGGGCGCCGGTGGTGGAGTTCACCAATCGCGGCGACTTCGCCTGCGACCTGTTCGGCGAGATCAATCGCGAACTGATCAAGACCGATCCCGAGGTGGTGCTGGGCATCGGCTCGGTGGTCGATAGCGGCACGGCGGCGCTTTACCTGAACCGGGGCGCGCGCTTCGTTGTCAGCCCCTGCCTGGTCCCGGACGTGGCCAAGGTGTGCAACCGGCGCATGGTCGCCTATTTCCCCGGCTGCGGTTCGGTGACGGACATCAGCAATGCGCACGAGCTGGGCTGCGACATCGTCAAACTGTTCCCCGGCGCGTCGGTGGGCGGGCCGGACTTCGTCAAGGCGGTCAAGGGACCGCTGCCCTGGGTAAAGATCATGCCGACCGGCGGCGTCGATCCGGACGAGGCTTCCATCGCCAAATGGTTCGGCGCGGGCATCGTGGCGGCGGGCATGGGCTCCAAGCTGATCACGGATGAAGCGGTCAAGACCGGCGACTGGGCCGGGATCGAGAGCAAGGTCCGCGCCGCCGTGGACGCGGTCGCCGCGTTCCGGGCGTCGAAAAAGGGCTGATCCGCCGCCTCAGCGGGCCGGCGCGTCGCGCCGGTCGTCGTGATGCACCAGGGTGCGACGGGCGTCGCCCTTGCGCTGCAGGATGGGCGTCAGGGCCTTTCGATCCTCGGGGTCCAGAGTGGCGAGCACGGCGACGGCGCCGCTTTCCAGCCGGGCGCGCCCGCGCATCTCGGCCGCGCGCGAGCGTTCCAGAAGGGCAGAGACCCTCGCCGGATCCATCGTCGGCTCGCCGGCGATGGCGATGGCCTCGCGTCGGGCCGCCCGCGCCGCCTCGAAATCGGGTCGCGCCGCCAGGGCGCTCTGACGCAGGGCGGCGCGCACACGGGCGCGGGTCGCCGGCTCCAGCCCGCGCAGGATTTCGACGAAGGGCCCTTCCCGGCCCGGCCGCTGCTGGTCCTCGATCTTGCGTTCGACCCGGTCGCGGCTAACCACATAGGCCGCGCCGCCGCCCAGGGCGAACAGGTTCAGGGCCACCGAAACGGCCAGGGCGATCTTCAGGGTTCTCGACCTCATCCCAGCACCTCGGCGTCGTCCACCCCGGTCAGGGTGGACTGGTAAAGCACGGCGTCCGCGCGGTCGTCGGCGGTCAGATGGGTGGTCAGGCCGACGCCGGCCACCACGCCCGCACAAGCCGCGGCCGCCCAACCGGCGCCCAAGAACCATACCGCCCGACGCAGATGACCGCGCACCTTTCGCACCGGCGCCGAAGCCAACACCCGCGCCGCAAGGTCGGTCGACGGGGCGATGACGGGCGAGGCGTCCAGCAGGGCGTCCAACGCCGCCGCATCGTCCAGCACCGCGCGCGCCGCCGGATCGACCGCGATCAGGCTCTCGGCGAAGGCGCGCTGGTCCGCCGGCCAGCGACGCAGGTCGCCGCCATAGGCCTGGGCCAGGGCTTCAAGCCGTTCGATCTTCATCGTCCGTCTCCTTCGCGTCGCCCGTCAGACCGGGGCGACAGATCCGCGAGCGCGACGCGCATGGCGCGCCGTCCCCGCGACAACAAACTTTCCAGCGCCTCGACGCTGATCTCCATCAGGACCGCCGCCTCTATGTTGGACAGCTCCTGATAATGGCACAGCACGACGGCCTCGCGCTGCCGATCCGGCAAAGCCTTCAGCGCCGCATCGACCCGCGCGCCCGTCTCGGCCGCCAACAGCCCCCGATCGGGGGCCGGCCCGTCGTCGGCCCGGTCCGGCGGAGTTTCGGTCGGGATCTCGCGCCGACGCCTGAGCCGATCGTAGCAGAGGTTCAGCGCCACGCGGTGCAGCCAGGTGTCGAACCGCGCCGCGCCGGGGGTCCATTTGGGCGCCTGACGCCAGGCCCGCAGCATGGCCTCCTGGGCCACGTCCTCGGCCTCGACCGGATCGCCCAGCATGCGTTGGGCCAGAGCCAGGATGCGCGGCAGCTTGCGCGCGACGAACGCCTGCGTCGCCGCAGGGTCGCCCTGACCCACGCGGCGCACAAGATCCTCGTCGGGGTCGACGATCGCGACCAATCCCGCCTCTTTCGTTGCTGACGAAAGGGACCGATTCGCACGCGACGGCCGACCCCGACATTTCTCTTACTCCGAAGCCGCCGCAGGCGCAGCCGGTTGTTGGCGGGCGGCGCGGCGCGGCTGGCGTTCGGTGCGGCGTTCAGCGCGATGCGCGGTCATGGCGGGGCGACGCTCCTCGGCCGAAACGACGCCGTCGCGGTTCGCGTCCATCTTGTCGAACTGCTCGCCGAGCCGGGCGGCGACCTCGGCGATCGTCACCGGGCCGTGCGCACGATCCGCGCCCCGTTTGGCGTGACGCGGACCGCCGCCGCGACGACCGACGTGTTCGGCGCGCGGACCGCGATCGGGACGGGCGGCGTGGCCGGCGTCGAATTCGGCTCGGCTGATCGCGCCGTCGCCGTCGGCGTCCATCTTGGCGAACCGGGCCTGGGCGTGTTCGGCGCGTCGGGCCTGCATGGCGGCCTGTCGTTCCTCGACGCTGACCGAACCGTCGCGATCGGCGTCTAGCGCGGTCAGGCGTGCGACGCGGGCGTCCACGAAGTCGGCGCGGGTGATCTGCCGGTTCGGCTCGCCGCGACGGTGATGCGGCGCCGGGGCGGCCTGAAGGCCCTGCGGAGCGGGCGCGGGAACCTGGGCGGTGGCGACGCCGGCGACGGCGGCCAGTGCGACGGCGCCGAGGCCGGTCAGGAAGGTGTTTCTCATCTCGATAATCTCCATGGGTCGCTTTCGGCGCCCCTTTGACATTGCCCTGTCAGGGGATTGAACGCGGCGTCGCGGACTCTCCGTCGCGGCCGGCGGGAACGGCGCGTTCGAAGGCCTTGCGCGCCCGCGCCCGCAGATCGGCGAGTTCGGTCTTCAGTGTTTCGAAATCCTGCGCGCCGGCGGCCTCCGCCAGACGCAGTTGGAAGACTGAGGGTTCGGCCTCGGGATCGACCCGGCCCTCGAAGGCGGCGGCCAACAGATGGGCCAATCGCTGCTGGATACGCCAGGCCTCGGCCAGGACCGGGTCGTCGTGGAGGGCCTGCAGCGTGGACAGTGTCAGGGGCTCGCCGATGGCGGCGGCCTGGAGCTGGCGGTACTGGGCCGCGAACTCGGCGTCCACCTGGCCGCCCGGCGACAGCTTCAGGTCCCAGAAGCCGTGGGGGCGGCGCTCGCGGTCCATCAGGGCGCGCATCTTGCGCACATCGGCGGCGACATCGACGCCGGGGCGCGGGCGACGCAGGGCCGCCTCGATGGCCGCCGAGACCTGGGCGCCGAACTTGGGATCGCTGGCCCAGACGACGCGGGCGCGGGTCAGGACCATGAACTCCCAAGTCTCGGCCTCGCGCGCATAGTAGTCGTCGAAGGCCGACAGCCGAACCGACACCGGCCCCTTGGACCCGGTGGGCCGCAGCCGCATATCGACCTCATACAGCCCGCCCTCGGCGGTGTGGGCCGACAGGGCGGCGATCAGCCGCTGAGTAAAGCGGGCGTAGAAGACGTCGGCGCTCCAGCCCTTGATGGCGGAGGTCGCCTCGGGCGGGGCGTCGTACAGGGTCATCAGGTCCAGGTCGGACGCGGCCGTCATCTCGCGCGACCCGGCCTTGCCCAGGGCCACCACCGCCGCCGCGCCGGGCAAGGCGCCGCCCAGCCGTTCGGTCTCGGCCAGGGCCGCCGGGGACAGGGTCAGCATGGCGGCGTCGGCCAGAGCGGCGTAGGCGCGTCCGGCCGCCTCGGCGCCGGCGCGTCCGGTCATGGCGTGAATGCCGATGCGGAACATCTGTTCGCGGTGCAGGCGGCGCACGGCGTTCATGGCGCCTTCGAAATCGTCGGTCTCGCCGGCCTCGCGCAGCATCTGTTCGGTCAGGCCGGTCTCTTCCGACAGATCGACCAGGAAGCGCGCATCCAGCACGCCGTCCAGGGCCGCCGGTTGCCGCCCCAGGGTGCGGGCCAAGCGCGGGGCGAAGGCCATGACGCCCAGCACCATCTCGAACAATTTGGGCTGGTTCAGGAACAGGGCCTGGACCTGGACCCCCGCCGCCAGGCCCGAGAAAAAGACGGCGAAGCGCCGGAACGCCTCGTCCGGCGCCCCGGACCGGGCCAGGGCCTCCAGCAGACGCGGCGCCAGGCGGGTGAACAGCTCGCGGCCCCGCGCCGTCCGCGTCGCCGGGATGCGGCCGTGGTGCCAGGAACGGATGGTGTCGGCGACGGAGGGCGCCTCGGAAAAGCCCATGCGGCGCAGGGTCTCCAGGGTCTCGGGGTCGTTTTCGACCCCGGTGAAGACCAGGCTGCCATAGCTGGAATCCAGATCCTCGCCGCCCTCGAACAGCTCGCCGTAGCGGGTGTTGACCCGGACCAGCAGGGCCTCGACATGGGCGTCGAAGGCCGCCAGATCGCCGGAACCGGCCAGCGCGGAACCGGCCAGCGCGGCGACGGCGGCGCGGCGTTCGCTGTCCTCGGGCAGGCGGTGGGTCTGCTCGTCGTCGAGCATCTGCACCCGGTGCTCCAGCCCGCGCAGTTCGACATAGGCGGCCGACAGTTCCTCGCAGACCGTCTGGGGGATGTGGTCGGCGTCGGCCAGCGCCTTCAGCGCCTCCAGCGTGCGTTGCTTGCGCAAGCCCGGATCGCGCCCGCCCAGGATCAACTGCTGGGTCTGGGCGTAGAATTCGATCTCGCGGATGCCGCCGCGACCCAGCTTCAGATTGGCCCCGGCGGCGTGCAGCCCCTCGCCGGTCTTGTGGACGTGGATCTGCTTCTTGATCGACTGGATGTCGAGCACGGCGGCGTAGTCCAGGCTGCGCCGCCAGATGAAGGGGATCATGGCCTTCAGGAACCGGCCCGCCGCCCGCATGTCGCCCAGCACCGGCCGCGCCTTGATGAAGGCCGCCCGCTCCCAGTTCTGGCCGACGCTCTCGTAATAGGCCAGGGCCATCGGTCCCGCGACCACCGGCGGGGTCGAGGACGGGTCGGGCCGCAGCCGCAGATCGACGCGGAAGACATAGCCGTCGGCCGTCCGCTCGGTCAGCAGGGTGGCGATCCCCTTGCCGACGCGATTGGCGAAGTCCTGCATCTCCTCGCCCTCGCGCAGGGCCAGGACCATCAGACGCGGCTCGAAGAAGAGCGAAATGTCGATGTCGGAGGAATAGTTCAGCTCATTGGCGCCGTGCTTGCCCATGGCCAGGCCGAACAGACCGGGGATCGGCCCGCGCGGATCGCCGGGCGGCGAAACCAGCCGCCCCCGCGCCCTCTGTTCGGCGGCGACGGCGCGCAGGGCGGCGCGGCACGAGGCGTCGGCGAAGTTCGACAGGGCGGCGGTGACCTGATCCAGATCCCAGACGCCGCCGAGGTCGGCCAGGGCGGTCAGCAGGTGGAGGTCGGCCTTGAGCACCCGCAGCGGGGCGCGGACCTTGTCGGGTTCAGCGTCCAGCGCGTCGGTGTCGCGGATGATCCCGGCGAGACCCTCCGCCGGGTCCTTTTGCAGAATTCGGCGCAGATGGTCCGGGCGGCGACGCATCAGGCCGGCGAGGTAGGGCGAGGCGCCGGCGACCGGCGCCAGGGCGTCCCAGGCGGCGTCGAGGGTCTCGCGCCAGCCGCCTGCGTCGGCGGCCTCTATCAGGGTTTCAAACAGGCGGTCCGCTGCTGCCGGGTTGGCGACGGGCCCTGCGGGCTTGATCCTCTGGCCCAAGGGAATCGGTGCGGAGGTTGCAGTATCGGCCATTAATTCATCCGCTCATCCCCGCGGAAGCGGGGACCCAGTGCTTTCGCTCGGCAAAACGTTGGACCACGATCCTGACCCACGCCACAAGCCTGACCGCCCAAAGACCTGGGTCCCCGCTT
>NZ_JBMDKP010000006.1:0-17929 GCF_057809775.1 Brevundimonas sp. FG128
GCAACCCCGGCAACGGCGGTCCGGGCGGCACCCCAGGCAACCCCGGCAACGGAGGACCGGGCGGCAATCCGGGCAATCCCGGCAATGGCGGACCCGGCGGGAATCCCGGAAACCCCGGCAACGGCGGTCCGGGCGGCACCCCAGGCAACCCCGGCAACGGGGGACCGGGCGGCAATCCCGGCAATCCTGGCAACGGTGGACCAGGTGGAAATCCCGGCAACCCCGGCAACGGCGATCCGGGCGGCACCCCAAGCAACCCCGGCAACGGCGGTCCGGGCGGCACCCCAGGCAACCCCGGCAACGGAGGACCGGGCGGGAATCCCGGCAATCCTGGCAACCCCGGTAACGGCGGACCGGGCGGAAATCCTGGCAACCCCGGCAACGGTGGACCAGGGGGCAACCCTGGCAATCCCGGCAACGGCGGACCGGGCGGTAATCCCGGGAATCCTGGCAATGGCGGACCGGGCGGCAATCCGGGCAACGGCAACGGTGGCGGCAACCCGGGGAACGGCGGGCCTGGAGGCGATCCAGGCGAAGGCAACGGCGGGGGCGACCCCGGAACCGGCAATGGAGGGGGCGACTCTGGCGGCGGCCCAGGCAATGGCGCGCCCGGTGGCAATCCGGGCAACGGTAACGGAGCGGGCAATCCTGGCAACGGCAACGGTGGCGGCAACCCGGGGAACGGCGGGCCTGGAGGTAATCCAGGCGAAGGCGACGGCGGGGGCAACCCCGGAACCGGCAACGGAGGGGGCGACTCTGGCGGTGGCCCGGGCAACGGCGCGCCCGGCGGCAATCCGGGGAACGGCAACGGTGGGCCCGGCGGGAATCCCGGAAACCCGGGTAACGGCGAACCGGGCGGCAATCCGGGCAACGGCAACGGTGGCGGCAACCCCGGCAGCGGCAATGGAGGCGGCAGCCCCGGCGAAGGCGGACCTGGAGGCAAGCCCGGCAACGGCGATCCCGGCGGTCCCGGAAACGGCAACGGCAACGGCAACGGCAACGGCGGGGGCTCCGGCAATGGCGGGCCAGGCGGCAAGCCTAAAGGCGGCCCACCGCCCCAGGCGATGTGACCATGAGAATGGCTGATCTGATGCGGTCCGCCCGGGCCCGCGCGGGTGTCTTGAGTTTGCTGATTCTCTGCGTCGTGGCGACGGGGGTGTCGGTCGGCGCCTTCCGCCCGATCGACGACGTCATCGCCGCAACCCGTTTCGCGATCTTGGACCGGCAAGGCGGACAGACGCTCACCGTCGTCGAAATCGATTCAAAGAGTCTCGCCGACGCCGGCGCCTGGCCTTGGGACCGGCGGCGATACGCCCAGGCGATCGACAACCTCTTCGAGGCGGGCGCGACGCTGGTCGCTGTCGATGTCGATTTCAGCGCGCCTTCGAACCCGAGCTCGGACGCGGCGCTCGCTGCGGCCGTCTCACGGCGCCCCGGGCAGGTGGCCCTCGCCACATTCGAGCAGATGGACTCCTATGGCGGGGGAGAGCGTCGGGTCTGGGGCAATCGCCCCATCGCGCCGCTGCTGAAGGATTCCCTGCTCGCCTCGGTCAATGTGCCGGTGGATGGCGACGGACGCGTGCGTCACTACGACTATGGCGGCCCGGACGACGGTCCGCCCTCGGTGGCCGCGCTGATGGCCGGCGCGCCCGCACGCGAAGGAGCGTTCACCGTGGATTTCGGGATCGACCAGGCGTCGATTCCCCATGTCAGTTTCGAGGACATCTACCAAGGACGGTTCGATCCGTCGCTGGTGCGCGGCCGGACGGTGATGATCGGCGCGACCGCCCTGGAGCTGGGCGATGAGTTTGCAACGCCCGTGGGTCTGCTGCCGGGTGTGATCATCCACGCGCTCGCCTATGAGAGCCTGGCCGGCGGGCGTGCTCTGATGAGCCTCAGCCCTTTCGCGCTTCTGTTCCTGTGCGGTCTGCTGGTGCTGACGCTTCAGCCCGTGCGTGTTGGCGGGTCCGCGCTACGCGGGTTGGTCCTTCGCCATTTGGCCGCGCTGGCTCTCATCGTCGTGACGCCCACGCTCTTGCAGTGGCGACTGCCGGTCAGCATCGACATCGCCGCTCTCCTCGGAACCCAGGTCCTGATGGTGATCTGGGCGACGCGGGTCGAACTCAGTCGTCAGGCCAGGGCCATCGTCGATGCGCGTGAGGCGGGCTTGATACATCTGGCGATGCACCAGCCGGAGACCGGCCTTCCCAACCGACGCGCGCTGCTTTCCGACATTGAGCGAAAGGTCGCGGCGTCGGACGTCGGCGTGGCCGTCTTCGCGATCGGGGTGGATCGCCACGCCGAGATGCGGGGCGTCGCCGGCTACGACATCGCCAACAAGCTCATGGTTCAGTTGGCGGAGCGAACGGCCGCGCTCGCGGACGTGGGGCTGGTCGCCCAGCTATCGTCTTCCGTCCTGGCCTTTTCACGCGCGGACCTCTCCGCCGACGAGCAGCGTAGGCTCGCCCAAACCCTTCGGGCGCTGGAGACGACCTTCACCGTCGAGGGTCAGCCGCTCGATCTCTTCGTGCGGATCGGCAGCGCGTCCCAGGACACCGCGTCGGCGAGCGGCGACGCCCTGATCGAGCGGGCCACGACGGCCCTGAACCACGCCGGCCAATCGGAAGACCGCACCGTCGTCTATGACGAGGCGACCTTCGTCGATCCGGACAACAATCTGGCCTTGATGTCCGAGCTTCGAGACGCCCTGGGCGCCGGCGACGTCAGCCTGCACTACCAGCCCAAGCGCAAGACCTCGGACGGCCGGATTGCGTCGGTCGAGGCGCTGTGCCGCTGGCATCACCCCGCTCGCGGCCGGATCGGACCGGACCTGTTCATCCCCATCGCCGAGCAGACCGGGCAAATCCGGGCGCTCACCGAATGGAGCATCGCAAAGGCGATCGAGGACCATCGAGACCTGCGTGAACACGGGCTCGAGATTGCGATCGCTCTGAACGTGTCAGGACGGCTTCTCGTAGACGACGCTTTCCGCAAACAGGCTCTGGATCTCATCGACGGCAGCGGGGCCGACCTCATCTTCGAAATCACCGAGACCGCCGTCATCGAAAACCCCAGGATCGCCGCCGAGGCGATCGCGGTCTACCAGGCCGCAGGCGTTCGTATCTCGATCGACGACTACGGGTCCGGCCTGTCGTCGCTCGGTTATCTGAAGATGCTCAACGCCGACGAGCTCAAGATCGACCGCTCCCTGGTGCTCGACGTTGTCGAAAGTCAGCGCGATCGACTGATCCTCAAATCGACGGTCGATCTGGCGCATGGTCTGGGCATGACGGTCGTCGCCGAGGGCGTGGAGACCGCCGAGATGTTCGCCGCGCTGGCGTCGCTCGGCTGCGACACGATCCAGGGCTATTGGGTTTCCCGGCCGCTGCCCTGCGGAGAGCTGCAGCTATTTCTTATGCGTACGCCTCAAGGAGAGGCCACCTCCCCTACAGGGTGATCATTTTCGCAAGTATTCATCCACCTTGCTAGCGCCAGATATCTCATCTTTAACTGTATAAACTGACTAACCCTATCTGACCTGAAGGGGAATCCAATGGCCCGCCCTGCGGTGTGATTCCTAGTCTCGGAAATTCCCGATGATCATCGCCGTTGCTCGACGCCAAGTGCCAGCACCATTGCAGCACCAAATGAGACGCCTTAGCTAGGCACCCAACTTGGATGTTTGAGCCCGCCTGCCCCTAGCTTGAGGCACTGACCCTCTAGATTTACGATCGCTTCATACCGTGAGGCCAGTTGTATGAAGCGTTGGAGATACTCCGTGCCGGGAGCCGCGCCATTTCAGATCGCCCTGTCGGTTGTAGCTAATTGATTGTCCCTTTCGCAGGAAAGCGCGAACGCGTGGAAACCGATCCATACGCACAATGCTGCAAGGGTCAGGGACCTAGACAGACGTTCACTGGATTGGTCGCGAGAAAACGTGAGATATAAATTCGCAGTCCAGTTTATCCGAGGATAGCTCGACCGATATCCGTCCCCACCCAAATCCCCAGCTCTGCGGGTATCCATGCGGCACCTTGGAGCCGGTATGGTGCGCTCAGTGAGTTTCGTGGTGATTTCATTCCACGACCTTATCAGAGACAGCGATGTCCGCTGTGGACCGCGTCGCGACTTCGGCGTTCACGCGAGGGAACGGATATTCAAGCTGCCCAATCGACAAAGGCTGAATAGTTCTCAGGATCATCGCGGCGGCGCACCGTCTCCCTGCCGAACGGTTTGATCGCATCGGCTGCGATTGGCACCTGGGGACGTTTACGGACAATTGTCATGTCGCGGCTACGCTTCGGGCGTCGCCCTCAGAACGAGATGGTTCGTGCAGATACAAGCGCATAATTCTGCTGCCGTCGCAGCCTGTTCGGCCTCTGGATACGCAGGCATCAGCGCGCAGCTTGAGTCCGCGCGCGCCCTGATCGAAAGCCGGTTTTCCGACGCGGGCGGACGGCTGGCGGGGTCGCTCGACATGGTGGGACGCCTGATCGAGTCGCTGGACCGGCTGGGCGTGACGCTGAACGTCACGACGGTGGCGCAGACCACGCAGGAACTGCTGTCGACCGCCGATGGGCTGAACGCCCTGCCCGACGCCCAGCAAGGTCGCGTCGGCTATCTGGCCAAGCTGGGCGCCGCCAGCGGGGCGCTGGAATCCCACATCGACGAGATGCGCACCACGCTGCGCTATCTGCGGGCGTTTGCGCTAAACGTGAAGATCACCGCCGGCGCCACGATCCGGGCGTCGGACGAGTTTTCGGGCTTCGCCGAGCGCATGTGCGACCAGTTGGATCTGGGCGTGTCGCAACTCGACGATCTGGGCGAGGAAATCCGCAGCCTGGGCTCGCGTCTGGAGGCCGCCAAGGTGTTCGAACTGGGCCTGAACGGCAAGTATAAGGCGCTGATCCCGGCGGTTCCGAACAAGCTGGCGATCGACGCCGAGGCCATCCAGTCCCATCACACCCGCATCGCCCAGGTCGCCGGATCGGTGGCCGCGATCGCGCGCGACATTCAGATGAAGGTCGGCAAGGCCCTGATGGCCCTGCAGATCGGGGACATCACCCGCCAGCGGATCGAACACGTCCAGCTGGGCCTGGAAGTCACGGCGCGCGTGCAACGCGAAGCCGACCTGTCGCAGGAAGCCCGCGACCGCGTCGAACGCCGCCTGTTGCATCTGGTCGCCGACCAGATGGCGGACATCGCCACCGATTTCGAGACGGAGGCCGCCAAGGTCATGAGCGGCCTGGCCGGCATGGCGCAGGACACGGCCCAGATTCTGGTCGTGCACGACCTGTTCGATTCTCGCGGTCAGGGCGGATTGCGCGCGCTGGAGAACAGCTTGGGCGAGGCCGGTCTGCTGGTCGAGGACGTGACGGCGGCGATGACCAACGCCCACCGGATCAGCAGCGAAACCGTCTCGGCGGTCGACGCCCTGACCGGCCGCGTCGACGCCATCCACCGCGTCAAGCGCGACATCCAGCAGATGGCGATCAACTCGAGCCTGCGATGCAACCGCCTGGGCGAGATCGGCAAGCCGCTGAGCGTCATCGCCGTGGAGCTGAGCAGCCATGCGGGTCAGTTGGAAGAAGCCGCCGACCAGACGCTGGGATCGCTCAGGGCCCTGGCGGATCTGGCCGGGGACATGGATCTGGACACCCACGGCGACGACCGCGTCGACGCCGCCCGTCTGGACGCCGTCCGCAGCCGCCTGCGCCAGGCCGCAGACGTGGTGGAGCATGATCTCGCCGGGCTGGGCAGCCACAGCGAGGCGACCGCCCAGTCGCTGTCGTCGGCCGTGGGCCAGTTGAGCCTGAAGGAAGACCTGGGCGACGCCCTGCACACCGCCGCCATCGCCCTTGCCGAGGCTGCGGGACCGGTGGAAGAGGACCTGACCGAGATCGTCGAGGTGCTGGACGCCGCCATGGCCGAGATCGCCGTCTGCTACACCATGGCCCGCGAACGCACGATCCACGCCGCCCATGCCGTTGCGGCCGCGACCGAGGACGCCACGACGCCGGCGTCGGAGCCGGTCGCCGCCGAAGCCGGCGAAGAGTTCGACGACATCCTGTTCTGAGCGCCGGATCGAACGCCGGCCAGACTTAAATCTGGCGGCCGTCTTCGGTCAGCGCGACCGGTCCACGACCATGATTTCGCGCGCGACATGCTCCAGCGCCATGACCTTCTGAGCGGCCCCGCGGGCGATGGCCTCCTTGGGCATGCCAAAGACGACCGAGGTGGCTTCGTCCTGGGCCACCGTGATCGCCCCCGCTTCCTTCATCTCCAGCAGGCCGCGCGCGCCATCGTCGCCCATGCCGGTCAGGATGACGCCCATGGCGTTGCGGCCGGCCGCGCGGGCGGCCGAGCGGAACAGGACGTCCACGGACGGGCGGTGGCGCGAGACGGGCGGACCGTCCTTGATCGCCACTTGATAGCGGGCGCCGTGGCGTTCCAGCAGCATATGTTTGTCGCCGGGTGCGATCAGGACGTGGCCGCGCAGGACGGGATCGCCGTGCTGGGCCTCCTTGACCTCGACCTCGCACAGGCTGTTCAGCCGTTTGGCGAAGGCGGCGGTGAAGCCGGCGGGCATGTGCTGGACGATGACGACGCCCGGAGCATTGGCGGGCAGGGCCTGAAGGACTTCGCGCAGGGCCTCGGTGCCGCCGGTCGAGGCGCCCAGGCAGGCGACCATTTCGGTCGTGCGCGCCATGGCCGCGCCGGACGGCGGAGGCAGCATGGCGTCGGCGGTCAGTTTCGTGCCGGGGTCCAGCGCGCGCTTCTGCGGACGGCGGTCGCCCAGGCGAGCGCGGGCGGCGGCCTTGACCACGTCGCGGATGCGCTCGGCGCTCTCGGCCAGGTGATCGGCGGCGCCGATGCGCGGCTTCAGGATGATGTCGACCGCGCCGGCCTCCAGCGCCTGCATCAGGGTCTCGGACCCGGCCTCGGTCAGGGACGAGCACATGACCACCGGGATCGGCCGCTGGGACATCAGTTTGCGCAGGAAGGTGATACCGTCCATGCGCGGCATCTCGACGTCCAGGGTGATGACGTCGGGCACGTCCTCGGCGATGCGGCGCGCAGCGACGAAGGGATCAGAGGCGACGCCCATGACCTCGATGCCGGGATCGGCCGAAAGGATGTCGACCAGGGTCTGGCGGACACTGGCCGAGTCGTCGATGACCAGGACGCGGACCTTGGGCATGGGGATCAGGTCTTTCTGAAGACGGTGTTGGCCACGGTGATCAAGGGCAGATCGATGCCGGTGATGCTTTCCGAATGGCCGATGAACAGATAGCCGCCGCGCTTCAGCCGGTCGCACAACCGCGTCAGCACCTTGGCCTGGGTCTGTTTGTCGAAATAGATCATGACGTTGCGGCACATGATCATGTCGAACGGATCGCCGACCGAATAGCTGTCGTCCATCAGATTGACCCGCCCGAGAGCCAGTTTGGCCCGCAGCGAGGGATGGATGCGGCCTTCGCGCCGGGCGCCGTCGCGCGCGCTCATGACCCAGCGCCGCATGTCGGCGGGCACCGGGCCCAGCATCTCGTTGGGATATACGCCGCGCAGGGCGGTCTGGAGGACGTCGGTCGAAAGGTCGGTGCCGAGGATCTGATAGTCCGGGCCGCCCTGGTCGTCGGCGAACTGCTGCATGACCATGGCCATGGTGTAGGGTTCGGCGCCGGTCGAACAGGCGGCGCTCCAGGCGCGAATCCGGCGCAGGCCCGCAGACTTGAACTCAGGCAGCACGTGGCTGGTCATATAGTCGAAGTGGCGCGGCTCGCGGAAGAAGTCGGTCTTGTTGGTCGTGACCGCGTCGATCAGATAGACGGACTCGGCTTCAAGCCCCTCGTCCTTGAACAGATAGTCGCAATAGGCGTCGAAGGTGGCGTGGCCGGTGCTGCGCAACCGGCGGCGCAGGCGCCCCTCCAGCATGGTGCGCTTCGACGAGGGCATCTTGATGCCGCTGTAGTCGTAGATGTAGCGCGCCAACCGCTCGAAGTTGCGGGCGCTGATCTGGTCAATGATCGGGGCGGACTGGTCCAGCGCCGCTTGGGACAAGGCGATTCTCTTTCGGGAAAAGGACCGGCGGCCGTCAGGCCGCGCGGTCGACGTCCGACATCGACGCCAGGGCGGCGGCGTCGGTGGTGGACAGCAGGCGCGCCAGGTCGATCAGGACGACGAAACCGTCCGCCCGACGCACCACGCCCGAGATATAGTCCGAGCGCCACTTCACCCCGATGTCGGGCGAGGGTTCGATCTGGTCGGCGTCGAAGACGGCGACCTCGAACACCCGGTCCGCCACGAGGCCCAGGCTGAGCACGCGATCCTCGAGCGGGATGTCCAGCACCAGGATGCGGGTGTTCAGCGTCGGCTCGACCGGGGCCATGCCCAGGCGGATCCGAAGATCCGCCGTGGGCACGCCGCGTCCGCGCACATCCGTCAGGCCCAGCAGATAGGCGGGACCGTTGGGGATGCGGGAGGGCGCCTGATAGGTCAGGATCTCCCGCACCAGACCGACCGGGGCGGCGAAGACTTCATCGCCCAGGCCGAAGGTGACGTACTGGCCGGATTCGGCGCCGGACATCAGGCGCTCTCCCGGAAGTCCATGTCCTCGGCGTCCGCGCCGCCCATGGCCATGTCGAGGGCGAAGCCCTTGGCGCGAGCTTGCTGGGCGTGGACGCTCGGCTTCATGGGCGCGGCCTTGGGGGCCGGCCGTGCGGCAGGCTTGGCCGAAGACTTGAAGGTCGAGGGCCGAGCTGCGGCGCGCGCCGGGGCGCGGGCGCCGGCCGTGTCGGTGCGGAAGAAGGCGATCGAGGTCTGCAGTTCCTCGGCCTGGGCCGCCAGCTCTTCGGAGGTCGCCGACATCTGCTCGGACGCGCCGGCGTTCTGTTGGGTGACCTTGTCGAGTTGCTGGATGGCCTCGTTGATCTGCGAGGCGCCGATGTCCTGTTCGCGGCAGGCGGCGCTGATCTCGGAGACCAGTTCGGCGGTCTTGCGGATGTCCGGCACCAGGCGTTGCAGCATGTCGCCGGCCTCCTGGGCCGCCTTGACGGTGTCGCCCGACACGGAGCCGATCTCGGCGGCGGCCGTCTGGCTGCGTTCGGCCAGCTTGCGGACTTCCGAGGCGACGACGGCGAAGCCCTTGCCGTGTTCCCCGGCGCGGGCGGCCTCGACCGCAGCGTTCAGGGCCAACAGGTCGGTCTGGCGCGCGATTTCCTGCACGATGCCGATCTTCTCGGCGATGGTGCGCATGGCGTCCACCGCGCGGTTGACCGCCTCGCCGCTCGCTTCGGCGTCCTTGGACGACTGGCGAGAGATCTTCTCGGTCTGGGCGGCGTTGTCGGCGTTCTGCTTGATGTTGGCGGCCATCTCTTCCATCGAGGCCGAAGCCTGTTCGGCGGCGGCGGCCTGTTCGGTCGCGCCCTGGCTCATCTGTTCCGAGGTGGCGGACAGTTCCTGGCTGCCGGCCGAGACGTTGTCGGAGGCCGACAGGGCGTCGGTGACGACGCCGCGCAGGCGCTCCACCATGCTCTGCAGCGACAGGCCGAGCGTGTCCTTGTCCGACAGGGGCTTGGGCTGGACCGTCAGGTCGCCGTTGGCGATCTCGTCGGCCATGGAGGCGGTGGCCTTCAGGTTGTCGGTCATGGTGTTGAAGACGTTGACCAGATCCTTGATCTCGTCGTTCGACTTGATCTCGACCCGCTCGTCCAGGTCGCCGATGGCGACGGCGTTGGCGACCTTCATCATTCGGCTCAGCCCCGAGCTGATGCCCATGGCGATCCACAGGGCGAAGGCCACGGCGATGGCGAGGGCGGCCAAGGTGATGCCGATCACCAGATTGCGGGTCTCGGCATACTGGTTGCTGGTGTCTTGATCGGCCTGGACCATCGCAGCCTGGTTGCGCACGACGATCTTGTCGAAGAGCTCGGTCATCTCATTGGCGACTTCACGTCCCTCGCCGCTGGACAGGGCGACGGCCTGGGCGTTCTGTCCCGAGCGAACCAGCTCGGCCATGCGGCTCTCCAAGGCCGTCATGCGCGCCAACAAGGTATTGAGACGCTGCCAGTCGCCCTTGCCGGCCGGCGAAGCCTTCTCTTCGCCCGTCGCCAACAGCTCGGCCATCCCTTCGCGCGCCTGCTCGCCGGTCGCAATGTGGCGGCTCATCTCTTCAGGCGTCGTGGACAAGATCAGGTTCTTCTCGGCGCGTACCGATTCCAGAAGGCGAATGTTCGCCTGCTGCGAGTTCTCCAGTCGCTTGGCCGGGCCGGCGATCACGTCGGTGATCGCCTGGTTGAGGTTGCCCAGGCTATAGACGCCCAGACCTGCGACGCCGATGAGCAGGATGATCATCATCCCGAAGCCGGCGGCCAGTTTAGCTTTGATGGTAAAACGCATGGGCAGATCCCCCGATAAGCCGGTCAATGACGGGTGTTGGACGCGACCGGCTGGCGGGCGTCCTGTTGCTGGTTGAAGATGGCCTGAAGGTCGGGGACGACGATGAATTCGCCTTCCCGTTTCACCAGGCATTGGATGAACTCTGGTCGCCAGCGCATGCCGACGCTGGGCGGCGCCTCTGAATCGGCGCGGGCCAGGGTGGTGACTTCGTGAACCTTGTCGGTGCGCAGCCCGACCAGGGTCGGTTCGCCGCCGAGCGCGATCTCGATGACCACGATGCGGCTGTCGATCGTGGCGGTGCGTGCTTCCAGGCCGAAGGCGGTGCGCAGGTCGGCCAAGGGAATGACCTTGCCCCGGAAGTTGATGACGCTGCCGGCGAAGGCGCCGGCGCCGGGCACGGCGGTCTCGGCGACCAGGTCGGTGATTTCCTGCACCAGGACGGCGCCGAGGGCGAACAGTTCGCCGTTCAGCTCGAAGGTCAGAACCTCCACATCGTCGGCGCCGACCCAGGTCGCGGCCGTGGACAGGGCTTTTTCGGTCGCGGCGGTCATACGGCGGCTCGCATCTGCGCCTCCTGCTGCTGGCCCAGCGCGACCAGATGGCTGACGTCCAGGATCAGGGCGACGCTGCCGTCGCCCAGGATGGTGGCGCCCGAGAACGTGGCCAGGCCGGCGTGCAGCTTGGACATCGACTTGATGACGGTCTGGTGGTCGCCGATGATCTGATCGACGACCAGGCCGATCCGCTCCTCGCCCGTCGAGACGACGACGACCTTCTGGTGCAGTTCGGGCTGGGTGCCGGTGTCGAACATCTCGCGCAGGCGCAGGAAGGGCACCAGGCTGTTGCGCAGGGAGATGAAGCTGCGGCCGCGCGAGCGCATGTCCTCGTCCAGCGACAGCTCCAGGCATTCCTCGACGGCGCCCAGCGGGATGACGTAGCGGCCCTGCCCCACGCGGACCAGAAGGCCGTCGATGATGGCCAGTGTCAGCGGGATGCGCAGCGACACTTCCGAGCCCTCGCCCGGACGGCTGGCGATGTCGATTGAGCCGCGCAGGCTTTCGATGGTGCGCTTGACCACGTCCATGCCGACGCCGCGGCCCGACAGGTTGGTCACCGCCGCCGCCGTCGAGAAGCCGGGGTGGAAGATCATCTGCAGCAGGTCATGATCGCTCAGGGCGGCGCCCGGCTCGATCAGCCCTTGCGTTTCGGCCTTGGCGCGGACGCGCTCGCGGTCGATGCCCCGGCCGTCGTCGCGGATGGTGATGACCACCTCGCCGCCCGACTGATGGGCCGAAAGGCGGATACGGCCGGTCGCGGGCTTGCCGGCGGCGGCGCGATCCTCAGCCGTCTCCAGACCGTGGTCGGCGGCGTTGCGGATCAGGTGGACCAGCGGATCGGCCAGGCGTTCGATGACCGTCTTGTCGATCTCGGTCGTCTCGCCGTCGGTCGACAGTTCGATGGCCTTGCCCGTCTCGCGCGCCAGGTCGTGGACCAGGCGACGGAAGCGGCCGAACAGGGTGGCCACAGGCACCATCCGCAGCACCATCATGGTGTCGCGCAGCTCGCCGGACAGGCGTTCGATTTCCTCGGACACGGCGCGCAGGGCGGTGTCGGTTCCCGAATGGGCGATCTGGCTGAGGCGCGACTGGGCGATGACCAGTTCGCCGACACGGTCCATCAGCTCGTCCAGACGATCAGCGGGCACCCGCACGCTCTCGGCCGTCTTGGCGGTCTTGGCGGCGGCCTCGACCGGGTCGTTGGCGACCACCGGAGAAGCCGGAACCGAAGGGGCGGCGACGACGGGCGTCGGCGCGGCGGCCTGTTCGACCACCGGCGCAGGCGCCTCGGCGACGGCCTCGACGGGCGCTGCGCCGTCCAGCGCCTCGATCGTCAGGTTCATGTCGTCGATGACGAAGATGAAGACGTCCTCGATCGCCGCCCGTCCCTGGTCGGTCGTCAGTGTGACGTCCCAGGCCAGATAGTGGTCGGTCGCGTCCATCTGGGCCAGCGGCGGGACGCGCGAGGCGTCGGCGACGATGCGCGCCTCGCCCAGGTCGCGCAGTTCGTTCAGCAGGGCCAGCGGATTGGCGCCGGTCTTGAAAGCGTTCGAAGGCAGATCGAAGCGGATCCGCCAGGTCGTTTGGCCCGGCGCGACGACGGCGGGGGCGGTTCCGTCCGCCTCGCGCACCGCCCGCTCCAGGTCGGCCAGCAGAACATCGCCCGCTGCGCCGTGATCGCCCGACGGATCTTCCATCAGACGACGCATGTGGTCGCGCGCCGCCAGCACCGCCGACACCAGGTCGGTCGTCGCCGCCACCTCGCCCTTGCGGACGCGATCGAAGGCGGTTTCGCAGTGATGGGTGAAGCCGGCCAGGGCGTCGAAGCCGAACATCGAGCCCGACCCCTTCAGGGTGTGCAGGCCGCGGAAGACGGCGTCGACCAGATCGCGATCCTCGGGCCTTTCCAGCAGGTCCAACAGGCCCTGTTCGATGATTTCCAGGTTTTCCCGTGCCTCGACCTGGAAGACGGCGATGGCTTCGTCACTCATCGGCCCAGCACCTTCTTGGCGATCCGCACTAGCTGGTCGGGGTCGAAGGGCTTGGTCAGCCATCCGGTGGCGCCCGCCGCCTTGGCCCGAGCCTTCATGCCTTCGTCGGATTCAGTGGTCAGGAAGACGATCGGCACGCCCATCTGATCGGGCATGCGGCGCATCTCCTCGATCATGGTCAGGCCGTCCATCACCGGCATGTTCAGGTCGGTGATGATCAGGTCGAAGGCGCTGGCCTTGGCCTTTTCGATGCCTTCCACGCCATTGCCGGCTTCGGCGACCGAATAGCCGGCGTTGGTCAGGGCGATCTTCAGCGCCACGCGAATGCTGGGAGAATCATCGACCGTGAGAATCGAAGCCGTCATTGGGCGGTTCCTTCGTGGAGCCAGAACTGGAGGTCGTCGGATGAGGCGTCGGTCAGGAAGCCGGCGGCGTCTAGAACAGGCCGAAAATCCGTACCCGGACGTTCCAGCAACAGCGACTTGCCAACGGCGCGCGCCTGGCGCCGTGCGGCCTCGATCAGCTGCAGGCCGCACAGGTCGACCGCCTGCTCGTCCACGAGGTCGAGGCTGATCGTGTCCGCCTCCTCGAACGCATCGAGGATGGATTGGCGGATGACGCCGACGTTCTTCACCACGAGGGCGGCGTCTATCAGCAGTCGCTTCGTCATCATCGGTCCACACCCCCATGGCGCAGGCCATGTCACTGAGCCACATGGTTGATGACAGCGGTTAAACTCGGCTCAAGGCCGGCCTAGGGGATTGTACCTAAGCTAGACCATAAGCAACGTCCGGCTGTCAGATTCACTTCGGCTTCATCTCCTCGCTTCTAAACTGTGAGGCTCAGCAGAATGGCTGAACGGGAGGCCTGGATTGATCGACCTCGGTGCAAACATGGATTCGCCTTGCGAGGGCGACCTTTTCCATGCCCAGATCGTGGATGCCTCGCCCGCCTACATCTGGTTGTTGAACCCGCTGGGGCGCATCGTTCACGTCAATCTCGCGGCCAAGCGTTTTCAGCCTGATCGTCCGATCCCTCACACCATGGCCTGGCGCGACGCCTGGCCGGCCGATTGCCGCTTTTCGATCGACCGCGGCGTCAAGGAAGCCCAGGCCGGCCGCCCCTTCGCCTTCCGCACCCGTTTCCCTGCGACGGACTCCGCCGGCGTCTATCTGGACACCACCATCAGCGCCGTGCGTGACGCCGGCGGGCGGATCGTGCGCTTCCTGGTCAAGGCGGAAGACGTCACCGCCGAAACGGAATCCGCCGCCTTCCTGAACACCGTCATCGACGTCCTGCCGCTGGCCCTGACCGTCAAGGACGCGCGGACCGGGCGCTACATCCTGGCCAATCGCGCCGCCGAGAAACTGTTCGGCAAGTTCGAGGGGCTGACGGGGTTGAGGGCCGCCGACGTCCTGCCCGCCGCCTTCGCCGAATGGGCGTCCGACGCCGCGCCCGGCATGGGGTCCCAATCAGCGGTCCACGAGGACCACGCCCCCAGCGGCGTACGCTACCTGTCCTCGACCAAGGTCGCCACCTATGACGACGAGGGCGTTCGCCACCTGATCGGCCTGACGCAAGACATCACGCAAAAGCAGCGCGACGCCGACGCCCTGCATCAGGCGCTGGAGCAGGCCGAACAGGCCGGCCAAGCCCGCAGCGCCTTCGTCAGCAACATCAGCCACGAGATCCGCACGCCCCTGAACGGGGTGATGGCGGGTGTGGACCTGCTGGCCGGACGCGCTGACGCGCCCGATCTGGCGGAGGTGACGGCCATGATCCGCGCCTCGGCCGACGCCCTTCAGGAGCGGTTCCAGCAGCTGCTGGCCATCTCGCGCCTTGACGGCGCCGAGGCGGCGCGACGGTTCGAGACCTTCGAGCTCGCCGGGCTGATCGAACGTATCGTCCATCCTCACCGCAGTTCGGCGCAGGCCAAGAGCCTGGCCCTGACGGTCGAAATCTCGCCGTCGTTGCCAGCCGCCTTCGTCGGTGATCCCGACGGCATCGAACGGGTTCTGGCGCCGCTGCTGCACAACGCCGTCAAATTCACCGATCAGGGCGAGATGCGCCTGGAGGTCGATCCGTCTACGGACGGTACGGTGCGTTTCGCCTGTATCGACACCGGCGTCGGCTTCGATCCGACGGCGAAGGACGCCCTGTTCACCGCCTTCCGCCAGCAGGACGACACCCTGACCCGCAAGTTCGGCGGCATGGGTCTGGGCCTCGCCCTGGCGCGCGAGAACGCACGCGCGCTGGGCGGCGCGGTCGATGCGGAAACGCGCAAGGGCGGCGGCTCGATCTTCTGGCTGGACGTCCCGCTGACGGCTGTGGCGGCGGCCGGTCCGGATGCGAGCACGGAGAGCCGGCTGAGAGTGCTGGTCGCCGACGATCATCCGACCAACCGGCGCATCGTCGAGATCATGCTGGAGGGCATGGCCGACGTGACCCTGACCGAAGACGGCGTGGAGGCTGTTGAAGCGGCCAGGCGCGAAGCGTTCGACGTCATCCTGATGGATATCCAGATGCCCCGGATGGACGGGATCACCGCCGTTTCGCACATTCGTCAGGCGGAGCGCGCCGCCGGGCGACCGCCGGCGCCGGTCATCATGCTGACGGCCAACACCCAGCCGGAACACATCACCGCCGCCCGGCTGGCCGGCGCCGATCGGCATGTGGGCAAGCCGTTTACCTCGGCCCTGCTGCTCAGCGAGATCCAGGCCGCGCTTGCTCCGAAACCCGCCGCCGCCTTCGGCTGATCTGAAGCGGCGCGCCGACGGGTCGCGCAGGTCGGGCGCCGGTCTGGGCGTCTCCCATTCGCCACACCATCCGTCGATCACGACGGAGATGCGACATTAGCTTGACCATCCGTGATGTTATCTCATAACAGAACGCGTTCTTTTGTCGAAGGTCCCCGCATGCGCCCCTCCCCCATCTCGCGATCGCTTCTTCTCGCCGCCGTCGGTTCGTCCGTTCTGGCCGGCGCCGCCGCCGCCCAATCGACCGACACCCCCGTCACCGTGGACGACGTGATCGTGACCGGCGCCCCCTATGGCATCAGCCAGCGCGCCTCGGTCATCGCCACCGACGTTCTGGACGAACAGACCCTGGCCACCGCGCCGGCCTCGTCGCTGGGCGATCTGCTGAACGGCCGACCGGGCGTTCGGTCCACCGACTTCGCCCCCGGCGCCAGCCGCCCCGTCATTCGCGGCCTCAGCGGTCCGCGCGTGCAGGTGCTGACCAACGGCATCGGCCTGATCGACGCCAGCTCGGTCTCGCCCGACCACGCCGTCGCCACCGACCCCGCCGAGGCCAACCGCATCGAGATCATTCGCGGCCCGGCGACCCTGGTTTATGGCGGATCGGCCATCGGCGGCGTGGTCAATGTGCTGGACGACCGCATCCCGACGGAAATCCCCGAAGGCGGAATCTCCGGCGTGGTGTCGACCCAGGCCTCCAGCGTCGATGACGGTCGCGGCGGCTTCGTCCGCGTCACCGTGGGCGGCGGTCACTTCGCCTTCAACGTCGATGGCGTGAAGCGCAAGACCGACGACTATGACATTCCGGCCCCCGCCGTCTCCCAGCGCCTGGCCGACGCCGAAGGCGTCGAACGCGTGGACACCGGCAGCCAGCCCAACAGCTATACCGACCTTGAGGCGTGGGGCGTCGGCGGCGCCTATATCGGCGACAAGGGCTTCGCCGGCGTCTCCTACAAGAACACCGACAGCGAATACGGCACGGTCGCCGAGGAATCCGTCTTCATCAAGCTGAACCAGGAACGCTGGGACGCGCGCGGCGAATACCGTTTCGACGACGGCCCGTTCTCGGCCATTCGCGGCTCCTACGGCCATGCCGAATACACCCACACCGAATTCGAGGATGTCGGCGAGCCCGGCACCATCTTCAACTCGGACGGCTGGGAAGGCCGCGCCGACCTGGTCCAGCGTGAGCGCAACGGCTGGAACGGTGCCATCGGCGTCCAGACCCTGTCGCGCAACTTCGAGGCCATCGGAGAGGAAGCCTTCGTCCCGACCGTCGATATCGACGAGGTCGGCGTCTATACGGTGCAGCGCCTGGACCGCGGGAACCACGGCTTCGAGGGCGGCTTGCGCTATGACCGTCGCGAGCTGAGCGCCACCCCGATCGGCGGCGACAGCGAACTGAACCGTGAGTTCAACAACCTGTCCGCCTCGATCGCCGCCTTCATCCGCCCCGCCCCGGGGCTGTTCTTGGGGCTCAGCCTGGCGCACAATGAACGCGCGCCCAGCGAGGTCGAACTTTACGCCGACGGCGTCCACATCGCCACCGCCGCCTATGAGACCGGCGACCTGACGCTGGACACCGAAAAGGTCAACACGCTGGAGGCCACCGCCCACTACGACCGCGGTCGCTTCACCGGCGATCTGCACGTCTATCACTCCTGGTACGACGGCTTCATCGACGAGCGCGCGACAGGCGAGACCTTCCTGTTCGAGGAAGAGAACGAAGAGTTTCCCGTCTATCAGTTCACCCAGACCGACGCGAAATTCTATGGCTTCGAGCTGGAGGGCGCCTACGCCCTGTGGCAGGAGGGTGATCGCAAGCTGTCGCTTGAAGGGTCGGCCGACTACGTCCACGCCCAGACCGACTTTGGCCCGGCCGCGCGGATCCCGCCCTATTCCGTCACCGGCCGCCTGGCCTGGACCTCGACCAAGTTCGACGTCAGCGGCGAGGTTCGCCACGTTGGCGAACAGGACCGCGTCGCCAACGAATTCGAGCTGCCCACCGACGACTACACCCTGGTCAACGCCTCGGTGGCGGTGCGCCCGTTCGCCCAGCGCAACGTGACCCTGTTCGCCGAGGCGCGGAACCTGACCAACGAGGAAGCCCGCGAACACGCCTCCTTCCTCAAGGACATCGCCCCCCTGCCGGGCCGCAACCTGCGTGTGGGCGTCGCCTACCGCTTCTGATCCAAAAAGCATCGAGTTGATCGAAGGGGGGGCGGGG
>NZ_JBMDKP010000007.1:0-5882 GCF_057809775.1 Brevundimonas sp. FG128
TTGGGTGCGGGAGTAGGATTTGAACCTACGACCTTCAGGTTATGAGCCTGACGAGCTACCGGGCTGCTCCATCCCGCGGCAAACGGTAGTTTCGTGAGGAAGAACGGTTCGAGAAGACCGCGATTGCGGTGATTTGTTTTCATCATCGGCTGTCCGCCTTGTAGACCCGGCGGCGACCTACTCTCCCGCGCCTTGAGACGAAGTACCATTGGCTCTGGAGGGCTTAACGACCGAGTTCGGAATGGGATCGGGTGGGGAACCTCCGACATAGCCACCAGGTCAACAAGGCGGACAGCGGATGATGAGAAGACATTGTCTGAGATTGCTTCGGTCAAGGAGCAATCATCGAATGAGTTTTGCTGAGAAACGATCAAACCGATCGGATTATTAGTACCAGTAAGCTTCATGGGTCGCCCCACTTCCACACCTGGCCTATCAACGTGGTAGTCTTCCACGATCCTCAGCGAAGCCTTGTTTTGAGGTTAGTTTCCCGCTTAGATGCTTTCAGCGGTTATCTATTCCATACTTAGCTACCCTGCTGCACAGCTGGCGCCATGACAGGTACACCAGAGGTATGTCCATCCCGGTCCTCTCGTACTAGGGACAGATCCTCTCAAGCTTCGAACACCCACGGCAGATAGGGACCAAACTGTCTCACGACGTTCTGAACCCAGCTCACGTACCACTTTAAATGGCGAACAGCCATACCCTTGGGACCTGCTCCAGCCCCAGGATGTGATGAGCCGACATCGAGGTGCCAAACTTTGCCGTCGATATGGACTCTTGGGCAAAATCAGCCTGTTATCCCTAGAGTACCTTTTATCCGTTGAGCGATGGCCCTTCCACTCGGGACCACCGGATCACTATGGCCGACTTTCGTCTCTGCTCGACTTGTCAGTCTCGCAGTCAGGCGGGCTTATGCCATTGCACTCGACGACCGATTTCCGACCGGTCTGAGCCCACCATCGCGCGCCTCCGTTACACTTTAGGAGGCGACCGCCCCAGTCAAACTACCCACCACGCCATGTCCCGGGACCGGATAACGGCCCTCGGTTAGACGTCAACGACAGTAAGGGTGGTATTTCAAGGACGACTCCACCAGAGCTGGCGCCCCGGTTTCATAGTCTCCCACCTATCCTACACATACGGTCGCTAACGCCAAGGCGAAGCTATAGTAAAGGTTCATAGGGTCTTTCCGTCTGACCGCGGGAACCCCGCATCTTCACGGGGAATTCAATTTCACTGAGCCTGTGCTGGAGACAGTGGGGAAGTCGTTACGCCATTCGTGCAGGTCGGAACTTACCCGACAAGGAATTTCGCTACCTTAGGACCGTTATAGTTACGGCCGCCGTTTACCTGGGCTTCAGTTCGTCGCTTTCACAACTCCCTTTAACCTTCAGGCACCGGGCAGGCGTCAGACCCTATACGTCGCATTGCTGCTTCGCAGAGCCCTGTGTTTTTGCTAAACAGTCGCTACCCCCTGGCTTGTGCCACTCAGTCCTGGTTGCCCAGGGTGAGTCACGCTTATTCCGAAGTTACGCGTGCAATTTGCCGAGTTCCTTCAGCACAGTTCTCTCAAACGCCTTGGTATGCTCTACCTGACCACCTGTGTCGGTTTCGGGTACGGTCTCTGCTGGAGTTATTTCCTGGGACAACGCCCCCGCACACACAATCCAATAAGTGGGTACGAGTTAAGCCATCCGTCACTTCCAGCTGGTGCAGGAATATTTACCTGCTTCCCATCGACTACGCTTTTCAGCCTCGCCTTAGGGGCCGACTAACCCTGCGCAGATTAGCTTTACGCAGGAACCCTTGGTCTTTCGGCGGGAGTGTCTCTCACACTCCTATCGTTACTCATGTCAGCATTCTCACTTCCGATACCTCCAGCCAGGCTCACGCCTGACCTTCACCGGCCTACGGAACGCTCCGCTACCGCTTGCAGTAAACTGCAAACCCATATCTTCGGCGCACGGCTTGAGCCCCGTTACATTTTCCGCGCAGGATCGCTTGATCAGTGAGCTGTTACGCTTTCTTTAAAGGATGGCTGCTTCTAAGCCAACCTCCTGATTGTCAAAGCAATCCCACATCGTTTCCCACTTAGCCGTGACTTGGGGGCCTTAGATGATGGTTAGGGTTGTTTCCCTTTTCACGACGGACGTTAGCACCCGCCGTGTGTCTGCCCGATAGTTCTCTTGGGTATTCGGAGTTTGGTTAGTATTGGTACCGCTCGCGCAGCCCGCAACCATCCAGTGCTCTACCCCCCAAGGAATTCGTCGGACGCTCTACCTAAATAGATTTCGCGGAGAACCAGCTATGTCCAGGTTTGATTGGCCTTTCACCCCTATCCACAAGTCATCCCAGAATTTTTCAACATTCACGGGTTCGGTCCTCCAGTTGGTGTTACCCAACCTTCAACCTGCTCATGGATAGATCACCTGGTTTCGGGTCGTCATACGTCGAACTTAGCGCCCTATTCAGACTCGCTTTCGCTGCGCCTACACCTAACGGCTTAAGCTTGCTCGACACATGAAGTCGCTGACCCATTATACAAAAGGTACGCCGTCACCCCGCTTGGGGGCTCCGACTGCTTGTAGGCTTCCGATTTCAGGATCTGTTTCACTCCCCTTGTCGGGGTGCTTTTCACCTTTCCCTCACGGTACTTGTTCACTATCGGTCGTAGAGGAGTACTTAGGCTTGGAGGGTGGTCCCCCCATGTTCAGACAGGATTTCACGTGTCCCGCCCTACTCGAGTCTCTTGCTATTTGATGACTACGGGGCTTTCACCCACTATGGCCGACCTTTCCAGATCGTTCGTCTTTATTTCACAAGAGCACTGGCCTGGTCCCGGTTCGCTCGCCACTACTACGGGAGTCTCGGTTGATGTCCTTTCCTCCGGGTACTGAGATGTTTCAGTTCCCCGGGTTCGCTTAATGAACCTATGTATTCAGTTCATTATACCTTTCAACAATCCGCCAATCGCCGCCCTGACCGAAGTCAGAACGAAGTTGGAAGACTGTAAAGGTGGGTTTCCCCATTCGGAAATAACCGGATCAAAGGGTGCTAGCGCCTCCCCGGTTCTTATCGCAGCTTGCCACGTCCTTCATCGCCTCTCTACGCCAAGGCATCCGTCAGAAGCCCTTCAACGTTTGATCGTTTCTCAGCAAAACTCATGCTTGGTTTATTCCGCCCGACTGGAAAGTTGCCGGGGGACCAAGCCTGATTTTTGTCAGACAATGTCTTCTTCTCGAACACGACCTAAAAGCTCAGGGGAGCCGGTCTAGTTCTTCCTTCACGATATCAATGCACGCCAACCTTGCGGCCGACGGGCAATTCTTGATGCGATCTGCGAGCTTGTCGGGGCCGCACAGCGTCAAACGCTGGGCCTCCGGTCAAATCCAGGGCCGCGGGTGCGGCCTGGTGGAGCCAGACGGAGTCGAACCGACGACATCCTGCTTGCAAAGCAGGCGCTCTACCAACTGAGCTATGGCCCCATTCCGAGGAACGGTGCGAAGCCCAGGAGAGCTGTCATACGATACTGTCCAAGGCTGGAGTCCAGCAGGGCTGGTAGGCCCGGGCAGACTCGAACTGCCGACCTTACGCTTATCAGGCGTACGCTCTAACCACCTGAGCTACGGGCCTATGGCAGCGACAGCCGGGTCTAAAGACCCAGGCTCGCGATCGCGTCACCAATACACCAACCCGAATGGTCGATGCGTCGATGACGAAAGTGGAAAGAGAAACGGAGACGGCGGCGTTCCGCCGTTTGTGCTCGGCGCTGTGAAGCGCTTCGCTATTGGAGCTTCAATAGACAGCCTCGTGAGAGACGGCCTGGAGAAGCATCCTTAGAAAGGAGGTGATCCAGCCGCAGGTTCCCCTACGGCTACCTTGTTACGACTTCACCCCAGTCGCTGACCCTACCGTGGTCGCCTGCCCCCTTGCGGTCAGCGCAGCGCCTTCGGGTAGAACCAACTCCCATGGTGTGACGGGCGGTGTGTACAAGGCCCGGGAACGTATTCACCGCGGCATGCTGATCCGCGATTACTAGCGATTCCAACTTCATGCCCTCGAGTTGCAGAGGACAATCCGAACTGAGACGACTTTTAAGGATTAACCCTCTGTAGTCGCCATTGTAGCACGTGTGTAGCCCACCCTGTAAGGGCCATGAGGACTTGACGTCATCCCCACCTTCCTCCGGCTTAGCACCGGCAGTCCCATTAGAGTTCCCAACTAAATGATGGCAACTAATGGCGAGGGTTGCGCTCGTTGCGGGACTTAACCCAACATCTCACGACACGAGCTGACGACAGCCATGCAGCACCTGTGTCCTAGTCCCCGAAGGGAAAGCCAGATCTCTCTGGCGGTCCAGGCATGTCAAAAGGTGGTAAGGTTCTGCGCGTTGCTTCGAATTAAACCACATGCTCCACCGCTTGTGCGGGCCCCCGTCAATTCCTTTGAGTTTTAATCTTGCGACCGTACTCCCCAGGCGGATTGCTTAATGCGTTAGCTGCGTCACCGAAATGCATGCATCCCGACAACTAGCAATCATCGTTTACGGCGTGGACTACCAGGGTATCTAATCCTGTTTGCTCCCCACGCTTTCGAGCCTCAGCGTCAGTAATGAGCCAGTATGTCGCCTTCGCCACTGGTGTTCTTCCGAATATCTACGAATTTCACCTCTACACTCGGAGTTCCACATACCTCTCTCATACTCAAGACACCCAGTATCAAAGGCAATTCCGAGGTTGAGCCCCGGGATTTCACCCCTGACTTAAATGTCCGCCTACGCTCCCTTTACGCCCAGTAATTCCGAGCAACGCTAGCCCCCTTCGTATTACCGCGGCTGCTGGCACGAAGTTAGCCGGGGCTTCTTCTGTAGGTACCGTCATTATCGTCCCTACTGAAAGAATTTTACAATCCTAAGACCTTCATCATTCACGCGGCATGGCTGCGTCAGGCTTTCGCCCATTGCGCAAGATTCCCCACTGCTGCCTCCCGTAGGAGTTTGGGCCGTGTCTCAGTCCCAATGTGGCTGATCATCCTCTCAGACCAGCTACTGATCGTCGCCTTGGTGAGCCTTTACCTCACCAACTAGCTAATCAGACGCGGGCCGCTCTAATGGCGATAAATCTTTCCCCCGAAGGGCACATTCGGTATTAGCACAAGTTTCCCTGAGTTATTCCGAACCAAAAGGCACGTTCCCACGTGTTACTCACCCGTCCGCCACTAACTCCGAAGAGTTCGTTCGACTTGCATGTGTTAGGCCTGCCGCCAGCGTTCGCTCTGAGCCAGGATCAAACTCTCAGGTTGAGTTGACTTCTGACCTAAGCTTAAGAACATCCCGAAGGACGTCTTGGCATTAGTTCTACGTATTTTATTGACGAGTTCCCATTCATCGATCCGAAGACCGACGCATGGTATCTTTTCAAAAAGACCGCAGATAGTCAGTGTCGTATGATGACCTTCTAGGGTCATCGCAAGAACACCGCCGCCTGCGTTTCTCTTTCCAAATCAACAATGTCAAAGACCTAAACCGCATCAGCGGTCCGACTTGTTTAGCGCCGTGTCGTCGGCGGAGGCGGGGATTTAGAGACCGCCGAACCTCGTGTCAACCGCTCTTTTCAGAGATCTTTTGGAGAGAAAGGCGAACCCTTCAGACCGCAAGAAACCACCGGAGGAAAGCGAGGCTTACCTCTAAAAACCCGTCGGCGATTCGATTGGAGCGCGGAACCTAGTGAAACCAACCGATGAAAGCAAGAAGTTTTTCGCTTCTTTCTTCCGTGAAACCGTGAGGATCAAGACCCCCGCAGCCCCGTCGGCCGGCCCGTTTCCGAGCGAGGCGGCTCTATACGGAGACCCCGATTTGTCAGCAAGCGGATTCTGAC
>NZ_JBMDKP010000008.1:0-312 GCF_057809775.1 Brevundimonas sp. FG128
CTCGTCAGGCTCATAACCTGAAGGTCGTAGGTTCAAATCCTACTCCCGCACCCAAATCATGAAAGCCGCCAGATCAACCATCTGGCGGCTTTTTGCTGGCCGGATTCTGCCGACGGCCATACATTTACTAAATGCCGCCGCTGCGGGTCACGACCACCACGATGAGGGCAAGGCAGACGACAGCCGCAATGCCTATGGCGAGGGCGGTGATGCGGAACGCGACTCGCGTCGACCTGTCTGGGCGGTCTTCGTATCCAATGGGGGTCTTGCGGGGCTCTTTGTCGGTCATGGCAGGCTCAACGCCCTGGAGAC
>NZ_JBMDKP010000009.1:0-311 GCF_057809775.1 Brevundimonas sp. FG128
CTCGTCAGGCTCATAACCTGAAGGTCGTAGGTTCAAATCCTACTCCCGCACCCAAGATCCAGAAGCCCCACCGCGAAAGCTGTGGGGCTTTTTGCTGGCCGGATTCTGCCGATGGCCATACATTTACTAAATGCCGCCGCTGCGGGTCACGACCACCGCAATCAGGGCAAGGCAGACGACAGCCGCAATGCCGATGGCGAGGGCGGTGATGCGGAATGCGCCTCGCGTCGACCTGTCTGGGCGGTCTTCGTATCCGATGGGGGTCTTGCGGGGCTCTTTGTCGGTCATGGCAGGCTCAACGCCCTGGAGAC